>NZ_BSPW01000041.1 GCF_030161235.1 Vibrio zhanjiangensis | reverse complement strand
GATAGGCAGGGTGTGTAAGCGTTGTGAGGCGTTGAGCTAACCTGTACTAATTGCCCGTGAGGCCTAACCATACAACACCCAAAGGGTTTTGTTGTGGACTCAAATAGAACATTGAATGTGTAGAGAACACAAAACAGCTTTCCAAGTTTTTGGACAGAATTTATCAACTATGTCCATGTAGTTGACCCTACAGGCCGCACTAAAGTGCGTTAAATTTTGTTCCATACAAAATTTTGCTTGGCGACCATAGCGTTGTGGACCCACCTGATTCCATGCCGAACTCAGAAGTGAAACGCAATAGCGCCGATGGTAGTGTGGGGTTTCCCCATGTGAGAGTAGGACATCGCCAGGCTTTATATTTAGACTTAGGTCTAACCAGTGCGGAGCGGTAGTTCAGTTGGTTAGAATACCGGCCTGTCACGCCGGGGGTCGCGGGTTCGAGTCCCGTCCGCTCCGCCACTTCTTCTAAACCCTAGCAGCAATGCTGGGGTTTTTTTATTTGTATAATCTAGTGGGTTTTTACTAAGATTCTCCCGAGTGCCCCACGGCAAATACATTTTCTTCCGAGTTTGATAGGCAAAGTTTTCCAAGCATCAACAACCATGCGCGCTGGTACTAGGCTTACAGAGCACAAAAATAGCCTTTATTGCTAAGGTGATCTTATTTTTATACTTTTTAGGTTGAGAGTTACCGAAAGAGGATAACATTCTAGATACTAACTGTACTAACTGTACTAACTGTACTAACTGTACTAACTGTACTAACTGTACTAACTGTACTAACTGTACTGAAGCTTCTGCTTTGAGTTTTTGATGTGGGAAATCGGATCTGGGTGTTATTGACTGAAAAAAGGCTCTTAGAAGAGCCTTTTTATATAGGATAGCTAGCTTTAGTTATTATCCCGTTCCATCTCTTTTTCAGCAAGTTTGGCTTTTTCTATCATAGGAGTAATCGTTGAACCCTGAATCAAAATAGAAAAGACAACAACAGAGTAAGTCATCACGAGGATAATTTCTTTCACGTCGATAAGCTTGTCTTGAACGACCCAAATGCCGGAGGGAATAGAAAGGGCCATTGCTAGGGCTAGTCCACCCCGTAAACCGCCCCAAGTCAGGATCTTAACTGACCAAGGATTATATTTTCGATGGCGCTTAAAACCAATGTAAGCCAAGAAAACACTTAAATAACGAGCACCCAGCACCAGAGGTATTGAAAACGCCATTAAAATCCAATCCTCCTCATGGAATTCAAATAGCAACATAGACATACCAATTAAGAGGAACAGCACACCATTTAAAAACTCATCAACCAGTTCCCAGAAGTGGTCGAGGTGATCTTCACTTTCTTTCGAAAAGCCAATAAATCGAGTCCAGTTACCAATCATGATACCAGACACAACCATAGCCAACGGCCCAGAGACATGCAGAACTTCTGCAAAAGCATAACCGGCTGTTGGTATGCCTATCGTCAGTAGTAGCTCCATGGAGTGATCGTCAGTCGAACTAATTAGATAGTGAAAAAGCAAACCAAGAGCAAATCCGTACACGATTCCTCCTATTGCTTCTTGAATAAAGAGTAGAGAGACGCTACCTACAGTTGGTGACTCTGTACCAAAAGCGATAGTGAACAAGGTGACAAATATGACTAGACCAAATCCATCATTAAAGAGTGACTCTCCCTCGATTTGGGTTGAGATACGCTCTGGAGCGTCCAATTTCTTGACGATTGCTAATACCGCAATAGGGTCTGTTGGTGAGATTAGCGCGCCAAAAAGCAAGCAGTATACTAGGTCAAACTGCACGCCAAGTAGTTGACAGAAACCATACAGGACGAAGCCAATGAAAAAGGTAGAAAAGAGGGTTGCGCCGAGGGCGAGCACCGCAATTTCCCACTTTTGATTTTTGAGGTGCGGCAGTTTGATACCTAAACCACCTGCAAATAAAAGAAACCCTAAAATACCTTTGAGAAGAAAATCTTCAAAGTTAATACTCGATACAGTATCAGAAGCGATTTCGCTCAAGTGGAACCAATTGTTTTGACCAGCGATTAAAATCAGAAGAGATAAAACCATTGAGCCTGCTGTGATAGCAATTGTTGTTTGCATCTTGCCTATCTTACTGTTTATAAAAGCAATAAGCATGGCGGCTGCAGATAAAAAGCAGAGAGTATAGTAAACCGACATTGGGATCTCAGAGTGTGACAAATTATGACTGAGAATTTTCTTCTCGACGTGATTAAATAGCAAACGTTTTTTTGTCATTCTTCAGTGATAAATTTAGTCGTTTGGACGTCTAGACTCCTTTTTTAACTGTGATAGGATGAGTCAATAAGGAAAATGATGAGGCTGTACCGTGGGAAGTAATGTAAGGCAACAGATAGACGCTCAATTAAAACAACGCATATTGCTGATTGATGGCGGTATGGGCACTATGATTCAGGGGCATAAATTAGAAGAATCGGGATATCGAGGAGAGCGGTTTGCCAATTGGCATTGTGATCTTAAAGGCAATAATGATCTTTTAGTACTCACTCAGCCTGACTTGATCAAAGCCATCCATTGTGAATATTTGCAAGCTGGGGCTGATATTCTCGAAACTAACACGTTCAATGCCACGACTATTGCCATGGCAGATTACGATATGGAAAGCCTTAGCGAGGAAATCAATTACCAAGCAGCGAAGTTGGCCCGTGAAGCTGCCGATGAATGGACAGCCAAGACACCTGACAAACCTCGCTATGTTGCTGGCGTGCTTGGACCAACTAACCGTACTTGCTCTATTTCTCCTGATGTAAATGATCCAGGCTATCGGAACGTGAGTTTTGATGAATTGGTGTGCGCTTACTCCGAATCTACAAGAGCTTTGATAAAAGGTGGATGTGACCTCATACTCATTGAAACCATCTTTGACACGTTAAATGCGAAGGCCAGTGCATTTGCAGTTGACACTGTATTTGAAGAATTAGGTCTGAGTTTGCCTGTGATGATTTCTGGGACGATTACAGACGCATCGGGACGAACATTATCCGGACAGACTACAGAGGCCTTTTATAACTCGCTTCGCCATGTAAAACCTATCTCATTTGGTCTTAATTGCGCGCTTGGGCCAGATGAACTTCGCCCTTATGTAGAAGAGCTTTCTCGTATTTCAGAGTCATATGTATCCGCGCATCCTAATGCTGGATTACCCAATGCATTTGGGGAATATGATCTGTCTCCCAGCGATATGGCTGTTCATGTTAAAGAATGGGCAGAAAGTGGCTTTCTCAACTTAATTGGTGGCTGCTGTGGTACCACTCCTGAACATATTCAGTTTATGGCCAAGGCAGTAGAAGGGATCGCACCCCGCCAGATCCCTGAGTTAGCTGTTGCATGTCGCCTCTCAGGATTAGAGCCTCTGACAATCGAAAAAGACACCTTATTTGTCAACGTTGGCGAAAGAACCAATGTCACAGGATCGGCGCGCTTTAAACGACTCATTAAAGAAGAGTTATATGATGAAGCGTTAGACGTTGCTCGCCAACAGGTTGAAAATGGCGCTCAAATTATCGATATCAATATGGATGAGGGCATGTTGGACGCTGAGGCATGCATGGTTCGTTTCCTCAATTTGTGTGCGTCTGAGCCTGAGATATCCAAAGTCCCTATCATGGTTGACTCTTCAAAGTGGGAAGTCATTGAGGCTGGACTTAAATGCATTCAAGGCAAAGGGATAGTAAACTCTATTTCATTGAAAGAAGGCAAAGATAAATTTGTTGAACAGGCTAAATTGATTCGCCGTTATGGGGCCGCGGTCATTGTTATGGCCTTTGACGAAGTTGGTCAGGCAGAAACTCGTCAACGTAAGCTTGAAATTTGTACGCAAGCTTATCGGATTTTGGTGGATGAGGTAGGTTTCCCAGCAGAGGATATTATTTTTGACCCTAATATCTTCGCAGTAGCGACAGGGATTGAAGAGCACAACAACTACGCGGTCGATTTTATCGAAGCTGTGGCCGATATTAAACGTGATCTCCCGCACGCGATGATTTCTGGAGGCGTATCCAACGTTTCGTTTTCATTTAGGGGCAACAACTACGTACGAGAAGCGATTCATGCAGTATTTCTTTACCATTGTTTTCGCAATGGCATGGACATGGGCATAGTGAACGCAGGTCAATTGGAAATCTATGACAATGTTCCTGAAAAGCTTCGAGAAGCGGTTGAAGATGTCGTGCTAAATCGTCGTAACGACGCAACAGAGAGATTACTCGATATTGCGGCTGACTATGCGCAGAAAGGCGTGGGTAAAGAGGAAGACGCGAGTGCTTTGGAGTGGAGGACTTGGCCAGTTGAAAAACGTTTAGAGCACGCATTGGTTAAGGGAATTACCGAATTTATTGTCGAAGATACTGAAGAGGCACGAGTTCAAGCCGCTAAACCGTTAGAGGTCATCGAAGGTCCATTGATGGATGGCATGAACGTTGTCGGTGACTTATTTGGCGAAGGTAAAATGTTTTTGCCCCAAGTCGTGAAATCTGCACGGGTAATGAAACAGGCTGTGGCGCACCTCGAGCCATTTATCAATGCTGAAAAGCAAGCCGGGTTTTCTAACGGTAAGATACTTTTAGCGACGGTCAAAGGTGATGTTCACGATATCGGCAAAAATATTGTCGGCGTCGTTTTGCAGTGCAATAACTACGAGATCATTGATTTAGGCGTGATGGTTCCGTGTGAAAAAATTCTTAAAGTCGCCAAAGAAGAAAATGTCGATATTATTGGTTTATCGGGCTTGATTACCCCCTCTTTAGATGAAATGGTGCATGTTGCCAAAGAAATGGAACGGCTTGGTTTTGAACTACCATTATTGATTGGCGGGGCGACTACATCTAAAGCGCATACTGCGGTAAAAATAGAGCAAAATTATCGCCATCCGGTTGTGTATGTGAACAATGCGTCTCGCGCTGTGGGGGTGTGTACCTCGCTACTTTCTGATGAACTACGGCCTCCCTTTGTTGAAAAACTTGATGCAGATTATGTGCGAGTTCGCGATCAGCATAACCGCAAGAAGCCACGTACAAAACCAGTAACACTAGAGCAAGCTCGCGCGAATAAGATGGCTATTGACTGGGACAAGTATACGCCGCCAGTCCCAGCTAAACATGGAGTGCACGTGTTTGATGATTTTGATGTCGCGACTTTACGTCAATACATTGATTGGACGCCATTCTTTATGACTTGGTCTTTGGTTGGAAAATATCCCACTATTTTGGAACATGAAGAAGTTGGCGATGAAGCGAAAAGGCTATTTGCAGATGCCAATGAATTGCTTGATAGAGTAGAGAGAGAGGGATTACTTAAAGCTCGCGGTATGTGTGCTCTTTTTCCAGCCGCGAGTATTGGCGATGATATTGAAGTTTATACTGACGAATCTCGTACTCAAGTACAAAAAGTATTACATAACTTACGCCAGCAAACTGAAAAACCGAAAGGATACAACTATTGTTTGTCTGATTTTATTGCCCCTAAATCTTCTGGAAAATTGGATTGGATTGGTGCGTTTGCTGTAACTGGTGGGATTGGTGAACGTGAGTTAGCTGATGAGTATAAAGCTAATGGAGATGATTATAACGCGATTATGATCCAAGCGGTTGCCGATCGACTTGCTGAGGCTTTTGCTGAATACTTGCATGAGAGAGTACGTAAAGATATCTGGGGATATGCAAAGGATGAAAGCCTATCAAATGAGGAACTGATACGAGAGAAGTATCAAGGTATTCGTCCCGCGCCAGGCTACCCAGCTTGCCCAGAGCATACTGAAAAAGGGACCTTGTGGGAGTTGTTGAATGTTGAGCAGACCATAGAGATGTCCTTAACCACTAGCTATGCAATGTGGCCAGGCGCCTCAGTGTCAGGTTGGTATTTCTCACACCCTGATTCACGTTATTTTGCTATTGCCCAAATCCAGCAAGATCAAGTCGAGAGTTATGCTGAGCGTAAAGGGTGGGACAATACTGAAGCTGAGAAATGGTTAGGTCCTAATATCAACTAACTTTTCTTTATATAGCAAAAAGCACAGCCAATGCTGTGCTTTTTTATTACTGTGGTTTGGCTAAATCATCAGTGTAGCCAAACCAAGGAATACAGATAAGCCGATAACATCCGTCACAGTTGTCAGTGCCATTCCTCCCGCAAGTGCAGGATCTATATTCATTTTTTTCAACAGGATAGGAATAGTTACTCCAGCGATACCCGCAACCAGTAAATTGGTTAGCATCGCTGCGGAAATAATTCCTCCCAACATCCAATTTCCTTTCCAAGCGACAACGATACCACCAATGATCAGTGCCCACATGATGCCGTTTACTAGACCTATGGCAGCCTCTTTCATTAGCAGTTCACGTTTGTTAGCATCACCGATGTGCCCCAGAGCTAGACCACGGATCACAAGCGCAACGGTTTGGTTACCAGCGACACCTCCCATCGACGGTACTATGGTCATAAGGACTGCGATGGCTGCCATTTGATCTAACGTAGCCTCAAACATGTTGGAGACTGAGGCAGCGGCTAAGGCTGCAAGTACATTGGCTCCGAGCCAAACACTGCGCTTTCGTGCAGACTTGACTACAGGAGCAAAGGTATCTTCATCATCATTCATACCTGCCATGCTCATCATGGAATGCTCAGCGTCTTCACGGATTACATCGACAACATCATCAATAGTGATTCGACCAACGAGATGTTTGTTTTCGTTAATCACAGGAGCTGAAACCCAATTACGACGTTCAAATAGACTAGCAACGTCAGAGTCACTCATCGTCACTTCGATGGCTTCATCAGCATCTGCCATAACGTCACTGACTTTCACATCTGGTTGTGTGGTGATTAGGGTGGTAATAGGCAGCTGGCCGATAAGTTGACTCTCTTCATCAATGACATAAAGCGCGTCCGTTGCTTGAGGTAACTCTCCTTTCATTCTCAGATATCGTAGGACAACGTCAACGTCAACGTCAGCACGAATAGTGATGACGTCAGTATTCATCAGTCCACCTGCTGTATCCTCAGCGTAGGATAATGCCGCTTCCACTCGTAAACGGTCTGAGATATCCATTTGTGAAAGGACTTCACGTGATACGTCATCAGGCAAACTACGAAGAACGTACGCTACGTCATCCGTGTCCATACCCTCGGTTGCTTCAGCAAGTACCTCAGGTTCCATTTTAGAGACTAGAGCATCTTTGACATCCTCACTTAATTCGTCGAGGATCTCACCATAGTCTTCAGGATCAGTAAGTTGCCAGAGAACATCACGACTTTTTCTCGGCGAGGCTTCTAACAGATGGGCAATATCTTCCGGTTCCATGTCCTGAAGTTGCCGCCGGACATGAACAAATCTACCATTGTCTAGAGCGTCTGAAACTTCTTGGAGGGCTTGGTGAGCTTGATCGAATTCAATTTGCTCTGCCATTTTTTCCTCCTGACTCTATAAGCTTACAATATGTCGAATAATAACTTAATTTTAGTGTTTATTTAATAAGTTAATATAAAAGGGAGTGATTTTCTTTTATCTTGGGCGATAAAGTTATTCAGCCTCTTCGAATTTGTCTTCGATGAGATGGCAGACAGCATCTAATGCATGTTTGGCATCATCGCCATCAGCGGTAATTGTTACATGTTCGCCTTGTGAAGACTCAAGCATGAGCAATCCCATGACACTATCAGCAGTCACTTCTTTACCATCATGATTTTGGATAGTCAGAGTGGCTTCAAAGGATTGAGCAAGCTCTACAAGCTTTACCGCAGCTCGAGCATGTAGCCCCAATCGGTTTTGGATAAGGACAGTTCTACGTTGAGACATGGGTTATTCCTTGTGTGTCTTTTCCAAACTGGTATGGCGAACTTGTACTTGATGCCCCATTTGGGCAAAGTGCTCACCAATTTGTTGTGCAAGATAGACAGAGCGGTGCTGGCCTCCCGTGCAGCCGATAGCAACCGTTAGATAGCTACGATTATTTTTTTCAAGTAAGGGCAACCAGTTTTCGATGAATGTTTCAATTTGCTTTTTTAAGTTCAGCACATCTTGGTGACTTTCGAGAAAGGCTTTAATAGGGGCATCTAGCCCTGTCATGGGGCGCAGTGCTGGCTCCCAATGAGGATTTGGCAAAAAGCGTACATCAAAGACATAGTCAGCGTCACTTGGTAGTCCATACTTGTAGCCAAAAGATTGAAAAACCATAACGAGGTCTTTACGCTCTCGGCCCTCAATACGCATTCTGACCACTTCACTTAGCTCATGTAATGATTTGTTACTGCTATCTATGACCAAGTCAGCATGTTCTTTGAGAGGAGACAAAATACAGCGCTCTTTTTCGATAGCTTGCTCTAACGAGGTGTTCTCTTGGCTGAGAGTTAAGGGGTGTATGCGCCGAGTTTCACTATAGCGTTTAAGTAAGGTGTCTTTCTTGGCATCTAGAAACAGAATGCTTACGTCAGAGGATTTTTTCAGTTTGCTCAAAGTATCGATAAGCAAATTAGGTTCTGTAGGTAAGTTTCGAATATCAATACTAACGGCAACATTTTGCTTGCTGGATTTGACGGACTTGATAAATTTATCCAGTAAATCGACAGGTAAATTGTCCACACAGTAGTAACCCAAATCTTCGAGTACGCGAAGTGCTACGGTTTTTCCTGCTCCAGACTGCCCGCTAACAATGATAAGACGCATCAATGGTTAACCATGATATCGTAAAGCTCCTGATCGGACTTGGCCTTACGCAGTTGTTTGAGAACTTGTTTGTTATTTAATCGCTCTGCCATGCTTGAAAGGGTTTTTAGATGCTCTTTACATTGTGCATCGGGTACTAAAAGAGCGAACAAGAGATCAACCGGTCGATTATCGATAGAATCAAACTCGATGGGCGATTCACACTGTAGTAAAACGGCCACAGCCTTATCCGTCGATTGCATACGTGCATGAGGAATGGCGATACCATTACCTATACCAGTGCTGCCGACTTTTTCTCTGCTGAGCATACACTCAAATAGCTCAGTAGGATTCTGTCCGGTGTGCGTTGCGACGATTTCACTGATCATCTCAAGTGCTCGCTTTTTACTAGTACATTGGACTGCACTTTTGGTGCAGTCCAATGAGAGGATTTCACTTAGTTGCATGATATTTAATGTGTATTTAACTTTTCTTTGTGTTTGTTTAATTGTCTAACCAATTTGTCGACCAAAGAGTCAACGGCAGCATAAATGTTTTCTTCATCTGCTGAAGCGTGGATCTCGCCTTGGTTGACGTGAAGGGTAGCTTCCGCGATTTGACGAAGTTTTTCAACTTTTAAAACAACATGTACGTTATTTATATGGTCAAAAAAGCGCTCAAGCTTTTGAAACTTTTCGTTTACGTAGTCTTGCATTGAATCGGTGAGCTCAATGTGGTGGCCATTTATATTGATGTGCATAGACTTTCCTTCTTGGTTAGGTGCCTTATAGTAGGCGTTTACGCTGACTCGAAGGGGCGATGCCTAGAGATTCTCGGTATTTCGCTATTGTTCTCCTAGCGACCTGAATCCCCTGGTCAGCAAGTAGGGCTGCAATTTTGCTGTCACTGAGTGGTTTGGCACTATTTTCGGCAGCAACCAGCTTTTTAATCAAAGCCCGGATTGCAGTGGATGAACATTCCCCACCATTATCAGTACTGACATGGCTGGAAAAGAAAAATTTTAGCTCAAAAATACCTCGTGGTGTGTGCATGTATTTCTGGGTAGTGACCCTCGAAATGGTTGATTCATGCATATCAACATCGAGTGCCACATCATTGAGGACCATCGGCTTCATGGCTTCTTCGCCGTATTCAAAGAAATCACGTTGATGTTCAACAATACATTTGGCAACCTTCAATAAGGTTTCGTTTCTACTTTCTAAGCTTTTAATTAGCCATTTGGCTTCTTGAAGATTGGAACGAATATACTGACTATCAGAGCTGCTGCCTTTGCCTAACGCAGCGTAGTGTTGATTGACTTTTAATCTGGGGATTGAATCTGGATTTATGGTTACAAGCCATTTACCACGTTCCTTGAACACAGATACGTCTGGAATGACATATTCAGCATGCTCAGCTGCAATACGGCTTCCTGGGCGGGGATCTAATTGTTGGATAAGGTTCAGAGCTTCTTTCAGTTCAGACTCTTTTAATCTTGCCTCTTTTATGATGACTTTATAGTCACGATTACCCAACTGATCGATATGGTTGGTCAGTACGAGTTTGGCTTCTTTTAACCAAGGCGTATCTTCAGGAAAAGCGGCAAGTTGCAACAGTAGACAGTCTTGTAGATTGTTGGACGCGACGCCTAATGGATCAAATTGCTGAACTCGCTTACGAACTGCTTCAATCTCTTCTAATTCGATTTCCTCATTGTCAAAGCTCTCAAGAATATCTTGGGTAGATATTGTCAGATAACCGTAGTCGTCAATGGCATCAATAATAGCCATCGCTATGGTTCGATCTGTGTCACTAAAGGGGGTGAGATCCAGTTGCCAAGTTAAGTAATCATGTAAGGATTGAGTGGTTTCTCCTTGATAGACTGGCATGTCATCATCTAACGCTATGCCGGTACTACCCGTATTTGCGCTATACACGTCTTCCCAAGTCGTATCAATTTCAAGTTCATTACTGATTTCTGATGTTTCGATGAGTTCAGAGCTGTCTTTTACTTCGGGCTCCGTAAGTTCAGAATTACTGTCCTTTTCTTCGCTGTGGATGGATTTTTCTTCAAGATTTTGACTTTCTTCTGAACCATCTTCTACTTCTAAAAGCGGGTTGGAATCCAAAGCTTCTTGAATCTCTTGTTGCAGATCCAGAGTAGAAAGTTGCAGCAAGCGAATGGCTTGTTGCAACTGTGGGGTCATTGCTAACTGTTGTCCCAGCTTGAGTTGTAATGAGGGTTTCATTCAGTATTGTTTGCCTTAGATGCTATAGAATCTTACCGTTCTTCATTTTAATCATAGACGGAATTGTTCACCGAGATAAACTTGTTTTACTTGTTCATTGTTAAGCACTTGATCTGGCGTACCTTCAGCGATTAAGTGTCCTTGGCTGACGATATAAGCTTTTTCGCACACATCTAATGTTTCACGTACATTGTGGTCTGTAATGAGGACGCCCAGTCCGCGATCACGTAAGTGTTCGATGATTTTTTTGATATCGATAACGGATATTGGGTCGACACCAGCAAAAGGTTCATCCAATAAAATAAATTGAGGGTTAGCCGCTAGTGCTCGGGCGATTTCTACCCGCCGACGCTCTCCACCTGAGAGTGCCATGCCAGCGCTGTGTCTTATGTGCTGAATGTGGAACTCTTCTAATAAATCTTCCAATTTATCTTGTCTTTGCTCTCGAGTGAGTTCTTCACGTGTTTCCAGAACCGCCATAATATTGTCTTCAACAGAAAGCTTCCTGAAAATAGAAGCTTCTTGCGGCAAGTATCCTATCCCCATGCGAGAGCGACTATGCATTGGCAAGATACTGATGTCTTTATCGTCAATAGTAATGGAACCTTCATCACGGGCGACAAGTCCTACGATCATATAAAAGGACGTAGTTTTACCAGCGCCGTTAGGTCCTAATAGACCAACAATCTGTCCGGAAGTCACTTCTAGGCTTACATCGGTAACGACTTGTCGATTGCCATATGTTTTTGCTAAGTGTTTTGCTTTGAGTTTTGCCATAGTTAGTTTTGGATGGTTTGTGGCTGAAGAATCGTTTTTACACGTTCGCCAGTTTGATTGCCGTCTGCGATAAGTTTCTGAGCTGAAATTTTGTAACGAATTTTTTTGCTACGTATTTCACTGTCATCTTGTGACAACATTGCTTGCTCTATCATTATCAATTCATCTTCAGCGACTTTGTAGTAAAGCTCTTTTGCCTCTCCATAAAGTGTCTTTCCGTCATCAGTGAGTTGGGAAAAGGTGGCAAGGTCGCCGTAACCCTCTATTTCTCTAATTGAGCCATCTTTGGGGTTTCTGGTAACAATAACTTTATCAGCATTGATGTTGATACTGCCTTGTTTCAGTGTTACATCTCCAATAAAAGTTGCTTTGTTACTCTGCATATCAAGTTGTTGAGTGGCAGAGTTAATGTAAGCAGGTTGTTCAAGGTCATTAGACAAGGCTAAGGCTGGTCCTGAAATCAGCAAAAAGGAAATTAGACTAAGGTGTAACAGTTTCATATTTACTTTGTACGCTATTGTATAGGGTTGCGTTGTTATCGGCAAAGTTGCCTTTCATTGCTTGGCCTACCGTTTCAAATTGAGGGCCAATCAGAGTCACTTGGTTGTCAGCCCAAAAGTTGCGACTTTTTAACTGAATATTCATCATATCAGTCGATAGAATATCGAAACCTGAATCAGGTAGTAAATTCTTTGCAAGGACGTTCGTTTGTAGCGTCAAAACATGGTCCTTATTCAAAACGCCTTGCTCAGCGGTGACTTCCCATTCTTGAGTTGTGCCTTCTTTGTATACTTTTAAGACAGGGTGGTCAAAAATGGTATCGCCACTTTTGGCAAAATGATCCAGTTTATCTGATGTAATGACATAGCTGCGAACACCTTGTTCGTCGAATGACGTGTTGGTTAAATCTTCACCGCTAAACATGGGTAACTCGGTATTTGGTTCTACTTGTATATCGTACCCTCGGCCTTTCTCAATCAAATAGTAGGCTGACCAAGAGATGATAAATGCCAGAATAAGATAGCCGATACGCTGGACACTCATATACTTAAACCCTTGTAGGACTCGAGCTCGTCACGTGATTGCAAAATGAGATCGCAGACCTCTCTAACAGCCCCGTGGCCTCCTAGAGTCTGTGTTACATAATTTGCTCGCGTCACCAGCAGTGGATGCCCATCGCCTACACATACTTTTAGAGCAACCTTTTCCATCACAGGCCAATCTATTAGGTCATCACCGATATAAGCGGTGTGCTCAGGCGCAACATTTAATCTTTTGCATATATCATCATATGCTTTCAATTTGTCGTCTTGACCTTGATATATCAGTGAAATACCAAGGGCTTTCATTCGATTTTCAACAATGTCAGATTTTCGTCCTGTGATAATAGCAATGTCAATACCTGCTTTCATCAGTGACTTAACTCCGTAACCATCTCTGGTATGGAAAGTCTTAAGTTCTTCGCCATTGTTGCCCATGTAGATGAGCCCATCGGAAAAAACACCATCTACGTCACAAATCAATAGCTTAATAGTTTTGGCAATATTATATGTACTTTGTTCCACGGGTTTATATAAAGTTTCAATCATGGTTGACATTACATGACTCCCGCCTTGAGTAAGTCATGCATGTTCAAGGCTCCAACAACCTTTTTGTGGTCACATAAAATAAGTCCATTGATTGCCTTGTCCTGCATGAGATTTAATCCTTCCGCAGCCAGAAGATTAGGATGAGCTACGGTTGGATGCGTTGTCATCACTTCTCCAATTTGAGTGCTGTGTATATCAATACGTTTATCGAGAATGCGACGCAGATCGCCATCGGTAAAAATGCCTACAAGCATCTGGTTGCCGTCGACGACAGCTGTCATTCCTAGTCCTTTTTGACTGATTACGAGTAGCGCATCTCTAATCAGTGTATCTGGAGTGACGATAGGGAGTTTGTCTCCGGTGTGCATAATGTCTGAGAGTTTTAATAGGAGCTTTCGTCCCAGCGCACCACCTGGATGAGACAACGCAAAGTCCTCAGCTGTAAAGCCACGCGCCTGCAGCAAGGCTACCGCTAATGCATCTCCCATGGCCAAGGTTGCTGTTGTACTGGCTGTCGGTGCCAGCCCTAGGGGACAAGCTTCTTTGGGCACAGAAATTTGTAAATGATAATCGGACAATTTAGCCATATTTGATGAAGGCTTGCCAGTCATGCTTATGATTTTTATATTAAGCCGTTTGAGAACTGGGAATAGGCTCAATATTTCTGAAGACTCACCGGAATTTGAAATGGCTAATAAAATGTCGCCGGCTTTAATCATGCCCAGATCGCCATGAGCGGCTTCTCCTGGATGAACAAAAAATGCGGATGTGCCTGTGCTCGCTAATGTGGCTGCAATTTTTTTACCGATATGACCAGACTTCCCCATACCCATGACAGCGATTTTACCTCCGTGATTGGATAGGATCAGCTCACAGGCGTTAATGAAATCTTGGTTAACATATTGATCGAGTTGCTCTAGTGCCTCGATTTCAGTTTTCAACACTTCAAGAGCAGCGGCGCGAAAATCAAACATGTCAAACTCCCAGTAAATAAAAAATTACGCAGTCATGTTAAGGACTAGATAGCCTTGATAGGCAAGAAAACACAATAGAAGCGCAGCGCCTTCAATACGATTGATACTTCGCGATTTACCTAATGCCATTGCGACCAATAGTAGTGAAACACCTAACATTATCCAGAAATCTCTTCCCATGGCATACTGACTGAGAATGGATGGATTCAAAATACCAGGTATGCCCATGACCGCGAGTATGTTAAACACATTTGAGCCAATAATATTGCCAACCGCCATATCATCTTCACCTTTCATCACACCTGCCAGTGACGCGGCAAGCTCCGGTAAACTCGTCCCCACGGCGATTATTGTGAGTCCAATAACCAGATCGCTCATACCCAAATATTGGGCAATATAGACGGCGCTATCGACTAAGGTATCTGCTGATATGGGTAAAATAACTAACCCAAGTATCACCCACATCAAAGCTTTTAAATTACTGACCCCTTCAGGAACTTCTGATTCTTGCTCTTCAAGTAGTGGGTCTGTCTGACCACTTTTTTTCTCTTTATTGCTAATGCGTAGCATTGCCAAAATAAATACCGCAAATAGAGCAAACAGCAACACGCCTTCATGGAAACCTAATCGGCTATCCCACAGTACAACGCCAGCAAGAATAGTGACGCCTATCATAAGGGGAAATTCTCTGCGCAAAACAGCTGAACTTATTGATAGGGGTTTGACCATTGCAGTAATACCGAGAATTAATGCAATATTGGCGATATTTGAACCCAATACGTTCCCTACCGCGGTATCCGTTTTGCCGTCTAGTGCCGCCGTTGCTGAGACCATCATTTCAGGAGCTGAAGATCCCATTGCTAAGATAGTCATACCTATCACAAGGGGAGAAATACCGATATTTCGAGCTAATGCTGCTGCACCAAAGACAAGTTTATCAGCGCTCCATACTAAAAAGACTAATCCAACAACTAGAAACGCAATCGCTTCAAACATGATGATCCTTAATTAGTGGATAAAGGGACAAATTTAGCGATCAATTTTGACGGTTTAGGTATAAAAAGGGAAGTAATTAATCGTTCACCAACTAAATTGATCGACTTTATCATGTTTGGAAATGAAAAGAGCTTTATTTAGTAAAATGTTAGCCATAATTAAATAGGCAGATCTTCAAATTTTTACACAATGTGCTTATGATGGCCGATTCAACGCGCTAAGTCAGGGAATGCTATGTCATCTTCGGATCTTGTAACCATTAAAAACTTAACTTTTTTTCGAGGGAAAAGGCGGATATTTGATGATATCAGCTTGAATGTTCCTCGTGGGAAAGTCACCGCAATTATGGGACCATCCGGTATAGGTAAGACAACTTTATTGCGTCTTATTGGTGGTCAACTTTACCCAGATAAAGGTGAAGTGTGGTTTGATGGTGAGAATATTCCGACGTTAAACCGCAAGCGATTATACAAAAAGCGTAAAAAAATGAGCATGTTATTTCAGTCTGGAGCGTTATTTACGGACCTCAACGTCTTTGACAATGTCGCTTTTCCGCTTCGTGAACATACGCGTTTAGACGAAACACTGATTCGTACATTAGTCCTACTTAAACTGGAAGCGGTTGGTTTAAGAGGCGCATCACAGTTGATGCCAAGTGAACTGTCTGGTGGTATGGCAAGAAGAGCAGCATTAGCGCGTGCTATCGCCCTTGATCCTGAACTTATCATGTATGATGAGCCTTTTGTTGGTCAAGACCCAATTACTATGGGGGTATTGGTTGAACTGATACGCAATCTAAATCAAGCTTTGGGAGTGACGTCTGTTGTGGTGTCTCATGATGTCCCTGAGGTGATGAGTATAGCCGATTGGGTTTACATCTTAGCGAATGGAAAAATTATTGCTAAAGGTACGCCTGAAGAGTTGCATGCCAATCCTGATCCACAAGTACAACAATTTCTTCTTGGCAACGCTGACGGGCCTGTTCCGTTTCGTTATCCAGCACAAGCTTTAACTAAGGAGCTTTTTGATGGTATCTGACTTGGCAAATTTTATTGCCGCGACAGGCCGCAGAACATTAGATGTGTGTGAGTCTTTTGGTCGTGCAAGTTTGATGGTATTTGGTGCTCTAATATCTCGCCCTCAACCGATAAAAAACCTTCCTCTATTAGTCAAGCAATTATATAGCGTTGGTGTTCAGTCTCTGATCATCATTGTTTTGTCGGGTTTATTTATAGGCATGGTACTGAGTCTTCAAGGTTACGTCATTTTGGTCGATTTTGGTGCAGAAGGTGCACTGGGGCAAATGGTTGCTTTATCATTGCTGCGAGAGTTGGGACCGGTTGTGACTGCACTATTGTTCGCCGGTAGAGCAGGGTCCGCTCTGACGGCTGAAATCGGCTTGATGAAAGCAACAGAGCAGTTATCAAGTATGGAAATGATGGCGGTTGACCCATTAAAGCGCGTCATCGCCCCCCGTTTTTGGGCCGGAGTGATATCAATGCCTATGCTGGCGATGATTTTTATGGCTGTTGGGATCTGGGGTGGCCAGCTGGTTGGGGTTGATTGGAAAGGCATTGATCACGGCAGTTTCTGGTCGGCTATGCAGGCTTCGGTTGAGCTTGGCCAAGATATTGGTAATAGCCTTATTAAAAGTTTGGTATTCGCTATCACGGTAACTTGGGTAGCATTATTCAATGGGTATGATGCGATTCCGACTTCGGAAGGTATCAGTCGAGCAACGACTCGTACCGTCGTACACTCTTCATTGGCAGTACTTGGTTTAGACTTTGTACTGACTGCACTGATGTTTGGGAATTAACTATGCAACAAACAAGAAAAATTGAGTTATGGGTCGGCACTTTTGTGATTGCTGGAATTTGCGCAGTGTTGGTGATGATTTTTCAAGTCGCTGACGTAAAAGGGCTCGGCGCGAATAATACTTATACGCTGAAAGCTGAGTTCGATAACATAGGTAGTTTAAAAGTCCGTTCACCTGTGAAAGTGGGTGGTGTGGTTATTGGGCGAGTGGCAGACATAGGGCTCAACAAAGAGAATCTTCTTCCTGTTGTGACTATGTCAATTAACGCAGATTATGACCAATTTCCTGAAACATCGAGTGTCAAAATACTCACATCAGGTTTGATTGGTGAGCAATACATAGGTTTAACGCCAGGATTTGTTTTTGATGATGAGCAAATGTTAGTGGATGGTAATTACATCGAAGATACGAAATCAGCGCTAGTGTTGGAAGACCTAATTGGTCAAGTATTATATAGCGTCGGTGGTGACTCGAAAAATCAGGAAGAGGAATAACCATGTTTAAGCAGTTACTACTGAGTTTAACAATGTTTGCTGTAACGCTGACAGCTGGTGCCGCGGAAATTGACAAAACCCAACCTTATCAAATGATGAAGCAAGTTGCTCAGCAAGCATTCGATCGTTTGAAATCCGAGCAAGATGCGGTGCACAAGAATCCTGATCATTTAAAAGTGATTGTTGAACAAGAGCTGATGCCTTACGTCAACGAAAAGTATGCGGCACTAAAATTGTTGGGGCCAAATTTAAAAGGGGCTAAGCGTGAAGATGTGAGTCATTTTATTGCTGCTTTTCGCGCTTACTTGGTCAGCTCATATGCACAAGTATTGACTCAATACACGAATCAAAAGATTGAATTTGGCCCAGAACCGAAGATAGATGACAGTAAAACCATTGCCGGTGTGAAAGTTGACATTATTGATACACCAAGACCCAATATTAAGCTTGAATTTAAGCTGCGAAAAGACAAGAAAACGGGAGAGTGGTTAGCTTTTGATATGATTGCTGAAGGAATCAGCCTGTTGTCTAGCAAGCAGTCAGAATGGAGCAGTCAGTTACGCCAAGAAGGGATTTTGGCAGTTGCCAAAGATCTGGAAGAGTTGGCGTCTCGACCGATTCGTTTTGAGAGTAAAGAAAAATGAATTCGGGTCAATGGTTAAGGATATCTGATGAAAAATATCAGTTATCAGGAGTGCTAGATAGAGAGTCAGTACCTGAACTATGGAAGTGTTTGTCCCTGTGGCAACCCGACCATTCGATGATTGAGATCAGCTTGGAGCCAGTAGAACGAGTGGATTCAGCTGGTATGGTGATGCTAATTCATCTAATAGAACATGCAAAAATTAAAAACTGTCATATAATGCTCAGTTTCGTGCCAAAACAACTGCTAACTTTGTTCCAGTTGAGCAATGTTGAAGAGTGTATTGACGGGCATATCAAGAATTAAACAGGGGTAAGTGGTGGATAGTGCCAAAGTACAGCAAATTTTAGAGCAAGCACTTAACTTAGAAGAGCTTCATGTGAAAGGTGAAGGCAGCCATTATGAAGTTGTCGCTGTGGATGCCTGCTTTAATGGTATGAGTCGAGTGAAAAAGCAACAGCTAATTTACGCTCCATTAATGGAGTATATTCAAAGAAATGATATCCATGCCTTATCCATCAAAGCATACTCTCCTGATGAGTGGGCTCGAGATAAGAAACTGATGTCACTATAAGGATCTATGATGGATAAGTTTCGAGTTATAGGTTCTAAGCTTCCTCTTAATGGTGAAGTGACAATTTCAGGAGCAAAGAACGCCGCCTTGCCAATTTTATTTGCCTCTATTCTGGCGCAAGAGCCAGTAGAAGTGGCAAACGTGCCTCACTTGCGTGACATTGATACCACAATGGAGCTTCTTAAGCGTCTGGGTGCTAAGGTTGAACGTAACGGTTCTGTGCACGTTGACCCCAGTAATATCAATGAGTTTTGTGCCCCTTATGATCTCGTCAAAACAATGCGAGCTTCCATTTGGGCTCTTGGTCCTTTGGTGGCGCGTTTTGGTCAGGGACAAGTATCCCTACCGGGAGGCTGTGCGATCGGTGCTAGACCCGTAGATCTGCATATTAATGGCCTTGAACAGTTGGGCGCGACAATTGTATTAGAAGATGGATATGTGAAGGCTAGTGTTGATGGGCGATTGCAAGGTGCGCATATTGTCATGGATAAAGTCAGTGTCGGCGCTACGATTACGATTATGTGTGCCGCGACTTTAGCACAAGGAACGACGGTGTTAGATAATGCTGCTCGTGAGCCAGAAATTGTTGATACGGCTGAATTTCTCAATAAACTTGGCGCGAAAATTTCCGGTGCAGGTACGGACACCATTACTATTGAAGGTGTTGAAAACCTTGGGGGTGGTCAACATGCTGTGGTTGCTGATCGGATTGAAACGGGGACATTTCTCGTTGCAGCTGCAGTATCTGGTGGCAAAGTAGTATGTCGTAATACGAAAGCACATTTACTCGAAGCAGTGTTGGCTAAACTTGAAGAAGCGGGAGCGCTAGTGGAAACAGGAGATGATTGGATTTCCGTTGATATGCGCGATCGAACGCTTAAAGCTGTGACTGTTCGCACAGCGCCACATCCAGGTTTTCCAACCGACATGCAGGCACAATTTACGTTATTAAATATGATGGCTCAAGGTGGCGGTGTGATTACAGAGACCATCTTTGAAAACCGTTTTATGCATGTCCCCGAATTGATGCGTATGGGCGCAAAGGCTGAAATTGAGGGCAATACCGTTATTTGTGGTGACGTTGAAGAATTAAGTGGCGCTCAAGTGATGGCCACAGACTTACGAGCTTCTGCAAGTCTCGTTATTGCTGGCTGTATTGCCAAAGGCGAAACGATTGTAGACCGAATTTATCATATTGATCGCGGTTACGATAAGATAGAAGATAAGTTATCTGCTCTTGGAGCAAATATAGAGCGCTTTAGCGATTCTCGTTGATTGCAGCTCGCATGGTCAAGCCGAAACAGGAGTTTCGGCTTTTTTATGAGGGCCAAATCCGTTAGAGTCTCGGACAAATATTACTGACTACTTTGTTGTTGGAGAACAACTAATGATTGCACTATTCCGTGTATTGGCCATCGCGATTTTTGCCATTGTTATGTTTGTATTTGGGTGTGGTTATTGTTTGCTTAGTCCACGAAACCCCAAACATGTTTTTACTTTTGGTCGGCTGTTTAGCAAGATGTCTCGTGTATTTGGAATCACATTGGAGTTACGTATTCCTAATGATGCCTACCAACGTGGGCAGCATGTTTATATTGCTAATCACCAAAATAACTGGGATCTTTTCACCGTTTCTTCGGCTGTGACGCCGAAAGTCGTTACCGTAGGAAAGAAGAGTCTCGCTTGGATGCCATTATTTGGTCAATTGTATTGGCTAACAGGCAACATACTGATTGATCGAGCCAATCGCTCAAAGGCGAAAAGTACAATTGATCAAGTTGTTGACAATATGAAAGCCAGTGAAGTCTCAGTATGGATGTTTCCTGAGGGGACTCGTTCCCGTGGACGGGGTTTGTTGCCATTTAAAACGGGCGCATTTCATGCCGCTGTCGGTGCTAAAGTTGCGGTTGTTCCCATTGTCTGTAGCTCAACATACGGTCTTAAGCTTAATCGTTGGAATAACGGTCATGTTATTGTGGAAATGTTGCCTCCTGTGAGTTCAGAGGGTTTTGATAAAGGCAATATTCGAGACTTTGCCAATTTGTGTCATCAGCAAATGGAAGAAAAGTTAAAGTCGTTAGACAAAGAAGTAGAAATGTTGAACCTGCAAGCGGGTGTAAAAGCTTGATACGGAATTGAAAGTAGGACATCGAAAAAAAGAGGGAAAGCACCACTTTCCCTCTTTTTTATCGCTATGCCTAAATACTATCTCGTTCTATTGGGCAGCTCATACAACGAGCCCCGCCACGACCACGACCTAACTCATTGCCAGGAATGGTTAGTACTGTAATACCTGCTTTATCGTATTTCTCATTGGTATAAACGTTGCGTTCATAGCCAATTACAACACCAGGTTTGACCGTCAACACGTTGTTAGCATCATTCCATTGCTCTCGTTCTGCTTCATAGTTATCACCGCCCGTTGTGATGATCTTGAGATAATCAACCCCTAATGCTTTCTCAATAGCGTGGGTATAACTTGGCACTTGTTCAACCGTCATTTCATTGGTGCCTTTTGGTGTGAGCCTCCAAGTATCAAGATCTTTACGCATAATTTCTGGATAGACAGAAAAAGTATCAATATCCATGTGTGTCATCACTGTATCGAGGTGCATGCAAGAGCGATGTTTAGGCAGATCAATGGCTATCACTTGTTTTGCTTGGCCATGACGGAATAGATTTGCCGCTAGGTTTTCAATTCCTTGTGCTGTAGTACGTTCCGACATCCCAACCAGTACAGCGCCTTTACCGATGACAAGTACATCTCCGCCTTCAATATTCGCATTGTCGTAATGTAAGTCTTCATCTCCAAAGTACTTAATGAAATCTTGCCCAGCAAACACAGGATGCCAACGGTAGATGGCTCTCAAATGATTCGTTTCTCGCTGCCTTGCTGGCTTCATCATTGGGTTTAGAGATACACCGCCATACACCCAGCAAGAGGTGTCGCGAGTAAACAGGTGATTAGGTAGAGGTTCTATCACAAAGTCCAATGGGCGATGCATTTTAGGTAGCATTGAAGCGGAATGAATAGGTAACTCCGAATATGCCAAGCCGCCTAAAAGGACAGTGGCTAAATGTTCATTATCCATATCGGATAAATAATGGCGCAAATCCCTAGCAAAAGTGGGACCATAACGAAAATCAGATATTTGGGTATCTAATAACCATTCTTTGGCTTCTTTTACTGACAGTGTTTCTACCAATAAGTCATGAAGAAGTAGAACCTCAACACCCTGATTTATTAGTGTCTGTGCAAATTGATCATGCTCTTCTCCTGCCGCTTCTACGGCAAGAACATCGTCAAACAGTAGTTCGTGGCAGTTTGAAGGTGTTAAGTGGGTCAGCGCTCGTTCTGGACGCGCTAACAGAACTCGTCTCAATTGGCCGACTTCTGAACCTACATATAACTTACTCATTCTGCATCCTTACAATAATTTCCATTATCTATTTATGACAAGCTTGTTATCAAGATGCAAGTGCGATTGTTGGAGATAAAACCTATATTAAGGATTTTTTCTGGTTTTATGTGCTGATTTTGGTCTGTATTTTAACCATTCAAACCTATAATGATGGCTTAAACAGCAGGGATAACAATGCGTCAATATTCGTTGCTATTTATTGTGATTGCTGACAGATTAAAAATGATTTAAGCATAGCTATGCAAGCTTGAAGCAATAATTTACATCAAACTATATTTATATTCATTTGTTGGTTCAATGAATATATGCACAACTAAAATATAAAAACGCATTTAAGTGGTTTATAAGGGCAAGTAAGCAACGGTAGATAATTCTGAATATAGTTGATGATAAAAAAATGTTAAATTTTGCTGGTTGTGAGGTGGTTATGTTCCAATCTCGCTTGAGCGGGCGAATCAAGTTGCTTTGACACCATGATTGTGGGTAGTAATTTGACGAGAACCATGCGATATTCCTTGCCATTAACTTTCCAACAATACTGTTACTATCTGGAGCCGACTTATGTCTCATGAAGACGAATATCTATCAGTTGAAGAATTAATTGAGATTCAAAAGGAGGAAACTCGCGATATCATCCAAGCTTTGTTGGAAGATGGGAGTGATCCAGATGCGCTATATGATATTGAGCATCATCTGTTTGCAGAAAATTTTGAAACGTTAGAAAAAGCCGCGGTTGAAGCGTTTAAAATGGGTTTTGAAGTTCTAGAAGCTGAGGAAACGGAAGACGAAGATGGTAATAAGCTGCTGTGTTGTGATGCGACTATGGAATCGGCATTAAATGCTGAAACGATAGATTCCCAAGTGGAAAAGCTCATTCATCTGGCTGAAAAATATGACATTATCTATGATGGCTGGGGTACCTATTACGAAGGTGAAGATGCTCTGTATCCTGAAGATGACGAGGAAGATTAATTTTTATTTTTTGGCGAGAACCAGCACCAATGCTGGTTTTTCTTTTTTTATTTGCGAGATTTTAAGTATTGTCCAACTTTCAATTACTTTATAATTCTCCTTTTACGATCGGGCTATAGGGTTTTATGCAGTTATCACTTGCTGGTCTTTGGCAGCTTTCGCCACTGACGGATATTTCTATTCCGCAAGATGACATCCTTTTTCCGGCTCCTCTGAGTGATAAGCTGCCAAGCTCGCTGTCTGAAGATGACATAGCGGCTCAGGAATGGCACCTCATGCACGATATAGACGTTGATGAGGCGATGATGGCTTATCCATCGGTTGACTTGGTACTTGGCGGTATCAATGCTCATGCGGAAGTTCGGCTTAATGGGGTTGCCTTATTTGATTGTGATGGCTCGCAAACTGAATACAAAAAAGATATTCGCCCGCACATGCAACTTGGTCGCAACCGATTTGAGATTCTGCTCATTGAAGAGGATGATGACCTGCTACTTGAAGAAGATAAACTTGATATTTGCCAGCTTGGTGAGCCGGTTTATTTGAAGTGTGATCCAAGAGTTGGCATTTGGAAAGCACCCTATTTGCAGTTTATTCGCCATGTTCGTCTTGAACATGTGGTCACAGAGCAGATATGGCATCACGGAGGAGGCTGTGAATTTATGGTTGACTTACACTATACAACTTATGCTCCGGGATTGTTATCCGCTATGGTGAAATTCAACGGCATGAGCTATCAATTGCCCATCGATGTTCGTAATAACCATGTGAGTGCTCTTTTTCAGGTTGAAGCGCCAATATACTTTGACGCTAATCATCCGCAGTCGAATAACCTGTATTCTCTAGAAGTCATTCTTGATGGACAAACGCAAAAATTTTCTATCGGGCTGAGTGAAGATCTTTGCGTAACGCATTTTCCCGTCTAAATACGTTTACACTTGTAGAGCTTGCTTAGCGCTCACAAGACTTTGTTTACGAGTCCATACACGTTCGTGGAAATAATAAGCCAGAGTATTGATGCTTGGCTCAACGGCAGCCATCAAGCCTCCTACTAACCAGCTTCCTGATAACAAATAGGCAACAGTGAATGCGACACTAAAATGAACGACTGCAAAACTGGTTGTTTTTAATCCTGTCGCACTGTTCTTTTTCTTAAGATAGCTCACTGTCTGCCACAGACGCTCATGGAAGTAAAAGGCTACAGTGTTGACCATGGGTTCGATCATCGCAATTAGGCTGCCAATAAGAATATCACCAGTAAGAACGTAAGCGACGCTAAACGCGATGGTGAAATGAATTGAGGCAAAAGTTAATGTTTTTTTCATCAAATGATCCCATCATGGTTTCGATAGAATCATTATTGATTATTATTTTCACTAGTTAAAATTGATTGAAACTATATTATTAATCGTTATTAACTATTAAATGAAGTGTGTCAGCGTCATGCTCAATAAGCTATTTAGCCCTGTGGTTTTATCACAAGCACGTTGATTGGCGAGTTTTCAACAACTTTGCTTGCGACAGAACCTAACATCACTTTGTCTAATTTGGAACGTTTATGGCTTGGCATAACAATGAGCTCAGCCTGAACTTTCTTGGCGCAATCAATAATAGCGGAGTAAGGCTTTCCTTCAACCACATGGGTTTGATATGAAATATGTTCTGGAATATGGGTACTGGCGAATTGTTCAAGCTGTTTTTCTACATCTTGCTTCATTTTCGCTGCCGCATCTTTTGGAAAGTAAGTCGCCACCATCGACATGTGAATGCCAGGCAACACATTAAGTAAGTGAAGTTTTGCTGGAGAATGTTTGGCGTGCCAGATAGCAACCTCAAGTGCTTTATCTGAGAAACCATTGTCGTTTAAGTCGACAGGAACAAGAACATGTTTGTACATTGGGTATTCTCTCATGTAAACCGAGCCAACGAAGAGTTTACTTTGGCTCGGTAGTAAGTGTAGCTTAAGTTATTATTATTATGTGACGTCCTATTTAACACGCGCTTTGGGCAAGTGCATCTTTGCGTATGCGCCGTTTTTGGTTGATTGCCAAACCAATAAGCAGCAATAGTGCCGGGACGAATACCCATTCTTTCATTGGTCGATCTGCTGTTGTGATGACAGAACGTACTTCCCAATCAAAGTCAACGCCAGCTGCTTCTGCTGGGCTACCAAACTCGACCATATCAACCACGACTTTATCTTCAACTTGTTTTAATACAAGTCCCATAGAGCGAATACGATCATCTGCGGATTGAGCTTGATCATCAAAAGGTAGACGGACTGTTTTAGCCACCGATTCACCTTCGAGGTTTTGCCCGGAAACCAAAATCTCCATATCTTGTCCGATAGGTAGCTTTTGGGCAATTTGTCGGATATCCGTGCCAGGGTGACTTTCTTTGGCGGGATAAATGTGATCCCACCAATAACCGGGGCGGAAGAAAGTAAAGGTGAGCAGCAGTAATAGAATGGTTTCCCACCATTTATTTTTGGTAAACCACCAGCCTTGAGTTGCTGCTGAGAAAATAAGCATGGCTGCAATAGATGATGCTATGGTCAGCAACAGATGCCACCATGTATCAATACCTAGCAAGAGTAGTTGAGTATTGAAAATGAACATAAAAGGTAAAATGGCGGTACGAATATCGTAAGTGAACCCTTGAATACCCGTTCTGATTGGGTCGGATTTTGCGATTGCAGCAGCGGCAAAAGCGGCCAGTCCAACAGGCGGTGTGTCATCCGCTAAGATCCCGAAATAAAAGACAAATAAGTGCACCGCAATCAGTGGAATGATGACTCCGCTTTGCGCTCCCAATGTGACGATAACCGGAGCCATAAGAGTGGATACAACAATATAATTTGCGGTTGTTGGTAAGCCCATACCGAGAATCAAGCTAATGACCGCGGTAAACAGTAACATCAAAATTATATTACCGCCGGATATAAATTCGACGAAGTCAGTCATGACGAGGCCAATACCGGTAAGTGTTACTGCACCAACCACCGTTCCAGCAGCAGCTGTGGCGACACTGATCCCTATCATATTGCGAGCGCCGGATACCAAGCTTTCTAATAAATCTACAAAGCCTGCGCGTGTCTCTGCAACTGCATTTCCTTGTTTTGATATGAGTGACATGAGAGGGCGTTGAGTGATGATAATAAAGATCATAAACACCGTTGCCCAGAATGCTGATAATCCCGGTGAAAAGCGCTCTACTGTCAAGCACCAAACTAAAACGACAATGGGTAACAGATAGTGGAGGCCAGACTTAATGGTTGGCCCAGGATCTGGAACTTCGGTTAGCTCTGCATTAACGTCCAGCTCTCCTTCATGGGCATTCTTGGCTGAAATACTAATAAGCACAATGTAGGTGAGAATTAAGATGAATACGACGATAGGAGTTGCAGCCTCTCCAAATACGTTTTTCGTCCATCCTACCCCGTAGTAAACGGCTGCGCTGATTACACATAGACCCAAAATAGTTCCAGTGAAAGACAGTAGACTTTGAACTATGGTTGGTGTGTGACGCCGCGGGAGACCTTGCATACCAGCCTTGCAAGCTTCCAAGTGGACAATGTAGATAAGTGCGATATAGGAAATTAAGGCTGGAAGAATGGCTGCTTTGATGACTTCCACGTAAGAAATGCCAACATATTCTACCATCAGAAATGCAGCGGCACCCATGATTGGAGGCGTAAGCTGGCCATTGGTTGAGGCGGCAACTTCAACGGCCCCTGCCTTAGTTCCTGGAAAGCCTACCTTTTTCATCAATGGGATAGTGAATGTACCTGTCGTCACGACATTGGCGATTGATGAGCCTGATACTATGCCTGATAGACCAGAGGCGACCACAGCCGCTTTGGCTGGTCCCCCTCTCATGTGACCGAGTAAAGAAAAGGCAACCTTGATGAAATAAGCACCTGCGCCTGCGCGCTCTAACATGGCGCCGAAAAGAACGAATAGAAAGACGAAAGACGATGAAACGCCCAGCGCAACCCCAAATACTCCCTCAGTAGTGAGCCATAGATGAGACATGGCTTTACTAAGACTTGCACCTTTATGCGCTATCACATCTGGCATATAAGGTCCGCCAAAGACATACAATAAAAATACAGCGGCAACCACCATTAGTGGAGGGCCGAGAGCCCGACGAGTAGCCTCAAGCAGCAGAATCATCCCGACTACGGCAATAACGATATCGGCTGTGGTTGGTGCACCTGAACGACCAGCCAGTTCGGTATAAAAAATGTAGATATATCCCGCTGAGAAACTGCTGATCAAGGCCAAAAGCCAATCAGTTACCGGAATTCTGTTGCGAGGAGAGCTTTTCATCGCCGGATAAGCGGTAAAAGCCAAAAATATGGCGAACATTAAATGTATTGAACGTGCTTCGGTGTCATTGAGTACGCCAAAATCAAAGATGAAGGGTAGAGGAGATGCGTACCAAAGTTGGAATAATGACCAACATAGAGGTGTAAACCACAGGATGCGCGCCGAAATTCCTTTAGGAGAGCGAGCTCCAGTATCGGCTTGAGCCACCATTTCTTGCACATCTTGAGTCGGAGAAGAGGTCTTCGACATGTACTAAATCCTTATTATATATGGCCTGTCTGTTTATGATTATTAAGAGTTTGAATTGGTATTGTTATTTTTGCACGCTAAGCAACTTTTACGTGCTGAATATTATGCTGTGATAGGTAAGAGTAGGAAGGAGTTTCAAAAATATGAAACTCCTCTTGTTGAACCAGTACCTAGGGATAAGTCACGTCTTGTCCTAGACACTTGCTGTTAGCTGAGCATAACGGTTACTTCAACAAACCCACTTCTTTGTAGTATTTTTCAGCACCAGGGTGAAGAGGGATAGAAAGCCCCGCTTTTACCATTTCCTCTTTTTTCAGGTTAGCAAATGCAGGATGCAGACGTTTGAATGTATCAAAGTTTTCAAACACAGACTTAGCAACGTTGTATGCAACTTCATCCGAGACATCAGAAGTGGTTACCATAGTTGCTGCAACGCCAAAGCTGTTGACGTCTTTGTCTGTACCGCGATACATACCAGCAGGTACTGAGCTAAAGGCATAATATGGATTATCGGCAACAATTTTGTCGATCTCGGGGCCTGTTACAGAAATCAGTTTTGCATCACAAGACGTCGTTGCTTCTTTTATAGAACCGTTTGGGTGTCCAACTACGTACACGAACGCGTCGATCTTGTTGTCACACAATGCTTGTGAACGCTCAGATCCTTTTAGCTCAGAAGCAAGCTTAAAGCTATCATTTGTCCATCCCATAGCCTGCATAACAACGCCCATAGTGGCACGGTCGCCAGAGCCTGGGTTGCCAATATTGACGCGCTTACCTTTGAGATCGGAAATGTTGTCAATTTTAGAATCTGAACGCGCAATGATATTAAAAGGTTCTGTATGCAAAGAAAACACTGCGCGCAGCTTCTTGTATGGGCCTTGCTCAGCAAACTTACTGGTCCCATTATAGCCGTGATACTGCCAGTCAGACTGAACAATACCAAAGTCAAGTTCACCTGCTCGAATGGTATTGACGTTGTATATTGAGCCACCTGTCGATTCTACTGAGCAACGAATATTATGCTCTTTGCGGCCCTTATTAACGAGTTTACAAATAGCACCGCCAGTGGGGTAGTAAACTCCTGTCACTGAGCCCGTTCCGATAGTGATAAACTCTTGAGCGCTAACAGTACCAGTTCCGATTACGGCTGCTGCGATTGCACCAACTTTAATCAATTTATTTAATGCCATGAATTTCCCTTCCTTTATACATTATTTGTCCTACAGCAGGGTAAATTGCCGCGGAAGTTTTCGAGTCACGAAAACGGCATCTTTTTCAATCCGTGTGTTGAAAAAGTGGCAAAATAATATCAAATATTTTGTCTTCAATTTAATAATTGTTAAAAAATATGGTGTGTTTATATTTTTGTCACCCAATATTTTTGCTTTTTATTTATATTTTTTTCTATATAAAACATATATTTATTGGTTTTTTTTGATGAGAATAGATTTTCCTAAGATGTGATTGGAGTCACGCCAGTTATATGCCTTTGCGACTCATATTTTTTTCTTATGAAAATTTTTAGCCTTTATATTCAAATAATTCACACACAGATCTAAATAGCTGTTCTGTGGTGATGTTGAGCGTTGGAGTAATAAAGATAGTATCGTCTCCGGCAACTACGCCTAAGATACCTTCAGATTTACCGAGAGAATCGAGAAGACGCGCGATCAATTGAGCCGCACCGGGGCCAGTATGAATAACAACAAGTGCGATGTTGTGGTCAATATCCAACACCAACTCACGTAATGAGCTAGACACAGTTGGAACGCCAAGTTCTGCTGGCAAGCAATAAACCATTTCCATTTTTGCATTGCGGGTACGCACGGCACCAAACTTTGTTAGCATTCGCGAAACTTTGGATTGATTGATATTATCAAAGCCCTCATTTTTAAGTGCTTCCACAATATCGCCTTGTGATCCAAAACGTTCTTCCTTTAATAGGGCTTTGAAGGCTCGCACGAGATTATCTTGTTTTTCTGAGTGGCGCATTTTTTATCCAGCCTTAGTTATTACAAAGATTAAGTGCATATTCTCGCATAGCTATTCACCATGTGCCAATATTGAGACTGAATTATGTCTGAGCTATCACTGTAAACTGGCGTAATTTACAGCGAGTATAATTCAGATTTATATACAAGGATTTAGAATGCAGCTGGAGCTCAAAAATGCTTGTGTCAAGCGGGCTTTGACAGTGTTGCGCAAGGTCGCAAAGCTGACGTTAATTGATTGTAATCAGTATGTGATTGCTATAGTTTTGGACAGCATTGATTTCAACGCATCTTAAGACTTATAAAGAGATCCCATCTCAAGGAGAACTACGATGAAAGTAGCCGTTATTGGTGCCGCTGGTGGCATCGGTCAAGCCTTAGCCCTTTTACTGAAAAACCATCTTCCTGCTGGTTCAGATCTTGCTCTGTATGATATTGCGCCTGTTACACCAGGTGTTGCTGCTGACTTAAGTCATATCCCAACACCTGTTTCCATAAAAGGCTATTCAGGTGAAGATCCAACGCCAGCACTTGAAGGTGCAGATATTGTCCTTATTTCAGCAGGCGTTGCTCGCAAACCAGGTATGGATCGCGCCGACTTGTTTAATGTCAATGCGGGTATTGTTAAATCTCTTGCAGAAAGAATTGCCAAGGTTTGTCCTAACGCTCTGGTTGGTATTATTACTAACCCTGTTAATACAACTGTTCCAATCGCAGCAGAAGTACTCAAAAAAGCAGGCGTTTATGACAAGAGACGTTTGTTTGGTGTGACTACACTTGATGTTATTCGCTCAGAAACATTTGTTGCTGAACTGAAAGGTAAGGCACCAAGTGATGTAAAAGTACCTGTTATTGGTGGTCATTCAGGCGTGACTATTTTGCCTCTTCTTTCTCAAGTTAAGGGTGTTGAATTTAGTTCAGACGAAGTGGAAGCATTAACAAAACGTATCCAGAATGCAGGAACAGAAGTGGTTGAAGCTAAAGCTGGTGGCGGTTCTGCAACTCTGTCTATGGGACAAGCGGCATGCCGATTTGGTCTTTCTCTCGTCAAGGCACTTCAAGGTGAAGAAGTCATCGATTATGCGTACGTTGAGGGTAATGGTGAACATGCTACATTCTTTGCTCAGCCAGTCAAGTTAGGCAAAAATGGCGTAGAAGAGGTATTGAGCTATGGTGAATTGAGCGCGTTTGAAAAAAGTGCGCTTGACGGCATGCTAGATACACTCAATGGTGATATTCAAATTGGTGTTGATTTCGCTAAATAAGCGAGCCCCAATTTTCGCTGACAAAGGCTGACATTCGTCGGCCTTTTTTGATCTTTATTATTTATTGAACTGTATAAAAGTCAGTGAATAAGGAGATACAAGTATGGACATAGGTGACATTGAGAAAGGGATGTGGGTAGGGTTTGCGCAAGGCGTGGGCAAAGTGCTAGCGATTGATGCGCAAAACAACACAGTGTTACTTGAAGAGCGGACCTCTCACTACCAATTTTCGGCCGAGATCAGTGAGTTGATCGATGAACTACAGATCCAAGCAGGATGCAGCAAATACGGTTAGTCAATAGAGCGAGCCATTTGGCTCGCGTTTGATGCTATCGCTTACTTGCGAACTGCAATGGCTTCAATCTCAATGCCGACATCTTTTGGTAAACGAGCGACTTCGACACAGGAGCGAGCTGGGTAGTGCGCGACGTCGTGGTCGTCAAAGAATTTACCGTACACTTCATTCACGGTTCCGAAATCATTAAGGTCTTTAACGAATACCGTCATTTTGACGATATCAGACACAGTCAAACCGGAAGCTTCTACAACGGCTTTAACGTTATTCAAAGATTGTAGAGCTTGCTGTGCAATATCGGAAGACACTTCACCGTTTGCAGGATCAACGGGGATTTGGCCCGACGTCAGGACCATGCTACCTAAATCAACGCCTTGGACATATGGGCCAATCGCGGCAGGGGCAGAATTTGTATGAAGTACTTTAGTCATTGTTATATTCCATCTGTGAAGGGGTGTAACGTGTTTGAAAAACTTAGTCTGCCGTGAAAGCATCACGGCGTAAAGAAAAATCCCTGCTCGAAAAAGCAGGGATGTGAAGCCATCAGACAGTTAAGAACATTAACGCTCTGTCACTATCTCGCGAGAGAATACTTTTTCGCAATACTTACATTTAAGACGGATGTCGTCTTTTTTCTCAAACACCTTAAAGCTGCTTTCCACGGGTTCATTGTGAGTAATGCAGTTGCTATTGGGGCATTCAAATACGTTGTTAATTTGTTCGGGTAAATCGAGCGCCAACTTCTTCACTACCTCGTAGTTTTCAATTTGATTTACCGTCGCATGAGGGGCATATAGAGCCAGTTTGCTCGCTTGTTCTTCGCTGATAAAGACGTTTTCGATTTTAAGTAAATCTTTGTGTCCAAGAGCAGACGAAGGTAAGTTCAAGCCGATAGTGACGCGCTGCTTAGATTTGTGCATGGAAAACAATTTGAGTACTTTGATACCAATTTGAGCAGGGATATGGTCGATAACCGTGCCGTTCTTAATGGCTTCAACCTGCAATTGAGTTTCTTTTGTCATGATAATTCTCCCGATTACAGCGTTTTGTTGAGGACAAGAGCAAGTAATGCTTCACGAGCATAAACACCGTTTTCTGCTTGTTCGAAGTAATAGGCGTGTGGCGTTTTGTCCACATCGACTGTAATCTCATCAACGCGTGGCAGTGGATGAAGGACTTTAAGGTTCTCCCTTGCTCCTTCAAGCAATGATGAGGTTAGAATGTAGGCCGATTTAATATGGGCATATTCTGATTCATCGAAGCGTTCTTTTTGCACCCGAGTCATATACAAAATATCCAGTTCAGGAATAACACTTTCCATATCGGTATGCATACTGTACTGGATGCCCGCTTCATCCAGCTCTTCACAAATATAATCTGGCATGGCTAGGGCATCGGGAGCAATGAAGTAGAATCGAACATGATTGAACTTTGCTAAAGCTTGTGTCAATGAATGCACAGTGCGACCGTATTTGAGATCGCCCACAAAGGCAACGTTGAGGTTGTCTAGTCTGCCTTGCGTTTCTGCAATGGAGAACAAATCGAGCAGAGTTTGAGTCGGGTGTTGATTTGCTCCGTCACCTGCATTAATAACCGGAACTCCATGGGAGAACTCAGAAGCTAGGCGTGCAGCACCTTCTTGTGGATGGCGCATAACAAAGGCGTCAACGTAAGAGGAGATAACCTGAACGGAGTCTGATAGGGTTTCGCCTTTTTTCGCTAAAGAAGTATTACCGCCGTTATCAAAACCAATAACGCTACCACCTATACGTTGTATTGCTGTTTCAAAAGAGAGGCGAGTGCGGGTTGATGGTTCAAAAAAGCAGCTTGCGATCACTTTGTCCTTAATCAGAGTCGGGTTTGGCTCTGCTTTGAGTTGACCTGCGGTTTTGACAATCAGTTCCAGCTCATTACGAGAAAGTTCTGGAATTGAGATAATGTGCTTGTTGTAAAGCGTATTGGTCATAATCATCGTCCCATCTGCATGTTAGGCAATAAAAAAGCCCCCCTAAAGGGAGGCTTTAAAAATCAGTGGAAATAGCAAAAAGACCAGACCAGTAAGCGTTTGGGCTTACCCTATGTAAATCGCTTTGTTGAGCACCTTTACGTGGCATTTGGTCACTACCTCCAGACAAATTGCTCAGCATTATACGCTGAAGAGAGACCAACGCAAGCGTTTACGTCGAAGCCTGAAAGTGCAAATATTGTAGAGATTACGAACCCAAGGTGGCAACCATCACAGCTTTAATCGTGTGCATGCGGTTTTCTGCTTCATCAAAGACGATGGAATATGTGGATTCAAAGACTTCCTCTGTGACTTCTAACCCGCTCATACCATATTTTTCGGCAACTTCTTTACCTATTGTCGTTTCGTCATTATGAAAAGCCGGTAGGCAGTGCATAAATTTCACATTTGGGTTACCAGTCTTTTCTATGACATCCATATTGACCTGATAAGGTTTCAGTTGGGTGACTCGCTCATCCCAAGCCTGTGGTGCTTCGCCCATAGAGACCCAAACATCGGTGTAGAGAAAATCGCAACCCTTTACGCCCTCATCGACGTTTTCGGTAAGGGTGATTTTTCCGCCAGTTTGTAAAGCAAGCAGCTGACAGGTTTGCACAAGATCGTTTTCTGGCCAATAGGCTTTAGGTGCAACAAGTCTAATGTTCATCCCCATTTTAGCGGCGCCGACCAGTAATGAGTTCCCCATGTTATTGCGCGCATCGCCTAAATAAGCGAAGCTAATTTCATGCAGTTGCTTACCTCTACTGTGTTCCATCATTGTCAGCAAATCGGCGAGAATTTGGGTAGGATGAAACTCATTGGTTAAACCATTCCAGACAGGAACTCCCGCATATTGCCCTAACTCTTCAACAATGTTTTGTTCAAAACCCCGGTACTCAATACCATCATACATTCTTCCCAGTACTCGAGCGGTGTCTTTCATCGATTCTTTATGACCAATTTGAGAGCCAGATGGTCCAATGTAAGAGACTTGAGCCCCTTGATCAAAGGCTGCGACTTCAAAAGCACAGCGAGTTCGAGTTGAGGCCTTTTCAAAAATCAAAGCGATGTTTTTTCCGCTGAGTTTTTTTTGTTCAGTGCCTGCATACTTAGCCTTTTTAAGATCGGCGGCCAAATCGATTAAAAACTGAATCTCTTTTGGTGAGAAGTCGAGTAATTTGAGAAAATTTCTATTGCGTAGGTTGAAAGCCATGGTAACCCCAGAGTGTAAAATTCGCTAAGGCTATTTATAACTAAATATGTTCTATTTGTGAATAATTATTTGCGGGATACTTAGAGTATCCCGCGATGGAAGGTTATAAATTTTCTTCAGCAAACTCCGCTAAGCGGCTTCTAACCACCCCGTTGAGGTGGACATTAGCGCTTCCTTCAAAGTTTTTGAAGCGTTCAACCATGTAGGTTAACCCCGATGTAACTGGAGTAAGGTAGTGAGAGTCGATCTGCGCTAAGTTACCCGAGCAGACGATTTTAGTCCCTTCGCCGCAGCGAGTAATAATGGTTTTAATCTGTGAAGCAGTTAAATTTTGGCACTCATCAAGCAGTACAAAAGCATTTTGAATTGAGCGTCCACGCATAAAGTTAATCGATTTAAACTGTATGTTGGCTTTATCGCAAATGTACTTTAGCGACCCTTCCGTACAATGATCGTTTTTATGTAAGGCCTCTAAAGTGTCGGTGACGGCGGCAAGCCAAGGCAGCATTTTTTCTTCCTCGGTGCCGGGTAAGAAACCGATGGACTCACCAATGTCTGGTGTGTTTCGAGTGACTATGATTTTATCGAACATCCCTTTTTCTATGGTTTGTTCAAGGGCGGATGCGAGAGCAAGCAGAGTTTTACCACTTCCTGCTGCACCGGTCATGATGACGAGATCAATGTCGGGATCAAGCAGAGCGTCTAGTGCCATCCCTTGGTAAATATTTTTTGGCGTAATATCCCATGCTCGGCGGTTCAACATTCGCTCTCGACTCAGATCTTTGATGGTGATCTTATCGGGTTTTATATCTTCAACACGTCCTGCAAAATCACTGTTCTCATCGATAACGTATTGATTAATGTAGGTTGGTTCGAAGGGTTCTCGGTCGAGTATGTGATAGGTGTGACCAGCAAGCGTTTTGCTTTCAACTTGATCAACGTTGCTCCAAAAATCGCCTTCAATTTGTTGGAATCCTTTGGTTAGGTATTGGACATCATCAATCAGTTGGTCGGTACGATAATCTTCCACAAAACGAACGCCAGCGCCCTTAGCACGCAAGCGCATATTGATGTCTTTGGTGATTAAAATCACTTCTCGCGGTGCTCGTTTATTTTGTAAGTACAAAACCGCATTGAGGATACGATTGTCACCGGCTTTATCGGCAAAGGCTTTGACGGTTTCCTGTAATTCAAAGTCGGCAAGAATGGAGATATGTCCCGTGCGTTCTTTATCTCGGTTAATTGGAATCCCTTCGGAAATTTCGTCAGGGGTGGCATCTTTGAACATGGCTTCCATTGCTCTGATGGCCACACGGGCATCGCGAGCAACATCGCGTTTACTGTCCTTGATTCGGTCGAGTTCTTCAAGGACTGTCATAGGTATGACAACATCGTGTTCTTGAAAGGAATAAATAGCTAAAGGTTCATGAAGAAGGATGTTGGTGTCTAGGACAAAAAGTTTCCGATCCGTGTCACCCATAAGCGTCTCCTTGCCGAGATACGGCTAAAATGCCAATCACAATCGCTTGTTTTTTGGCTTACTTGCGTTGGCTTGTAGCAAGACGCTAAGTCGCTTAGAGATCGCTGTCGGTTAGCTGTTATGCTACAAACCCGTGTTGATCGTCATATCAATAATGCATTTATTATGCCAGTCGAAAAATTGACGCCAAATTTTGCACTATCAATTCTGAGTATAATCCAGATCTGCAACTCTCCCTTCCAGAACTGCCACTCTTTTCTTACAGTTTGATGTCATGCAAAAGATGGAGAAAAAATTGTTGTTTTTTGAGGTGTTTGTACGTGACCAATATCACAGCTTAAAGTAATATTAGCGGCCTTTTTTGCGTGATGACGGGTTATCATTTTCCTGTTATCAAACGGTCACGTCGCGCAAGAATAACTAAGATAATTAGACCCATTTTTTGAATTCAACAGGTGAGGTAGTCGATTCATGACATTTGCTTTGGGCCAGCGCTGGATCAGCGATACGGAAAGCGATTTAGGTTTAGGAACTGTGGTTGCATTGGACAATCGTACTGTAACACTTATGTTTGCAGCGTCCGAAGAAAACCGGGTTTACTCTCGTAACGATGCGCCTGTCACCCGTGTGACATTTAACACGGGTGACCTTGTAGATAGTCAAGAAGGATGGTCACTTAACGTTGGGCGGGTTGTTGAAGAGCAAGGTTTGTATACCTACTTTGGAACGCGTGAAGATACAGGTGAAAAAGAGGTTGCTCTGCGCGAGATTATGCTCAGCAACCAAATTCGTTTTAACAAACCACAAGATAAATTGTTCGCAGGCCAAATTGATCGAATGGACAATTTTGTGTTGCGCTATCGAGCATTACTAAATCAGTATCAGCAGCACAAGAGTCCGATGCGCGGATTGTGTGGTATGCGCGCTGGCTTGATTCCACACCAGTTATATATTGCCCATGAAGTAGGACGTCGACATGCGCCGCGCGTCCTGCTTGCAGATGAAGTTGGTTTAGGTAAAACCATTGAAGCTGGGATGATTATCCATCAGCAAGTGTTGGCTGGACGAGCTGAACGTATTTTGATTGTGGTACCGGAAACACTGCAGCATCAATGGTTAGTGGAGATGATGCGTCGTTTCAATTTGCATTTTTCTATTTTTGATGAAGAGCGCTGCATTGAAGCATTTGCTGATGCTGACAATCCATTTGATACCCAGCAATATGTATTGTGTTCATTAGATTTTCTGCGCAAGAGTCGCCAGCGTTTTGAGCAGGCATTAGAAGGGGAGTGGGATTTACTGGTTGTCGATGAAGCTCATCATCTCGAATGGAGTCCGGAAAAACCAAGCCGCGAGTACCAAGTAATTGAAGGCTTGGCTGAAAATACACCCGGAGTGTTATTGCTGACGGCAACCCCAGAGCAGCTTGGCCGCGAAAGCCATTTTGCGCGTCTGCGCTTACTCGACCCTGACCGATTTTACGATTACCAAGCTTTTGTTGAGGAAGAGGAGCAATATGCCCCTGTCGCGGATTCTGTGAGTGCCTTGTTCTCTGGAGAGTCTTTATCCAATGACGCCAAAAATCAGATCACTGAACTGCTGACAGAGCAAGATGTGGAGCCGTTATTCCGTATTATTGAAAGTGATACTGAAGAAGCAGAAAAAGCCAAGGCGCGCCAAGAGCTGATCGATAACCTTATGGATCGCCATGGTACAGGTCGAGTTCTGTTTCGTAATACTCGTGCAGCGATAAAGGGCTTCCCTGTTCGCAATGTCCACTTACTGCCAATGCCAATACCGACTCAATACACCACTTCAATGCGTGTTTCTGGTTTAATTGGCGGGAAAATAAGCCCAGAAGCGCGCGCTGTGAAAAATCTCTACCCTGAAGAAATTTTTCAAGAATTTGAAGGGGAAGAAGCCAGCTGGTGGCAATTTGATTCGCGAGTCAATTGGCTGATTGAAAAAATTAAGCAAAAGCGCAGTGAAAAAATTCTAGTGATTGCTTCGCGAGCGACAACGGCTCTGCAACTGGAACAGGCGCTACGTGAACGTGAAGGTATTCGTGCTACCGTGTTTCATGAGGGCATGTCGATTCTTGAACGAGACAAAGCAGCGGCGTATTTTGCTCAGGAAGAGGGCGGAGCTCAGGTGCTGATTTGCAGTGAAATCGGTTCTGAAGGGCGCAACTTCCAGTTTGCTAACCAACTGGTGATGTTTGATTTACCGTTTAATCCTGATTTGCTTGAGCAGCGTATCGGTCGTCTTGACCGCATTGGTCAAAGCAGAGATATTGATATTCACGTTCCCTATTTGGAGCAAACATCACAAGCAATTTTAGCGCGCTGGTTTGATGAAGGTTTGAATGCGTTTGCCGATACTTGTCCAACTGGCCGAGCGGTATATGATGAGTTTTCAGGTCGCTTAATTGACATGTTAGCATCAGGTGATATCACAGAACTCGATGACGTGATCAGCCAATCTGCGGCCATGAATCAAACCTTAAAGTCACAACTTGAACAAGGCCGCGACCGTTTACTTGAAATGCACTCAAATGGTGGTGAGAAAGCGCAGCAAATTGTCGATAACATTGCGGCAACAGATGGGGATACCAATCTGGTCACCTTTGCGTTAAGTCTGTTTGATACTATCGGCCTTAATCAGGACGATAAAGGTGAAAACGCCATAGTGGTTACGCCATCTGAGCACATGATGGTGCCAAGTTACCCTGGCCTACCCTATGAAGGGGCGACGATCACTTTTGATCGTAATACGGCGTTATCTCGCGAAGATATGAACTTTATCAGTTGGGAGCACCCCATGATCCAAGGGGGAATTGATCTCCTGATGAGCGAAGGGGTGGGCACAGCAGCGGTTTCTTTGCTTAAGAACAAGGCATTGCCGGTTGGCACCATGTTACTTGAGCTGATTTACAAAGTGGATGCGCAAGCACCAAAGCGCAGTGGCATTAGCCGATTTTTGCCTGCCACTCCGATTCGTTTAATGTTAGATGGTAAGGGCAGTGATTTGTCTGAGCAGGTTGAGTTTGAAAGTTTCAACCGTCAGCTTAGTCCTGTGGGGCGCCATATGGCGACCAAGTTGGTGTCATCTGTTCAGCCGCAGATACACCAAATGATCACAGCAGGTGAATCCATCGTGGTTGATAAGGTCACTGCGATACGCAATCAGGCGCAAACTGAAATGAAAGCCAGTTTGAATGCCGAGCTTGAACGTTTGCAGGCCTTAAAAGCCGTCAATCCAAATATCCGTGATGAGGAACTAAGCGCGATAGAAGAGCAAATAACTCAGTTAGAAGCCTATATTGCTAAAGCTCAATATCAACTTGATTCATTGCGCTTAATTGTGGTGTCGCATAACTAAGCGCTTTTCCTATACAAAAAAACAAGGCCTGATTTTGATATTGTCTCGAATCAGGCCTTTTGTGTTTAATTCTGTTATATCAACCAATTCCACCAAAAGTAGATCGCCAAAAAGCCAAACAAATAGATAAGCCCTGCTATCGAGAGCCATTTCATCGGTTTAGTTAATGCAAAAGGTTTGGGTAAATTTGTTTTGGATACCAGAATAAAGTTCAGTAGGGCAAAAAATGGCGTGGTAATAAAGGCAAGAGTTAAGCTGAAATAGAGAATCGACAATACCGAAGAAAACCAGAACAAAATGAGAGCCAGTGCCGCAAAGGCAATTAATACCATCCAGATCACCGACGTCTTGTGATTGATTTCTTCGCGCTCTTGCAATAAACGCTGAGCCTCCGCAATAGTGCGTGCATAACCATCGATAACGGTAATTGTGCTACCAAAGATACAAAAAAAGGCCGCCGCTGCGATAATACAATAGGTCCATTGCCCAACTCTGGATGTATAAACCTCAATCAATTGATTAGAAAACTCAACGCCGGATTGAGAAAACTCCAGCCCACTACCGTAAAACACCATAACCCCAAGCGCCAAAAACGCCAGTGCTAATACTAGGGTAACTAGATAATGAACATTAAAATCCCGTAAAGCGAAGTTAGTGCTAACCTTATTCTCAGATAGTTGGTCTTTTAACCATACTGAAGTTACGCTGGATATTTCTATTGGGGCTGGCATCCATACCATGGCGGCGATAATAAAGCCTATCGCTGTTATAGACCATGGTGTCTGCTCTTGCACCCTAGCGGGGTGATCAAGAGTTTGAGTTGCCGCTAACGCCAGTGCCGCGACCAATGACAGTATTAGAACAAGCATAATGACTTTGGATATTGTATTGAGCACACGATAGCGCCCAGAAGACAGCGCGATTAGACAGGCGAGCACAATGATGATGGATAGGCTGCTTAATGATAATTCGAAAGGTAAAAGATGGCCAAGTAAATTGGCACTAAATAACACCAAGGCTGAGGCAGTTACTATGCCAGATATAGTGCATACACCTAAAAATAACCAAAGAAACGCTTGGCCAAGTTTTGCATAGCCTTCGACCAAACTTTCGCCAGTTGCTGCGGTATATTGGATGCTGGCGCGAAAAAAGGGGTATTTTAGCAGGTTAATCAGCAAGATGACTATCGCGATCTGCCAGCCATAGGTGGCGCCCGCTTGAGTGGAAGCCACCAAATGAGATCCCCCAACAGCAGCAGTCGCCATTATAATGCCCGGGCCTGTTGAGCGGGTGAGTTGTAGGAGAGATAATTTGTTTTGACTCTCTGCTGTTGAGACAGTATCCATATAATTACCTAAATGCCCTGTTTGCCTTTAATAAATCGGCGTACGAATATCACAGTTCATTGGTGTGTTAAAACTCGTTTACATGGAAAAAATCAAACAAGGACACAATATGCAATCGTCATCACATTTATATGCCGTTTATAATGTTTTGATTGTTAACGAGTGAGAGGTTTATCGCTTTACATTTTTGCGGTCGGTTAAAGCTTTAATTGTCATTACTGAGGGATCTTGACGGGATAAATACCATTCGACTCTGTCGTATCCTTACA
>NZ_BSPW01000040.1 GCF_030161235.1 Vibrio zhanjiangensis | reverse complement strand
AGTTAACGTAATGACAAAGTCGCTTGGTAATTAAGGTACGACAGAATCGCTTGGTGATCACAAGTAGGCCTGCTGGTAGCATAACTCAAAATTGGACAGAAGCCGTTTAGATTGTTTAGTCCAAACGGTTTCAATCAGATTAGAAAAAGTATCTTGGAATCTTAAACGTTTGTTAGTTTACAAATCACACGATTTAATTATATTGACCATTTCATGCGAATCACTATAATCTTACTGTGGTTCCAGATTTGGAGAGTAATCATGCACACATTAACAGCAAATGATGCCAAACGTAATTTTGGTGAGTTACTTCTGAGCGCTCAACGTGAGCCAGTGAAAATTAGCAAAAATAGCAAAGATGCCGTAGTTGTTATGTCGATTAAGGACTATGAAGAGCTGGAGGCAATGAAAACTGATTACCTGAGACATTGTTTCGAGTCAGCTAAGCAAGACTTAGCTCAAGGCAATGTGGTTGATGGTGAAGGCTTTTTAAACGCCTTATAACCCATTATGCAAAAGAATAAATATAAGCTAAGTAAATTAGCACAGACTCATTTACAAAAAATCAAAAACTATACCGTCAATAATTTCTCTGAGATGCAATGGAGAAGCTACAAAGATACCTTACTAACAGGGTTTCAAATGCTTGCTGATAACCCAGCTGTTGGTCGCAGTTGCGATAAGATATACCCAAGTGGTTTTTATTTCCCAGTGGGCAAGCATACCGCTTACTTTACAAAAGAAGATGGCTTCATTTTAGTTGTTGCTGTACTCGGTCAATCACAGCTTCCGCAGAACCACCTGTAATTAAGATTTCACCCTAGGATTGGATTTAGGGTGATGATCTTCACTGATAAACTAACGCTTATTAGACGACAAATGGTCGTTTTTCATCCTTCGATAGTGCAGTCATTTTCATATTAACTCAACTAATAATCAATAATTTATGACACATGAAGGGAAATTAGACTGCAAGATGTCGCCTAATGACGGGAGTGAACAGTTATCAAATTAATCGAATAAGTTTTAGTAGGGTAAACGCACGCCCTCTGAATTGTGCAGAGTATTTAATCTAAGCAATTTTGGGGCACAAACGCGCTAGCAGGTGTTGTATGCAAAAGAATTACAGGCTGATTTAATCACACATACTAGGGTCTAAAACATACGTCCAATTTGAAGATTTTAATGTGAGTTCTCGCTCAGATGTGCATTCTACATAGCTTTTCTCATGAAGTTTACCTTCAGCAGCTCATTTGTTTGCCAGCCTGCGAGAAAGACTAATACAGATATCCCCCCAAGAATGATTATAAATATCTTGGGTATCCAGAGCAGTTTATTCCCCCAAAAAGAAGCAATGATATTCTCGTGAAATATCTCAAAGCGCAGGTGAGCCGAACAAGGTATGCCGTATGCAAAAAAGACATCAAGACCATGATGAGTATTGCACGAAGGGGCGGGAATTTGCTGGTGAGGCTATTCGAGCTTCATCAAATGAACTTAGACTATCGAGCTAAATTCTCCCAGGCTGATGAGCTGTATATTCTGTTCAATACTTTATGTGAGCAGTATGGTTATTCGTCAAGGTTAGCGCCCGATGGCCAGCTGGCCGATGAAGTGAAGGATGACATTCTTTATATGACACAGGAAGAGATTGAAACGGGGTTTGACGAGGAAAGTCGGCAAACTAAAGCTTTGATTTTTGGGTGAAAACGCCTCAAACTCATCGAGTCGTTGAGTGTGTGAATTTAACCCATCCGTATGTCGCTACCATTGAGCAAACAGACGAGCGGGGGATAACGCACTTTACTCTGAGTCGAGAGGATATAATGATACCTTCCTCTGCCTTATTGGTGTCTTAACTAGGAAGAGTTTTTCTTCTGTTTTGGCCATGTGTAATGTGTATTTAGTCCAACAATACTAATGCCTAATAAGGTTGTACTAATACCCACAACAAGAATAAATGGCCACGAAACATTATCGAGTATGAGCTCATTGATCCCATAGAAGCAGATGATCACACCGATACAACAGCAAATAATGCCAAGAAAAAGGTTAATTTTTTCCATATACAATCCTTATGATGGCCAATGCTAGAAAGAAAAAATGGAATGAGTCTATTTTTGAGCTGAAGAGGTATATCCGTCATTTTTAATGATAGTACAGATGTGAGCGTGATTTTATACTTTGTTGTTTGATCGTTGGCTGATTGCTCGTTTGAGCCATCAGTGAAGACAGCAAATCATTTTTGTTTGCTAGCCTTTGTTATTAACTGAAACTCCATACCAGAACGTTTAGTGTTACGGGTTCTATAGCGAGTTGGGTACTTATCGAAAAAATCAGATAACTTCTTTAACCCGTAATTTCGAGTATCGAAATCTGGCTTCAACCTCTTTAAATATTTGCCAATTTCACCTAGTTTTGCCCAACCCGATTCATCTCTATAGTTCTGCCATGCTTGATGCATTAATCGCCATAATTCGCGTTCAGCGTCTTGATTAGAGCTTGATTGTACCTCCCCAAGCTCAACATCAGTGTTTAAGTTCTCTATAGCCACAAAGTCGTCACAAGCGTTTTTAAACGAAGTCGGAGTCATCGCTTTTCCAACACCGATAACGTGTATCTCCGATTCTCTTAATCTCGTAGCAAGACTTGTAAAGTCACTATCACTGGATATCAAAGCAAAAGCATCAAACCTTTGGCTGTACAAGAGATCCATTGCGTCAATAATCATTAAAGAATCTGTCGAGTTTTTTCCAGATGTATAGGCGAATTGCTGTTTAGCTTGAATAGCTAACTCATTCAAAGGCTGCTTCCAGTTTTTTAGTTGTTCAGCAGAAAAATCACCATATGCACGTTTAACGATGATCTGCCCAAAACTAGATAACTCTTCAATAATCAGGTTTAGCTTTGAGTGTGGAGTGTTTTCTGAATCAATTAATACAGCGATTTTTCTGTTGCCCATAATCTGTGCGTGACCATCTTTTATGTAGTTAGTTGCACTATATAGGCATTAGTAATATCTGTTCAAATAGGAGAGCTCAGAAATGTTATGAGTAACAACTTTAAACAACTTAATTGGGGCAAATACGGGTTAGTACACCTTAGTGAACAAACTGACGGATACAAATAAGCCTCGCATTGGCGAGGCTTGATAATGTTTACTTGTAGTATTGGTGACGCCTTTTCGAATTATGCTTCCAACACTTAGCAACGTCATATACATGTGCAGGGTGATCATCCCACGGATTAGCCAGTGATTTTCCTCTAGCTGCTCGCAGCTTGATTGGATATTCACGACACTCAACTTTGTGGAGAAAATAGTAGCTCTTCTCCTGCTTGGTTGAAAAATGCTTGTGAGTTCCACTACGTACGATAGGATACACATCCCATAGATAAACCCCTTGCGCTTTGACATGACTTCGGTACTGTTGCTTTAGTTTTTTCATTTACCCTCCAGGTTTACATTACCTAGAAGGGGTCCTCTGCAAAGTAGTTCATTCGGCCACCATGATGTGCTCTTTACCTAAGTCTAGCAAATTCTAGTTAGGGCCTAAAACTATTACCAAAACTTATCAAGCAAACCATGCTTCTTAAATGATGTATGGAATCCACTCTCTCCTCGGCTAACTACACTTTAGCCAAGGTGTTCAATAATGAG
>NZ_BSPW01000039.1 GCF_030161235.1 Vibrio zhanjiangensis | reverse complement strand
AGTTAACGTAATGACAAAGTCGCTTGGTAATTAAGGTACGACAGAATCGCTTGGTGATCACATAGAGAGCAGATTCGGGGTTTATTAAGAATGGACAAAAGCCTGTTAGAACAAATGCTTTTGTCCATAAGTATCAGATGAGAAAAAGTATCTTGAAGCTTAAACACTTGTTAAATAATGTTTCAACTCTTCAGGTTTCATTGCCGGCTTGGTTTTGTGTAACATTGCATGACAGTTTGGGCATACAGGTACGAGATCGGTTTCTACGTTCAAACTATACTCAGAACCCATTTCCGATAAGTCAATGAGGTGATGGATATGAATAAAACCAGTACCTAAAGTACCATACGTTTCTTCAAAATTAAAATCACAAACAATACAGTTAACACCATGTACAACTATTGCTTTTTGCCTCGCGCTCGCGCTTCGCTCATACTTGTTTACGTATGTTTTTTTTACTTTACCTTCGATGAACTCAACTTCGTCGGGATATACTGAATAAGCGTTTGACTGAACATTATATTTAGTTTTCATGTCTGCAATAACTTTTTCAATCGAAGTTCTACGCCCTTTTCCTAAAGAGTTATAGTAATTGACATGATGCGCTGTAGCCTGCAAAGCAAGCTCAAATTGGTATGAACCATAATCTTTATAAATTGACTCAAGAAAATATATCGTAGAATACTCATTCATTGCTCTAGTGTGTCCTACACCTTTCATTAGGCTTATAAAAATATTGATGTAAATCCTCGCAGAGCCGTCAGACATTAGCCCCTTGTCAGATACTTCTTTAGCTGCTGACACTATAGTTTGCTTTGAGTCATATACGTTCTTTGCTGCGTCGTAAATGAAATGAACGCTAGATTCTGAAATTTTCATAAACCCTTCATTCCTTGAATGTTAACGAGTTCCCATATTGTTCTGGACACTTAACGCCAAATTAAGTTGAGTAACGCTGCCACCTACCTAATGAATTGTGCCGTAAACACTTAAGCCCATTCAAACCAAAGTGCCAAACGTTGCGAATCTACTTAAATAACTATTGACGCCGTAGTCTCTTGTTAAATGCTAACCCACCACGCACACAAAGCCGTTAATAGTGGAAATAGCAATTCAACTTTTAACAGCCAAAGTGTACTGATCGGCGTAGTAAGAAAACAGAATAGGATATTGATTCGACTCAACTTTACACCAATATCTCCGTGTCCAACACCAATGGAGGTCCAAGCTCCAGTGCTTACCGTTGGAGTTAAGAAGCCTTTAATACTTGCTTCTGAAACTCTATCTGTCGTTGATCCCGTTTTTGCTTGCAACTTTCTATTAATTTCGCCGACTAACAGGGGATGTTTCTTAAAGCCTTGCTTTAGGCTTGATACAAATAGCTTCAAGTTGATGAGGCATAAAGCAATACAAAGAACTCCAACAAGGTGCAACAGAATTTCCGTAACTTCCATACCCTCATTTTGGTTGATAGTTACAATACCCAAGTTTATGTCGATAGCATTAAATAAATCAGGGTTGACAACCTCACCATAAATTAAAATGATCGCTAGCGTGTAGATACTTACTGCTAGTTTACTGATGTTCAATCTTCCTCCTAGCATTTAACGCCAAATTAAGTTGAGCAACGCTGCCACCTACCTAATGAATTGTGCCGTGAACACTTAAGCCGAAAGCAAACCGAAAATGCCGAGCGTTGGGAATCCGTCTCATATGCTTGTTAGCTTAATTGGTTTAGATATGCGTAGAAGGCACCCATTGCTCTTTTATTCATTTTATTTTGCCAATCATAAAAGTCGCTCGTAGAGGGCGAAAAGTTCTGTTTACGCAATTCATTTATATAATCTAGATGAATTTTGCAGATGTTATCAGGTGCAATATCGCGGTACTCGTCAACAAACTTAGGACAGTACATTGTTATCTCGTTCCAAGATTCTTGATATTTACGCTGCATATTGTTCCTATGATCGATCTCAGTCTCCGGTAACTCAAAAGCAAAACCCTCTCGGCGCCATTTTTCCATACATGAAGATCTAACACTATCTTCAGATTTCCAATAATTTTCAAAGTTAGCTTTTAATTTGAGAAGGGATTTATATTGAACTTGATGCCTGAACTGATTTCTCCATGAGTTTAGAGCCTGACTCGCAATAATGAGAGTTGATATAGAAACGACGAGTCCAATAGCTTCGAGTATTCCTAGGCTCGGGATTACGCCTTTAGCGGCTCCGGCATAAAATCCAAGAATTGTACATGCCACTTCAACACTAACGTTTGATATATCGACTCTCACCATGCCTCCATTAAGCTAACGCTTTCTATGCGTCTTTTAGCCGCCTTTCGTATTCCTATAATGCAACCTTTTTAATACCACATCAACGTGTAATCAATAGGTTAATGAAAGCTAACAGAGATTAGATTGATGATGCCTTATAATTTCAGGAAAATGCTGTTACCCAAACTCCTTCGGATAACTTTTGATAGGGGAAATTGCTAGGTTTGAAGTAAGCAAGTTCTTTTGCTCTGAATTGTTTTGGGGCATGCTTCGTGCCAGTCTAAGTCAACCTAGCAAGTCAATGGACAAAAATGAGTTACAGCAAACCTATAGAATCAAAGATGTTCAATTTGCATCCTTTCAACAAATTGAATAAAGTTATCTTTTGTAAAGCTCTCTAACTGCTCATTCCAAATTAGGCCAACGTCCCATGAGCTATTTACCCCTGACAGTTCCCAAAAAGCGACATACTCATTCGCAATATGCTTTACACTTGCAGGAACAATAGTGAAGCCCAAATTTGCTGATACGAGTGCCAATAATGTTTGAATATCATTGGCCTCCTGAACTACATTCAGTTTTTTCTCATGTTCCTCCAATAGCATGTTTATCTGTTGGCTTAGCCCCTTACCTCGCTCAGGGTTAAGCTGTAAATAATCGATTGAATCTAACGCAGACCACAGTTTGTTTTTGTCTATAATTTGACTTCTATGCGTCGCAAGCACTAGATGATCTGTACAGAGCTTCACGCCCTTCAGCGGAGCTACAGTTGGTAGTCGACTAAAACTGAGATGAAGATCCCCCAGAAGTAGGAATTCTAACTGCTTTTGAGATGGTATATCGTTAAGTGTAATGTGGATCTCTGGGTAGTGCTTTTTAAACTTAGCTATGTAATCTGGTGCAAGGTGGTAGGAAGATATACCAAAACCTATATTGAGAGTTCCTGCAATTCCCTTGGCGACTCGTTGAGTTAGAGATTTATATGACTCAAAACTCGATACAATTCGTTGCGCTTCAGGTAAAAGAGCTACGCCTGCCGCAGTTAGACTAGCCCCTTGTCTTCCTCTCTCAAATAAAACCACTCCACAAAAAGCTTCAAGGCGCTGAATCTTCTTAGTTAAAGCTGACTGAGTGATGTGTAAATGCTCTGAAGCTACTCGATAGTTACCATCCACCGCTAACTGGCAGAATGTGCGTAAATCGACAAAATCCATTCCATGCGCTCATTAATTATAGGAATTTTATTCATTATACGGAATCAAAAGGACTTTTTAAAATAGTTGATATTCACTAAGTTACAGGAACAATTATGAAAGATATCCGTGTTGCTACTGTCCAATTTAACCACCATGCGAACGACAAAAACTACAACTTATCGGTCATTCAAAGTTACGTAGAAAAGGCAGCTAAACAAGGGGTAAAAATTATCGCCTTCCCTGAAATGTGTGTGACTGGTTATTGGCATGTTTCGAAACTCAAGAAATCTGAGATCAATGATTTGTCCGAGTTCATTCCACAAGGGGAAACGTCTCAACGCTTGCTAAAAATGTCTGAACAATACCAAATCAGTATCGGCGCAGGTTTCATTGAAAAGGACAAGGACGGAAATCTCTATAATTCTTACGTAATGACAATGCCTGATGGCCAGATATCCAAACACAGAAAGCTGCATACGTTTGTCAGCGAACACATGAGAAGTGGCAATGAATACACTGTGTTTGATACACCACATGGATGCCGTGTGGGAATCCTGATTTGCTGGGATAATAATCTAGTTGAGAATGTTCGAATAACAGCATTAAAAGGGGCTGATATACTAGTCGCGCCTCATCAAACAGGCGGAACAAACTCTCGCAGCCCTAATGCGATGGGCTTGATTGATCCCCAGCTTTGGCATAATCGTCACCAAGATCCAGACTCGATTCGTTCTGAAATGCAAGGATCTAAAGGAAGAAAGTGGTTAATGCGTTGGCTACCCGCGCGTGCCCATGACAATGGTATGTTCCTGATCTTTAGTAACGGTGTTGGGGTTGATATGGATGAAGTTAGAACTGGGAATGCGATGGTGCTCAACCCCTATGGTGAAATTATCGCTGAAACTGACTGCATCGATAATGATATGGTTATTGCCGATCTCAATGCGAAAGATCTAAATATGTGTACAGGCAGACGCTGGATCAGAGGTCGTAGACCTAATCTATACACTCCCTTAACGATGGAAGGGAATGAATTAACGCCTTATCAGGCAAGATTCTCGACACAAAAATAGATGGCGTAACTTATTGTGTGGTCGCCAACGAATAATACGTTGGCGATTATGATCATATTGTTTCCTCAAGACCCCCTAACTGATGTATGGAATCCACTCTCTCCTCGGCTAACTACACTTTAGCCAAGGTGTTCAATAATGAG
>NZ_BSPW01000038.1 GCF_030161235.1 Vibrio zhanjiangensis | reverse complement strand
GTTAACGTAATGACAAAGTCGCTTGGTAATTAAGGTACGACAGAATCGCTTGGTGATCACACAGGTTGCGCCTCAATTTGAAATGGCTCTGTGGACAACTCGGCAGAGTTATCGCTCGGCACTTGCTCGATTTCGACCAGTTCTACGACATTTTCAAACAACATATAGCCATGCGATGGCACCGTTTTGATAAATTTTTGCTCTTTACCGCTATCACCAAGCGCAACACGAAGCTGAGCAATACACTGAGTCAAGCTGTTTTCGGAAACGATTCGCTGTCCCCAAACTTTTTCAAATAACTCTTTCTTAGATACAACATTCCCTTGCTGGGCGATCAAAATCTCCAGCACTCGACACTCTGTTCCTTTGAGTTTTTTGGCACTCCGAGTTTTCACATGGACCAGTTGCTCTCTCGCAAGAGGGTACAACTGCCACAAAGATTCATAATTCATAAACGCTTAATTATTAAGTTTTCCAACAAAATTTCAGGATACAAACCCGAGCCCCCTGCTTTCCTTAAGCTTAGCCGCAACTGGCCTTTACACCCCATATTTCAGAGTTTGACACCACTCTATCTTGAAGCCACATAATAGAAAACGATAAATCGAGGGGTAAAAGTTATCTCCTGAAAAGGATACTTATTCTCTCAGTCGTCTTGATGGGATGACTCTACCAGTCACTTTCAGAGTACGATACTGATTAATATTATAAAAAACAATAGTCGAATATCCCACCCCGACATAAGCAACAACCACCTAAGCACTCAGACGCATTTGATCAATTTCCGTGCAAGCAACCCATTAGCGGCATGTGGTTTTCGTTAAGTATTTTGGAAGAATATCTTTTTAAATTAACAAGATAAAAACAGTGAATATGAAACACACCTTTGCATTAGAACAATAACTAAACTATGAGATATTTTTCTGGGGATCGTTCCCAAACAACACATTCTTACAAGAAGAAAATCAAGGAGGTAAGACCAGTTTTCTACATTTCTAACCCTGACAACATCATATCTTCAGGTGAAAACAGATGAAGCACAGTGAAATATCAACACACCCATCAATCAAACCTCTCGTTAAGAGCAAAAGGAAATCCATGTATGCAAATAAGATGGTTTTTATTTAACCATCTTAATTGCTAAACTTATCATCTAGAACTTAACCATTGCTTCCCTGTTAACTGGGATTTCAATTTTAGCCCTAAGTCCTTTAAATCATCCAAAATCAAGTATAAGCATGGCACCAAAATCAACGTGAGTAGAGTGGCGAATAACACCGCGAAACCCAAAGCCACTGCCATGGGAATGACAAACCTAGCTTGTAGACTGGTTTCAAACATAATAGGTAAAACGCCAGCAAATGTCGTAATAGACGTTAATATAATAGCTCTAAACCGAGCACATCCAGCCTCAATGACCGCCTGTTTAGTTGAACATCCCTGCTGCCTAACTTGATTTACATAATCAGTCAAAACCAGAGAATCATTGACCACCACCCCCGCGGCGGCAATAAGACCAAACGTTGACATCATACTCAAATCAATACCAAACCAGTAATGTCCCCAAATGGCACCAGTAAGACTGAATGGAATTACCGACATGATAATTAAAGGTTGAGTGTAACTCTTTAGCGGCACGGCAAGTAAAATGTAGACAATTATCATTCCGGCGACAAAGAAAATAATTTGCTCATCTTGTTGTGCTTGCTGCTCTTCAATTGAGCCACCCAACTCGCTTTTCACACCAGGATATTGAGCTAAAATGCTTGGCATAATACTGCCATTTACCTGCTCTACGACTTTATCTGGTTCAATGAGCTCCTCATCGATAGAGCCATAAACATAAACGCTACGAAACCCACCTTCACGACGAATGCTGCTAACTCCCGGCTGCTGAACAATATCAACGACATCACCTAACATCACCTTTTGCCCTTCGGGAGTCGTGATTAATGCGTACCGAAGCGATGCAAACGCTTCTCGAGTTAGCAGAGGGTAACGAACCATCACTCTAATTTCCTCTCCGTCTCTGATCATGCGTTGCGCTTCACCACCGTAGAAGCTTCCTCCAACCTGAGCACCAATATCGGACAAGTTGATACCCAAGTCATAGGCTACAGGCTTGAGTGAAAGTAAAACTTCCCTGCTTCCTGTGTCCATAGATGAGGAAATATCGAATAGTCCCTCCTGCTGCTGGAGCTCCCAAATCAGTGCCCTTCCCGCAGCATTGAGCGTTTCGATATCCGAGCCATACAGTAAGAACCCAAATTCATCCCCTTTCCCACTATCGTTTACGTTATCTGATACCGTCAGCATTTTCTTACCCGCAATATCAGGGATTGCCTCTCGCCATTGTCGAGCCAACTCAAAAGTGTTCAAAGGACGTATCTCTTCATCAACAAGCGCAATCACCATTAGGCCTTCCTTGCGACTTTGACTGAATGTGAGTATGTCTCGAATCATCTTTTGACCTGTTTGCTGCTCAATTTTTTGGTCAATATCTAACACGGTACGCTCAATGATCTTGAGTGCTTGAATCGTCTGCTCGCTGGAGACATTATCATTCATCACAAGTTTTATGCTGGGAAAATCGTGCGGTACTTTGGGGGAAGGAATGATCCGCACATAATTGCCCATTACTAACGCAATACTCAGCGCCAATATTGCACCAAAACCGGCCAACACGCTCCAACGCCAATATGTACAAACAGTTACACACTGGCGATATGGACCATTCACAAAGTCAAAAAACCTTTTGTTGAAACGGTCTCTCCAACTGCCTTCCTTTATTGGCGCAAACTTCGAATGGGCTAAATGCGCGGGTAAAATCAACTTAGATTCAATCAGGCTAAACACTAAGCAAAGAATGACGATTGCGGCAATCCCAAAAAAGAAGGCACTTTCAATACCTTTTGACATGAGGAAAGGCGCAAAAACAGCAATCGTTGTCAGGACTCCAAAGGTCGCAGGAGTGGCGACTCGTAATGTCCCTTTCACAACACTGTCTATCCCACTACCTTGTTTTTCTATTTCAGTGTAGGCACTTTCACCAATAACAATTGCATCATCCACCACGATCCCAAGTACCATGATAAAGGCAAATAAGGATACGATATTGATACTTACACCGATAAGTGGCATAAGCATGACCGCTCCCAAAAAGCAGACAGGTAAACCAATCATTACCCACATAGCAAGCTTGACACGAAGGAATAGGCTCAACATCAAAGCAACAAGTACCGCCCCCTGCAATAGGTTCTTTAACATCATGTCAAGACGAGCATTAAGATAATAGGTCATGTCGACTAATGTCTTTATCTTGAGATCAGCGGGAAGCTGCCGATTCTTTTGATCAATGTATGTTTTTACCGACTCAGCAACAGAGACCATGTTTTGATCTTTGGTGGCTTTGACAGAAAGGTATATCGCATTCTGGCCAGAATACTTGAAGTAACGTTCATTTTCTGTAAAGCCATCTTTAATCTTGGCGACATCTTGAAGCAGTACCTTTGCACCGTTTGCCCCAACTTTGACGGGGATTTGTCGAAATTCATCCCCTTTGTAATATTGGTTTTCAATTCTGACTGATATCAGACCGGCGTTGGTTCGAACTTCACCAGCAGAATAATTGGCGGAATAGTGTTGAATAGCACGACTTATATCGGCCAACGTCAAACCGTATTTACGCAGCATTTCAGGGGCAACTTCAATACCGATTTCGTAATCTGGAGCACTAAGATCAATCAAAGCAACATTGTCCAATTGCAGCAATTCATCTTCAATTTGCTTTGCTATTGGTTTTAGTTCCAATAATGAGCGCTCACCCACCAGCACCATTTCTATAACATCTTGCTGAAATTCATATTGATAAACCTGAATAGGCTCCATGCCTAACGGGAAGTTGGATATAGAGTCGACTTTTTGTTGCACCTTAACCAGTACATCCTCGACCTTGCGATCAACATCCACTTCTATTTCTATAGAACCACTTCCACGATAGCTTGTTGATATTGCACTTTTGATTCCGGATACATTTTTCAAAGACTCCTCAATTTTAATCAGAATACTTTCTTCAATTTCCTGAGGAGAGGCCCCTGGGTACTGGACATTGACGTTAATATAATTAACCTCAAGATTGGGAAACATCTGTCTTTGAATAAAAAAGAAACTCACTGTACCAACAATCAGAACAAACACCATAAGAAGATTGGCAGCGACCGGGTTATGTGCAAAGTAGGCAATTAAGCCTGTGTGTTTTCTAACATCCATGTCACTAACCCTATTGTTTCAACGGATTATCTAGAACGCTGAGTTGAACACGAGTACCTTGTTGTGGATACTCTGGCACAGTCAACACAAGGCGATCATTGTCTTTAAGGCCTTCATTAATAAGCATAAATTCTTTTTCAGCCCTTAATACATTGACAATGCGAGGCTCAAGTTCATCATTTTCGTTCACAACCCATACTTGACGATTATTCACCAACTCTTGCGGTAACCTATATATGTGTTTTAACCGTTTACCGACAAACTGAACTTCCACGTAAGAGCCAAACTTAAGCGGAGCTTCATTGGAAACCAATGCATAGGGATCATTCACTTTAACGACCAAACTCGTCATTCGCGTCGCACTGTCGATAACCCCCAAATCCCGTTCGATATTTCCCTCACGCTCAACAGTTACTACGCCTTCTCTGATCACTTTAGCAATCACTTGAGAATAATCTTCGGGAAGAAAAACACTGTCAAAACCCGCAATCGGTATATGAATCTCAGCAGTTGCAAGGTTATTTAATGTCGCAACACGAGTGCCTGCCGCAATATATTGTCCAACACCAATTTCTCGCTCTACAACCAAAGCATCATAGGGCGCTACCACGCGACAATTGGCAAGGTCTCGTTGTGCTTTTTTAAGTGATGCGGTAGCAAACTTAACCTGAGCTTGTGCACTCAGCACCTGAGGTTTGCGCAGATATAAATCCGTTACTTGGCTAGCAGGGAGTTTTTTTGCTTGACGCTTTGCGACTTCTGCTTTGGCATTTTCTTCTATTAACGCCGCTTGAGCATTCGCCAAAGCAGCCTCTGCCTGAAGGACAGCAGCATAGTAATTTTCACTCTCAATCGAAAATAAGGTTTCACCCTTTTTGACAATACCACCTGCGACAAAACTCGGATGCCAGCTCATCACTTCGCCTGAAACTTGAGCTGAAAGTTGAGTCACCTCAACAGGGCTAACCTCACCATGACTGGTAATCACAACATTATGATCGCTAGAGCGTAGAGGAGAGACTTTAACAGTCAGAGGTTTATCATCAGGCTTAGTGGCTAACCCTCCCGCATTACTTGACGAGATAGCACTATAGCCTCCATAGGCAACTGCCAATATGATAATAGGAAGGCACCAACGCAACCGCTCCACTCTCATATATAATCCTTTTCAAACATGAATACCGTTTTTATACGGACAAAATACAAATAAGCTACCAATAGTATACGAACAAATAGAATCATTAATATTTATGTTTCCATTTGATGACTCAGCTAACAAATATGAAAATTATTGCTTATTTTTTATAAAGAATAATAACTTACAATAAATTGAGCTTTTAAAAAACTATCTATGATGAGACACAATAACTGAAGTTAGCTAACTGAGATAAAAGACCAGATTGAAAAACGCTCACACTTATTATTGACCTCAAGTAAGGTTGAGCTCTTAGGTTTGGGTCTTTTCCACTAACAAAAGGCTAACAATGAACACATTAATCCTATTCTCAAGTGCAAATCAAACAGGCAACACAGCAAAAACTATTAACAAGATAAAAGCTGATCATAGGTGTGAAATTGTTGATATTAACTCTCTGAACATCACACCATATCGCTATGATAATCAGTATCCCGATGATGATTTTTATTGCTTGCTCGATAAGATAGATTGTGCAGACAATATCGTATTCGCCTCACCAGTCTATTGGTACTCGGTCACTGCACCAATGAAAAACCTTATTGACCGTATGACGGAAATTGGTGAATCCGACAAACTCAAAGAGCGAACAAATATGCTTATATCAAAGCGAGGGTTTGTTGTATCAAGCTCCGGAAATCGTAGAATTTGTCCCGTATTTAGAGCATTTTTCAGTGAGTTTTTTGACTATAACAAGATCGAGTACGTAGCCACTCTTCATGCAAGTAATCGTAATGGTTATCAGATCAGTAGCAAGGAAATTGAACAGTTTAATTGCGCGTTAAATGGCAGAAAGATCACCGATTAATCGAGGTTAACCGGACTGGCAAAGCGTCCTTAGTGCAAACCGTTTTTCGGCCATCACAACAGGCAGAACCTGACATTTGCTTGGCTCGATACATAGCTTCGTCTGCAAGATTAACCAATACTTCCTTGTTCCTTGTATGGTCAGGGAAGTAACTCACTCCAATACTAGCCCCTACCTTTAAGGTTCGACCATTAAACTCGATAGGCAGACTGATGGCATCCAGCAATTGTTGTGCCTTGGCTGAGACAATTTCAAAATCTTGAAGCAAATCAAGGCAAATAACAAATTCATCTCCTCCTAAACGGCACGCAAAATCTGATTCTCGTACTGCCATAAGAATTCGATTAGAGACTTCAACTAAAATCGCATCACCAGCATCATGACCAAATGTATCGTTAATTGATTTGAACTCATCAAGGTCGATAAAAAATATCGCAAGTTTGCAACTCGTCCGATTTGCCTTAACGATAGCACTTTCTAAAGCTTTATCGAACGCTCTGCGATTCATTAAATTAGTCAAAGGGTCATGCTCAGATAGAAAAATCAATTGTTCTTGTTTGTTCATTAGTTGTTTTGTTTGACGTTTAACTTCATCTTCCAATTCTTGTTTCGTCACCGTAGTATCACGAAGAGAAATCGTCATTTCATTGAAAAAACGAGCCATTCTACGAAACTCGACATCCATACCAACGGCATCAACTTTCGCATCGAGATTACCGTCAGCAAGATTTACAATGGCCTTTTGCATCACTTCGGCATCAGCTTTAAATCGAAACGAAATCAACCAAGCAGTCGCGCTTACTAGAATAGAACAAATAATTAACCAAGCAGCCGCATAGACCATGACGTTATGGATGTTATCAGCATTGCGGTTCAACGCTGACTTGTGCACATACACCAACTCTTCCGTCATATTTTGCACAATCATATTGTACCTAGAGTGAAGAAATTCTAAGGAATTAATGTTCTCAGATTGCCCCCCTTCTAAGCCATCTTCCTTAGCGAGGTAGAATTGTATTTCTTTGGTTAATAAAGCATTCAAGCTAGAGTTCATCCTCTGAATATTGCCCAGTTGGTTGTTGTTTTTTTTATACTTTGCTAGCTTATTGGAAAGTTCGGTTTGAGCCAGCTCAACCTGACTTAAGCTTAATTCATCACCAAACTGCAAAAAAAACCATAACTGGCTTCTGAGCAAATCCACCGAAAGTTGAAGATCAATAATTTGATCCAGCTCTCCTTTAGTTTCTCTCTGCTCTGCAGCCACTCTCGTAAAAGAAATAATGATGAATAATGTCAACATTAAGGTCGTCGTTGATAAGACAAACAGCTTCTTAAACAGTGAATTCAACATAGCTCAGTCTCTCAACGCAGTTATTTGCTGGAAGGGTTGTTCATAAAACAATTCTCTAAAATCAGGCTGTTGATTTTTAACTAAACCCTCTTTTAACGCCCATCTTGCCTGTAGTTGCAAATTTGATAAGAGCGAATTTCCCAAAGACAAACGAAAAACGTAATCTTCCCACGACCATTTGACTTGATTCAGTGGAATATTCAATCTCTTGGCAATGAGTCTTGAAGCCTCATCAGGATGAGCGTTGATCCAATCCACTGCTTCATCAAGAGCGTTCAGGAGATGAACTGGCTCTTGTCCCGCGAATTCCAAGTAAGGCGCTGTCGATAACAAATTGAATGAATGCTGATAAATCCCCGGGGTGCCGAGATTTCTTACCGTTGAGGCTGACTGAATATCGGCCTTATATCCCATAGGCTCCCAAGCAGAAATTGCGTCAACACTAAACGACAATAATGCGGGGACAAGTTCATGAGGCTGCAAATACACTTTCTCAACATTGAGAGCTTTGTAGTTATTTGCAACTAACACAGAATCAAAATAAAACTCACTCGCACTCCCTTTTACTACCCCGACTCTTTTGTCCTCAAGCTGACCTACCTCACTGATACCAGTAGGAGTTAATGTCAAAAGCTTTAGGTCATTATCCGATTCAACAAAGCTAACTAGGAGTGCCAAATCGCTCTGATTGAAACTTTGGTACATCACAACAGATTCAGACGCTGTCGCATATTCTACATCACGACTTAACATCAGCTGAGTACAGGCTGTGCCGCTTGCACACGGAAACAAAACGACATTTAATCCGTGTTCTTCAAACAAACCTAAATGCTCTGCTACTAAGAAAGGCGACGCTAATGGAGTCAAAGACACTCCCACTCTTATTTCAGGTATAGGAGAGTCCTTATGCCAAATATGTTGACTAAAACTTAAGGTGGCAGCGATGAATGCAATAACGCAGAGTAGGGCTGCCACAAAACCTCTCCTAGCCAGTAACATAAAATTGCTCTCCAATAGTTAAGACCAACATTTCATATAAACTTAGCGTATGGATTTGTGATCTTTAGTGATAAGAGAAGCTTTTACAGATTTCAGCGCATGTCTTTATTGTTTGCGTGAATCGAATCACACAAAACACTAACAATCTAGTTACAAATCGTATGGAGCCATGATTTGATGTTGTTCTTTATTAAACACAGCGAAGCAATTAAACTATGAAAGTACTGATTTTTGGTGGTAATGGCGGGATAGGACGCTCTTTGTGTCAGAACCTTATGAGCAGGTACACAGACATCGACTTGCACGCCACTTATCACATCAAAAAACCAGAGGATCTTTCGGATAATATTACTTGGCATCACGTCGATATCACCACCGAAGCCGCAATAAAAAATCTCGCTTCTCAATTTTCAGTTCTCGATTTGCTCATCAACACGGTCGGGGTTTTACACACACCAAACCATGGTCCGGAAAAAAGTCTTCCGTCTTGTCAGACTGACTTTTTCTTGCATAATATGGCCGTAAACGCACTGCCTACTCTAATGATGGCCAAACATTTTGCTTCGAGCTTGCGCGTAAGCAACCAACCTAAATTTGCTACCCTATCGGCCAAAGTCGGCAGTATAAAGGACAACCGATTAGGGGGATGGTACAGTTATCGTTCATCTAAAGCAGCGCTAAATATGCTGATAAAAAACATTAGTATTGAGTGGGCAAGGCATATGCCCAAAGCTTGCATATTGTCTATACACCCAGGAACAACGGATACTGCTTTGTCACGTCCTTTTCAAGCCAATGTTCCACCACAAAAGCTATTTAGCCCAGACAAAGTGGCAGACGATATTCTGTCTCTTATTGAGCGAGCAACACCTGAATGCAGTGGACGCTTTTTTGCTTACGATGGACAAGAGCTTCCATGGTAGAATGCGCCGGCTTAACCTAACCGTTGCTGAGGAAAATCAATGGAAGAAATCTATTTTGCTGGTGGCTGCCTATGGGGAGTTCAAGAGTTTATCAGGCACCTCCCGGGAGTTATTTCCACTGAGGCAGGACGAGCCAATGGCGTCAATACAGATACCAAAGGTGAATATGACGGGTACGCGGAATGTGTACGAACTCAATTTGACCCTCAAACAACCAGTGTTGAACAATTGATGGCCCAATTTTTCGAGATCATTAATCCTTTTAGTTTGAATCAGCAAGGGCAAGATGTTGGCAAGAAATACCGTACAGGTGTCTACAGCCAAAGCAAGGCGCACCTCGATAAAGCGAAACACTTTATTGACCTCCACCCAAGCAGCAAGAAAATTGTCGTCGAAGTCCTGCCACTGTCCAATTATGTCAAAAGCGACCCAGAACATCAGGATCGCCTTACCCATTACCCAGAGGATTATTGTCACATTCCTTCGTCGTTACTACACAAATACAAACAGTAATCCAGTCACACCTCTTTGTATTTTACTCATACTCAATGATGTGAGCCCCGTATTTGACAATAAATACGGTTGTGAATACTTGGCTCGACCATAACTACTCGACAAGCAAAAAGCGTCCACTTATCGCTGGCACTCTCAATTGCATAGAATCCGTGGTCAGATTTACTATCTCACTGGTTAAAAGATCGCGAAAACCATGGGAGTTGCTCAAGCTACTCATGTCAATGGTGAAAGTTCGGTCAGAATTTGATGTGTTAAGCACATACAAAATTCTCTGGTTTCCATAGGTTTTGAGATCCGCATATAAATGGTCGTCTAACCAGAGATTGCGCCGCTGTCCGGCATAAAGCGCAGGGTAGTGGCTACGCAGAGACATTAACTTGGTAAAATACTGTTTTATGTCTTGCTGGTCAGCTGAAAGTACTGCATCTGCCACATTGTCTATTTTGGCACTTGAGCGTGCAACGTGATCATCACATAAACCTTGCAAGGCACAATCAGATGTGATTTTTTCAGCAAAACCCGCCACTTCATCGCCAATTTCTTCACCATAGTAGACGGTTATGGGACCAGAGTAGGCCGCAAGAAAACTTAAAGCCGCTTTATGCCTTTTAACGGCATCACCAAGTCCTCCGCGTTGAATCAGATCACCAAAACGAACCAAATCATGATTTCCTAACATAAGATTAGGCATGGCATGATAAGGGGATTTGGAGCGACTGTTCCAGGCGGCATCGAGTGCTCGAGCACTACTGCTTGCGCCCGATTCTTCAACCGCTAAAGCTTGAACTATTCCGTAGCGCAAGGGAAAGTTAAACGCAGAAGAAAGTCCCGGTTTTACATCGCTACCATAAGCAGTGGCCGTAATCTCATCGGCACCTTGCCACACTTCACCGACCATATAACCTAAGATCCCCCATTCTTTCCCAGCTTGTCTATTTTCCTCAGAGGCTTGCTCCACTGCACTACGGATACGATGCCACGTATCTAGTGGAACCTGATAGGATTGATCTAGCCTCCAACCGTCAATGCCATACTCTTTTATCCAGTATGTGGCCACTTCGGTAAAAAACGCCTCACTCGCTACATCAGGATAAATAACGTAGGTTCCTGGATAGCCTTGCTCGGTTTTTAGATGTGGTAATTTGCCTGTTGGAGATGGTTTTACACCCACTAGATTGGCATGACCAAACACACCATCCAAAAATACATATAACCCTCTTGCGTGAGCTTTATCTACCAGCTCTCTTAATTTGTCATTGCTACCAAACTTAGGCTCCACATTAAAGTAATCACAAGCAAAGTAGCCTGTCGCATCCAAGCGTTCATCACCCGCTTGCCCAGCACACGAATCAAACACTGGTGTTAGCCACAATGCATTGACATTGAGGCTTGCAATGTAATCTAAGCTGTTTATCACACCCTGTATGTCGCCGTTATGATGTGAGTTACCATAACCCACACCATAGTTGCGTGCAGGATCACCATCAACAAACGCCTCGACCATCACCTGATAGATTCGCAGGTTACATGCCTCATCATCATCTTGGTAGCAGGCATAGTCACGATTTGTATCCACCACTGACGCCAAAAGAAGATTCGGCTCAGAAGCATTGAGTGAAAAATGATGCAAACCCTGATTGCTGATTATGACTTTAATATTGCCGTTTTCGCCTTTTTCAAAGGCAATCGAGTCATTAAAAGTGGTCAGTGCATCAAACCCAATATTAACTTCACTCCAGTCCAATGAGGCAAATTTAAACTCATACACACCAGGAGTGAGATAAGCATCAAAGCGATATATGCCTTCACCTTGATAGTGCATTTCATCGCTCACCGCCCAATCATTCATTGAACCTCTTAGATACAATTTTGTTGAGCCAAATGGCGCTATGTCTTTCGGTTTGCTGATTACATTTAAGCCCAGTCCCTGCTCTCCCATCTGTGCCTGAACAAATACCGCTGCGGTTAAAGGAGGCACAGTGAAAGCACCATCTTCAAACGTAGCCTGTTTCACCGTGGCATCGTAGGAATTGACAAGCACTGGATGCAGCTCAAAATACTTTGCTTGCTGAATAAGAAAAGTTTGCTCCGACACATTGGCGTTAATCGCAACCACCAAAGCATCGACTTTATTGTCTATATCAGGGCCAGCATGAATACCATCGTCAATTGACATCACGATCATACCCGGTAATGTATTTGGCCCCGTATTGTGAAACCGAACACGCTTTAGGATATGTTCTTCACTGACCAAACGCAGCAAAGGCGAGGTAGCGCGAATCTTAAGTAATTCTTTAAATACTTCATCAGTCCAAATAATATTTTCTGGCGTCACCACTGTATTAGGGTTTGCAATAACGGAACGAATAGCATTCCAATTGGCAAGATCTTTGTCTGCGCGAGGCAAACCTATATTCCAGTTATTGGTTTGCTTACTAAAATCAACTTGGTTATACCAATCACCACTATCGTAACTGTCTCGATCCATGGATTTTGAGCGCAGAAGCTCAGACCCCATGTGCAAGAAAGGGACTCCTTGTCCTAACATGACCGTTGAAAGGCCAATTATTTGCATACGGGCGCGATCGGCTGGACTCACCCAACTGTCCGTTTTATATTGATTAAAATCCCAAAGAGTCTGGTTGTCGTGTTTTGAAACATAGTTTATCGATTCCTGAGGATCGAACGTATAAGCCGCTCCCTGCCCTCCGTATTGATAATCTCGACCATAGACAGTTGCTCCGCTGTATGTTTCTAGTGGGTAGTTTTGCAAGTTGCCCGCCATGCCATAGCGAATCAAATCCATCTTCGATTTGAGTGCATCACTAAATCGACTACCCGCATTGGCAAAGCCGGGATGTTCAAGTAGTGCATCACCGCTATCAAATGGTCCACCACCGCGAACAGCATCACGCAGTCGATCGTTATACGTTCCTATCCCAGTCCCAGCCATAGGCCATTGAGTCGCATTTTGGCCACGTTGACCATTAGCGACTTCACCAAAATTCCAGCCTTCACCATAAAACCAAGTATCATGATCGACCTGCTTAGTTTGCTCATAAACATGAAGCATAGTTGATTTCATCAAGTGGCCCATCAAGTCAAACCGAAAACCATCTATTTTGTAATCTTGGGCCCACATGACAATGCTATCTGTCACTAACTTCTCAAACATACGATGTTCTGAAGCCGTGTTATCACAGCATGTCGAGTTTTCAACGGCCCCTGTTATGGGATTAAGACGGTGGTAGTAACCGGGAACCACTTTATCGAGAACAGAATCATCAGACAGTCCTGAGGCATAAGTATGGTTGTACACTACATCCTGAACGACCCTAAACCCCATTTGATGAAGCTTTTGTATCATTTGACGATATTCTCGAATACGCGCAACGCCATCACTATCCACAGCATAACTACCTTCTGGAACATTATAATGCAGTGGATCATAGCCCCAGTTAAAGCCATCAAGAGAGCGAATCTCAGCGAATAACTCCTGCGCTTGCCCACTGCTTGGCTCAGTTTGCTTGAGCAATGAGGCAATGGATACATGACGAGGTGTACCATTAAGGCATAAATTGGATTGAGGTCTAATACTACAAAGTTTTCCTACTGTATCTGTAATATTGACTGTTTTTTCATCCTCTTCTGGTATAGAGGCAAGGTCATAAGTGGGCAAAAGATGAATGGTCGTCAGCCCCGCTTGTCTTAGTGACGCTAGTTGCTTAACGCTGTCTCTTTCATTCTCCAAAAAGGCGAGGTATTTGCCATTGTTAGCTTGATTACCTTGCTTGTCACTCGCACTAAAATCACGCACATGAAGCTCGTAGATAATATTATCTTCTGGATAGGCAAGCTCAGGAATATCCTGATTATCCCAACCAGCAGGCTTAGTTTCATGGTCGTTTAGGTCAACGAGTTGTGAATATAAGCTAGAAGTACTTAATGACAATGAGTATGGATCTGTCACTGTCATCCATTCAACGCGATCGGTATGGGGATGAAATGCGTTCACACGATACCGATAAAACACATTTTTTAGCGATGCTTCTCCTTGAAAGCGCCAGATTCCGCTAGAGGTATCCAGTGTCATATCATAGGAAGAGTGAAGCAGTGGTGCTTTATCTTGATCAAATAACTGCAGCTCGACTTTCTTAGCCGTCGGAGCCCAAAGGGCAAAAAGGGCACGATCACCTTGAATCCAACTACCCAACTTGGCCTCGTCAGCATCATTTGATCCTGTTGTATACAAGTCGTCGATAACACCTGGGATTTGCAATCGCGTGGCAGCCAGAACTTGGTCTTGCCTATCCAGAGCAACAGCGATGAGTTGTGTTTTAAGTAAAGCCTTGGCGCTTTGGGGGGCAATATTAAGTTCAAAACCCATACGGCCATTAAGATGAGGAAATTTAGTGTTATCTATAACATCCGCTGGTTCAAGATCATATTTTGCAAACTCTTGCGGCTGACCAATATTTCCCTGCCCCTCTTCGCGGCTCCAAATTTGATAACGAGCAGCATTGCGGTTATCAAACCAAGCAATCGAGTTGAGATCAAGCCAATGTGCAGCGGCACCGTCAATCTTTACTCTCTGTGGAGCGTCTGAGGAATAATTGAGAATGGCACTTCCATGTTGGGTATACACAATATTACCTTTATCAAACTCAACATTTAGATCCTCATTACCCAGTGCCTTTTCATTTCCTTTGTGAAGGATAAAGTTCATACATGGACCAAACCCTGATTTCAGCGGTACCACAAACTGAGCTCCATGGTTTGGATCAATCCCTTTCCACAATAATGGATGAGTCCAGCTAATATCAGCTAGCGTATCGCCAGAGACCGAATCACACGACACGCTATTCCATAGATGCAGCCCCCAGCGGTCATAATCGTTATCATCGCGTTTGTAGTAGATTGTGGCGTGTTCGTAGACGGTATCTGGCTCGAGTGAGCCACCAGTATTCGATGGACCAAAGGTTGAACTCTCGCCAAAATACGTTTCGAGTGCCTGCCCCTCTGGGGAGTCATCACAACCCGCTAGTAAACCAATCGTCACTGTCACTAAGCACAGCTTTGTTCGCTTGAATTTCATTCATGTTCCCACTGATTATTTGTGTTATTGAGTTAATAACCGTGTTGACCAAATTCGTTATCTTCAAGCTCACGTTATCTTCATCAGTACGTAAATTCCTTCCTCCCATACTAAGAACGAGTAGGGCGTAGAAAAGGGGGAGGAGAAATCAAAACAATATCTACTTCACAAATATATCTTAAGTGGTGATCATAAAATTACTGAATAAGTCGGCAAATAGTGAGAAATCTAACGATCCGTACCAACACATAAATAGCCTGTGTAGAATTCCAACAAACCATAAAATTACTAAAAATTAGATCTTTAACCTAAAAGTTAACGCTTATCGTTTGTTATGCCTATGCTCCCAGACCACTCCTCTGGATGAGTTAGCATGGTTTTTCCTTCAAAAACCTCTGCTCTGATGTCTTGGGGATTGTATATGGCGCACGATTTCATCGACAAACAGCCACAGCCAATACAGCTTCCCAAATCCTTTTGCAGCGCTTCTAGCTGACGAATACGATGCGTAAGTAAATCATACCAACTCGAAGCCATTTTATCCCATTGCTCTCGAGAGGGCGCGTGATGTTTTGGCAAATAAGATAGCGACTGATTTATCTCTTCCAGAGTCAACCCAACTTCTTGAGCGGCTTTAATCACAGCAAGTCTGCGCAATACATCACGGTGATACCGGCGCTGGTTGCCTTGATTTCGCCAACTTGAAATCAATCCTTTTTGCTCATAAAAATGCAAGGTCGACACTTTCACACCTGCTCGTTTCGCTACTTCACCAACCGTCATTTCCATACTGTTTCATCCGCTGTCATCAACCCTATTAAAAAGTTCAACATCATAAAAAAATCCTACGCTAGTCTGAGATATTAACATAGTGACGAACTTAATTTTCTCCAATACAAAAACTAAGAAAACCAAGGACCTTGTTTACAAATAAAGCCAATGTCTGAAAAATCACGCTTGCAAATAGGGGGAACTGGCAACTTTAGCCTAGATTTAAAAGTAGACGACAAAAGTTTGAACTAGGAGTGTAAAGATGTTGGGCAATGTTACGGACAGACTCAGTCAGTTACCACCGTGGCAACGGTTCACTTTGCTCACAATTTGTGTAGCACCTGGAGCCATATTCCTGATTAAAGCAAATGCCTGGGTTGGCCTAATACTATTAGCAATATACCATTGCCTGATACTTATCATCATTGGCACTTTCACCCAAGTACTCAACCAAGTTAAACAAGCCGCTCTCCAACTCTCTGAGGGAGATTTGACCATTAGAATATCCATGGCTCAATCTAAAGGCCCTTCTCTCTTCCATACAGTCAATCGAATAGGTGAAGATATTTCACGGACCATCCACGCGCTAAGAAAGTCGACCTCAAAACTATTAGAAGTGGCACAAACTGTTCAAAAAGATTCCGAACTTTCACAAAATGGGGCAATTGAACAAAAACAAGATGTTGATAAAGCCCAATCAAATATCACTCAACTGTTTGATATTGCTCAGCAAGTCTCAGAATACTGTGAATCCACCGCTTTGTTAGCTAGAGAAGCAAAAAGTAAATCAGAGCAAGGCACTAGAGATATGGTTGCCTTAGAGAATGCCCTAGACAATGCTCATCAGCACATCGATAGCTCTAACGAGCACTTTCAATCACTGATGGAAGAAACCGTACAAATCAGCCAAGTCATGGACACCATAAGCAGTATCGCTGAGCAAACCAATCTCCTCGCGCTCAATGCGGCCATTGAAAGTGCTCGGGCAGGTGAACAAGGACGAGGCTTTGCCGTCGTCGCCGATGAAGTCAGAAAATTGGCGATGCGCACACAAGAAGCGACAGAGGAAATCAGAAATAAAATTAGCAACTTACAGCTTAAAACTGACGATGTTTTGGAAACAATGAAACAAAACAAATCCAGTATGGATAAATCGCTAGAACTTGCGACGACAGCAGAAAACACATTTAAAGAATTAAATCGGCAGATCGATGAAGTGTACACATATGGTCAGAAAATCACGAGCTCTTCTGAATCCCAGCTTAGACAAACACAAGATTTGAATGACTGTCTTCAGCAAGTTGCTTCAGAAGCCGACAAAAACGTCAAATCAACCAGAGAAACTCTCAGAGTGAGTTTTATGGTGCGCAACTTATCTGGTGAAATCAATTCGCTACTGCATAGATTTGGCACTGATCAAAATCAAATCGATCATGAAGATAGTCAACGGGATAAATTGATGGTTTGGAATGATCAATTAGATATCGGACTCAATGAAATTAACCGCCAGCATCAGACTTTGCTGCATTTAGTCAATGAACTTCATCACCTACTGAAGCACGGTTATGGCCTTGCTGCAATTAAGCGTGTCGTACAAGGCCTGATTGATTATACAGCCAATCACTTTAAATATGAGGAGATTTTATTCGGTCAAATTGGCTATCAGCAGACCAACGAACATATCAAAAAGCACAACCAATTGGTTGAGCGCGCGCTCGACTTCCAAAAACGAGTCGAGCATGGTGAAGACATCGGTGACGAACTGATGCAATTTTTAAAAAACTGGTTAAACCAACACATTATGATCGAAGATAAAGCCTATGCTGACGCATTCAAACAACATGGGCTTGAATGATTTATGCAGTTTTATCGCATCTGTACTTAGAAGTCTTGCACCTTGTTGTACAACGAGTTCGCCACACTCGGTGGCGAGTCAAAATAAACCTCAAAGTGACACTGATAATGTACCTTTTTCTTTAACAGAGTATCCGATCTCTATCCATGTTCAGCGAAAATAAAAGTTTATCGAAGCTTTCTATAGAAAATGACAGATACAGCTACAATAACCATACCTAATATTGTGATAACAGAAAGTCCATTCCTAAAGATAACAAAGTCAAAAAAGTAGGCTAGAACTGGAACGGCATAGAATAGAACACTCACAGATGAGGCCCCGTCTTGCTTAGCCATGTACATTAAAAGCAGCAAAGCCCCTACTGAAACAACTATCGACATCCAAACCAGAGAAATACAGAATTCTAAAGTCCATGTAATATTACCTCCACAATACATGCTGACAACTAAAAATATTGGCGCAGACAATAAACTTTGATAAAACATATTTTGTACTATGTGATGAGATATATTTGCTTGTAGCACAGTACCTATCGATATTGAAAGCAGTGCAACTACTGAAAAAAACACACCTAAAAATGCTATTTTATCCATTTCACTTGATCCGAAAAGCGAAATAGCTAATCCAATAAACCCCATACTAAGAAGTAGAAACGATCTGAGGGTAAGCCTTTGTCCACACAAAAATGGTGTTAGAAGAGGTTGGAAACCCAAAATTAATGTGACTATCCCAGGAGAGGTATTGGAATCAATTGACAAAAAATAAAAAGATAGATAACTCACTTGAAGAAGTACACCAACAAATAAAATTTTTATTAGTTCACTTTTGGAAGGTGCGACAAATTTTACCTTCTCCCTATATTTAATTACAAAATATAAAAGAAAAAGACAAGCCAATGAAACGATAGAACGTGCAGCAAGAAAGCTCCAGACTGACGCATATTGTAGCCCAACTTTCACCATGACCGCTCCACTACTCCACATCAGTAGAAAAAGTATTGGAGCAAGCATCTTAAAATTGGAAAATATCATATTAAAGACCTAAATTGACATTAATAGGATAATCAGGATAAGCCTTTAATCTGCCATATAAATGTGATACATGTCCTTATAAAGTCCTAATCATTTTATACACCCAAACTCATTAGACAGTAGGGAAATATGAAACATATTATTTATTGATAAAAAATTCAACTTAAAACAGAAAAACAATTACTTTTATATTAATGTAGATATTACATTATTTTGATAAATCAAAAATTTCGGATTAAGGCCAATATCTGAACGCTCACCCCCATTTTAGTCTTGTCCAATTATGGTATTTCGCCTGCTCAGATAATTGTTGGCATGGATTAACAAGGTAAACATGATCAGCAAACTTACACAGGGGAAGATCGTTAATCGAATCAGTATAAAAGTGAATACATGAGTAAGTAGAAGGCTGGGAAGCAAGCCAGTCCTTTAAGCGTATAACTTTCCCCTCTCGGTAACTAGGAACCCCTATTATTTCTGACGTATAGCGATTTTCATTGATCTGCAAATCAATACCAAGAGCATTTGAAATACCAATTTGACTCCCCACAGCTTCAACAAGAAATGAGACACTAGCCGAGATAATAAGCATATCGATATTGTCTCGTGATAAAGTCGAAATTAAGGATTTAGACTGGGCAAACTGTTTCTCAAGAATACGGGTTTCAACGCACTCTTTGACCAATTTTTCGACTTCATCTGTCGATAGTTGTGCCAAAGGTGACATGGTAAAGTCCAAATATTCCTCCATGTCCATTTTTCCTTGAGAATACAAAGCCATCAATCGCTTGTCTTCTTTAAGAAATCCCGGTTGACTCACCACGCCTTTTTCAACCAAAAACTCATTCCACACCATTGAGCAATCAGCGCCAATTAGAGTTTCATCCATATCAAAAACGTACAGGGGCTTTGGCATAGTTAGCATCTCACAGGTTGAACTTCATTAAGGTTAAACAACAATTCTAATTGGCTACCACGAGTTAAAAGACGTTCTGATGAACGATTGAGTACATCCACCTCAAGTTCACATTGCTCGATATGGACTTTATATCTAATAACATTCCCCAAGAGCTGATGCCCAGTGATCGTCCCAAGGTGGGGAAGAGAGACATGCCCCCCATATTTTCTACCTTGTTCTCTAACGTAAATCGATTCGGGGCGAATGGCTACCTTGCAGTGAGTATCAATATTAAAAAGCTGTTTAGCAAGCTGAGATTCCATGAGGTTATAGTGACCCATAAAACTCGCTACGAACTCATTAACTGGGTGAAGATAAATCTCTTCTGGTGTATCAGCTTGGACAATCTCTCCTTTATTCATTAAAAAAATGCGATCCGACATGACCATTGCTTCTTCTTGATCATGAGTAACAAATACGGTAGTCAGGTTCATTTCTTTCTGAATGTCACAAATTTGCTGGCGAAGGTGCTTACGAATTTTTGCATCAAGGGCAGATAATGGCTCGTCAAGTAACAGGATTCGAGGCTTCACCACCAAAGCACGAGCAAGCGCAACGCGTTGACGTTGTCCCCCTGACAATTCGTGTGGATAATTTTTTTCTTTTCCTTTTAACTCAACCAGCTCAATGACCTGTGCCACTTCATGCTTTATTTGACTGCCAGTTAGTTTTTTTATTTTCAAACCAAATGCAATATTGCCCTCAACTGTCATATTGGGAAAGAGTGCATAAGATTGGAATACCATCCCGATACCACGTTTTTGAGGAGCCTGATGAGTGATGTTTTCACCTTCAACCCATATCTCCCCAACGTCTGTAGAATTGAGACCGGCAAGACTTCTAAGTAAGGTCGACTTACCACAACCACTTGGCCCAAGAAGGGTGACAAATTCACTTTGTTTGATGGTAAAACTTATGTTGTCCAACACAGTGTTATTACCAAAACGCTGGGTAAGGTTTTTCGCTGTAACATAGCTCATTATTGAACTCCTCGACCAAAACGACTTGCCAACCAAGTCAATATAAAAATGAATAAAAAGTAAGTCATCACAAGGGCGGAGGTAAAATGTCCACTCGTTTGACGCATATTGTACAAATAAATTTGTACTGTTTCGTAGCGAGTTCCGACCAATATATTGGCAAAAACAAATTCTCCAAGTAAAAAGGAGAATGAGAGAAATAAAGATGCCATTAGCCCTTTTTTCAAATTCGGTAAAACAATAAACAAAAATGCCCGAAGGCTACTCGCACCAAGCAAATGAGCGGCATCCATCAAGTCATGAATGTTGATGGCGTGAAAACTGTTTGAAATCGCCCTGTACATAAAAGGCAATGCAATGGTGAAATAGGTCCCAACGAGAATCCACGGTGTCCCGACGATGGAGACATCGCTATCGGCATAAAGCTGCAATAAACCCACAGATGACACAACAGGAGGCACGGCAAAAGGCAATAAGATCATAAGACTCATAAGCTTGTCTAGTCTAGGAAAATAGTAGAACACGACAAAAATCGACGGCAGTATTACCGCCACACTCAAAGCCAAGGAAAGAATACAAATCAGCATTGAGCGACCAAAAGCTTGCAAAAACCTTGGATCGGTTAACAGTTGGCGATACCAGTCGAGCGTATAGCTTTCAGGTAACACCGTTGCTCCCCAACGCGAAGAGAGCGAATAAACAAAGGTTGCTAGAATAGGGATCAACATAACACCAACAATGGATACCACCACCACGTTGTGAAACCGAGAATTAACTTTGTGCATCGACTTATTTCCTCTGTTTCGCCACAGTGTAACTTTTCGCAACCAACCATTGATTGATGAACGTAATCATTGCCAAAATAAGCATAAGGATCACTGAAATTGCTGCGGCGAGATTGGGCTCAAGGAATAAGTCCCCTGATACTAGGCTAGCTATTCGTATGGTAATCAAGTTGTAATTACCGGATGTTAACGCATAAACACTGGCATAAGCACCTATCGCATTGGCAATCAATATGATGAAAGTGCCAAGTAACGCGGGAAAAAGAATTGGCAAGACCACTTTCATCCAATACTGTTGAGTACTTGCGCCCAGTAATGCACAAGCCTCTTGCCACTCATCACTAAGCGCATCAAACGCTGGATATAACAATAAAACGCCTAGAGGGATCTGGAAGTAAATGTATATCGCCAGAAGCCCCCACTTACCATAAAGATCAAATTCGCCCAATACTCCATACTGTTTCATAAGCAGAGTGATTGCACCATTTGTCCCCAAAATAATGATGAAAGCAAAAGCTAAAGGCACACCAGAAAAGTTACTGCTCATATTGGTAAAAGCAATCACCCAATCCTTAACCTTACAATCTACGCGGCGCAAAGAAGAAACCAATAACGTGGCAATCATCAAGCCAATCACGCTTGACCAAACTGACAACCAAAGACTATTGCTAAAAGCCTGCAGCATGAAGGGTGAATTCAACACTTCAATATAATTGTCGAGCCCAAATTCATCCTCATAGATAAAACTATTCAACACAACCCAGCACATAGGAGCCAGTTGAAACATATAAAAAAGTAGCATAAATGGAACTAGCCATAACATTGGCTTAAAGCGTCTTATTTGGTGTAACGTTGAAACGAAGCGCATCATAATACTAATAATTCCTGAGTATAAGATTTGCTATGCTCGAGATTTAGCAGCTGACAAACCGTCCCACAAATATCTGTTTGCAGAACCTGACAACCTTTATGACTAAAGTGTTCACCGATAACAAACAGCGGCACTTCACGTTCTTCGGGTGAGATTCCACCGTGAGAGCAGTCATTATTCATACCATGATCGCTTGTGATTAGGATTTGATATCCGTCCGTCAACCACCCCTCAATAAAATGAGACAAAATAATATCTACATGACGAGTACAGTTACGATATTGACGCGAATCTAAACCATGTTTGTGCCCCATATCATCAATATTCATCGGATGAATTAGCAAAAAATCTGGCTGATATTTGAGACGTATCTGCTCTGCATCCAAAAATACTGCCTCATCCGGATAATTATCCCATTGATAAAAACAAGCATGCTGAATGTTAAGGGTTTTATCATGAGTAAAACGATCTCGCCTTGGTTCAAAAGGTGCCCTGTTGTAGAGCTCGCTAACCCAATGATAAGCGGCCGCCGCAGTCACCTTACCTTGTGACTTGGCTAAGCTGAAAATCGAATCTTGGTTAGATAAACGCACGATGTCATTATTGACTATGCCACTCTCTATGGGACGAACGCCGGTTAAAATGCACTCATATAAAGGCCGAGACATAGACGGCAATTCACATTGTACTCTATACAGTGATGAACGTTTCTGCTCTAGAAGACCATTGAGGTAACCCATACACTGACAGGCTACCTGATAGTTGAGTCCATCCAGAACAACGAGGATAACCTTGTTGATCATAATTTGGACTCTTATTGCTGATAAATAAGCACACTTTCTTGCCATTGACGTGGCAATTTTCGCGCAGATTTTTCCCAAGCAGAAAAATCTGTGACAGGCTGTACATTGCTGTATTGGTCGTTAGCAATAAGCTTATCTTGAATCGCTTTTGGTAAAGTCACATTAGTTCGAATTGGCCGTGCATAGCCTTGGGCTAGATTGATTTGGCCTTGATCACTAAAGATATACTCACGCGCCAACTTGGCTGCATTCGGGTTTTTCGCGTATTTGTTAATGATTGTGGTATAACCAGAGATGACTGAACCATCTTGTGGGATATTAACAGTAAAGCGCTCACGATCGATTTTATCTCGATAGTTCAGTGCATTGAAATCCCACATGATCGCGACCTCTATTTCGCCTTTCTCTAGGTTGGCAATATTTGGATCGGTGAACGACAAACGGCCTTGCTTCGCCAATTGTGCAAAAAACTCAATTGCCGGTTCGAGATTAGATTCATCTCCTCCATTAGCAAAGGCAGCCGCTAGCACCGCATTATTTGCTTGTGCAGCGACACCAACATCACCCACAGTGACTTTGTAGTCTCCTTCCAGTAGGTCCTGCCATGTTTTAGGTGCTGCTTTAACTAAGTTATTGTTTGCAATAAATGATATTGTTCCTGTGTAGGCAAGTGCCCAGTGCCCCTCTTCATCTTTTGCCCAATCAGGAATCTCTTCCCAAGTCGTTGGTTTATAGGCTTGTGTCACACCCTTCTTAACCGCAGCACGGGCAAATGCGAAACCAACATCTCCAATGTCAGCACTAGCATTTGATTTTTCGGCATCAAATTTGGCAATTTCCTGAGCAGAACTCATGTCCGTATCTTGGTGATCCAAATTAAAGTTCACCTTCAAATCAGACCAAGTATCCTTCCAGTTTGCCCAGCTATCAGGCATACCAACACTGTATACGTGCCCTTCTTTTTGAGCCGCCTGTATCAGTGCATCAACATTGGAATCATGCGCCATCGATGCTGTAGACAATACAGCTGAGGTAAGAATCAACGGTAATACGGTTGATCTCGCTAGTAATGCATTCATTATTTCAATCCTTATGGACTAGGTCAGTAATATATCAACCAGCATCCTATGAGTGAAATATGACGATTTAGTGCTATTGATCTGACAGTTTGACTGAATTTAAATGTCAGTTGTGTTGCAAGATAAAAAGTAGGCTTAATCATTCGCTGTCATAATTCTGTTATATCAATACATTAGCATTGATGACTAAATGCCACTGGACTAGGTCAATCATGAATTTAGCTATCGATTATCAATCATCAACACAGTTGGGGAATATCAAACATACCCTCAAACATTGGATTCGATCAGGCACTGTTTCTAAAGGTCAGAAACTACCTTCGGAAAGAGAGCTGAGCCTACTTTTCTCTACCACTCGCATCACAATTAAAGACGCATTGGTCTCGCTAGAAACAGAGGGACTGATATATAGAGAAGAACGGCGCGGGTGGTTCGTTTCACCTGAGCGTATATGCTACAACCCACTTTCACGAACACATTTTCATAAAATGATCAACGAACAAAATCGACACGCAGAAACAAAACTGGTGAGTACTCGGACTGAAGTCGCTATTGGAGAATATGCTCGGATACTGGATATTGACCAAATCACGCCCATTCATGTTATAGAACGGCTCCGTTTCATCGATAATAGAGCAGTGTTATTTGTGGAAAATGTCCTTAAAGCTGCAATGTTTGAGGGTATTTTGTCTGAAAATCTCACCCAATCTTTCACGGGTATCTATGACACAAAATATGGCTACAAAACCCATCGTTCACAATTTGAGGTCACACCAACCTCGGCACCATCACATGTTGCCAGAGCGCTTAATATTGTACCGGGTCAATCCATACTGAAAATTTGTCGAGTAAACTATAACCAAAACCAACAACTTATGGATGCCGAATTGGAATATTGGCGTCCAGATTCCGTGATGCTTCGTGTTGATCACCGCTAGCAAAGCAAACACATTGTTATGTCGAAAGCCTGCCAAGGTGTCTATTTATGCCGCGCGAGGATTTCTTCCAATGTGCCATTCTCTGTGATGATGCCTAAACCTTTATTAAATTTTTCAATGAGCTGCTCGCCATTCTCTTGATTTGCTTTACTGACAATTAGATGATTTTCTGTTTCTGAGAGAGCCTTTGGGTTGTATGAGACAATAGAGTGTTGATAATCCGTTGGCAAAGTGGAGAGGATATAAAACCCAACATGTTCATCGACAGGAAAAAGGTCGATTCGCCCATTGTAGAGTTTCATCATATTCATGGTATCGTTTTTGGCGGTGCTGACTTTGAGTCCGGCATTCCCTAATAGCTCTAAATGGGCATAACCCAGAGAGCCTCCAATCGTATATTTTTTTAGTTCAGAGAGAGAATCCCATGAAAACTCGACATCCTTACGATGAAAAAAGACTTCTCTTGATTTATACAGTGGCTCGGAAAATAAAAAATCTTCTTCTCGCAATGGCGTCTTGCGCCATGGATAAGAGATATCAACTTTACCGCTTTTTAACTCTTCATAGGCTCTCTTCCACGGCACCCAACGGAATTTAACTGTGTATCCTACCTCTCTAAATGCGGCAACCACCATCTCTGACGCCATATTGGCCTCTTTTTGTGTTTCGGAGACATAAGGAGGAAACTCATCAACCGCCGCCATTATCACCTGAGCTGCCACTATCTGAGGCATCACCATTATTAACATAATGAACAATTTTACTGACATAAAATACCTATCTACTTTTTATGGCGCGCGTAGATCAAATATAAGCATAATGTCAATAATATGCATAATACGGCGGCGGCCTACCCATTCAAAGCAGGCCGTTTATCATTGATTATTCGCTATAAAGCGGGCTTGTTTTCTTTGACCGCATCGACAAATACTTGCTGGGCTCCTTGCACATTGAGCGCTTTCGCTTCCTCTAACAAATGTATTGCCTTATTTAGGTCATCTTCAGCAACAGCGGCGGCTATCGCTTGATGGTAATACTGCTGTGTTTCTGGCTGAACAACTTCAACACTCTTTGCCATTAAAGGCTGCGAGCTTGAAGCGCTAGATGAACTCGCTGTTCCCAACGGTTTCAAAAACCCGACTCTGTCAATAGAAACGCTGATCTTGCCATAAGCCGAGTTTGGTATAGCAATGTCTTTTACTTCAGGTAGATAGTTTCCTCTTCCCTCTGCATAGAGTCTTGCAGGATGAGTAACCATAGTGTGTTTATCCAGTTCGGCTTTATCCGTATAAACGAGAAGATAAACACTCTCGCTATCTCTTGGCGGGAAAAAATCAACGTCTGCGCTCAAGCGATTTCCCGCACCGAAACGTGGTGGCTTATAAACAAACTTATCTTGACCATATCGCTCTAACTCACGTCCATTTTTATCAATGATTAGGGCACTTGGGACAAAAGCGGTTTCACCAATTTCACTCGTGATGTCAATTGAAAACTCTCCGCGATTTGCAGGCAATTCAAACAATGCCACTGGACTATCAATATCTCTGTATTTTAACGCTTGAGATTGAGGTGTTATATTGACACTCTTAGCGCTTGGTAAGCTCATTTGCACAGATTGCAGCTCTGACAATAAAGTGGCCTGCTGTATGTTTCCCGAACTCTTTTGCTCCACTACTTCAGAAGACTGGCACCCAAATAACGCCATACAACTGCCAAGGACAAGGATACGAAAATACATGATGTCTTCCCCATTTAATTCTTTACAATCGGCCCTAAGTACAAAAAATAGCCGGCTACTTATGCCGGCTACCGTCACTAAACCATCGATTGGGCACAATAAGATTTTATCTTTACCACCAAGCTTCTACTTGAATGCCGACAACGTACTCGGTATCTTCACCAGTACCAAATGCATTGTCATTTTCGGTATCGGTTATGTATGAGCCATACACGCGAAGTTCTGGGCGAGCCCAAAAGTCATTACCCATTGCCCAGCCTTGCGCCACGGTAAACTTAGTGTTGCCGAAGTCTTCTTTGGCCGAGCCAGTAGAGTTGATTCGCTCACCCATATTGACACCAGCTTCAAAGATTGTGCGCATAGTGTCGTTCCACTTATACATAGGACGAACAACAACCGAGAATTGGTCAGTATCAGACTTCAACGACGTTGTATTGTTACCAATATCGCTGCCCATCATATAGGCAAGTTGATGACCCATTTCCCAGTCGCTACCGAGGCTCACCACACCCCAGTTAATTAAGCGATAGCCTGACGCCTCATTCTGAGAATTATTTGCACGATTATAATATGCACCCGAACCGTATTCTGCAACCTGGGCGCCATATCCATTGGTTCCATACTGAAACACGGTTTGGTTAAAGCCAATGTCGATATTTTGGTGCAAAATAACTGACGCTAACAAGCCGTCATCAGCATTGATATCTTTACCCTCTTTTTCGTTGGCAAAATTATAGGCCAAAGCAAATTCAAGAGAGGCATCGTCCCAAACACCAATATTGGCTAAGCGGGTATCGAAAATGTAGCCCGCTCCATTATCATCTTCACCATCTTGTATCAGGGCAACCGACAACTTTTGGTTTCCTACAGACAGATTTTCAATACCACCACCTGTACCTGATGTATTTAAAAAGTAGAAATCCGTAATGTGTACATCTTTACGTTGGTAATAGCTCTTACCTGCCCATAGCGTGGCTTCTTTGTCTGAGGCAATCAAACCTTTGGCTTTTACGGCGAATTGAGCAACGTTAATGTCACCATCTTCACTGCCTGCTTTACCGTTGTCTCCTTTGTTTAACATGGATTCAACACGCCAAGTTTGCTCACCTGTTTTTAACTCTTCAGAGAAGCCGAACTCATAGTAGTTGTCGTTTTCGTTACCCAAACGACCAATGCCGCTTTTATTTACAGCGACATCACTACCAGAGTTACCGCTAATACCTGTTCCTGCTCTAAAATAACCATTAAATTCAACGGCTAAAGAAGGCCCAGCGGCAAGCGCTGCGGCCACTGCAACCGCAACCAAATTCATTTTTTTCATTATTGACTCCATTTAAGGGTTTATTATTCTTTTACCTAACTCATTGAGTGACCCTAAAAAGGCAGAAATAGAGTCACTAATAAGCAAAGTAATAAATACTAAAACTCTTGTTTCAATCTATTTACTCTAACTACTGACAGACTAACTATAAGAGGCAGGGTTGACTTCCTCCACCTCACGTAATTTTTAAGGGGGATGAGAAAGGATGAGAGAAATAAAAATCAAAAATATTTTAGGGGCACGTCACAAATAAAGGGGGTAGAAAATAATAAGCGTGCATTTATAAACCCAATAGAATTAGATCACGATCACTTTTTAATATTAAAAAGCTCATCTCATGTGTTTTTGTTGATAATTTTATTTTCATTAGTGAGGTGCTTGACGTCTCCACAACTAAGAGATTTACTTAGTTCAGTTATTGGACGACAAGCAACACAATGTAAATTATGCCTAGTTCTAGCCCCTACCCTCTTGGTGCCACTTTAAGCAGTGATGGATGCAATTTCTCTATTTATGCGCCAAGTCACAATAATTTGCTCCTCGCACTATTTGATGAAAATAATCAATATCAAACCTACTCGTTAGATAATGAATATAGAGGCATACTACATACCCATGTTGAGGGTATTAAAGCAGGACAAAAATATGGTTTTGTTCTTCATCATTCTGATGGGGACTATCTCATCTCTGATCCCTATGCTAAGGCTCTAGAAAAGCCGCTCTATTATAAACCTCCTTATACTCCGAGTAAGAGCTTTCAAATCGCTAAATCCATCGTGGTAGATGACAACTTCGATTGGCAGAATATCGGTAAGCCTCTTCATGCAAGAGAAGACATGGTGTTGTTTGAAACTCATGTAAAAGGAGTCACTAAGCTCAATCCTGACGTTCCACATCGTCATCAAGGTCGCTACCTTGGTTTAGCCAGTGAAGCCATGCTCACATTTTATAAGCAGCAGAATATCAATACATTACAATTGCTCCCTATTGCGGCCTGTATGCCTGAACCACACCTTCTAGAAAACAACCAATCCAACTACTGGGGATATAATCCCTATTTGTTTATGGCGCCAGATCCCCGTTTCGCAGATACCGACGCCGTATTGGAATTAAAGACCACGATCAGAGAGCTTCATCGCCATGGCATCGAGGTTATTCTTGATGTGGTATACAACCACACCGCTGAAGGTGGTCACGATGGCCCTCTGTTTAACCTAAAAGGCTTGGATGAAAATTACTATTTCAAGCATGGCGATTTATTTGCCAACTACACCGGTTGTGGTAATACACTCGATTTGTCATATCAACCGACACTCAACCTTATCATGGACAGTCTTAGATATTGGGCGCAAGAGTACCAAATAGACGGCTTTCGCTTTGACCTAGCCGCAACATTGGGCCGTGAAGGTGATAACTTCAATCCTAATTCTGCTTTCTTTAAAGCCATTGCCCAAGATCCGGTACTTAAACAAGTAAAACTGATTGCTGAACCTTGGGACATTGGACCAAATGGCTACCAAGTCGGACACTTCCCAATCGGTTGGAACGAGTGCAATGATAGGCTAAGAGACACGACCCGCAGTTTTTGGCGAGGGGATCAAGGCTATCTGAAAGAATTTACAACACGGCTAATGGGGTCTAGGGACTTATACAGCGCCGCCAATTGGCCACACAACCTCACCGTCAACTACATCACTTACCATGACGGGTTCACTTTACAGGATTTGGTTTCCTATCGGCAAAAACACAATGGCGACAATGGTGAACAAAATCGTGATGGGCACGGAGACAATCGTTCGGACAATTATGGTGTTGAAGGGGAAACAGACAACCCAACGATCATCGAAAAACGCGAAAAGCAAAAACGCAATTTCATTGCCAGTTTGCTCTTTTCATTTGGCATACCACACATACTGACCGCAGACGTCCTTTCACACAGCCAAAATGGCAATAACAATGCCTATTGCCAAGATAATGAGTTAAGTTGGTTAAACTGGCAAATGTCGGTCAAAAAAGACAACTTTAGACAATGGATAAGCCTTATGGTAAAAGCTCGCCAAGACTTTATGCCAGCGTTTATCAAAGCTTTCAGTGGTAAACATCGACATGATAACCGCATTCACTGGCGGCGCGTAGATGGAACAACCACAGAACATGATGATTGGAATACACTTAATGCCGTTGCGCTTCATCTCGGATTAGGCGAAAAGGGGGATGAAATGTTCTACTGCATCAACCAAACCAGCGCTCCTGCGCGTTTTTGTTTGCCAAGCGATGACAATCAGCACTGGGTCACTATCTGCGATACCCAGGGCTATGAAGTCAACCAAATCATCACAGATAAACAACTTCTCGTCACGCCTTGCTCATTAGTCATTCTGTATGCAAAGGCCTGATTTATATCATTTATTATTAATAAGGATGGCTTGTTTCTCTCTTGATTAAATACACGCTTTGCCCAACAATAGCGCTAAACCTTCGATAAAGACTAAGCAAGAACGATGGCAGAAAAAATTTCTACTACGGCGCTAGCAAAGTTACGTGATACCAGTGCCAAACAGTTATTTAACGTACTTAAAACGGCAGGCTATGTGAATCGCCATAACGACACTTGGATTCTCACTGAGATCGGTAAGAAATTTGGCGGGGAATACGTACAACATACCCAGTATGGCCAGTTTATTGTTTGGCCAGAAAATTTGCTGATTGATACTAGGTCAACGAGTGGAAAAGCACTCAGTGCAACGCAGCTTGGTCAGCGTTTCTCACTCAACGCCAAAAAAATCAACCAACTACTCCAAGAGCTTGGCTGGATTCAAAAAACCGCTAACGGATGGCAAGTCACTGACCATGGTCTCAAAATGGGTGGTTATCAGAAAGTCGACACTCAAACTGGTCATCAATACGCATTATGGCACGATTCAGTCGCTCATAATAAACACCTCAAGCAATCTGTCACCGAGTTTTCAGGCCTGCAAGCGGACCAATATGCCACAGACAAGTCGATCTCTCGCTTTAGACAAAAGTTTGAAGCCAAATATCGCACCTTAGATGGGCATTATGTGCGTTCAAAAGGGGAGTTAAAGATTGATAACTGGTTATACATGAACGGTATTGGGCATGCGTATGATCGTCAGCTGCCCATTGAAGAAGAGGTTCTGAGTGACTTTTATCTTCCTAGCGGTAAGGTCTATCTCCAATATTGGGACAAAGATAACTTTTCAGATAAGGCAAAAGAGACGATTCAAGCAATCTACCAAAGCCATCAATTTAGTTTGATAGAGATTGACTCCTCAGATATTGATAAGCTCGATGATGTGCTTCCAGCTAAGCTAAAAGAATTTGGTATCGTGGCATACTAATCGGTGTGTTATGGTTAATGTTTGCTCGAACAAACCAACAAGTCTAGAAATCGATAAGAATCGCCGTTAGAGTCTGAGGTTGTTTTTGCAGTCAATACTTAAATAGGCGTAGAGAGAAAAAAGTGTTATGTTCAGCGATGACCGAATTATTGATAATTTAGAAGAATTAGAAACCTTTCTTAGGGCCGTTGAAAATGGCAGCTTTGGCCTAGAAGGCATAGCAGGAATTGCTCTTGCTACCAATAACGCCGATGGACGACACTTTGTCGCTGTGCTGGATGATAACCATCAGTTACTCCTCGCTCGATGGGTAACGGATGACGTTTTCCAAAACGGACAAGATCTGGTAAGAAATGGACCAAAGAAAAGCCATTGATATGGCTTTTCTTGTCAGAACGTCTTACAAACCACCAAAACATAGATACTTAATATCCATGTATTCATCCATTCCTTGCCTTGCTCCTTCTCGCCCAATGCCAGACTGTTTAATCCCACCAAAGGGAGCCACTTCAGAAGAAATCATACTGTCATTAATCCCAACCATGCCATATTCTAGCGCTTCGGCCACCTTCCAAACTCGGCTTATATTGTTGGTGAAGAAATAGGCGGCCAATCCATGTATTGTGTCGTTCGCCATGCCGATAAGCTGCTGCTCATTTTCAAACGCGATAACCGGTGCCACAGGACCAAATATTTCCTGAGAAACAATGTCCATAGACTGAGTCACATCTCTCAAAATAACGGGCAACAAAAACTGCCCTTTCTGAGGCTTCTGAGTCGACACTTTTTTTGCTCCCTGTTTGAGCGCAGACTCAATCAAGGCCTCAATATTTTGTTTCGCCTGCGGTGTGATCAGTGGACCAATATTGACCCCTTCTTCAAGACCATTGCCCAATTTGAGCTGGTTCACTGCGGTATCAAATTTTGCGATAAACTCATCATAAACTTTTGAATGTACGTAGAAACGATTTGCGCAAATGCATGTTTGCCCTGCATTACGAAATTTGGATGCTATCGCTCCTTCAACGGCTGCATCAATGTCTGCATCATCAAACACGATAAAAGGCGCATTGCCTCCCAACTCCAATGAAGTACGCTTTATTCCTTCTGCACTTTGCCGCATTAAGATACGCCCAACTCGTGTAGAACCAGTAAAGGACAGTTTTCGAATTAGAGGGTGAGAGGTAAATATGCGACCGACCTCTTCAGCACTGTTACCCACCACCACCTGAAGGATATCTTGTGGCACACCAGCTTGATAGGCAAGCTCTGCGATAGCAAAAGCAGATAACGGCGTCAACTCCGACGGCTTGACAATGAAACTGCATCCGGCAGCCAAAGCTGGCGCTGCTTTACGAGTGATCATTGCGATTGGGAAGTTCCACGGCGTAATTGCACACGCTACCCCCACAGGTTGTTTAATCGTAAGCATACGTTTACTTGGCGTCGGTGCGGGAATGGTTTCACCGTAACTTCGTTTTGCTTCTTCAGCAAACCATTCAATAAAGCTCGCACCATAGAATACCTCAGCTTTGGACTCAGCAAGAGGTTTGCCTTGCTCCAAAGTCAGCAGATGAGCTAAGTCATTTTGGTATTCGATAATAAGTTGAAACCAGCGTTGCAGTATTTCACTGCGCTGCTTACCTGCTAATTTAGACCAATCTTTTTGGGCACTATGGGCACGAGACACTTTATCGCTTATTTCTTGTTCGGTTGATACCGGCACATAACCGAGTAACTCTTGTGTCGCTGGGTTATATACCGCAAGACCTTCCTCTCGATCTGACACCATAAATGACACCAGTGATTTATTGTTAATTGCGTGCATAGCCCACTCTCCATACCCATTATTTCTTGACGTTAATCATTTAACTATTTTGAATATCAAAAACTGACCATTTTCGCCAATGTCTGTGTTGTTTGCCAAAAACAAAAAGGGCAGCCGTTTAACTTGCTGCCCAATTAAATCACACCAAAACCATTTCTGCCTATACAAGCATGACCAATTGGGTCATACAAAAAATAATAGGGGTTGAAACGCGCATCTATCGAAGATGACGTCCACCATCAAACTGTAGATTTCTCCCTGTCATAAAACGGCTGTTTAGCAGCAATTTTACCCCTTCAATCACCTCGTCAAAGCCAGCTTCTCTGGGTAGCAGTGCTTTAGATAACGCTTTGTCCTTGTATGCGGCGTCATCATGTGGATTAAATTTTAACAACGCCGGAGAAATAGTGTTGACTTTCACATTCGGTGCGAGCAGTGATGCAAAAGACAAGGTCAGATTATTCATTGCCGCCTTACTCGCTGCGTAAGCAATATGCTTTTTACTGCCTTTTTCAGCCACATAATCTCCAATGTGGATGATGTCAGCGTGGCCATTTTCACAAAGCTTATCCTGTAGAGCCAAATTGATTTGGTAGGGAACCGAAGCATGGACTGTCATCATACGGTGCATCACTTCCGCAGCGCTAAGATGCGGGTTATGATCGGATGACCAATCGGAAGCATTATGAACAATAGCTCGAAGACTCTTATACTTATCTGCAAGTTGTGAAATAAAATCATCTACTTGGTTTTGCTGATAAAAATCCACCGGATAAAGATCAGCGCCTAATTCTTTAAGATCAGCAAGGGATGGGTATTGCGTGCGATACGTACCCACAACATGATACCCCTCTTTCAACAATGCACTGGCTAGCGCAAAGCCCAAACGCTTGCCGACACCAGTAATAACGATCGTATTGTTCATTGTAAAAACTCCGCTCGGGTATGAGGATTCATTTTAAAACACCCTCCTAAAGCGGTCGTTGTAGTGTTTGAAGTCACATCCATCACTCCTCGAGATTTCACACAATAATGCGTCGCATCAATGGTGACCGCCACATCTTCTGTTTCAGTTAACGTCTGAATGGCCGTTAAAATTTGCTGCGTCAAACGCTCCTGAACTTGAGGTCGCTGCGCAAAAAAACGAACGATACGATTAATCTTCGACAAACCGATCACTTTTGTTTTCGGCAAATAGGCAACTTTTGCCAATCCATCAATGGTGACAAAGTGATGCTCGCAGGTGGAAGTGAGGTTTATGTTAGAGACCTTCACCATCTCGTCAACCTTCATTTTATTCTCTATGACGGTGATTTTGGGAAAGTTTATGTAATCCAAACCAGAGAATATTTCATTGACATACATCTTTGCTATACGATGTGGCGTTTCGGCTAAACTGTCGTCATTTAAATCCAACCCGATCACTGATATCACCTCGGTGAGCAGCCCTTTAATCCTCTGATATTTCTGCTCAGGGCTCATCTCAGTTTCAACAATCGGTGTTTCCAATCCCTGTTCAATCAGTGCCTCTTTCACTCGTTTCGCTTCGTCACTAATCATCTACCCACCTTTGTATTCGTCGTTTGAGTAGCTCAACGTCAGTGACACTGAGTCAGCAAACCTTAGCGCGTGAGGTTTATCAATCGTTACTTTTGCAAAGCTCACCATTGGGTTATCGACACATAATCCAAGCACGTCACTAGTGAGTTTTTCCAATAGTAAAAAACGACCGTTTTCAACATGGTGGATAATATTCTTGCAGATCACTTTGTAATTCAATGCATTATCAACATCATCACTAAGGCACATAGTGTTGGCTGGATAATGTATTTCTGCATTAATGATGATGTCTTGCTGTTTGCATTTTTCGTCTTCATTGAAACCTATGTAAGTTCTAAGCCTCAGGTTAGTGATATTGATTATTGCGTTATGAATCATGATAATTACTCACTACTAGGTACATTTTATCAGTACGCTCACCACCACAGAACCGATCATTAAACTGGAAAAAAGCTTAACTAAGTCAGCTATATAGTCACAATGCGCCTTGGTCATACTAGTACACGTTACAGAATCATTTCAACCTGACACCTACTAAATCAGACTCGACTAACTTAAACAGCGGTGCTTTGCTTACCTATCCATCAGCAAGAAACATCTTGAGGCTGATCACCACCAGTTACAAAATGTATCCATTCAACCAGCTGATACACAAGAATGAACAGGTATTGCCTTTCATCGAGACAATCCTAATCCGATTCGCAACCGCTTATACACGCTATTGGCCCCAAGTCACATCTAGAAAAGCTTGCAAACACAAGCTTTAGCAACTTAGCACTGAATTTACAATGTAAATTAATGCGATGTTTTCTCTCGCTCTACACGTAATGACAAAGCCGTTAGTCACCGGTGGCATCATAAATATAGTGTTGATTATTGTAGAGCACGCGCTCAACTTGGTCGTTTAAAAACGAGAACGTCATTGGGCGGCTTGCCGCATCGAGCCGACCGTCATTTTCAATGGTGTTATCGCGAATGATATGAGCTGATGTGGTATTGGTGGCATACAGGGTTATGCCATAGGTTACAGGATGAATGATTAAATTATCCTTGTACACATGAGGTAAGCCACCACTCATTTGCGAATTTTGTTGTGCCGCATTGCGCGCAAAAATGCCATTTTCACCAGGAAAAACTATCTTGTTATTAATCACTTGCAGATCATCACCGTCGAGCATCATACCGTTGCCACCACTGCGATAAATAAGGTTGTCCCTCACCAGTACATGGTCACCACCGACTTGAATGCCGGTATTTTGCCATACGGGAGCAAAGGGGCTAACGCCTGTGCGATAAATTTTGTTGCTGTAAATCTGCGCATCCCCCTTTACCGCATTTAACTGAATGCCATCTGCAGCGATTTGTTCTAACTTGTTATTGTAAATACGTACCTGTTCAAGCTTATGCGGGTAAACGGTGGTGGGAACGCCATCACAAACGAGTTGACGACTTAAAGCAGTATATCCCACATACATACCTTCACCCTCTTTGGTATGATGAACATAGTTATCGTGAATACGAATGCCCGTCATGGTGAAGTTCTCAGCCCAAGTATCGGGATCGCAATCAGGATCAGTTTTGATCAACATACCAGCGAAGCGCGCACGGTATATTTCGATATTATCGATTTCTACTTGTTCGCTTAACTTACCTACGCTTAATGTCCCCCCTAAACGAATACCGTATGGGTGAGCTGGGTCTTGCGAGATGGACGTCAGCCTTAGCCACTTTGATTGTTCAATGGCGATGCTGTATTCATAGGGCTGGGTTGTTACCACACCATCAGTATTACGAATGACGATAGGCTGTGACTCGGTGCCTACGATATTTTTTAACCTCAGCGGTCCACGTTCACCCGCTGCTAAACAAATGGTGTCCCCCGGCTGAATATTCATTACTGTGCCGTCGACGAGATAATGGGAAGAAGGGATCTCAACATCACATGACGCGCTCGATTCAGCAAACGCGGTAGTTGAAAATAAAATTGGTAAGCCTAACACTGCGATAACGGCGTGTTTCATCACGATGCCCTTAATGAGAATAATTTTTGTCCTCAATAATTAAACAACAAAAGATAAGCGTTGCAAGGATTATTCGATGGAGGACAACGCTAGCGAGCAGTTTTGTGAAATGAGATAACACTGGATACCATGGTGCTGGTGAATAACAATCTTCTCCTCTTGCTATCTATTGGCTTATCTTTTTACGCCCATAGGTGCGACGTAAGGCGCAACGAGAGCCCACATCGGTGGGCGCAAAAGACAGTTAAACACGATAGTGCTCGATTTCGCTGCGCAATACTTCTGCCAATTGAGCCAGCTCTTGGGTCGCAGCGGTACTTTGTTCCGTGCCAACCGCATTCTGGCTGGAAATCTCGCTGATACTGCTAATGTTGGCGTTGATCTCTTCGGTGACTAAGCTTTGCTCTTCAGCCGCGGTCGCAATTTGGGAATTCATTGCGGTGATCTGATCGACACTCGCTTTGATTTGAGTCAGTGCATCACCAGCCTCACGTGCTTTCTCTACGGTGGCAAGGGCGTTACTGGCCCCTATTTCCAAACGCTGCGTTGAATCTCGACTTCCCTGTTGAAGGCGTTGAATGGTTTGGAGAATTTCTTCCGTTGATTCTTGAGTTCGGCTTGCAAGTGTACGCACTTCATCAGCAACGACGGCAAAGCCTCGGCCTTGTTCACCTGCTCGCGCAGCTTCAATGGCCGCATTAAGCGCCAACAGATTGGTTTGTTCTGAAATTCCCTGGATAACATCGACGACACTGCCGATATCTTCAGAATACTTAGCCAGTTGGTGCATCGACTCCACCGATTCTTGCATCTCTTGTGACAAGCTTTCGATCATGGTTACGCTATCCATGACGACTTGTTGGCCACTGGCTGCTGCCACATCGGCTTTTTCAGAGGCATCGGCAGCAGAAGTCGCACTTTGCGCCACTTCGTGTACAGTAGCGGTAAACTGATTGATCGCCGTTGCCACCTGCTCAGTTTGTGATTGCTGGGTCATAATGTTTTGCTTGGTTTGCATCGCGGCCTTTGAATTTGCTTCAGCAGACCGAGCCAATTGACCAATAGAATCACGGTTGGTTTGTACAACATGTTGAAAGCTGGTCACGATTCGGTTAACCGACTCTGCAATGTGGGAAAACTCATCATTTCCTGACGCCTCTAAACGTTGAGTTAAGTCACCTGCGGCGATTTTATCTGAGCGGTCTTCAAGTTCAGACACTGCATGATTGACTCGTCTTATCACAAACAGTGATACCGAAATAATCACCAGCAGCGATATGATGGTGATGGCACTCACTACCCAGATAAAACGCTCGCTATTGGTTTCTGCTTGTTGAAAAATATTCTGTCCTTCTTCTGTTTGCATGGAAAAGAACTGCTCTGCATACTGGTATGCATGTTCGAACTTGGGGTTTATTTTCTGTAAAAATAAAATGTTCGCGGCGTCATACTCACCATTTTGGAGTTTCGCAATCGCAGGTATGAAGCCTTGTTCAGTAATGTCATCCATCACTTGCGCGAGATCATTAACGACTTGTTGCTCTTTAGTTGTCAGCTCGGATTTAAGTAATTCGTTGTCAATAATATTGTGTAATGTCTCGAGTGAACTCTCAATCTGCTTGATATGAAAGCCAACCGGATGATCATGCATCGATGCCGTATTGGATGAAGGGGCATGTTGGAACGCGAGTAATAAGGCACTCCTTGCATTTCCAAGTTCATCAATAACCTTACTGGTTCGTATGATATGTTGCATGCCCTGACTATAAAGCTCTTCAATATAAAGGGTCGATGTTTGCATCCCAAAGATGCCTTCATAACCCAAGACACCGAACGCAATTATGATCAGCAACACATTGATTTTCAGCTTAGTTCCAACCTTGGCGAAAGCACTCGATAACGTCATTGGCTGTTGGCCATTAACCTCAGTAGATTCAAGCTTGGTTGAAGTCATACGCCACCCTTATTGTTAACAACCACAATAACAATATAGACAGTATTGGGAATACTCGCCGCTGTATTTATTGACGTAAATCATGAATAGACGTAAAAGACAATCCGCATTATTCCTACCTATCTCATAGCCACTTACGGTAGCGAGCATCTAAACCGTTAGTTACTGTTTGAAGCTAGCAGTTGTCAAAATTATACACTATAGAGCGGTCAAACTCGTTTGGTGGGATTTATATTCTGGTTCTACTTCTTCCGCAAAGTACATTTCAACGTTACCTCATGACACGGTGAGAACCACACTCGCAAAAATTAAGCAGTGGAAAAAGTCCTATTTGGATAGTACTCCCAAAGTGCTAGTTTATGGTGTTGCAGAAAGCCAAAATGACTTAGTGTTTGGGGTCGTTGTGTTTGTATTCAACGCACAACATGCTGAGATCCATTTTGGTATATCAGACAAATTTAGTAGTCGCGGAATTTCAACGCAATTGTGTCGTGCTGGCTTGGAATACTTGAACAACTTGGGCATCAAGGAAGTAAGAACAAATCCATTTGTTAACCACATAGCAAGTATAAGGGTTTTAGAAAAGTCAGGTTTCTCAAATCATGGAACGCTCAAAAGCTATGCGCGTTTTCCAATGTTAGGTGACGGTCTTTTCAATTGTGCAGATATGCGCATAAATCTATGAAAACTCTCCTAGCAAAAACGTTCAGTACACACACCAAAAGGACTAACAAGGCACTTTTATACATTAATCAACCAAATAGTTATTTTGACTATTCAAACGAATATCGCCCTCAATATTCCAATTGCCAGTTGTGTACAATTATGAAATTTCACTAATGTTCAAATACGCTTAAAATCGTATCAACAAATTTATCTGGTGCTTCAAGCATCGGTGTATGTGATACATCTTCTAACTTAATCAGTTGTAATGACTGAAATGCGCCATCAATACTTTCCCAAGTTTCAATCGGAGCAATACTAAAATCGAGCACTCCATTAATGACGGTGACATTTAAGTCCGATGAAAATTGCGTAACATCTATATCTCGGAATATTTCGCCCCAAAGCTCATCCAGTAGGGAGGTATTCATTTCAACATCATCCCATAAAGATAACTCATCGAATGATGGGTCTTTCCATCTCATTGGGGCTAATCTTCGACAGATATGTGCAAACTTACGAGCAGGTTGTCTGGCAATGTCACTTTCTAGCTTAGCCATACTTATCTCCAACAACTTTTTTCTCTGTTCGGAGGCGTTTGCTGACCAATGATTAAATTGTTTTTCTTGCATATGACCCGACAAGTTAGGTGCTACACCAACCACTATTAACTTTACAATCTCAATGTTGGTGTTACTTGCAAAATGCATAGCCATATAGCCGTGGCCTGAATGCCCTAGTATGCTAACTTTGGTCAAGTTAAGACTATCGCATATTACTTGAATATCACGGGTTATAAGTTCTAAGCTGATCGATTTGACAGGCTTCGCAGCATGGCTCTTGGCGAATCCACGATGATCCACATACACACAAGTAAAATTCTCATGCAATGCCTTGGGAATAATTTTTTTATAATAGTTAACACTACCTATAATCAGCAGGTATGGCCCTGAGCCGTATTGCTCGACATTAAGCTGATAGCCCCCTCGTTCAACTGCAAATTTTTTACCATTAGTCATAATTCTTAGCTCATTTTATTACTTGAATTAATGACTCTACCAAGTTAAATACTTCAAATAAATGGGCTAAAATGAAACCAAATAACCTATAAAATGGGATAGTCGTGTTGGATAGAATTGATAACGGTTGGTTGTATACTTTCATGTGTGTTTATGAACATCAAAGCTTTGCTAAAGCCTCGGAGCATCTTGATACACCTAGCTCTAACGTGAGTCGGCACATTCAACAGCTTGAATGTGAACTTGGTAGTAAGCTGTTCTACAGGACAACAAGGCGAGTGACTCCTACGCCAATAGGAGAGTTACTTTTTAGTGAAATAAAGGAGCCACTCTTTAATCTCAACCAATCAATTCAAAATATCACAGCAGCGTCATCCTCGCTAAAAGCAACAGTTCGTATAAGTGCTCCAGATATTCCAGAAATTGGTAACGTACTGGCTGATTTCCTTACCGAATATACAAACATCCACCTTTCATGCGAGCACAGCACCTCAATAGAAAGTGCAATCAAGGGAAGTCCTGATATCATTATTAGTTTCGAACGTGGTGTTTTGGATGATAGAGATTGGATTTCAAAGCCCATTTACCAGTGGGAAAGTACCGTCTTAGCTTCCCCAAAATGTATTAAGCGATACGGTTTACCTCGCACTGTTTCTGAACTAGAGACTCTTCCATGCATTTCCAGCTACAAAGCCTTTAACGGTAATCCATGGATATTTACTGAACCTACAACAAACACGATTTTACGATTTGCGCCAAAGACAAAAATTGATGTTGATGGTGGTTTTATTGCTAGAGCTATTGCGATTCGAGGATTAGGCTTTGTAGCTCTTCCCAAAACTTTTTGCTCGCAAGAGATTTCTTCTGATCATTTGCGAGAAATCAAATTAGATTATCCACTATCACCACTCACGCTATTCATTCATTACCGTGCAATAAGCTATCACTCATTCATTACAAAAAAGTTAGTTGAGTTCATATTAAATCGAATATCTTGATAACTCGTTTCGGGGATATTTCTGCGTTATAACTTATCTTTGATACCAGAGGGAGTGTAGTTTACGATCTGAAGGGTCAACGAGACGAAGTTTTCGTCACGGTCTGACACTTGATAGCCGAGCGATTTATAGAACCTTATAGCTCGCTCATTACGCGCAAAACTTGATAGCGTTACACTATAGGGAGCCTTTTGTTTTCACCTACCCAGTCTAACACCCAGCCAAATTTTTCTCGCATAGATTCATCTGTATCCCAGTGAATATAATTTCGCTTACGGAAGTTATCGTACCCATGGACTATACCAACACTCAGATTTTTTCCTGCTAACCAAACGGATACCCAGCTAGCACTCCATCGTGAACCTTTGGCAGTATAAACTGAAGTTTTGTCATTACTGAGGGATCTTGACGGGATAAATACCATTCGACTCTGTCGTATCCTTACATT
>NZ_BSPW01000037.1 GCF_030161235.1 Vibrio zhanjiangensis | reverse complement strand
CATAAGCTGGATCAACCACTTAAGGAATTAGTTTATGTGTCCAACCATTGGGGTCCACTTCTATCTGACCCAGTCAGCACTTTCTCACCAGATAAAAGATCTTGAAGCTCGGCTTGGTGGACAACTGTTCCTGCGCAAAACTCGTCCGGTTAGATTTACCTCTGAAGGCCAGATTTTAATTGAGCTAGCTGACCAAGTTCTCCCTCGTTTGGCGAAAGCAGAAAATGATTTGGCAGGCCTCAAAGAAGATGTGAATGGGCGGCTGCACATGGCGATTGAATGCCATTCTTGCTTTCAATGGCTAATGCCGGCGTTAAGGGATTACCAACAAGCTTGGCCGAGCGTGACACTGGACTTCTCATCAGGCTTTGGTTTTGAACCACTTCCAGCATTACTCAGCGGCGAACTGGATATAGTGATCACATCCGATATCCAGCCCAGATCAGAGGTCCACTATGAGCCTTTATTTGACTTTGAAATGCGCCTTGTGACGGCAACCAACCATCCAATGGCGAATTACAAATGTGTGCAGCCATCCGATCTAAAAAACGAAACTTTGCTTTCCTACCCAGTGCAAAAAAATCGTCTTGACGTGGTTAAGCATTTTCTTCAACCTGCAGGCATTGAGCCAGCAAAATGGAAACAAGCAGACAACACGCTAATGCTCGTGCAGATGGTCTCCGCGGGACTTGGTGTTGCCGCGTTACCCAATTGGGCTATCCATGAATTTTCTCGTCAAGGTTTGCTCAGTAGCTTGCCTTTAGGCAAAGGACTCTGGCGCCGCTTGTTTGCTGCAACTCGACAATGTGAAAAAGACAAACGTTACTTGCAGGCTTTTTTCAGCACCGCAAAACAGCAGTCCAAAAGTCATTTGGAAGGGATAAAGACGGTATAACAGCATCACGAGCAGTGATAACAAAGCAGAAAAGATTGCCTCACTATCTATCGTAACATTTAAACTGATTCGTCAAAGGATCGTAGTGATAACCAAGCGTGTCTAACTTGTTGGTCACGAGTGCTGAGTCCATCTCATACATAACGACCAACTCTTCAAGACTGCTGCACTCAAGTCTTAGTTTTTCATTGACAATACCCAGTAATATATTGCTATCGAGTCTTGTAATATTGCTCAAATCCATAGCCAAACTCCCTTACTGACCATATTCTTTAAGCTTAGCGTTAAATGTCCAAATTTAAAATGAGCCTGTCCTAAAGCATGAACAAGCTCTGTACAAAATACAGGGCAGCGAACATAGTAAGCAATGCGATCCAAAGCTGGATTTTATGAATCGGCTTTGAAGACAGGATATGCCAGCACCAAATCAACGTTGAAGAGATCAATAGTGCAAAGCCACTCAATAGAGGTTGGGTATTTTCAGCCAACACTTGCTGCGCTATCTGAGCACTTTTCACCAGTACTATCAAACTGAGCAACATGACAGATACGATACCTGTCACAGGCAAGATACGATGAAATGCTTGTAAGCGAGTTTTAGCAATGGTCAGTAAAAGATGGGAAAATAACGCCCCGAGCAAAAATATCTCAATAAATACTTTAGCCGCAGTTGTCCTATCAGGCTGTTCACCGATTAGAATACCAACGTAAGCCAATGCCAACCCATTGGCGAGATACATAACCCAAAGCGGCCCTTGTAAACGCGTTTTTTTAGTCTGAACTTGAGAATAAAAATACCCGATGGCGAACACCATCATAATAGCTTCAATTTTCAATGATGCGACTGCCAGCCAAAGCACTGCAATAGCAGGTAAGACTCTATGTATCCGTCCTCTTTGACCTGGACAGATATCGCCTTTTACTAAAATGAGTGTTAACACAAGCTGCGTGCCTAAAAGCATAGGAGCAAAAAAAGATAAAATTTGCTGAGTGATCATTGAAACAACGGTTCATTGGGGAACATGGGGGCAGATAATAGCAAAACTATGACTCCAACGGCTACCGGCACTGCCACAATCTTTACGCTGACGCGAAATAGGCCAATAAATCCTGTCCCGTAATAACCCCTAAATATTGCCCCGTATCATTGACCACAATCCAAGGAGGTTTGATACCACTTTTTATTAGCTCAGGCAGTTCTGATAGCTTGATTTGATATGAGGCTCTATGAATATCTCTGCGCATCACCTGATTCAATTTTCGTTTAAGCGCGCTTAAGTCCTTAGGAGTTTCTAACCTTGTCCCAATGTTTGTCGACAAATGATGATTTAGTTCTTCTCGACCCACTACCCCTAGGCAAGCCGTTCCATCGACGATAGGGATGACATCCAAGTTATATTGTTTCGATTCAAACAAGCTTCTGGCCGCCTCTAGGGTATCCTGAGGCTCTAAAGTAGGAATATAAGTCTGGGTAATATTAAGTATTCCGACTTGGCGCATACCGGAAGATGAAGCGAGAAATTCTTCCAATTTTTCACTATACCCCCAAGCATTGTGAAGCTCTTTCAAGGGAAGTGGCTTAGAGAAGAAATAGCCTTGTATATAATCAACACCAACGCTGCATATCACCTCTAATTCTTGGCGCGTTTCGACCCCTTCTGCAACCACTTTAACGTTCAGTGTGTGCGCCAATTCGGTGATCATTTTAACAATATAATATCTATGGGTTCCTGTGCTTAAGCCTGTGACAAATTCTTTGTCTATTTTAAGAATATCGAAATTGCAGTCGCTGAGATAACTAAACGAGCTGTAACCCGTACCAAAATCATCAATAGCAACACTGACGCCTCTGCGCCGAATATTTCGAATCAAAGTTGACTGTTCAGACTCACTATCAAAGTATGCACTTTCCGTTAACTCAATCGTGACCAACTCAGGGGTTTTTGCGTATTGATGAATCAGTGCATCTGCACTTTGGAGCACCTCATCGTTAGAAAGTTTGGTGTTTAATGAACGGTTAATGGTCATGCCAAGTTTAGAGCCAAAATGGTCTTGTATTTTAGTCAGGTCTTCTAGAGCCTTACGTCCAACACACCAATCTAGGTCAGCGACTAAATCTAAATCCTCCGCTATCATGACCATTTCCTGAGTATTCAACATTTTACCATTGGGACCTTTAAAACGGCTCAGCGCTTCAAATTTAGCAATTTCCCACGTTTTGGTATCAATAATGGGCTGATAGTAAACGTCAACATTGTTATTTTTAATAAGCTTTACAGCCCATTCTTCTAGTTCTTTACGACGCAAAACTTCCCTATGAATAGCACCGTGGTAAAAGGTAATCAGTCCCCTTTCATCATTTTGTTGTTCAAGCATGGCCTGAACAGCATGAGAAACGAGTAATTTGGGGTTGTGGGTGTCTTGGCCAAGAACCGATACACCAACCTTGCCATGAACAATTGCAAGATGGATTTCTTTCCCTGCTTTCTGATTTAACGAACTGAAAAATCGCCGAATAGTTTGATGAATGATTCTCACCTGAGATGGGCCAGAGCGTTTTTCACATTCAAGGCAAACAACAAAGTGATTGTTACCTATATAACCCACTTGCTGAGCCTCACGGTTACGCGCCAAGTGCTCCGACAGCTTTGACTTCAACTCAAAATCGTCTTGCCCTGCAAACTTAGGTACAAAGGCCACAACCATGCTGATGTGCTCCGACGCTTCGTCCATCCATCGACTTGCCACTGATTGTGTAAACTGCTGCTCGGTTGGCAACTGAGTCAGGAGCTCCACTCCACCATGCTCTACGTCAGCAACCCGATATAAGTTGTTAGATAAATCCAGATACCATCCCACATAGAAAACATTGTTGCCTAACCAAAATTTTTGTACTGTCAAATCTTGTGGAATCGTATTCCCTTTTTTGGTTTTGATCAGTATGACTCCAGACCAAAACCCATTTTCCACCACCTCTTTCCAAAGATTCTGATAATAGTCCTTACTGTGTTTCCCTGAATCAAGGTAATCAACACTTTTACCTGCCAAATCTTGATGGCTATAGCCTGTATGTTCCTGAAAATAGCCATTGCAGGCGATAATGTGCTTTTCTGAGTTGGCCAGTACTATGCCATGGTGAGGATTATCAAATATTTGCTGGAATAATTGACTGACAACATCGCCAGAACCATCAAAACTGACCAATGGGATGAGCTTTCCCAACACGTGGCCTTGTGCATCACCGTGAAAAAGAAGCTCGACATAGCAAAGTTTCCCTTGGTCCAAATTCAGGCAACACGCAAAGCGCATAGGGGAAGTTGAATTACATGCTTGTTCGAAAAGTTTGAGTAACTCTTCTTGATCTTGAAAATTTAATAAAGATAGCAATGAAGCCTTGCCCAAACTTGAGAGGTCAATTCGTAATACCTGTTCAACGTCGCTTTTTTCAATCGCAAGTTGATGCGACTGTTCGTCCCATTGCCATTGGATAAAATTTGCTGCTGACTTACCGCCTCTAACATAAGATTCAAGTGCAGTATGAGAACGCAGATCTCCTAACATACAAGCTACACCTACAACACACTAATGTTCGATATCACTTATAAACTTAGAAGACTTTCAGATTATTGACAGTATTAATTTTTAAACATTAACACCAGCCAAGTACTGAATAATGCGCCCCTGCTCAACCACTCCTTTGAATCTAGATTCACTATCAACCAGTACCCAAGGAAGTGGATGTTTAATTAACAAGGATTTAACTTCATCTAAAGCTAAATGCCAATCCAAAATTGTCTCAGGAGGTGACATCATACGATGTGCTGCTTTGTGCCAAATCGCATTTTCTTTATTAGTTTCATGATCCGTTCCCATACTGGGGGTCATATGCAAATTCATCGCTTGCCGATCAATAAGACCCACACACTGGTTTGATTCAACAACTGGCAACACATTAAACTCTTCGGTACTAAAGTAGGTGTGAATCAAGGACAATGACTCTCCGGGATCAACACGCGGCAAATTGGCTGTGACCAGCTGTGAGAGAGTTCCATGACTACTCTCGGTATTCTCATCAATCACAGGCAACGGACAATAGTTGTGAACGTCTCTTAACTCCTCTAAGGATAGTGGTTTAGAGAAAAAATAGCCCTGAATACAATCAACCCCTAAATCACGCAAGACTTTATATTCACTGAGCGTCTCCACCCCTTCTACGATGACAGTAAGTTTGAGCTTCTGCGCTAACTGAACAATGGTATTCACCACATGATACTGCCTATTATCAACACGGATACCTTTTATCAGGCTTTGGTCAATTTTGAGTACATCAAAATAGTTTTTATTCAAATAATCAAATGAGGCAAATCCAGTTCCAAAATCATCCACCGCAATTAACACACCAGCTTTGCGCAATAAATGAACCAGCTCTTCTTGATATCTCTCCGCAGCAAAGTAAGTACTTTCTGTAAACTCGATGGTCACCTTATTAGGCGCAACACCACTTTGATCAATTGACTGAGCCGTGTGACGTAATATTGCTAAAATATCTTGTTTTGAATTAAACGAACGATTAAGTGATAAACCAATATGTTCGCCAAATAACATTTGTAATTCAGCAAGTCTGGACATGGCTTTACAGTTCACAATGTCATCAAGTTGAACGATTTTATCAATATCTTCAACAATGCTAATGAGCTCTTGAGTTGATGTTTCAATCTCAGTATTGGTAGGAAAGCGACACAAAGCTTCAAACTTATCAATTCTACCGCGTTTAATATTCACTATTGGTTGGAAAAATACCTCAACAGCCCCACTCGATATGACTTCTTCAACCCAAGCCTCCAAATGCTTTTTACGATCAACTTGAGCATGTATATCACGATCATAAAAACCCACTCGCTTATTTTCTTCAGAATGAAGCTCTAGTAGCGCTTGTACCGCATGGGATAAAAACTGCTTAGGGGCTATACTACTCGATTGGCGTAACGCTACCCCTGTCAATCCTTGTTTTAGAGCCAAGGCTACTGACGTTTGTGCGTGTTTAAAACTTTGAAAGAACTCTTTGATGGATTTTCTTATAATGCGAATAGTTTCATGCTGATTATCAACCTCTGCTCTCAACATAACAGCGAAACGCCCATCACCAATATAACTAGCATGGGCTAACAACTTATTTCCCATTAAGTAGCTTGCGAACTGACGTTTAACTTCTTGACTGTTTGATTCGGGAAATTGAGGTTGAAGAGCTAACATAATTTGAATGTCTGTTGCGGATACTTGCTGAGGGTCCTCTTTAATGGTTTGAATAAAGTGGTCTGGATTAGGCAATTGAGTCAACAAGTCCACACCACCCGCTTGTCTACCATCGATACGTTGCAGCTGCTCTGACAGGTCCGTAGAATTTCCCAAGTAATACGACTCTCCATTTCCGGGTGATATTCGATGAATGGTAAGCTCCTGAGGAAAAATCGTCCCATCCGCTTTCTTGGTTAATATCACACCATTCCAATGACCATCCTCCTCGATATTTTTCCACAAATTCTGATAAAAATTGGGACTTAACTTATCTGCATTAAAAAGGTTGGTTTTCTTACCTATGATGTCTTCAAGGACATAGCCTGTAGATTTCTCAAAATGACGGTTGCAGGCCAGTATCCGCGTTTTTTCGTCTGTCACCAACATGCCATGATGGGGATTTTCAAATACCGAGTAAAACAATTCGGCCGCAACAATATCAGACGCAATCACGAGACAAGGCAACACTGTACCTTTTAGTAAAGATTGACTTTTTGCTGTGATTCTAAATTCCACATAGCTAAAAAGGCTATTTGGTGTCATTACGCAGCAGTGGAAATAACGCGCCTTGTGGGTACTAATGGCAGCCTGAAACACCTTGCGAGCTTTGTCTCTCTGAGACGGTGGCAGTAATTTTAATAGTTCTTTCGCTGGGATGGATGGGTCAGAGCTACCAAACAGTGAACTCATTGCTTCGGGCTCACATGTAAACGCCTGCTTAACGAGGTCAAGTTCCCATGTGTAACTTTTGTACTTATGCCATCGGGAAGGTTGTTGCACACCCGATTGAACTCGATCGACTTTACCTTTCCCCATCCGAACTACCTTTTTAAAAAACACCAACCAATAATAAGATGTTAGCTGCACATTTATATAATTTTCGTTAAGCCATGTGCAGGATTACTATTTTTTGGATAGCAAAACACTTATCACTAGAATCTAATTGGGGTAGATAGCAAGCATACAAGCCGCTATAATTCGCGCTCCTTGAAGTTGAGATCATCATATGTACGGCGAAACCACTCCAATTAATGAATATAAAAAGTACGGGGCTGAATGCTTTGGTACCGCTCCATTTCTTCCGACTACTCGCAAGGAGATGGATGCGCTTGGTTGGGATAGCTGCGACATAATCATTGTCACTGGCGATGCTTATGTTGACCATCCAAGTTTTGGCATGGCCATCATAGGTCGATTACTGGAAGCTCAAGGTTTTAGAGTGGGTATTATCGCGCAACCTGAGTGGCACAATAAAGAAGCGTTTACTCAATTGGGACAACCCAATCTCTTTTTCGGTATCACTGCAGGCAACATGGATTCAATGATCAACCGTTATACTGCCGACCGAAAGCTACGTCATGATGATGCTTACACACCAAACAACGAAGGTGGTAAAAGGCCTGATAGAGCGACTCTGGTGTATTCTCAGCGTTGTCGCGAGGCATACAAAGGTGTTCCCATAGTGTTAGGTGGTATTGAAGCCAGCTTGCGCCGTTTGGCTCACTATGACTACTGGTCAGACAAAGTGCGTCGCTCTATCTTGTTCGATGCCAAAGCAGACATTCTATTGTTTGGAAATGCCGAAAGAGCATTAGTTGAAGTAGCACATAGGCTGGCTAACGGTGAAGAGATTAGTACCATGACTAATATACGCGGTACTGTTGTGAGCTTAGCATCACTGCCAGAGGGCTACAAAATCATAGACTCTTCAAGAATCGAAAAGCCTCGTAAAGAAGCCTTTGTGCCGCCAAACCCATATGCCGTTGAAGAAAAATGTGATACCAAAGCCAAGGAACAAAACGATCAGGCTAAGCCAATTACCATTAGACCTTCACGACACGATGCCGCAACGACAGCGGTTCGTATCCCTCATTTTGAAAAGCTAAGTAACGATCGAATTCTCTATGCCCACGCTAGTCGTATTATGCATTTGGAGACAAACCCCTATTCGGGACGTGCTTTAATACAGCGTCATGGCGACCGTGAGTTATGGGTCAATCAAGCTCCTATCCCCCTCTCGACGGAAGAAATGGACTACGTGTTTGGCTTGCCTTATGCGAGAGTTCCTCATCCTCAGTATGGCAAAGCAAAAATTCCTGCCTACGACATGATAAAGACATCCGTTAACATTATGCGTGGTTGTTTTGGTGGATGTTCTTTCTGTTCGATTACTGAACACGAAGGGCGCATCATACAAAATCGCTCTCAGGAATCCATTCTTAATGAACTTGAAGCGATCAGAGACAAGGTGCCCGGCTTTACTGGCACAATATCAGACCTTGGTGGCCCAACGGCGAATATGTACCGCTTAGGTTGTAGTGATCCTAAAGCAGAGGCAAATTGTCGACGTCCTTCTTGTGTCTTCCCAGGCATTTGCAGCAAGCTCAATACCGATCATAAACATACTATCGACCTCTACCGGGCTGCGCGTAACGTCAAAGGAATTAAAAAAGTCATGATCGCATCGGGTGTTCGCTATGACCTAGCGATTGAATCCCCTGAGTACGTCAAAGAATTGGTTACCCACCATGTTGGAGGCTACCTTAAAATCGCCCCGGAACATACAGAAAAAGGGCCTCTCGATCTTATGATGAAGCCAGGTATGGGTACCTATGACAAATTCAAAGAGATGTTCGAAAAGTACAGTGCTGAAGCCGGAAAGAAACAATATCTTATCCCTTATTTCATTTCTGCACACCCCGGTACTGAAGATGAAGATATGCTTAACCTAGCTCTGTGGCTAAAGAAAAATAATTTCCAATGCGATCAAGTACAAAACTTTTATCCGTCACCAATGTGTAATGCAACTTCGATGTATTACTCTGAAACCAACCCACTCAAGCGTGTCAAATACAAACAGCGAGAGGAGGTTCCAGTGGCGAAAGGAGAACGTCAGCGTCGTTTACACAAGGCCCTACTGCGCTACCACGACCCAGTAAACTGGCCAATCATCCGCGAAGCTCTGGTTAACATGGGCAAAAAGCATTTAATTGGCGACAAAGCTAGCTGTCTTGTACCGGAAGAAAACGCGCAAACATTAACGCCAGCCCAGCGCAGAAAATCTGGCCGCCATGGTTCAAATCGATTTGCGACCAAACATACGTCAAACCAGCCAGGCTTTGAAAAAATGAATGGTAAAGGAGGCAAAACCAAGGGCAAACGTACCGCATCGAATGGGACTCAACCAACAGCTAAGCCTGACGCTAGAAGTAACTTTTCAGCAAAAAAGAGCAAAAAACGCCCATAGAGGGTTACCGTCTTGCATAAAGAGCACTGGGTAATCTAGTCGCTAGTGCTCTTCTCATGACTGAGTAATTAAGCGTTGTCAGCAGCAAATTCTTTCATGAATTCGACTAGCGCTTTTACACCTTCGATTGGCATTGCATTGTAAATTGACGCTCGCATTCCTCCTACAACCCTATGCCCTTTGAGTGACACTAAACCTTTCTCTTGTGCCTGCTGGAGGAAAAGACCATCGAGTTCAGGTTTTGCAAGTTGGAACGGAACATTCATACGAGAGCGGTTTTGCGTATGTACGTCATTGGTGTAGAAATCAGAGCTATCAATGTAGTCGTATAAAATACTCGCCTTTTCAGCATTTCTTTTCTCAATAACTCCTACTCCGCCCTGCTCTTTCAACCACTTAAATACGAGTCCCGATAAGTACCACGCAAATGTCGGCGGCGTATTGAACATTGAGTCCTTTTCTGCCAAAACCTTGTAGCTGATAAAACTTGGTAATAGCTCATGAGCCAAGCCAAGTAAATCATCGCGAACAATAGCGATGCAGATCCCAGCAGGGCCGATGTTTTTTTGTGCACCCGCATAAATAACGCCATAGCGCGAAACATCTATCTCACGAGACAGTATGTTGGACGACATATCAGCAACGATGGGCAATTGAGTGTCAGGTAATTCAGATATTTCTACTCCATCAATCGTCTCGTTAGGACAGAAGTGAACATAAGCAGATTGAGGATCTATCTTCCAATCCGAGGCATGCATAACAGCTAATTTACCTTCTTTGATCATCTTCGCGTCAACAACGTCCACTTCGCAGTATTTCTTCGCTTCTTTTACGGCGCTTTGCGCCCAGTAACCTGCATCGATATACGTCGCTTTGGTTGAGTTTCCTAAGAGGTTAAGAGGTACAGCGGCAAATTGTGCACGCGCACCTCCTTGGCAAAACAGCACTTTATAATTGTCAGGTATATTGAGTAAGTCTCGAAGATCTTGCTCTGCTTCTTCTGCCACTTTAATGAATTCTTTGCTTCGGTGACTGATTTCCATCACTGAAGTACCCAACCCATTCCAATCAATAAACTCCGCCTGCGCTTTTTGCATCACTTCTTTAGGCAGCCCAGCAGGGCCAGCACTAAAGTTATATACGTTCATCATCCCCAGATTCCTTGCTCATACTTCAACGATATTTAGTGGATTAATACCATGTTTTCCCATGTATAAAAAGCAAGAAAAGAGGTCTTTAGACCTCTTTTCTTGCTTAATAGGAAAAATAGATCGATTAAGGCTGAGTTACCGCAGAAAAAAACAGCGCCATTAGCGGTATTTTTTGACCACTTTCAAACACGATATTCCCATCTTTGATCTGCGCTTTGAGTTGATATCCTTGATCATTTTGCTCAATGAACTCTTGGATCAAGGCTTCGTCAATACCTTGTTTAATAAAAGGATACTGCTCTACAAGTCCTTTAGAAAAGAAAGTATCAATATCACCGGTCAGAGCAGGCAAAAGATTGGCAGGGTTTTTCGTAATATCACGGGTTCCTTCGGGGACCTTAACTTCACCAACACTATTAAACTCAACACCATCTCCTAGTGTCAGCGTCATCTTGTTCAATGCAAGGTAGAAGCCTTTATCAAAGAGAGTATCAATATAAGGCATAGCGTTTTGGACATCCTCTGGTGTCAAAGCGGGACTATTTTGGTATAGGCTGATGAGATAATTGAATGAATTGCTGTCTAATCCACCAAATTCCATGTCTAGCCCCAAGTTTTCGGCTTTTCCCTCAGGCATTTCCAGTTTGGAAATGTTAACAGCATGTTGACTATCGACACGAGAAGAAACATCATCCAGTGATGATGAAAACTTGTAGTTCGCCTCTTCCATAACAAATAAGGAAGATTGCTGAGCATCCGATAGCTTGACACCAGAGATACTAATCTCTTGATCGCCTAGCCAAAAATTATCTTGCTTTCGTCCATCGCCAGAGCCTTTCACCCCAGATATCAACATTTTTTCACCGGAATTAAAGTCAATTTCAACCGAGGGAATATTGAGGTTGTAACTCATTTCTCCAAGTACAGTTAGATGACCTTTGAGAGTTGAAGAAGTGACTGAAATCATCGCTGCATTATCGCCTTGCGAGGATTGATGCCAATTATCAAGTACAAGCGAATAATCCGTATTACCATTGAGTTGAGTCACAGTAGTCAGCGTCAACGGAAAATGGTCTGAATCTTCAAAGATCGATTTTGCCTGTAAGCTCAAAAGTCCATGAGTAACGTGGCTATTCACGACGAACTCGGTAGGAAAACCGTCCAGTTCCAATTCTTTCGCCAAAATAGGATCTTGTACTATGTAACGGGTCGTCACGTCAGAAGATAAGTAACCTCGCTCATAAGATACTATCTCGGCCTTCACAGACTCGGAGGTCAAATGGGCAATCCCATCCTCAATGACATTTTTCCCAATTTGGCCGACAGCCAAAGGCCAACATAATGCTAACGCAATCGCGCCACCAATAGCGCCATATTTTTTCAATTGATGCATGTTTTTATCTTTGCTCAAGTATTTATTGCAGTTTACACCAAAAAACACTCTGTTAAATCAGAACCATGGCTTTAGACCAAATTATTAGCCGGCTAAGCCCTCTATTTTGGCTATTAAGGGTAACAGTCTAATGCAACTATCAAAAACTGAGTCAACGTAGAGAAAAGGTTTTGACTGCTTGATTCGATAAGAATGCTACGCCACCTAGCGATGACTAAATATAGTTGACCATAAAGAAGCACCTATGATTTTTCGGTCAACGCCCACATTGACAAAAATATGCCCATCAGATCGCTTTTTCAAATTGATTGTGGTGTAGAATTTGCTAGCTGATAGAAAGAGTGACAAAACAATGACATTTTGGTGGTGTCACACTACGAGAATGCATTATGATGTTATGGTATGACAGTGCTCAGTCGCAATAGACCGAGGAAATTAACAAGAAAAGGTTTTTCTTTCATATGCGTAATACAATCTTAGCTGCTGCCATCGTGCTAGCATCTGGTCAGACTCTTGCAGAGACAGACCCCAATAGCCCCGCCGTAATGAGTAACTTTAGCTACGATTACGTAGAAGCTCGCATCGGCGCCAGCCCAGTCACTTTTGGTACAGCAGTAAGCAAATCTATTCACCCAAATGCTCATGTCATAGGGCGCATTGATTCTGAATTCGAAGGGGATTATGACGCGGCGGCAGGTTTTGGCTTCCATGCCCCAATAAATAACTGGGCAGATTTCACTGGTGAGATGTTATTCCGTGTCGTTGATTTCGACGGCAGAGAGGGCAAAGGCAGTGATACAGGGATGGAACTGAACCTAGGTGTTCGTCAATGGTTAGGCCCTCAGCTCGAAGTTGGCGGTAAAGTGGGTTACGTAAATATCGATAATGATGACGATTGGACCGGTTCCGCCTATGCTCGCTTTCATGCAACAGAACTCTTTTCTGTTGGAGGCGAAGTCAGAATCAATGATTTCTATGGTGACCAGCTAATGTTCACTACACGCTTCAAATTCTAGTACTAAAAAAGCCGAGGGCTACCTCGGCTTTTCCATGACTCATTGAACCTAAATACAACTTGCTAACAACTGACGCTTACGTGGTTCCTGAATTAACTTCCAATGCACGCCATCTATCGCACCAGCAAACTTCCATAACAACTTCACGTCAACATCATTTCCATATGTCGCTTTCACTTTTGAAAACACTTTAGGCGCTCCAAGCTCAACAAAAGTATCCACATCATCAATACCAGACTTTTTCACCATGCGTTCAAGCGTAAGCTGCATATTGGGTAAGTCACGCAAGCGCCGACCAGAAGACGACTTTTTATCATGCCGCTGAGAAATCGAATACTGAATTGATTCTCGCACAATGCCATCAAGCCTTGCCTCACGCGAAAGGAAAAGACGCGTTACATCATAATAGTTAACCGTTGCTGTAGTCTGTTTCTTAACATGACGGTATTTGGAACAGCCTAGCTTAATGAGCTGTCTGTCGAGCTCGTCACCACCTCGCACAAACACTTGCCCAGAGCTAATTAGCGCAAACATAGCATCTTGCTTGAAAAGACCAAGTCCACCAAACATTGAACGCTTTTGAAAACTACCGAATTTATTTACATATGAGATAAAGTTTTGCTCTGTCATATCCATTGATCCTTCTAACCCAGAAAACCCCGATTATTGACGATCACCAGATAGCAGCAGCTTTAAGCGAAAAATATGCCCCGTGCCAGTACCACTATACATTATGTTTTTTGTTCACTGACTCCAAGTCAGTAAATGGTAGTTAACGAAAAAAAATATGTCCACGTACAGCTCACATCAATCCACTCAACCCAACGCCAAAGCGCGACTGACATCACATAAAATGGCTTTCCATACTAAGTCAACATCAATATACACATACGTCGTTCCATATATTATATCAATGATTTGCATATCAACTATTAGGACAGGTAAACTAAAAGAGGTAGAACATAAAGCTTAATAAAAATGAATCATCTGTCTTTTTTCTGGCTCCCTGAAAACAATGCTCTCCTAGTCAAAGGAATTGAATCTGAATTCAATGCTTTGGTGGAGAACGCCATCACGTCTGGGAAAATTACCTTACCTCCAATCCCTGATGTTGTATTAAAAATACAACGACTTTGTACGAGAGATTGTACAACTGTTTTAGATATCGCAGATTGCTTATTCGAAGACCCTAGCCTTGCTGCGATAGTCATCCGAGTGGCGAATTCTGTGATTTTTAACCGCCGTAATATTACTTGTACTGACATAGTCACCGCGGTCTCTCGCCTTGGTATCCTGAGAGTTCGCGATATCGTGACAGCGCAAGCAATAGAGCAACTTAAAAACTCTGTGAACTTAAGTCGTGGCTGTAATAAAATTCTTGTCGATAGTGCACACACGTCAAGAGAACTGGCCGCAACTATGGTTATGGTGGTCAAAGGGTTCAAGGAAACGAATCCTCGAAACAACGAGCATCTTGAAACGGATAAAGCATTGTTGGTTGGCCTACTGGCTGACATTGGACTGTTTTGTATTGTCAGCGAGTATCATTCTTACTTAGAAAGAGGCAACTACTTAGATGAGGACATTGCTTTTCAGGTGTTTGATAATCTTTGTACAAGCGCAAGCGAGCTGGTCCTTAAACATTGGGGATTTGATCATGACTTTCTCGAAGTCGCAAGCAACCAACTGACTAGAGCTAAGGATGTTGACGTTAGCTATTTAGATATTGCTCGTATCGCGAATCACATTTTGATGTTCCGTCGCCAAGATGACAGAATCGAAGAGCATGTCGTCGAGTTTGACGTAACAGGGGCTGATATACTGTACAAACTGAGCAATTTGAGTGATATTGAGTTCAATTCAAAAATCAATGAACTCATGAGCGCTAGCGGGCTATAAGGCTTCTGGTGCTAAGTCAGGACTACCATGCTTCCCGGAATGCTCTTTATTTTTGCCCCACTCGTGGTGGGGTATCTGATTCAAACCTCCAGCTCAATTCTATTAGCACGAATTAATCGGGCTACAAACTATCTTATTTTTGTTATCCTCGCCTTGATGGGTTTAAGTCTGGCTTCTCTTGATAACTTGGGGCAAAACCTTCAATTGATCCTTGTCTATGTTGCCGTATTCTCCATTTGTATTGGAGTAAGCAATTTGGTTGCTCTCCCAATCGTGGACAAACTTTTTCCTATTCATGTTATAGGGAAAAAAAATAAGCTACCACTGTCACGTATGGCCTTAGAGTCGACAAAGCTTATCCTAGTTGTCGGTGTAGGATTGTTTGTAGGAACACTTCTCACCATTGACCTTGGTTGGGTTGATATCACCAGTGAGTCTGTCCTTTTTTTGCTCCTATTTCTCATAGGCATACAGTTACGAAATAGTGGGCTATCCCTTCGCCAAATATTGCTTAACAAGCAAGGTATGATCATCGCCATTATTATCATCTTTACTTCGATAATTGGAGGAATAATAGCCGCTTACATTCTTGATATTGGTCTTTATCAAGCACTTGCCATGTCTTGTGGTTTTGGCTGGTACTCTTTATCTGGGATCCTTATGGGGGATGCTTTTGGACCGGTTTTTGGCGGCGCTTCATTTCTGATTGAACTAGTCAGAGAACTTGTTGCCTTAGTTATGATTCCACTGATTATTCATTCAAGGCCCAGTGTGGCTATTGGTTATGCTGGGGCAACCGCAATGGACTTTACATTACCCATAATTCAAACTACTGGAGGTGTTAGGTGCGTGCCCGTTGCTATCGTTAGTGGATTTATATTAAGCCTATTAGTGCCTTTACTCATGTTATTCTTTGTCTCTCTTGCAGAGCAGATCGCATGATTTTATCTTTCAGTTAATTCTATTAATAACTCAGCCATGTTATACAATTTAATTAATCATATTAAGTGGCTTTATAATATATAACCTTCAAAAGGAATAATTATGACACGTCTACTGATTGCATTATTGTTAGGCGCAACTTCAACTTTGGTTGCAGCCGCAGATAATGCCTGTTTATCCAAGAAATACGACGCCTATATCGATGCTTCTCTTCATTGGTATGAAGATCTGGCTAAACTCACCTCAGAACAATACCCTGACCTTAAAGAGGTGAGTGAATGGTTTCTTGAAGGTCGAAAAAACCATTTTGAACTCAACAGAGCGGCGGTACACTATTATTTAGAAAATGACCCTTCAAAAATTGCCGTCAATCAGCCTGTTGAATCTTGGCTCTTACTTGAACAAAAAGACATCAAAACCTTATCTTCTCGTAGCGACGAATTGGGTCGACTTGCTCAAGTTACCTACAGCGATCGCCAATCCAAACCCCATGACAAGAATTATGATCTTAGATCGGCTTTTGCGGACTTACTGAGTCATCCAACCAAAATTGACAGTGCGCTCAAACGTTATAACAAAGCGATTAAAGAGCTAGAAACAATCTCATGTGAAACCTAAACCCTTTATCACCGCTGAGATGTAAATCGAAGCGGTGATATCTCAAATTGATACTAAAGATCAAAAAATTAACACGGGACTTTGCGCCCGTTTTCGTTTAGATTGGCGCGGCAACAAAATCATAAGAGCAAAGTCGTTGTATGATAACCAAACATAAAACCGCTAACGTAAGCTTCGAAAGCCTACTTCGAATCTTTACCGTCCCTGAAGGACCCGATTCAACGCTAACAAAAATCGAAGAAAAGCTCTCACAAAACCTCAATCAGTTTTTGCGCGAGCATATTGTTGCTGAAGAAAAGCCGCTCAAAGAAATTGAAAAAGATTTCGCCTTTGCTTCTATTCCAGAAAAGCCTGAGTTTGTTTCCGATCATACTCAGCACCTACTTGATACTCTAGTCTCTCACTCAGTGCATACTTCTGCACCAAGTTTTATTGGCCACATGACATCGGCACTACCCTATTTTTTAATGCCATTGTCAAAAATTATGATCGCGCTGAATCAAAACTTAGTGAAAATAGAAACGTCTAAAGCTTTTACTCCGCTAGAACGACAAGTACTCGGTATGCTGCATCGATTGGTATATAACCAAGATGACCACTTCTATTCAAACTGGATGCACAGTGCGCAACATTCGTTAGGTGCTTTTTGCTCCGGCGGTACCATTGCGAATATTACCGCTTTGTGGGTTGCAAGAAATAATGCACTGAAAGCACAAGGAAAATTTCAAGGGGTCGAAAAAGAAGGACTTTATAGTGCCATGAAACACTATGGCTACCAAGGCCTTGCCGTTTTGGTCTCTGAAAGAGGACATTACTCGCTCAAGAAGTCTGCCGATATACTTGGACTTGGGCAACAAGGTTTGGTTGCCGTAAAAACCGATGCAAATAATCGTATTTGCCCTCAGGCATTGAGCCAAAAAATTGTTGAACTCAAGAAAAACAATATCAAGCCCTTCGCTGTTGTTGGTGTAGCGGGCACAACAGAGACAGGCTCAATTGATCCGCTTTGTCAGATCGCCGAAATATGCATTGAACATGATTGCCACTTTCATGTCGATGCGGCATGGGGCGGTGCGACTCTGATGTCAAACAATTATCGTCAGCTATTAAAAGGGATTGAACAAGCCGATTCGGTTACCATAGATGCCCACAAGCAGCTTTATATCCCTATGGGGGCAGGAATGGTTCTGTTCAAACACCCAGATGCGATGAAGTCTATCGAGCATCATGCTCAATATATTTTACGCATGGGCTCAAAAGATTTGGGCAGCCACACCTTAGAAGGCTCTCGTTCAGGAATGGCTATGCTTGTTTACGCTGCAATGCACATCATTAGCCGTCCAGGCTATGAGCTACTCATTGATGCTAGTATCGAAAAAGCCAAGTTTTTTGCAGAGTTAATCTCTCAACAAGATGACTTTGAATTGGTCTCTGAACCTGAACTTTGCTTGCTCACTTATCGTTACATTCCAGCAAAAGTACGCAAAGCTCTCGAAATTGCATTGCCTGAACAAAGAATCCAGCTTAACGAATTGGTCAATGAGCTGACACAATTTATCCAAAAGTGCCAACGAGAAACAGGCAAATCCTTTGTTTCCAGAACGCGCCTTAATCCCTCTCGTTGGGATAGACTCAACACCCTTGTCTTTCGCGTTGTACTGGCCAACCCTCTTACAAGTCATGATATTCTTCGTTCAGTTCTCGAAGAACAAAGAATCATCGCTCAACAAGCACCGAATCTAATGGCTAAAATCCTAGCGACATCTCAATCCATTACAGAGGCCTGAAAATTTCTTTCTAAACGTTTGTAATTTGCCTACCATTAAGTGCTTCAAATAGAACAAACTCAAACGAATGAGGAACCATTTTCTGCTTGTGGGGGAAATTTAGTTTGAGGCTGGTCATGTTTACACTTATCTGTAGGTGTAAATGTTACAGTAAACCTTGGCCTTGGGTTTATACTGGGAACCATGGCGCTGGTTGGAATTACACTTAATTAATGAAGAATTCTTTATCCAGCGAGTTGTTCTCTATACCTTTGTGAACACTATGAATACATTAGAAAAAATTCAAAAAAATCTAGAAAACTTTAGTAAGTCGGAACGAAAAGTTGCTGAAGTCATTATGGCATCACCTCAAACTGCCATTCATTCTAGTATTGCAACCCTAGCAAAAATGGCTGACGTCAGTGAGCCAACAGTAAACCGTTTTTGCCGCAGATTGGATACCAAAGGCTTCCCTGACTTTAAACTTCACCTCGCACAAAGCCTCGCCAATGGCACGCCATACGTAAACCGTAACGTCGAAGAAGACGATGGTCCAGACGCCTATACGCATAAAATCTTTGAATCCACTATGGCCTGCTTGGACGTGGCGAAAAATAGCCTCGATTCCATGCAAATCAATCGAGCTGTCGATCTTCTCACTCAAGCAAAACGTATTTCTTTCTTTGGGTTAGGGGCTTCCTCAGCAGTCGCCCGTGACGCACAAAATAAGTTTATTCGCTTTAATATCCCTATCACTTGTTTTGAAGACATAGTCATGCAGCGTATGAGCTGTATTAATTGTACAGACAATGATGTGATTGTATTGATATCACATACGGGGCGGACGAAAAGTTTGGTTGAAATTGCCAACCTAGCCCGTGAAAATGGCGCGACTGTTATAGCGATAACAGCCAAAGACTCTCCGCTCGATCAAGCAAGTTCTCTTTCTATCTCTCTAGATGTTCCAGAAGATACCGATGTCTACATGCCAATGGCAAGTCGTGTGGTACAGATGACTGTAATTGATGTACTGGCAACAGGCTTTACATTGAGGCGTGGCTCGGGCTTTAGAGACAACCTAAAGCGAGTGAAAGAAGCGCTTAAGGATTCGCGCTACGACAAACTGTCTCAGTTCTGAGCAAATAGCTTTAACCTATTAAAGCAACAGGCAAATGCCACTTTATTTTCCTGCTCGATTCGGGCATAGTGGCGCCAATCAGAATAAAGGAGAATGACAATATGTTCGTAGTTATCTTTGGTCGTCCAGCTTGCCCTTATTGTGTTCGTGCGAAAGAACATGCTGAAACACTGAAAGCGAAGCGTGATGACTTTAACTACCGTTATGTAGATATCCATGCAGAAGGCATTTCAAAAGCTGACCTAGAAAAAACAGTCGGTAAGCCAGTAGAGACGGTTCCTCAAATCTTCATTGACGAAAATCATATCGGTGGCTGTGATGACTTTGAAGCGTACGCAAAAGAGCATTTAGGCCTTTTTGACGAGTAATGGCGCAAATCAAATCGATTATTGAAGCCGCTAACGTTAGCGGCTTTTTTGTGCCTGCAATTTAATCGCATTGCAAAATATTTGGCACAAGTCAGCAAATCGTCAATTATACAAATTATCACTTATCATTTTCCGACATTAAGTTACAATTCGCTCACTTAATCTATGGCACTGAAATAAGATCGGCCCTGTGAACATCGACGTTTTAACCTTGCTTGAACAAAATCCTATCCTATTAATCTTTGTTGTGCTTGCTATTGGCTTAACCATAGGCAAGATTCGTTTCGGTAATCTTCAACTTGGTAATTCCATTGGTGTATTAGTTACATCACTTATCATGGGGCATCTCGGATTCACATTTAATGCCGATGCACTGACTATTGGCTTTATGCTCTTTATTTACTGTGTTGGTATAGAGGCAGGCCCTAACTTCTTCGGCATATTTTTCAGAGATGGTAAACACTATTTCATTTTGAGTATGGTGGTGCTATCGAGTGCTATTTTTATCACTTATTTTGCTAGTCATAGTCTGGGTCTCGACTTTGGGCTATCGGCCGGCATGATGGCAGGCGCATTAACTGCAACCCCCGTTCTGGTTGGCGCTCAAGATGCTTTAAATTCAGGTTTAGCAACCACCCCTCATGCTATGGACTTTTCCGAAGTGATTGAGAACCTTTCGGTCGGCTATGCCATGGCCTACCTTGTCGGTTTAATCAGCATGATTGCCTTTGCGAAGTTATTGCCAAAACTCCAAAAACAAAATTTGTCTGATTCTGCCCAGCAAATTGCTCAAGAACGAGGGCTGGGGAGTAATGGGCAGCGCAAAGTCTATTTGCCGATCATTCGTGCTTACCGTGTGGGACAAGAGCTCATTGATTGGAGCGATGGTAAAAATCTACGTGAGCTAGGGATTTACCGTCAAACAGGTTGCTACATTGAGCGTATTCGCCGCAACGGTATCCTTGCTCACCCAGATGGTGATGCCATTTTGCAACAAGGCGATGAAATTGCGCTACTCGGATTCCCAGATAGCCACGCTCGGTTAGACCCAAGATTTCGCAACGGCAAAGAAGTATTTGATCGCAACCTGCTTGATTTAAGGATCGTTGAAGAAGAAATCGTGGTGAAAAGTGACGCGATGGCAGGAAAGCGACTATCGGATTTAAACTTGTCCGAATACGGGTGTTTTCTCAATCGAGTCGTTCGTGCACAAATCGAAATGCCGATGGATCTCGATATTGTTCTCGCCAAAGGTGATGTACTACAAGTCAGCGGTGAAAAAAGTCGTGTACACGGTTTAGCCGAAAAGATCGGCTTTATCTCCATCCACAGTCAAATGGCCGATCTGCTCGCGTTTTGTAGTTTCTTTATCTTGGGTATTATGTTTGGGCTTATTACTATGACCTTTGGTCAGGTTTCATTCGGCCTAGGTAATGCTGTCGGGCTGCTTTTATCTGGTATCTTACTTGGCTTCTTGCGTGCTAATCATCCGACCTTTGGTTATGTACCTCAAGGAGCACTGAACATGGTCAAAGATCTAGGTTTAATGTTCTTCATGGTCGGCATTGGCCTAAATGCGGGTGGAAAAATGTTTGAGCATCTAGCAGAGTTTGGACCACAAGTTATTGGGCTAGCATTTTTGGTCAGCGTTCTCCCCGTTGCGCTTGCCTACCTTGTCGGTGCCTATGTGCTGAAAATGAACAGAGCGTTATTATTTGGTGCCATTATTGGTGCAAGAACCTGCGCACCTGCCATGGATATTGTCAATGATTATACCAAATCCACTATTCCCGCTCTTGGCTATGCAGGTACCTATGCCATTGCCAACATCCTGATGACCCTTGCGGGTACTGTACTTATCATTTTAAGCTGATTCTTCAGACACAAAAAAAGCTTCCAATGGAAGCTTTTTTTGTGTCAACTCAATGGCCTCAAATAGGCAAGAAAGCGTTTTTCTGCATGCTTGAAGCACCATATGATAACGAAAGTCAAACTCATATAAAAAAGACCCGCGGTTAAGAATGACTCAAATGGCGCATAGTATCGTGAATTGACTAAACGAGCAGCACCCGTTAAATCAACAATAGTAACAATACCTGCCACCGCACTCCCATGAAGCATAAAAATGACTTCATTACTATATGCAGGCAAAGCACGGCGTAAAGCACTCGGAAGAATAATGCGGCGATATGTCATAAAAGTACTCATACCATAAGCCTTGGCCGCTTCAATTTCTCCCTTGGGCAAACCATTAATGGCACCTCGTATGATTTCTGCGGTGTAGGCTGAAGTGTTCAATACAAAAGCGACAAGCGCACAAAACCACGCATTCTCCCATAAAGTATCTTTAACGGGAAAAAACTGATCCATTCCATAATAAATGAGATACAGCTGAACTAAGAGTGGCGTGCCACGGAAAAAGTAGATAAATGCCCAGCTAGGTGCTTTACAAATATAATAAGAGCTGTTTCGAGCTATCCCCAGTGGTACAGCAACGACTAAACCAATAACCAGTGACATGGCAACTAACCAAGTGGTGGTCCATAAGCCGCCAAGATATATTGGTAAACTTTCTATGATCAGTGAAAAGTCCATCACCTACCTCGTATGGATACTAAATTTACGCTCAACAAGCTTGAGTACACCCGTTGACACACTGGTAAAAAAAAGAAAGATGACCGCGACTGTCATATAGAAAGTAAATGGCATTTTTGTTGAACCTGCCGCAAGTGAGCTCATACGAACCATATCTTCGAGGCCGATAATCGAGACCAGAGCCGTTGTTTTGAGAAGTACAAGCCAATTGTTTCCAAAACCTGGCAATGCATGTCGAATCATCTGCGGTAGCAAAATGCGACGAAACGCAAGAGTGGACGTCATACCATAAGCTTTGGCAGCTTCAAGTTCACCCCTATCAACCGCCATAATGGCGCCACGAAATGTTTCTGCCATGTAGGCGCCAAAGATAAACCCAATGGTAAGGACCCCAGCAATAAATGGACTCACATCTATATAATCAGGCACGTAAGACGTCCACTCATGGTTTGGGTCACTTGAAGCAAACCATCCATTTAACCATTCATTAAGTGAGTACAGGCTATTGTTGAGCAAAATTTGTCCGCCAAAAAATATCAGCATCATAAGTACAAGATCGGGAATACCACGAATGACAGTGGTATAGAGTGTTGCTATCGCCCGTGCCCAGCGATAAGGTGACATCTTTGCTAACGCCCCTAGCATTCCCAACACCATGGCAAGCAATAAAGAAAGCAACGCGACCTCTATCGTCACTATAGCTCCTTTCAAAATAGAGGCTTCGTATCCTCGTAAATCCAACATAGGTAAGTTCCTAAGCTCTAGGGTATGTAGCTATATAACCATATAGCTACCGCCGACACTGTGAAGACCGCTAATCTACCCTAGAAAATAAATCAGCGGCCTTGGTGGTTACATTTATTCGCCGTAAACGTCGTAGTCAAAGTATTTAGCAGCAATCTTCTGGTACTCACCTTTGTCACGTAAAGACATGATGGCTTGATCGAGTTTTTGAGTGAGATCTTTATCTTGCTTGCGAACAGCAATACCAAAGCCCTCACCAAACCATTTGGGGTCAGTCAACGATGGACCAACGAACTCATAAGCATCACCGCCAGCTTTATTTAGTACACCTTCCTCAAGAGCAGAAGCATCCCCCAACACGGCAGCAACACGTCCATTAGCCAAATCTAAGTATGCTTCATCAAACGACCCATAGCGCACAATTTCAACTTTATCACCATAATTATCAGTCAAGTATTTATCGTGCGTCGTTGCTCTCTGTACCGCAATTTTTTGCCCATCTAATTTATCAAAATTCAGATTTGCACCTTTCTTTGCGATAAATTTGTTTGGAATAAGGGCGTATTTTCCGGTGAAGTCGACCTTCTTTTTACGCTCGTCGGTAATGGACATCGCAGCTATGATTGCATCGTATTTTCGAGCCAGAAGTGAAGGAATAATTCCATCCCAGTCTTGCGCTACAATCTTACACTCTACTTGCATTTCTTTACACAAAGCATTGGCCATATCAACATCGAAACCTTGCAAAGAGCCGTCGGCTTCTGTCCAACTAAAAGGGGGATAAGCGCCTTCAATACCAAAACGAACCGTCTTCCAATCTTTCGCTTGGGCAATACCAGTCATTGCAGTCGCAGCCAAAGCTGCCACAACTAACCACTTTTTCATTTAACACTCCTTTCATTATGATTGTTGGTATTCGCAGAGCCTGCAGTCAAACTGACTGCAGACTCAATAGATAGATGAGATAAATTGTTGTAAACGTTCAGAATCTGGATTAGTGAAGAGCTTAGCAGGGTTACCCTGCTCTTCCACAAGACCTTGATGTAAGAACATGACGTGGTTAGAAACATCGCGTGCAAATGCCATTTCGTGTGTTACAACCAGCATAGTCCTGCCTTCTTCAGCAAGATCTCGCATCACTCCCAACACTTCACCAACTAATTCTGGGTCAAGAGCTGAAGTCGGTTCATCAAACAACATGACTTCAGGATCGACAGCCAACGCTCTGGCTATTGCGGCTCGTTGTTGTTGGCCACCAGAAAGATGGCCCGGATAATAGTCTTTACGCTCATAGAGGCCAACTTTCTTCAAAAGGCACTCTGCATTTTCAATAGCCTGCGCTTTGGGCACACCAAGAACGTGAACCGGTGCTTCGATGACATTTTCAATCACCGTCATATGGGACCAGAGGTTGAAGCCTTGAAAAACCATTGCCAACCTCGAACGAATGCGCTGAACTTGCTTTTCGCTTGCTGGAACAGCTTCTCCTTGGCGGTTCGTTTTCATTTGGATCAACTCTCCATTGACCCATATTTGACCTTCTGTCGGTGTTTCCAAAAGGTTGATACATCGAAGAAAAGTACTTTTTCCTGACCCAGATGATCCAATAATGGAGATCACATCTCCTTTGTGAGCTTGAAGAGAAATACCTTTAAGCACTTCATTGTGGCCAAATGTCTTATGAAGCTCTCTTATATCTAGCGCTGCGGTATCATTCATGCGCTCATTTTTCCCTGTCTAATTGCCATTTATCCAAACGAAGAAGTTTGGAACTGAAAGGCCAAAATAACGCCTTATCTGGCTACAAACTAGCATCGCCCTGCTTAACATGCAACAAATCATTAACCAGATCTGGGTGAATTTAAAATCAATATATTTAAATATAAAATCACCAACTCCCAACCATAACATGGATAAATGCATAATGGCGCACTATCAGACATGTGCGCCAAACAACTCACAATTAACATTTTTGTAAAAAACAAGAGCTGTCTCAATAATTTAATCGATAGCGATAATCATTACATGCTTGGTTATTTGAACCTAACCAGTCACTGTGAAATTTGCTTTCAGTTTTTCGCTTTTTGACACCGAAATACTGTGTAATGTAGTTAACTTTCATATCTATTTATAAGGTGATCTAAATCAATCCTCATCTCAATATTGCAGTTTACACTCACATAAAAGATAAAACTCTCAATACGGGAATGTCTTTCTACGCGTTGGTCAATATGTGAATCACATAACCCGCAGCACAGTGGAAAGAGTATTTATTTCGGCTCGACCACAATCACCATCTATGTAATATATGAGGAATCTATGTCAGACGCAGTCAACACATCGCATTCTGAATCAGATATCGAAGCCAAAAGCTATCGCGATCTGCACCGTCCAGCCTCTCAGTTTAAATGTCGCTCAGACTACTTAGACCATGAACTTCAAATCATGAAGCCACGTCGCTTTGGTCTCAATTTGCCACTGCGTGATTTCAGATTTGAACTCGAAGACCTTGTGCCTGCATTGGCGGGGACTTTAGGTATTATTGCCATGTATTCTGCCGTTATGATGTCTTGGGCAGAAGGACTTACCGCTGCATGGGATCACGTTAACTTAGGTAAAGAGTTTGCTATCGAAGTCTCACGAGTGGAAATGCTGATCCCAGCGTTTTTATTCTGTGTCCTAGCGTCTGGAATATTCAACCCCAAAGCAAACTTGGCGGGTAATCATGGACCTATGATTCCCTTAATTGGAACAATAGCACTTGCTGGCGCCCATCCTTTAGCCCTAGCCATTCTAATTGGCATTTTTGGTCTACTACTCAGTTTTTTCAAAGGCGGTTCTAAGTTAGTCAATCTAACATCAGAAGGAACCGCTGGTGGCTTACTTATTTTTCTCGGTTTAACAGGAACAATGAGTCAAATTAACGCCATTCAAGATTGGGCAGTAGGCTTGCAATCAGATTCTGTTACGGCTGGTAGTATGGGCTATGTTGGCTTGATTGTACTGGGTGTCACCATTGCCTTGTATGCGTTGTTAGCGAAACTAAACAAACGTTGGCTTGCAATACCAGTGTGTGCCTTTACGGGTTTAGCGATCGCATTAGTATTAGGCGCTGGATTTGATATTCAATTTGTTACCCAAACAGGCTTACCTAACTTAAACCCTGTCTATTGGTGGGGCAGTACTGAGGAAGGCTGGATGCTGGGTCTACCCAACGCACAACACTTTATTGCTTCATTACCCTTTGCGATCTTAGCTGTCGCTATGTGGTCACCCGACTTCCTAGGTCACAGGATATTCCAAGAGTTAAATTATCCAAAGAAAACGGAAAAAGTGCTTATGGATGTCGATGATACTATGACCATGTGCTCTATCCGTCAGATGGTGGGTACTGCCATAGGTGGCGGCAATATTACCTCATCATGGGGAACATACATGATCCCTGCTGCGATTGCCAAACGACCAATACCCGCTGGCTCGATTCTCCTTGGCCTGCTTGTTATGTTAATCGCTGTACTCGGTTTTCCCATGGACATTGCCGTATGGCCACCAGTAATGCGAGTCGCTCTACTTGTCGGCGTATCTCTTCCTTTACTCGAAGCCGGTATGCAAATGGTCAAAGACTGCAAAGATTCACAAGCCGCTGGCATTTGTATCTTTGGCTCTGCTATTGTCAATCCAGTACTCGCTTGGGCACTGACGATGCTGTTAGATAACAATGGCTTAATAGGTGACAAAGACCGTGCAGCTCGCTTGTCCTTTGTCGATAAAATCGTCATTCCTGTCGGTGTGCTCGTTATTTGCCTAGCCGCTATGCTGGCTGTCGGTATGCTTGAAGGTCAATACGGAATTCAAGCATGGCTATGATGTGAAGCGATACAGGGGCGACACAATTGTCGCCCTAAATTTTATTCGAAAATTTTAGCTTTTATTGATTTAGTTTAAGGTTTGCAGCTTTTTTTTAAACTATTGTGTTTATCGAAGACAGATTAAAACCTTCGCTAGTAACAATATGTATGGTCAATAGTGAGTTTGAGCACCATTTCAACTATACATATTGTTATTCATAAAGAGAGTATCGTCCTTATGCAGGGACACTGACTGGCTCAACGGTCAGAAGATGCTCGTTTTAATAAAATAAGGTAGGTATGTCATGGCAGAGCAATTTGCTAAAGCTTGGGAAGGTTTTGTTCAAGGTAACTGGCAAAATGAGGTCAATGTTCGCGACTTCATCCAGAAAAACTACACACCCTATGCAGGCGATGAATCTTTTCTAGTATCTGAAGGCACCGAGGCGACGAACCAACTCTGGTCAAAGGTAATGGAAGGTATTAAGCAGGAAAACGCAACACACGCCCCTGTCGATTTTGACACATCTGTCATTTCAACCATTACGTCACACCAAGCTGGCTACATCAACAAAGAATTAGAAACCATTGTTGGTCTGCAAACCGAAGCCCCTCTAAAGCGCGCGATCATACCCAACGGTGGTATCCGTATGGTTGAAGCCTCGTGTAAAGCTTACGATCGCGAGCTCGACCCACAAGTCAAAAAAATATTCACTGAATACCGCAAAACTCACAATGCTGGCGTGTTCGATATCTATACACCCGATATCTTAAAGTGCCGTAAGTCAGGCGTTCTCACTGGACTTCCTGATGCTTATGGCCGTGGACGTATTATTGGTGATTATCGCCGTGTGGCTCTTTACGGTATCGACTATTTAATGAAAGACAAACTGGCTCAGTTTGCTTCATTACAAGAACGTTTTGAAAATGGCGAAGACTTACAAATGACGATGCAGCTTCGTGAAGAAATTGCAGAACAGCATAAAGCTCTTGGCCAAATGAAACAAATGGCCGCTTCTTATGGTTTCGATATTTCTCGCCCAGCTGAAACGGCACAAGAAGCCATCCAGTGGACATATTTTGGATATTTAGCCGCAGTTAAGTCACAAAATGGGGCTGCCATGTCTCTTGGCCGCACATCGACTTTCCTAGACATCTACATTGAACGCGATATTGCCGCTGGCGTCATCGACGAAGTTAAAGCTCAAGAGATGATCGACCACTTTGTGATGAAATTGCGTATGGTACGTTTCCTGCGCACACCAGAGTACGACGAACTCTTTTCCGGCGACCCAATCTGGGCAACAGAATCTATGGGGGGTATGGGACTTGACGGACGTACATTGGTTACCCGTACAAACTTCCGCTTCCTGAATAGCTTATACACTATGGGGCCATCTCCAGAGCCAAACATTACCGTACTTTGGTCTGAGCAATTACCTGATGGATTTAAAAAATTCTGTGCGAAGGTCTCGATTGATACGTCTTCAATTCAGTATGAAAATGATGACTTGATGCGTCCTGACTTTGATTCAGACGACTATGCCATTGCTTGCTGTGTTTCACCTATGGTGATTGGTAAACACATGCAGTTCTTTGGCGCGCGCGCCAACCTTGCAAAAACACTGTTGTATGTCATTAATGGTGGTGTCGATGAGAAGCTAAAAATTCAAGTTGGCCCAGAGATGCCAAAAGTGACCGACGAAGTTCTAAACTTCGATGATATTTGGGGCAAATTAGATCTCTTCATGGACTGGTTGGCGAAGCAATACGTAACGGCACTAAACAGCATCCACTTCATGCACGACAAATATAGCTATGAAGCTGCACTAATGGCACTGCACGACCGAGATGTGCGCCGCACTATGGCTTGTGGTATAGCAGGTTTGTCAGTCGCTGCAGATTCACTATCTGCCATTAAGCATGCAAAAGTGAAACCTATTCGTGACGAAGACGGTGTGGCTGTCGATTTTGAAATCGAAGGGGATTATCCAAAATTTGGTAACAATGATGCGCGAGTCGATGATATTGCTTGTGAATTAGTCGAAGTGTTTATGAATAAGATTCGTTCTCTCAAAACATACCGAGATGCTATCCCAACGCAGTCCATCCTCACCATTACATCAAACGTTGTCTATGGTAAAAAGACAGGTAATACACCGGATGGACGTCGCGCAGGTGCTCCATTTGCTCCGGGTGCTAACCCTATGCATGGTCGAGACGAAAAGGGCGCAGTGGCTTCATTGACATCGGTGGGTAAACTTCCGTTTGCTCATGCAAAAGATGGTATTTCGTATACTTTCTCCATTGTGCCAAACGCTTTGGGTAAAGAGGAAGATTCTCAACGAGCAAACCTTGCCGGACTTATGGATGGTTACTTCCACCATGAAGCAGGTATCGAGGGTGGTCAGCATCTGAATGTCAACGTACTAAATAGAGATACACTTGAAGACGCAGTAAAACATCCGGAGAAATATCCGCAACTGACTATCCGTGTATCTGGATACGCAGTTCGATTTAACTCTTTAACGGCAGAACAGCAACAAGACGTCATTGCTCGTACATTTACCGAGTCTTTGTAATCCTTCCTAACCTTACAATTAAAGCCCCGATTTTTCGGGGCTTTTTGCTAATCGCCATCAACTCAATGAAAAATGAGCGATGCGGTGCACAAATGTTCCCACTCATGTGCAAATTGGCATCGCATAATTCAATCTATCCTGTACTATCTAAATCCTGATCGAGTTGTGAGCAAACCAATGAAATTAAAATGTATTATTACTCTTCCTTTGCTGTTTAGTTCAGCTCTCGCCCTGGCTTCTGAAAAATCCACACTGGCGTTTTCGATAGATAACGACGGTATTTTCGGTGTTGATCAAGATTACACAAATGGTCTTTTTTTGAGCTATTCGACTGGAGCCATTACACCGTATTCTTTATTCACCCCGCTTAGCCTCTCATACTGGGGTGGTGCATCACTGGATAAATTTGAATTCCTGTTAGGCCAAAAAATGTATACGCCATCGGATATTGAATTGAATACCCCACAAGTTAACGATCGGCCCTATGCTGGGTATCTACACGGTGAGTTCAATTACATCAGCTTGCACCCACAACAAGCACAAAGATTTAACTTAACCATAGGTACAACAGGCGAAGATTCATTAGCTGAGGATGCCCAAGATATCGTTCACGATATTATTGGCTCGGATGAGCCCAAAGGATGGGCTTACCAAGTTGATGACAAAATCGTTGGCAGCGTGGGATATTTGTCTCATTTTAATCTGTGGCGTGATAAAGCATTCTCTGGCACCGATTGGGAAATTTCTAATATCTCAGAAATTAATCTAGGTAACTTTCGCAGCGACATTTCTACTGGTTTGATGTTTAGATGGGGAACGGATTTAGCTGGCAATATGGGCGCTGCAAATATAGACGCCGAGAACCCATTTAGAGCGAGCATGCTTGGAGCTTCCAAAACCGGTTGGTTTGTATTTGGCGGTATTGAGGCTAGATACAGATTTAATGATATTACCATAGAAGGCGATCGTTCAGGTGTTGACGCTTACGCCATTCAAAATGGGCAAAACCCCAGCATCTATGAAGTAACATTAGACCAACAGCAAGCCACCGCTGTCGCTGGTATTGCATGGTATAACGACTATTTTGGCGCCACGGTCACTGCGTCGATTAAAACGCCAGACTATGAAGAAGCTGAAAAATCAGTCTACAGTACGGGGGGTCTCGCTCTTTATGCATTTTTCTAAATGGTAAATCTCTGGCAGTCTTTGTTTAGGCTGCCGGCCCTTTCCTCAACGACTTGGCTAACTGAACGCAACTGCTCATTATTTTCCTCTAACTCTTTCATTGCACTAGAAATTTGGGTCATACTGTCGGCCATCGACTGACTCGTCGTCACCAGTTCTTTGATGGACGAGAAAATCAGGTCTGTCTGATGGGACGCCTCATCGGCTTTCTCAGTGATCGTATGCATTGCCTGCATCGCTTCATGTCCTTTCTCTTGTCCAGTTTTCATTGACGTTTCCGATTGCCCAATATACTGGATAACCTCTGCACTCTCTTTTTTCATCGTATCAATGGTTTCAGAGATCTCAGCAACGGCATCAACGGTTCTCACGGCAAGGCTTCTTACTTCATCCGCGACAACAGCAAAACCGCGTCCCTGCTCCCCTGCTCTAGCCGCTTCGATTGCTGCATTTAAAGCAAGCAAATTAGTCTGCTCAGCGATACCATTAATGATGTCCATAACAGAATCAACTTTGGCTGAAGCATCTTCTAGCTGCTGAATATGGCCCGCAGCAGACGTTAGTATTGCCCCTACTTCTTCTAAAGAACCAATCGCCGCTGCTATGATTCGGGCACCATGCTCGGCAGACTGGGTGGAATTACGACTAATATCGGCGACCAACTCCAATGCCCCTGATACTTCCTGTGTTGTCACACTAACTTCTTCCGTTGCAGAAGCAAGAAGTTCCGTCTGACCAAGAACCTCAGATTGATGGTGTGCAAGCAAATCTAAACCCTTATTCAACTCGACAGCATTACCTGAAAGCGCCTCACTACTGGCTTGAACGCCGGAAACCAACTCCCCCAAATTCTCGCATGTTTCGTTTATGCTAGAAGCCAGTCGATTAAACTCGTCATTAGGGTTTTTGGTCAGCTGCATGCGTCTAGACAAATCACCTTCTGAGAGCTTAAATAGGATCTCTCGCGTCTTTGCCAAGGAGCGAGAAAGTGAGCGACTCTGCATGATAAAGATAGCGATAGTAAATACAGCCAAAACGATACATGCAACCAAAATAGACCATACAGTTTGCCCTGAAGAGTGCTTTGCTGAAGATTGGTATTTATCACTAATCGCACCCAGCTCACCAGTCACTGCCGCAATGAGTGTTTTAAGCTGCATCTTGGTTGAAATCAGTTGTTGCTCAACGCTACCAAGTTGTTTTGAAAGTTCGCTCACCCGTACAAACGTTGCTTTATACTGCTCTATTTCTTTCTCATACAGATCCAACATAGCGTAAACGTTTGACATACTCTCAAACGCACCCATGGCACGATTAAAAAGTTTAAGATTATTTTCATTGGGTTGCAGCAGATAATTCTGTTGCGACTTGACCATAGCTTGAAAGTCAGAATTGAGCGTCACCATACCGGTTTCAGCAATTTTTTGCTCTATAATGGTTGCAAGCTTCTTAAGCTCCCCCAATTTGCCTTCTTCAATGTTAAAACCGAGTTCCTGTCTCAACGTCAACCATGGATTGACCGCCGCTTCAAAATCACCGGTGCTTTTTTGTAGCTCATTGGCGTAACTCTCTAGACCCAGCGTACTCAAAAAAGAAAGATCTTGATTAACCGCAGTGACAATGTTGGCAATATCTTCCTTTGCTTTAGCGACTTGAGACCCTTGTAGATTGTCTAATTCACTGCTTAAGGTAAGAATCTTACTTTGAGTTTTAAAAATAGAAATAGAGCCAGATGATATATCCCCACTACGATGATACTGCTCGCTCAAATATGTCAGCCGAGAAGAAGTAAATACCGCAAGAGCGACAAATCCTATTGTCAGTACCATTAGAAACAGGGTAACTTTTTGTTTCTGTGAAAGCGCAAGTATATTCATAGAACATCCTCGTACATCGGTATGATGTAATTCAAACTTGCCTAGCCTAGTTGTATACAAATCGTTATAAGATCGCACATTGAGTGACATTTTCTTAGTATACATTTTAGCCTATGTTGCGCTTTTTTATTAACAAATAGAAACTTAGCTAGATCGCCTGAAAAACCTATATAAACCCTACTTTTTGTAATAAAATAACGAAAAAATACATTACTAGAGAAGTGCATATGTCAACGATCGGTCGTATCCATTCTTTTGAGTCTTGCGGGACAGTTGATGGACCAGGAATTCGTTTTATCGTTTTTATGCAAGGATGCTTAATGAGGTGCATGTATTGTCACAATAGAGATACTTGGGACACCCATACAGGTAAAGAGATCACTGTGACAGAAATCATTGACGAGGCCAAAAGCTACCGTCATTTCATGAATGCATCGGGTGGTGGTGTCACCTGCTCTGGCGGTGAAGCTATGCTTCAACCAGAGTTTGTTCGTGATTTTTTCCGAGCAGCCAAAGCCGAAGGTATTCACACTTGTTTAGATACAAACGGTTATATTCGAAAACACACTCAGGTTATCGATGAAGTGCTCGAAGCAACCGATCTCGTCATGCTGGATCTAAAACACATCGACGATGAAATACATCATGACTTTATCGGTGTTTCGAACAAGCGCACCTTAGATTTTGCTCGATATCTACAAAAAATTGGCCAAAAAACATGGATTCGTTATGTCATCGTTCCTGGATACACGGATAACGATAGGGACGCCCATTTACTTGGTGAGTTTATCAAAGATATGGATAACGTAGAAAAAGTTGAACTTTTGCCATACCACAAATTGGGCGCTCACAAATGGGAAGCATTAGGTCTAGATTATCCTCTGGAAGGTGTTGAGCCACCATCTAAGAAAACAATGGATAATATTGTATCAATTCTTGGACAGTATCACTCCAACGTTAAATACTGATCCTTCAATACCACCATTTCAACAACATCCCCAGTCTAATTGGACTGGAGATGTTGTCTCTTTTCTAACCGAAACTATATCGACCACAAAAGCCAGCGTCGTAGCTATTCTTCTTTATCAAGTTATCTTTACATTTTTAACAGTAAATATTGGTTGAGATCATGTTTACGTCGGCAAGTAATGGATAAGCTAACGGCAACACCATAAAGGTTTTTGAAGGAAAGATTATGGAAATGACAAGTGCTCAGCGTTTGATTTTATCAAACCAATATTACCTTATGTCACAACTGGATCCGGAGAACGAAGAAAAATATTCTCGGCTTCAGAACATAGTCGAGCGAGGCTACGAACTCCAGATGCGTGAACTGGATAAAAATTTTGGCTATCTCAGTGAATCGGAGTGTAAAAGCATTATCGACATTATGGAAATGTTTCATGCTGTTCAAGAGTCATACAAAATGTTGGATTCAGAAGTAAGGAACCACATTGATTTTCGACGACTTACCTTTCTTGGATTTGATATCAGCACTGAATCGCAATATGTCCACTATGTTCGATTTTTGGTTTTTTCTGAAGGAGCCTACCCCAGTTTCGATAAAACTCACCAGTTTAATGCGCAAATGCCTATGCTAGACAAGTATCTAAAAATGTTGAAAGTTTGGCACAATTGTCCTCGCCAGTATCATTTGTGTGATAATGAAATCAAACAGATAGTTAACGCATAAGTTCATGTAGAGCAGTCCGTGGACCGCTCTACATGTTTGCGCCTTCGGGCGAATAACCACTTCGCACTCGCCTATCTAACTTAAACGTTCCCCCTTAATAAATCTAACAATCTGTTCAACACCCGCAAACTATTTTTGCCAAGTCTCAGCTGTCGACTCACTACCAAGTAGTCAAGCATCACAATTTGCGAATAAATACATATTTTTTAAGCAAAATTCTAAAAAGCAACTAATCTTTAATATGAAAGGATTTGTTTTTTCTATGCGGGTTGATTGTCTATAAAGGCAGGTTCAGAGGGGAAGTCATTATGAGTATTTTCGACCATTACCAATCACGCTATGAGGCGGCCAAGGATGAAGAGCTGTCTCTACAAGATTTCTTAGCGCTTTGTAAAGATGATAAAAGCGCTTATGCAAATGCTGCAGAGCGCCTGCTGATGGCCATTGGAGAACCAGAGTTAATTGATACTGCACATGATCCTTGCCTGAGCAGAATTTTCTCCAACCGAGTGATATCTCGGTACGAAACATTTAAAGATTTTTACGGCATGGAAGAAGCTATCGAACAGATCGTCTCTTACCTCAAACATGCTGCGCAAGGGCTTGAAGAACGAAAGCAGATTATTTATTTGCTCGGTCCCGTAGGTGGTGGTAAATCATCATTGGCTGAAAAATTAAAAGCGTTAATGCAACAAGTCCCTATCTACGTCCTTTCTGCAAATGGAGAGCGGAGTCCTGTGAATGACCACCCTTTCTGTTTGTTTGACGTGACAGAAGATGGTGAGCTTCTCAAACGTGAATATGATATCGAAAAGCGCTACCTACGTTCAATTATGTCTCCATGGGCAGCCAAAAGGTTACACGAATTTGGTGGTGATATCACCAAATTCAAAGTAGTAAAAGTGCGCCCATCTATTTTAGATCAAGTTGCCGTTGCAAAAACAGAGCCCGGCGATGAAAACAATCAAGATATCTCATCTCTGGTTGGTAAAGTCGACATACGTAAGCTGGAACATTATTCTCAGGATGACCCAGACGCCTATAGTTACTCAGGGGCACTGTGTCGCGCTAACCAAGGTTTGATGGAGTTTGTTGAGATGTTCAAAGCTCCTATTAAGGTGCTCCATCCTCTACTTACGGCAACCCAAGAAGGCAACTACAACGGTACAGAAGGACTATCCGCACTACCGTTTGATGGTATGATACTTGCCCACTCTAATGAGTCAGAATGGCAAACATTCCGTAACAACAAAAATAACGAAGCTTTCTTAGATCGGGTCTACATCGTTAAGGTCCCATACTGTCTCCGAGTTTCTGAAGAAATCAAGATCTATCAGAAGCTGCTCGATCACTCAGAACTGTCTAAGGCACCCTGTTCGCCAAGCACTTTAGAGCTGTTAGCACAATTTAGTATTTTATCGAGACTCAAAGATCCGGAGAATTCCTCTATCTTCTCTAAAATGCGAGTCTATGATGGTGAAACACTGAAAGATACCGACCCTAAAGCGAAAAGCTATCAGGAATATAGAGACTTTGCTGGCGTAGATGAAGGCATGTCTGGTCTGTCGACTCGTTTTGCTTTTAAGATACTGTCTCGTGTTTTTAACTTCGATCAAACCGAAGTAGCGGCTAACCCTGTCCACCTGTTCTACGTTATAGAGCAACAAATAGAACGTGAGCAATTCCCACAAGAAACCGCTGAAAAATACTTAGAGTTCCTCAAAGGTTACTTAGTACCAAGATATGTTGAGTTTATTGGTAAAGAAATTCAAACCGCATACTTGGAGTCTTATTCTGAGTACGGCCAGAATATCTTTGACCGATATGTAACTTATGCCGATTTCTGGATTCAAGACCAAGAATATAGAGACCCTGAAACAGGTCAGTTGTTTGATCGATCAGCTCTCAACAATGAGCTAGAAAAAATTGAAAAAACAGCCGGCATTAGCAATCCTAAGGATTTCAGGAATGAGATTGTCAACTTCGTTCTTAGAGCACGTGCAAGCCATAGTGGTCAGAACCCTGTTTGGACCAGTTACGAAAAACTTCGTACTGTGATTGAGAAAAAGATGTTCTCAAACACAGAAGAGCTGTTACCTGTTATTTCCTTTAATGCTAAAACTTCCTCTGAAGATCAGAAGAAACACGATGACTTCGTCGCTCGTATGATGGAGAAAGGCTATACCGAGAAACAAGTCCGCTTGCTATCAGAATGGTATTTACGAGTACGTAAATCATCATAATAGCTAGGAAACTTTCCCACTCAGTGAAGAGGGAAATGCCAATGAAGTAACAGCCAGAAGTATGTTCTGGCTGTGTATTGGATGCGAGACCATGCTCTCCACAGGAGCGTGTATGAAACGAGGGATGACTCATGGCGCAATTTATTGACCGACGACTGAACGGCAAAAATAAAAGCGCGGTAAACCGCCAAAGATTTTTGCGTCGTCACAAAGAACAAATCAAAGAATCCGTTGCAGACGCAGTCAACCGCCGCTCAATTACTAATACAGAAACTGGCGAAGATGTTGCGATTCCTCACAAAGATATAAAAGAACCGATTTTTCATCAAGGCAAGGGAGGAATGAAAGAGCGCGTCCACCCTGGCAATGACCAATTCATCACAGGAGATAAGATAGAGCGACCCAAAGGCGGTGGCCAAGGAGGCTCAGGTGACGGTGATGCCAGTCCAGATGGAGAAGGTCAAGACGAATTCGTGTTTCAAATTTCCAAAGATGAATATTTGGATATTTTGTTTGAAGACCTAGAGTTACCAAACCTAGAAAAAAACCAAATTAATAAGATTACTGAATGGAAAACCCACAGAGCAGGCTATCAGACTGCGGGGGTTCCAGCAAACATTGCTATCGTAAAATCGTTGCAGCAATCTCTTGCTCGTAGAACCGCCATGACCGCCGGTAAAAAGCGCATGCTCAGGGAACTCGAAGAGGAGCTCGATAGAGTTAAGATGAGCGAACCGGCGCAATTACTTGAGGAAAAAAGACTTAAGAAGGAAATCAAAGACCTGCGCAAACGAATTGATACCGTTCCTTTTATCGACACTTTTGATCTGAGATTTAAAAACTATGAACGTCGACCTATACCGTCAAGTCAAGCCGTCATGTTTTGCTTGATGGATGTATCTGGCTCGATGGACCAAGCTACCAAAGACATCGCTAAACGCTTTTATGTGCTACTTTATCTCTTTTTAACCAGAACTTACGAAAATGTCGAAGTTGTGTTTATTCGTCATCACACTCAAGCGAAAGAAGTCGATGAACACGAATTTTTCTACTCCCAAGAAACAGGGGGAACGATCGTATCTAGTGCATTAAAACTAATGAAAGAGATAGTCGAAGAACGATTTCCACTCGGAGAATGGAACATTTATGCCGCGCAAGCATCAGATGGGGACAACTGGGCTGATGATTCACCACGATGTCGAGAGTTACTGACCAAAAATTTATTACCTAATTGCCAATATTACTCATACATTGAGATTACTCGGCGCTCACATCAAACCCTATGGCATGAATATGAGAAACTTGAGGAAACTTTCGATAACTTTGCAATGAAAAACATTCGAAGTGTTGAAGATATTTTCCCCGTATTCCGAGAGCTTTTCAGAAAGGAAACGGCTTAGGGAGGTTAGCATGGCAACAAAAACTAAAAAGTCGACGAAAAATAAAACTCTGCCAGATGGCCCAGATTGGACCTTTGACATACTCGATCAGTATCACGCAGAAATCAAGCGTGTAGCGGAGCATTACCATCTAGATACCTACCCTAACCAAATCGAGGTCATTACCTCAGAACAGATGATGGATGCATACTCAAGCATAGGTATGCCAATCAACTACAATCACTGGTCATTTGGTAAAAAGTTCATTCAAACCGAGCAGGGTTACAAACATGGGCAAATGGGGTTGGCATACGAAATAGTGATAAATTCAGACCCCTGTATTGCCTACCTCATGGAAGAAAATACCGTCACAATGCAAGCTTTAGTAATGGCGCATGCGTGTTACGGGCACAACTCCTTCTTTAAAGGTAACTACTTATTTCAAACATGGACCGACGCCAGCTCGATCATTGATTATCTACTGTTTGCCAAAAACTATATTGCCGAATGCGAGCAAAAATACGGAGTAAAAGAGGTAGAAGAGTTACTTGATTCCTGCCACGCCTTAATGAACTATGGTGTAGACCGTTATAAACGCCCAGAAAAAATTTCGATTGCTGAAGAAAAAATGCGTCAAGAGGAGCGAGAAGCTTATCTTCAATCCCAGGTCAACGATCTTTGGCGCACGGTACCTAAGGGTAAAGTCGAACGTGAAAAATCAAAGGCTCGATTCCCATCTGAACCACAAGAAAACATATTGTATTTCATAGAAAAACACGCACCACTTTTGGAATCTTGGCAACGTGAAATCGTCCGTATTGTGCGAAAAATTAGCCAATATTTTTACCCACAAAAACAAACTCAAGTGATGAACGAAGGCTGGGCAACCTTCTGGCACTATACTATTCTCAACCATTTGTATGATGAAGGCTTAGTCACTGACCGATTCATTCTCGAGTTTCTTCACAGCCACACTAGCGTCGTAGCTCAGCCTTCATACAACAGCCCGTACTTTAGTGGTATTAATCCATACGCTCTCGGTTTTGCTATGTTTCGTGATATAAAAAGGATATGTGAAGAGCCGACTGATGAAGACAGAGAGTGGTTCCCAGAACTGGTCGATACAGATTGGTTAGAAGCCGTGCATTTCGCAATGAAAAATTTCAAAGATGAAAGTTTTATCAGCCAATACTTATCACCCAAACTTATACGTGACTTCAAGCTGTTCTCCATCACAGATGATGACCGTAAAAACTACATTGAAGTAACAGCAATACATAACGATATTGGTTACAGAGACATTCGAGAGAAGTTAGCAGCGCAGTACAATTTGAGCAATTTAGAACCTAATGTTCAAGTCTTCAATGTTGACGTACGGGGCGATAGGTCACTAACTTTACAGTATGTCCCTCATGACAGAATTCCTCTTGATGACAGCTATGAAGAAGTATTAAAGCATTTGTACCGTTTGTGGGGGTTTGACGTCATTCTTGAAGAGCTAAAGGAATCAGGAAGAAGAGAGATACTCACCACCTGCCCTAAGAGAAACGAGTACGACAGTCAAATCTAGTATAAATATCCAGATTTAATTATTCGTTCCTCGTCATCTTCTCTTTGTGTCTAACCTTCATACAGAGTTCACCTACTGAAAGTGAACTCTGCTTGTTTTATTTCCTGTGGAGACATTGATACATGAAATCGTGTTTATTAGCATCGTTTGATACTTAAGTGATCTACCTAGGCATTTGCTATCAGATATGGTACTCAATTCCCGCCGCATTATCTCCTGCGTCGGGCGTCACTTTGGGCAAGGTCACTTTAAAACAAACTCCCTCACCTAGCTTAGATTCAAACTCAAGTTGCCCTTTAAGCTTTTGCTTAACCATGTTAAATACAAAGTTCAAGCCTAAACCTGAATTTCCCTGACCTCTGTTACTTGTATAAAACGGCTCAAAGATTCTTTTATGGTTTTCCTCATCAACACCACAACCGTTATCTCTATATTCGAGTATTATTGATTCGTCTAACTCATAGACATTTAGAGATATTTCCGGAACAGGTTGAGACATAAACGCATGAGCTAAACTGTTTAACACCAAATTCGAAATAATTTGCGTTACGCAATCTGGATAGCTATTCATAACAATATCTTCGTCAACATAGACTTGTACTTTTACAGAAAGCCTACCGATGTCTGAATCAAGACTTGAAAGTAGAGATCGGAGAATCTCGGCTAGATTAAAATTGGTCTTAATCTCTGTCGTTTGATCAACAGCGGTACGACGAAAATCTTTAACCAATTGAGATGCACGGTTTAAGTTACTTTGTAGCAGTTCACCTCCATTTAGCACCTTATCTATGATTTCAGACAACTTCTGACTCGTTAGCGTTTGGTCAGAAAATGCCAACTGAAGTGAATGAATCGCCTCTTGGATAATTGATGCGGATGTGACTGCAATCCCCAATGGCGTGTTGACTTCATGTGCCACACCGGCAACCAAGCCTCCCAAAGAAGCCAATTTTTCCGATTCTATGAGCTGCTCTTGTGTTGCTTTAAGCTCCGCCATATTGTTCTCTAGTGCTTTCGTTCTATCGGTAACTTTCTTCTCCAAGTTCTGATTCAATTGTTTTAATTCGATTTGTGCGATTTTAAGGGCAGATATATCAATTGCTGTCCCCCGATAGCCAACAAATTTATCCCCTTCATATTTGGCAATAGCTTGCATCATCAAGTATGAGGTGTTGTCATTGATTTCTAAGCTCACCTCACATTGGTGGAAGTCACGTTCGCTTTCTAGAGACTGACGCAAAGACTTGGATTCGATAAGTTGGGAAAAGGTTGGCAACTCACTATTTGATAACGTGTCGAGCTGCATATTTTCTTTCATCGATTCTGAGCAATAAACAATATTTCCGCTGTTATCCGTTTCCCAAAGCCAATCGGAAGCAACCTCAGAAAAGTCAGAAAGACGTTCCTTTTCATGTTTCACATTGTTATACAGTAAGGTAATGTCATCTCGAACCTTGTTAACACCTTGACTCAACAAATCGAGTTCGTCTTTATCCTTGGCGAATACCCAGCGTTTTTTCACTAATTTAAGTGGTTTTCCTGGATGACGTGGATTAAATTTCCTCAAATAATGTGTGATCTGTACTAATCGTCGATTCACGTTGTAATGGAATAAAATCAAAACAAAAAAACAAACTAACAAGGTTTTAATTCCATTCGCGATCATTATTAAGATAAATTGCTTAACAACATAACTCTGTACTTCGCCAATATCTGACTTTACAAGTACTTTGCCAATCACCTGCTCACCAAGCCCAACATCTCGATAGATAATGGGAAATTCCGAGGCTACTGCATTGCTATTTAAGTGCTTTCCCGCAGTAAAAATATCATCGCCATAATGCACTTCAATATAATCAAGCTTAGAGAGTTTAGTCAGGCTATCTAACCTTTTTTGGAGCAAAATAAAGTCGAACGCCCACAGAGAAGAAGCGATAGAATCCGTGTGAACTTCACCAATCTCATTGTGACGTTCGGTAATATGGTCAACTTGTGAACGATACTCACCGATCGTTTGCACCGATGTAATAATAAGAGTAAAAATGCCACTCAAGATAACCATAGATAAAATGATATGGCGACCAATAGTACTCGACAAAGGATTGATCATCCCCCGCTCTAGCGTTCTCTTTAAAGTCATGAGATATACTCGTACGTAAGCTACTAAGAGTATAGCAAGAAAGGTCATTTTCAATATGTTGAATAATAGTAGGGGACATCACTTAAAGTGACGTGTTTGGCTTGAAAATAGCGGCTGGTGTATGCTCAGGAGGATCGCCAATACCCAGCATCAACCAACACCGAAGTTTAGCAACAACGGCGCAAGAAGATTATTATGGCCTCATCAAATACGATGAGGCCTGTGGCTCAGGCTAAATACCACTCACTATACGACGCACTACCTCTAGGTCTTCTGGTGTGTCAACACCTGCTGGCGGTACCTGCTCTGCTACCTCTACGTGGATTTTTTCACCGTACCAAAGCACACGAAGCTGCTCCAAACTTTCAATCTTTTCAAGAACGGTTGGAGTCCAGTTAATGTAGGTGTTAATAAAGCCCGCTCGATAAGCATAGATACCGATATGTCTCATCAATGGCTGAATCACAACCTTCTGATCGTTTGAAAAATTGTCACGATCCCAAGGGATTGTTGCCCGACTAAAATACATCGCATAACCATGCATGTCCGTCACGACTTTAACCGCATTGGTGTTAAAAGCCTCATCTTGCTCAGAAATTTCAACGGCCAACGTTGCCATGGGCGCCTGACTGCGGATCAAATTGTTGGCTACTTGAGCAATCGTAACCGGCGGAATCAAAGGCTCATCACCTTGAACATTGACGATCACTTGTTCATCAGCAATGCCCATTATCTGAATCACTTCAGCCAAACGCTCCGTCCCCGATTGGTGATCTGGCGATGTCATACACACCTGACCACCAAATGCTTTCACCGCTACTTCTACACGTTTATCATCCGTCGCAACAATAACGGTTTCAGCTCCAGATTGCGTGGCCTGCTCATAAACCCACTGAATCATAGGCTTTCCAGCGATGTCAGCAAGCGGCTTACCAGGTAACCGCGTTGAATCGTATCTGGCAGGAATGATAACTGTAAAAGACATTACCTTCCCTCTTCCATACTCATTCGACGAGCTTCGGGCTCCAATAAGACAGGAATACCTTCTTTAATCGGGTAAGCCAAGCGATCTAATTTACAGATCAGTTCTTGTTTATCCTTATCGAATGTCAGTTTTCCTTTGCAAACTGGACACGCAACTATCTCAAGCAAGCGATGATCCATACTGTTCCTTAACCTCTTTGATTTTACTTAAAATACGTACTTCATCATGACGGCTAAAGGTCGCCGTTACAGGAAGGTACCACCAATTATCTTGTGCATAATGTCTGCACTTGACTGCATCTTTCTCTGTCATAATGAGATGCTGTCCTTGGCTCGCCAAACGAGTTAACTCATTGGGTTCAAAGTCTTGATGATCGGAAAAGCCTTTAGTCAAAACGGGCTGAGCGCCTAGGCTTTCAAGCGTACCGAAAAAACGCGGTGGATGCCCTATCCCCGCAATGGCCACCAGTGATTCTAACTGACTGACTGGGGCCTTCAGATTATTGTTTAAATTAACCGCAAGGCTCGGAGTCAAATTCATTGCTATTTCTCCGACATGAGCTTGACCACCATTAGTCACAATAAAGTCAACCTCTGATAAACGTGCTGTTGACTCTCGCAGTGGTCCAAGAGGCATCAAATGTTCATTACCAAAACGCCGCTCACCATCAACAACCACTATTTCAATATCCCTCTCTAGTGCGTAATGCTGCAATCCATCATCAGCTACCACAATATCAATGCCTAGGTCTAAAAGCGCTTTTACCGCATCACTGCGCTTGGGCGAGACAGCAACAGGAGCCCCTGTACGTTGAAAAATAAGCTTGGGTTCATCGCCACAATGCTTGGTGGATGTATGCTCTCCAACAACTAAAGGGTAGCGCTCTGCTTTTGCACCATAACCCCGCGACACCACCCCTGGCTTATACCCTTGAGCCTGTAACTGTTCAAGCAACCAAATCACAATGGGTGTTTTGCCATTGCCTCCAGCGGTGATGTTACCCACAACAATAACAGGCACAGGGGCTCGATATCTATCTCGTTTACCAGATAAGAAGTCTTTACGTCGCTTACGGCTAATCACGCCAAACAGAATGCTTAGCGGCCAAAGTAGCGGCCATAAAACATAAAATAAAGGCGATTTACCAAACCAAATGTTTCCAATCATGGCTTAAGAACCGAATTGAATTCTATGCAGCTGTGCATATGCCCCATTTTTTTCTAATAGACTCGTGTGATTGCCCCGTTCGATGATCTCCCCCTCATCAACAACCAATATTTCATCCGCATTTTCAATTGTTGATAATCGATGAGCGATAACAAGAACGGTTTTATTTTTTTGTAGTTCATCCAATGCAGATTGAATCGCCTTTTCGGATTCTGTGTCCAACGCCGATGTTGCCTCATCTAAAATTAGCACAGGAGCATCACGCAAAAGAGCTCGAGCAATGGCGATTCTCTGCCGCTGACCTCCTGACAGGCTAGCACCATTTTCACCAATCACCGTATCTAAGCCCTGTTCCATATTTTCAATGAAATCCATCGCATAGGCTAAGCGAGCTGCTGTTTCTATCTGCTCTCGGCTATATTCCTCGGTTGCAGCATAAGCAATATTATTTGCTATCGTATCGTTAAATAAATAAACATTTTGTGATACCAAAGCGAAATGGCTGCGCAAGTTGGTTAACTTGTAATCTCGAATATCATGCCCATCGAGTTCAATGCGGCCAGAATCTACATCATAGAAACGCGTAAATAGGCTCGCAATAGTACTTTTCCCTGAACCAGAACGACCGACAAGGGCAACGGTTTTTCCTCGGGGGATATCAAAACTTATATTGCGCAGCGCTGGAGCCTCTTTCCCTTGATAAGTAAAAGTGACATCTTTCACTGCAACTTCACCGCGAGCTTTAGCGACTTCGAATGTGCCTTTGTCTTGTTCTGTTTCTAAGTCCATTAGCTCAAATAGAGTCTGGCTAGCCGCCATACCTCGTTGAAATTCGGACGTCACATTCGTGAGTGCTTTAAGAGGACGCATCAAGGCGAACATTGCAGAAAACACCACAGTAAATGTACCTGGTGTCAGCTGCTCTTTAATCGAGTCAACACTCGCTAAAAAAAGTACCACAACCAAAGCGATAGATGCGATGCTCTGAATGACAGGGTTTGCAATCGATTGGGCCGCCACGAGCTTCATTGATTGCTGACGCATTTGGTTACTGACGATATCAAAGCGGTGCCGCTCAACATCTTGACCACCGTAACTCAATACCACTTTATGTCCCTTAAGCATCTGCTCAGCGGAAGCAGTAACATGCCCCATTGTATCTTGCATATTTTTGGATATTTTACGAAAGCGCTTGGATACAACACCAATACCCCAAGCAACAATCGGAGCAACAATAAAGAGCACAAGAGATAGCTGCCAGCTATACCAAAACATCAGTACAAGAAAACCTATGATACTCGCACCTTCTCGCACAATGCTCACTAAAGCACGACTTGTCGCGCCTGCCACTTGTTCTGAATCGTACGTAATACGAGACAATAGACCTCCAGTGGATTCTTTATCAAAATATGACACTGGCATGTGCATAAATTGGCTAAAAATCCTACGGCGCATCAGCATCACGACATTACCCGACACCCAACTCAAACAATAGGAAGAAACAAAACCACTCGCGCCCCTCAAAAGCATCATGCCAAACACGATAAAAGGTAACACACGCAGAAAATTCGATTCCGCGTCACCGAAACCTTCATCGAGAAGGGGTTTCAACAATGAAACCATATAAGTATCAGCAGCGGCATTTATAATGAGAGCGACGACAGCAACAGCGAGGCCAGCTTTATACAGACGAATATATGTCCACAAACGTTTAAAGGTTTGCCAAGTTGTTTCATCTTGAATAGGAGACATAGGAGAGCTTACAGTTTTACAATATGTCCTTTATTCTACTCCCTTACGTAGCATCTGCCTATACCAATGCTGTCCTTTCCCTTGCCTTAATGAGTCAACTTGCCAGTTCGTAGAGTAGAAATGGATACTCACCTGCCCCGAAGACCCTGTGTCGAGCCAAGCCACACCAGCCTTCTTATATCGCTCAACAACGCTTGGATTAGGAAATGACCATTTGCCAAGTTTCGCGGTTGATGCTATCGCCACATCTGGACCAACCACTTTTATAAATTGGCTGATTGATGAAGTGCGACTTCCATGATGAGGAACCATTATTATATCGCTACTCAATTTATGGGGTTCCCTGACTAAAATCCATTCTACTACCGCATCAATATCCCCAGTCAAAAGAATCGATTGTTTGCTATCGGATTGAATCACTCTTACGACACATGAATGAGGGTTATAGGCTCTTGGGACCGACTGATTAGGCCAGATAAATTCAAGTTCTAGCGCTCCCCAAGTCAAGGTTTGCCCTGCAATGCACCTTGTGCTCCTGTGCAGATCCTCACTGCTGATGACATATTCAGGATTCCAGTTTTTGATGATGTAAGCCATGCCACCAGAATGATCATTATCAGAGTGAGACAATATTAAGCCTTTTACATCACTTATGCCGTGAAAGTGCAGAAAAGGCGTGATGATCTGCTCTGCAATACTGCTCTCCTGCCAAGCCATTCCTGTGTCGTAAATAAAAGCACTGTTACCTTGCTTTATCACTACCGCTAGCCCATGTCCGACATCAAGCACAAACACCTGCCACATAGGTTTTTCCTTCCACTCAGTTATTGCAATGGCTAAGCATATACAAGCCAAGCCTTTGCCCTTTTTGTTTAGAAAGGGGAAAATAAGCCACAGTGCAAAAAGTAGACATAGCCAGACGGTTTGCTCATACGACAACGGAAACCAACTTTCGGCGGCAAAGCTCATAACATATAAGGCTGGTTGGATAGAATAATCTACCCATGTCCAGAGATAAGTGCTGGCCAGCCCGATATCGAGTATCAGAGCCGATAAAGACAGAGGAACAACAACGACGCTAAACCAAGAGACAAAGACAATGTTGTAGAAAAAACTGCTGAGACTGATGCCATAAAAAAGCAGTGCCACAGCCGGTATCATCCCTACCACTAAGGCAAATTGAAGCGATAGGAGCTTTTTCCAATACGTAAGAGGAGCGTTTCGCTGAGCTGCAAATAGTAAAATAACCGCAACCGCCCACATCGTTAGCCAAAGGCTCGCAGATACCGAAGAAAAAGGGTCAAAAAACAGCAACAAAGAGAGAATAAGTAGCCATTGATAGCTGGGTGGTATTCGATAGAGCGACGTCGCTAATAAAGAGGCGAGACAACAGGCTAAAATAGCCCTTTGAGTGGGAATAGAAAAACCGGCAAGCCACGCGTAACAAATACTAAAGAAAATAGCGAGGACGATGGGAGCGGTTTTCCAACCCCAAAAAAAACGCAACACCATTTTTCCCACAAGCCAGCCCAAGCCAAAAATGATCCCAATATGCAAACCGGATATGGCCATTAAGTGACTTAGGCCACTGGCTTTAAGCTGCTGCTTTTGGTCATCGGATAGTTCATCACGTACACCAAATGTCAACGCGAGTATAATGCCTTTGCTGGTGAAGCCGTTCACTGAGTCAGCCACTTGTTGGAACCACATATGTCGCCGCGACGCCACAGTTCGCACCCAGTATCGGCTGTTGGCTAAAACATAGCCTCGTCCAACAACTCGCTGCTGCAAAGCAAATTTTTCTGCATCAAAGCCAACATCATTCAACAAGCCAGTAATGGTTTTCAAGCGTATTTTGGCGTGGATTTCATCTCTAACAGTAAGCGGTATAGGTGACACTAACCATATGTTAGGCCTAAACAATGTGGGGATCGTTTTGCCATTAATGGCACTCACTGTCACTTTACCTTGAAATCCATTACTTATTTGCTTAAAAAAGCTGTCAACCTCCGCATTTATGGTAATATTTGCCCCAGATTGAAAAAGTAATTCTTGCTGATGGCGTAAAAAATTGCTGTGTATTACTAATATCAAGCATGCAACCGCACTCCCAGTGCACCATCTTAGTAATTTTGACCTTATACTGAGTATCATGATCAAAAGACAGGGAAATAACCATTGCCATGATGGTACAAACCACCATGATTGAAAGGTGAAAATAACAAAGCAAAACGAAATAAGCGTCCAGTAATTAAAAAAGAGAGTCATATTTCCCTATGCCAAGAAAACTCATAAAACGTTTTATGCCCGACCATGAGGTGATAAAGCGTCAGAAAGCACTGAAAATCTTTGGCAACGTGCTTTACAACCCAAACCTCTGGTGCTTAAATCGTCGCTCAGCTTCTGGCGCATTTGCTGTTGGTCTATTTATGGCTTTTGTGCCTTTACCAAGTCAAATGATCATGTCGGCCGGCCTTGCCATCGTATGCGGTGTTAATCTGCCCTTATCTGTTGCTCTTGTTTGGGTGAGTAACCCTATCACCATGCCTGTACTGTTTTACTTTGCGTACAAAGTCGGCGCCTTGGTGATGCACACCCCACCTCAACCCTTTCATTTTGAGTTATCTTGGGATTTCATCATGCAACAAATGAGCACCATCGGACCGCCTTTTATTCTGGGCTGCATGATTTGTGGCATTGTCTCAGCCATTGCAGGCTACTTCGGTATCAAGGCCCTTTGGCGCTACTCTGTCGTACGAAGCTGGCAACAAAGAAAAATCAGATTAGGTAGATTGCTTAAAAAAGGAAAGCGCAAAGACTAGTCTTTCGAGACAAGCATCGCTTTTGTGAAATGGATGTGTTGTATATAGATTGAAGGGCCACAATGTGGCCCTTTTATTTATCCTTTACTTCGAGCTTATCTTTGTTCCTACTTTGAGCTTAGTACCGAAGCGGGATTTAGTTTGGCCGCGCGTGATGCTGGATACCAAGTTGCGAGTAAACTGAGAAGAATCGCCGTTCCAGATACCAGTAATATGTCAGTCCAAATGACTTGAGATGGAAGGAAATCGACGAAGTAGATATCTCCAGAGAGAAATTGGTGCCCGATGATATTTTCCAACAACTTGATAAGATAGGTCAAATTAGCAGCAACCAACACCCCAAACACACTACCTACAACGCTGCCCAAAACGCCAGAAAAAACGCCCTGCCAAATGAAGATTCGCTTCACTAAACCGTCGGTCGCGCCCATTGTTCGCAAAATCGCGATCTCTCCTGCGCGATCTTTCACCGCCATCATTAACGTTGATACAATATTAAAACTGGCAACACCTATCACCAGCACCATAACTAAATACATTATGGTTCTTACTAACTGTATATCGCGGTATAAAAAGCCATAGTCTTGTTGCCAGCTACGCAGGTAAACATACACATTTAAAGTATTGCCTGCCTCTCGAACAATTTGCGTCGCATTCAATACATCTGAGACTTTCACAGAAACCCCCGTCACAGCATCACCAAGCTGTGCATATTGCTGAGCATCTTTAATAGGCACTATGGCAAGATTGTGGTCAATCTGCCCATTTAATTTGAGAAGGCCGACAACTTGAACTCGAACACGCTTTGGCGCTTGAACACGGGTTGTCGAGCCAGAAGTGGGAATCATCAAGGTGAGGTAGTCACCCACTGACACTCCTAAGAACTTAGCCACACCTTGCCCTAAAACAACTTGCTTTTTATTCGGGACAAAGCGTTGCCACACCTCACCGTCAACATAATCACTGATAGTCGACACTTGAGATTCCAATTGAGGATCGATTCCACGCACTTCTATGGCTTTAACTTTGTTTCCTTTTTCGGCTAAGGCCGTGATAGTGACATAGGGGGCTGCGGCTTCAATGTCGGGATGTTTTTCGGCTTGAGTCATCACCGATTGCCACTCTAAAATGGGGCCACGAACCCCTTCAAACTCTCCATGCGCAATCACAGATAAAACACGGTCTTTCAGTTCTCTTTCAAAACCATTCATCGCCGATAAGCCAATAATGATTACCGCAACACCAACGGTAATACCAATGGTGGATGACAACGAAATAAATGACACCATTTTGTTGCGTTGCTTGGCTCGACTAAAGCGTCCACCAATAAATAACGATAACGACGAAAACAAACTATGCTCCCTCTACACCCAGCAACAAACCATCTTGCATATGCAGCTGCCTATCCATTTTTGCCGCCAACTCCCCATCATGAGTCACAACCAAAAAAGCCGTACCTGACTGCTGGTTAAGTTCTCGCATGAGATCGTAGATAGACAAAGCCGTCTTATAATCCAAATTACCCGTTGGCTCATCGGCCAACACTAAAGACGGACTATTCACTAACGCTCGTGCAATCGCAACACGTTGCCTCTCCCCTCCTGAAAGTTCCGAAGGACGGTGCTCCATTCGGTGATTTAATCCTACTTTGTCGAGTAACGCTCTGGCCGCTTCTTTTGCTTTGGAAGGCTTTTCCCCCCCGATCAAAAGCGGCATAGCGACATTTTCTAGCGCACTGAAATCCGCGAGCAGATGATGAAACTGATACACAAAACCCAGGTGCTGATTGCGAAGCTTTGCTTGCTTATTCGAGCTCAAAGACGCAATCTTTTGTCCAAGAATACTCACTTCTCCTTGTGTCGCATCGTCAAGTGCACCAAGAATATGCAGCAAAGTACTTTTGCCTGATCCCGAAGAACCAATAATGGACGCTAATTCACCTTTTTGTAATTCAAAGCTGACACCTTTGAGTACTTGAGTGTCAAGGTCTCCCTCACGGTAAGTTTTACAAATATTTTGACATTGAAGGAGGTTATTCATATCTCAAAGCCTCGGCTGGTTTAACAAAAGATGCACGATAAGATGGGAAAAGTGTGGCTAACAAACTAAGTACAATAGCCATAAAAATCACAGCCCCAATTTGAAGAGGGTTAATTAAGACTGGCAATTGTCCACCAACAGAGAACAAAGCAACACCAGCCCCATCGAGCAAAGTGTTGAGATTGCTTGCGAGTAACACACCCAGCCCCCCACCGATTAAAGCGCCCACAATGCCACTGCTTGCGCCTTGCACCATAAAAACCGCAATCAACTGTCCACTTGTCATCCCTTGCGTTTTCAAAATCGCCACTTCTGATTGCTTTTCCATCACCACCATAATGAGAGCAGAAATAATATTGAATGCGGCAACACCAACAATAAGACCAAGCATCAGACCCATCATATTCTTTTCCATGCGTACCGCCTGAAACAGTTCACCTCGTTGATCTCGCCAATCTTGCCACTTCCAACCATCAGCTAATGGTCGCTGACTGAGCTCACTGACAATGAAAGGGTCATCAAAGAACAGTCGCCAACCAGTGATGGTGTCTTTCGGTAATCGAAGTAAGCGCGCAGCATCATCAATATGTGTCAACATCAGCTGACTATCGACATCCGACCCTGTATTGTAGATCCCTGCAACGGTAAAAATTCTTTGACTGGGTATACGCCCAAGAGGAGTAAATTGACTTGCACTGGTCACCATGAGGCGAACTTTATCGCCGACAGATACTTTCAATGTTCTCGCCAAGCCTTGACCAATAAATACTTGATATTGATTAGGCTGCAAAGAGGAAAGACGGCCAGCGATTAAAAATAATTCTATTGGGTCGCGATCACCGGGTTTAATGCCGACCAATAAACCCGCTGACAAAGTGCTTGCGCTTTGAATCACAGCTTCACTTTGAACGATAGGTTCAGGAGAAGCGGCGCTTGACCATTGTCCAACAAATTCAGGCGGCGTTGTGTACGGCGTCTTTCCATCAGATGCAGAAACTATCGCTTGGGGCAGTACACCAAGGATGCGCCCTTTTAGCTGCGCTTCAAAACCATTCATCACGGAAAGAACCGTAACCAGAGACATCACACCAATGGTAATGCCCGCCGTAGACATATAGGAAACAAAACGACTAAACCTATCACCAGAGCGTCCTCGCAAATAACGAAGACCAATAAAGGCAGATACAGGATGGAACATAGTTATAACCAAAAACGTTTGATAGGCGTTACTGTAACGATTTATCGCCTTGGGTTGTAGTCCTTATTCGCCAATTTGACGTCAAATTAAGCGTGAAACAACGACATACCTTGATTAGTTGCTGCTTATGACGATAATCAACACATAGCGTCAAGGAATTTGCATATGTCTGATCAAGAATATTTTACTGTACATCACAAGATGTCCGTTAACGTCGAACCTTTATCGAATACAGAGGTTTTACCAAGTTATGATCAGTTTGAACGCGAAATTCCAGCCCCTTTTCTTGTCGCAAGCGAGTTCAGCCATTTAGATATTCTAAACGAGCAGGCCCGTGTAGAGTTGAAAAACAACGATTTTAAACATGTTATTGATCTCCTCGATGCGCAAAACTCCAAACTCAACTTACTGCTGACTTTTATGCTCTCTCAGCAAGACGATGTCACTCATCGCCATCAAACTCTGTCCTTTGGTGCAAGTAAATTCTGCTATGGTGCAGGTTCAGCACTGGCTATCGGGACTAAAGTGCGAGTAAAAATGTTTATTGAGCATCCGGCAACGGCTATCTACTGCTATGGCCATGTAGAAACTAGTAATCAAGATGGTGATGATTTCCTAATCACCATCAAATATGATTTACTACGTGACCAGGATGAAGATCTCTTGATAAAAGCAGCACTGTACCAGCAACAAAAATTACTTCGTCAGCGCTCAAAGGATCGCGACAAAAAATAATCGAATTATGCCTATTACATCACTTCTCAATCTGGCCAGTCCTTCTGGAACCAGAGATAAAAAACAGGTCGGTAATTTGCGAGGCGCTAGTTTGGCTCTTGCGGTTGCTGAACTCGCTAACCAGCATGATAGCCACACGCTATTGGCGGTTGCTGATCCACAAACTGCGCTGAAACTGTTACAAGAAATCGAGCAATTTACAGACCAAACAGTTTCTTTGTTCCCTGATTGGGAGACGCTCCCCTACGATAGTTTCTCTCCACACCAAGAAATTATCTCTGACCGTATTGCTCGTTTGTACCAACTGCCCACACAAAATAGTGGTATTACTATTATTCCGGTCAGCACACTATTGCAAAGGCAATCTCCCAGAAGCTTCTTGCTACAACACACACTGATGGTCAAAGTGGGCGATCTATACTCGCTTGAAAAACTTAGAATCCAACTTGAAAAATCGGGATACCGCCATGTTGATCAGGTTTTCGGGCCTGGCGAATATGCCAGCAGAGGTTCGATTCTCGATCTGTTCCCTATGGGTTCAAGCGATCCGTTTCGTATTGATTTTTTTGATGATGAGATAGATACAATACGTACTTTTGATCCAGAAAATCAGAGGTCGATAGAGGATGTGAAGGAAATTTGCTTGCTCCCTGCGCACGAGTTTCCCACCACTGAAGGCGCAATAGAAGATTTTCGTATTCGCTGGCGTCAACGCTTTGAAACCAGACGAGAGCCTGAATCTGTCTATGTTCAGGTCTCAAAAGGCATATGGCCTGCGGGTATCGAGTACTGGCAACCTTTGTTTTTCGAGCATACAGAAACATTGTTTGACTATATTGCCGATAACAGCCAACTGATCACGGTCGGTGATTTAGACGCTGCCATTGACCACTTCCTGTCGGACGTCGAGTATCGCTATGAACAGCGTAAAATCGATCCTCTGCGGCCTCTCCTTCCGCCAACAGAATTGTGGCTAAAAAAGGACGAACTGTTTAGCCACTTTAAGACACTACCTCAAGTTCATTTATCCGCAGATACCATTGTCGAAAAGCAAGGACGAGTGAACTCAGCCATTTGTCCTTTACCTAATCTTTCCGCCCAGCATCAAAATAAAGAGCCCTTGGCAGCACTGCGTCAATTCAGTGAAACCTTTGCCGGCAAGATTGTATTTTCAGTTGAATCAGAAGGACGCCGAGAAGCATTACTTGAGCTTTTGCAACGCATCAAACTTCGTCCTGTCGAACTCGATTCGCTGTCCGCAGCGCTCAACGCAGACAGTAAATATACTCTTGTACTCGGTGCGGCCGAACATGGATTCATATTTGGTGAAGAACAGCTCGCACTAATATGTGAAAGCGATCTGCTGGGCGATCGGGTGATACAACGCCGTAGAAAAGATCGAAAAACCACCAACAGTGATGCTGTTATTCGTAACCTCGCAGAGCTGAAAGCTGGTCAACCCGTGGTTCACATTGATCATGGCATTGGACGATATATTGGGCTGCAAACTCTCGAAGCGGGAGGCCTTAAGACCGAATATGTCACCCTAGAATATCAAAATGAAGCCAAACTTTATGTGCCGGTGGCGTCATTGAATTTGATTAGCCGCTATTCTGGAGGCGCTGAAGAATCGGCCCCGCTGCATAAATTGGGTGGCGAAGCATGGGTAAAAGCGCGGCGCCGAGCCGCTGAAAAAGTGCGTGATGTCGCTGCAGAGCTTCTAGATGTGTATGCCAAACGCGAGCTAAAACCCGGTTATAAATTTGCTTTAGATCGCGACCAATACGCCACATTTAAAGCCGGCTTTCCGTTTGAAGAAACCGACGATCAGTCGATGGCAATTAACGCGGTGATGTCGGATATGTGCCAAGCGAAAGCAATGGATCGCTTGGTGTGTGGTGATGTAGGCTTTGGTAAAACCGAAGTCGCAATGAGAGCGGCATTTGTTGCCACAGACAACGGAAAACAAGTCGCCGTGTTGGTCCCTACCACTCTTCTCGCTCAGCAACATTTTGAAAACTTTAGAGATCGCTTTGCCAACCTACCGATTCGTGTCGAAGTTTTATCTCGCTTTAAAACCGCCAAAGAGCAAAAGCAAGTCCTACAAGATATCGAAGCGGGTAAAGTAGACCTCGTGGTTGGCACTCATAAACTCTTATCTGACGATATTAAGTTTAATGATCTTGGGCTGCTGATTGTTGATGAAGAACATCGCTTCGGCGTACGCCAAAAAGAAAAGATGAAAGCAATGAGGGCAGATGTTGATATTCTCACTCTCACTGCAACCCCCATCCCTCGTACGTTAAATATGGCCATGAGTGGCATGCGCGATCTGTCGATTATTGCCACTCCACCCGCGAGACGTTTAGCCATCAAAACCTTTGTGCGCCAATATGATACGGCTGTTATAAGAGAAGCGGTGTTACGTGAAATAATGCGCGGAGGACAGGTTTACTTCTTACACAATCAGGTCGAAACCATTGAAAAAGTGGCCGCGGATCTCGAGAAGTTGATACCAGAAGCTCGCATTACCGTCGCACATGGACAAATGCGTGAGCGTGAGCTGGAGCGCATTATGAATGACTTTTATCACCAGCGCTTTAACCTCTTGGTCTGCACTACCATCATTGAAACCGGTATCGATGTTCCAACCGCCAATACCATCATCATGGACAGAGCTGATAACTTAGGTCTTGCCCAGTTGCACCAATTGCGTGGCCGCGTGGGACGCTCGCATCATCAAGCCTATGCATATTTGCTTACGCCGCATCCCAAAGCGATGACAAAAGACGCCGTCAAACGTTTAGACGCGATTGCGTCGCTTGAAGATTTAGGCGCTGGCTTTACCCTCGCGACCCATGATCTTGAAATACGCGGTGCTGGGGAATTGCTTGGAGATGAGCAAAGTGGCCAAATTCAATCGGTTGGGTTCACTCTGTACATGGAAATGCTGGAACAAGCTGTTGAGGCGCTCAAAGAGGGTAAAGAACCGTCTCTCGACGAACTGCTGCGAGAGCAAACAGAAGTTGAAATGCGTTTACCTGCGCTGCTTCCCGATGATTATATCCCGGATGTCAACACCCGTTTGTCAATGTATAAACAAATTGCCAGCGTCGCCAACCAAACCGAATTGGACGATCTTAAAATTGAACTGATCGACCGATTCGGTCTCTTACCGGATGCGACGAAAAATTTGCTCTCAGTCTCTGAAATTAAACTCGAAGCAGGCAGCCTAAAAGTGAAAAAAATAGAGGCGCACGACAAAGGTGGCTTCATTGAGTTCTATCCGGATGCTGACATTAATCCAACCTATTTGGTTAAACTATTGCAATCACAGCCGCAAAAATTTGCAATGGAAGGCCCAACTAAGTTTAAGTTTACGGTACCATTGGTGGACAGACGTAAGCGGATTCAATTTGTCGGTGATATGTTAGGAGAGTTCCGCCATAACCTTCTACCACAAGCCTGAGAAGATCAGGCTTAATTAATTCAAGGTAATGTACCTTATTTTGGAGTTGCAATGAAAAAGCTGATCCCACTACTACTTCTCGTTGTTGCCATGCCCTCTTGGGCTCAGCGCCAATTTGATATAGAAGTGATCATTTTTAAACGCGTATTAAATCTGGAACAAACCAGCGAGTCTTGGCCTGATTCACTGCCTGAGCTTTCCATAGACAATGCTGGCTACCTGAGCGATAGCAATTATCGTAGCCGAAAAGGGGTCACCCTATTGCCGGCTTCCTCATACAAGCTCAATTCACAAGTCCAAAAGTTGCAGAGTCACGCAGGGTTTAAAGTCCTTTCACACATGGCGTGGAGACAAGGTGACGGTAATCGCTACCGCGCACCTACCTTCCGCATTAAAGCGGGAAGTGACCTTTCCGGACAATTCAACAACGATGGCAGCCCAAAGCAGCCAAATATGGGCACTGAAGTCATAGATGGCGTGACCGAAGAAAATATTGCTAAGCCGCTTTATGAGCTAGACGGTAAATTACAAATTTACGTTGAACATTATCTCTATGCTGATGTTCAGCTCGATCTCAGAGCGCCAAGTACCCGTGAGGTGAAACTGGAAGACAACCCTCTGGTGTTAGCCAATCTCAATGACCTTGAAGGCAGCGATACTGTCCAAGCTGGGCTAATGGAAGACATTGCCCCTTCGGTTCATTCCGAGCAGTTTCTCAAGCGCTACCGCATGGATCAAAAACGACGTATGCGCAGCACAGAAACCCACTTTTTGGATCACCCCCTACTTGGGGTCATTATTCAGGTGAGACGTGTACCTGAGTAGTCGTGGCAAATGAAAATATCCAGAGTGCTGCTTGTCAAAAGAGAGGACGACAATGAAACCAGACTACCAGATTGTCACTGCTCGGCTAGTGTTGAAGTTGATACCTCAAGACGATGATGAGCCATTCACTCAGTGCGTTCTTGCCTCTCCGAGCTTGCATCGTTGGATAGACTGGTGCAATCAAGACTTTTGCGTCGATGAGGCGCAAAAGTTTATTCTGGCGACTCGCCTAAATTGGATCAAGTCTGAAGCCTTTGGTTTTGGCCTTTACACACGCAAAGACAATACTTTCATTGGCATGGTTGCCGTCAATGAGCTCTACCATACTTTTAACATGGCAAGTATTGGTTACTGGCTTGGTGACCACTACCAAAAACAAGGCTACGCGAAAGAAGCCGTCGATGCCTTGGTAGAATTTTGCTTCGCTATTTTGAAAGTAACCCGCATAGAAGTTGTCTGCGACCCAGATAATATCTCAAGCCAGAAGTTAGCTCAGTCATGTGGGGCTGTGTTTGAAGTCAGTGCACCCAATCGGTATATATACAATGGCAAGCCCAAACAAGGCTTGGTCTACGCTATTCTTCCCCCAAAATCTTAACTGTTACAAGCTCCGTCAGAACATCTTCGGACAGATGTTTGCCAGTTTCTCACTAAATGAGCTAATTGTTGATAACTACATATATGAAAGTTCGTTTAATTTGATCAGAGCAGTGATGGTGTATCACTTTGGTAGCTTCAATAAAATGAGACGGTTATTAAGCCGCCTCATTAACGTCTTTAGTTTTTGCAAAAAATACTATTAGATTTTCACAGAAACTCTCAACTGATTACTCTTAGGGCTCTCTTTGAGTGTTATACCCATACTGTTACCCAAATCACTGAATATTTTCATTACAGCAACTTTTTTCTCTTCACTAACTCGGAGTAGAACATCTGCACCATTTACTGATAGTGTCTCACACCCACTTATTTGGTTCTTAGAGATAAAGTTATCGACAGCATTACGGCGAATATTCTTTTGTATATCTGATGTCCAATTTGTGGCTCTTACTGATTTTTGTGAAACAAGGTCAGTAATATTTGGAATCTTGACTCTTAACTCATCACCCCTAAACCCATTTTCAACTTTTAGTCCTTGAACACTTTTCGTTAGATCTTGAAGCGTTTGTTTTGTTTGTTCTAGATTAGAGGGATGATCAACTCGAAGTAATGCATGCATCCCATTTACCGAAACTAAGCTACACCCTTGTATGGGGTTATTTTTTAGCAATGTCTCAATAAATGCTAGTCGACTCTCTTTGCTTTGAAACGCCTCCGTCCGTTGCAATTTCAGGGATTCGCTATTTTTGTCCTTACTCCTTGTGCCAGATGAACGTTGGTTCTTCGTTTGTTCGTAGTTATTCAATATATTCCTTTGTTGTTCTAGGTTATTTCTATCGACAACGACTAAGGCGTTTTTAAAGTCTTTTCGTTGATCTGGACTCATGCCAATTCTATCCTGCTCAGTAATGACAGGGCTCTCCTTACTCACCTTATAACCAGTAATTTTTTCTAGCTGAGTAACCATATTCTGGTTTACTGAATTCTGGTTTACTAAATTCAAGTCAGCATGTCTCAATTGACCTAATGCTACAAAACCTTCAGTATTTTTTTCAAACTTTGCGGGAAACATGTTTTTAAGGTTGTGCCCACCCATACCAATCGAAACACTTTTTGCTTGCTTGTTATTGTCTAGCAGCGAAATGGCTTGAGCCACAACTAAATGCTTGAGGTCTTTCGGACTGTATTTGCTTATACCATGATTATCAATCATGGCAATGGTACCGATACAAAAATCACCAGTATCTTGTTGCCAAAGATTGTAGTGGCCAACATAATCACCAGAGCGATTGAATACCTTTACAGAAGTACCTTGATTGGATAGATATTCAGCAGTAGGATAATTTCCTCCCACTGCACCTGGGAAATCACAATGTTTCGTTTTACAGCTTAAGAAAAAAGGGGCACCTTTCGTATAGTCTTGTTCCTCAAGAGGTTTTGTCTTGAGGTTGCCTGCTGTGACCTCTTTCAACTCAAAGTCGGTAGTCTTTACACCTCTAGAGTTCGTTATATCTTTAGCAAGCGCTAAAAATCTTCCTTTATCCATAAGAGTTTCCTCTTTACTGTAGAGGTCAGTAAACACAGAATCTTGATGGTGAGTGGTTATGTCTTCTAGCCCTTTTAACTCATGCTCACTAACTGGGAATCGCTTCGGTGTGAGATAATTGTTTGTTAACGAGACCCCATTTCCTTCTAAAGTATTCAGTATTACCTGCATATTGCTTTTATATGCTTCGTGGTTACTTGCCACTTCTCCACTCTCTCGCTTTGGCTCATCAACTGGTTTATCGCAAGTTTGTAGATGTTGGTTAGGTTGAACTGATGTAATCATTTATACGCCTTTAATCTTTGAGTTAACATTTAAGAAAATTTTCAACCGATACTAATTAGCTACTGATTACTTTGGCATCAGAATTAAAGAGAAATAAATTGAGAGCCTTTGACTAAAGACTTAAGTACTAGAAAAACGTTTCTATTGGGTTCCACACTAAATTGCCGGAGTTTTCACATAACATCACCCCTCTTGTGGTTTTTTCACGAAAACTGATTTTGTCAAAGGCTCATTTTCAGGGGCTTATCGCAAAAAATGAACGATCTTTGAAATTTGGTTCGGCAGGAATTTTTATTTTTATTTATAACCATAAAATATTGCTTGACCTACAATATAATGGTTGAGAGAAATACGCGTCGGAAAAGTTTTTGGCATCTTCAATTCCCACTTCCACGACAGAATCAATGATGTCTGGAAAACCTCTTACTCATTTTTTCCACTGCTCAAGAGGCATTTCATCATTACCTATCTCAGCATTATACGAGTGTACTCTGCTCTCTCAGCCATTGAACATCGTCCCATAGCCCTTTCGAACGCAAACAGCAGAACGCCTTAATAAGCGTCACGCCCAGCAAAAATTTGGAAGAAAGGAACTGCCTTAATGACATTATCTAAAACAGAGTTCATGTCTGTGATGTGGTTCATTTGTTCAACGTATTCCTGCATACGGACTGATGGCCTACAACCCTCAACACGACAAAACTCACCTTTAACCATGATCCACAACTCGCCTTAAAAATTAGGTCTAGGATTTTAATAAAAAACAAAATGAAGGTGACATTTGTACCAAATCAGTAGTGATATTGGCTAAACGTCGTCCCATAAACACTAATCAAGCTTAATTTATACGTAAGACTTGTCGGTAATCGAACAGACTGAAATAATCTACTTTTAGATATCAAAGCCTCTGAGCTCAATAATTATATGATTGACCTATTATTTTTTTTAGCTTTAGCTGTCTATTTTGTATTTTGGTCTGGAAGCGATACCAGCAAAAAACAAGCATCTATCGCCATTTTGATTTACCTTGTCTACCTGTTTATTTACAAGATTATCCCCCCTTTTCCAGCAATGACGACCAAGTATGATGGTCAGCTCTATGGTTTTATGCCACTTGTTTCTTTAGGCGCTATTCTACTCCCCCATTTTAATGGTCAATCGTCTGAAGTCGTCACACAAGCATTAGGCTGGCTAGGAATCGTTACCGCTATTGTCGTTATGCTTTGTTTTAAGTTCTACGTCTGGTAATCCTAAATGTTAAGCTCATTCAGTTAGCCTTTGGCTTTACCTCAATAGTTGGCACCTATTGCCAGCGAACATCATTTTCTCTTGTATAGTGGCTTTTAAGTTTACATGACTGCTTTTGACTCCATAGTTCATTGAGAGTCGCTATACTTTCCATCCACCGCTTATTTGGAAAATTTATCAACTTAAAATAACCGGTTGGGGGTCATTTTTTCCAATGCTTATGTGAGAGCAGCATCCTGCGTCAAACCAGAGTTTATAAAGGAACGGGGTACAAACGTTATACCCTCTTTTATCTACGACCCAAAGCTCGGTGCTTTTATATATTGTGAATGAAAAAGAAGAAGACCCCGATTGGAAGCTTCTTGGTTTGTACATTGTAACAACTAGCGAGAGTGGCAAAGGTACGATCACTCAGGCGTTTGCACTTTCTGCTTTAGATCGCTCAATCTCAGACTCGGTTTGCCACTTGCCGTTGTAAAGGTACTCACATTCCGGAAGTGGGGTGTTTGCAGCCCTTAAATCAAACACCTCTTCGGTTTGATATTCTCTATTACAAACGGGAATGTTAAACAGTCTTGATTCTGGCTTGGCTTCAAACAGTTTTTTGTGGTCAGTCACTTCTCTGCAGTCAAGCTTATATTTCGTTGCTAACTGATTGACCATGGATTCCAAGTCCGCTTCGGTTTTAAAAAATATGTAGCAACCGGATCGACTGTGTGAACGGATAATAGTGTTGTGTTCCATATCGATATATTCACATATATCCTGCTTAAAATAGAACCGGATGACTTTCCTTTTTTTATTGTAATAAGCAAACAGCCAGTCTTCGCGCTCTCCAACTCTCACTTCGGTTGGTTCATCAGGCTGGCGCTTTAACATACCAAATGAGAGCAAAATAAAGCCACCCGCTCCCGCTAATGCCATTGGGCCAACCACCGCTACCATTATCACACAGACTACCGAGCCTACCCAGCCAACGGCTTGTGTGGCGGTATTTACCCACTTAGGCATATTACGACGCTTTTTCATCACAAAGCCTTTGTCAGAAAAAATATAGTCATAGCGATAATCGAGGCCAAACATTAGGTAGCTGAGTCCGTACCCCATGGTTAGCACACCGGCAGCCACATACCCTATCAGAGGGTCTCGTAATGAATACCAAAACAAGAAAAAAACCACTGACATGATGGCAATGGGAACTAAGCTGTCAAATATATATGAAAAACGATTCGCTTCTTCGATATCATACTTACGCCATATTGTTAAATTTTCTCCTGTGAGGATCTCTTGCTCTTGCGCTTCTTGATAAACCGCCAACTCTTCTGGGGTGATGTAAAAGGGTGAATACGCCAAGGGTTACTCCTTGGCCGTCATCAGTTCAGATTTAGATCGTTCAATCTCAGACTCGGTTTGCCATTCGCCGTTGTAAAGGTACTCCCACTCAGGAAGTGGGGTGTTTGCAGCCCTTAAATCAAACACCTCATCGGTTTGATATTCTCTACTGCAAGCAGGAATGCTAAACAGTCTTGATTCTGGCTTCGCTTCAAACAGTTTTTTGTGGTCAGCCACTTCTCTGCAGTCAAGCTTATATTCCGTTGCTAACTGATTGACCATGGACTCCAAGTCGGCTTTATTTTTAAAGAAAACATAACAATCTGATCTATCTTGTGAGCGAAAGATAGTCTCGTGAGCAGTATCTTGGTATTCGGACCTGTCATATTTAAAAAAGAACTGGATCACTTTTCTTTTCTTGTTGTAGTCCGCAAACAGCCAATCTTCACGCTCTCCAACTCTCACTTCGGTTGGTTCATCAGGCTGGCGCTTTAACATACCAAATGAGAGCAAAATAAAGCCACCCGCTCCCGCTAATGCCATTGGGCCAGCCACCGCTACCATCACCACACAGACCACCGAGCCTACCCAGCCAACGGCTTGTGTGGCGCTATTTACCCACTTAGGCATATTGCGACGCTTTTTCATCACAAAACCTTTGTCAGAAAAAATATAGTCATAGCGATAATCGAGGCCAAACATTAGGTAGCTGAGTCCGTACCCCATGGTTAGCACACTGGCAGCCACATACCCTATCAGAGGGTCTCGTAATGAATACCAAAACAAGAAAAAAACCACTGACATGATGGCAATGGGAACTAAGCTGTGAAATATATATGAAAAACGATTCGCTTCTTCGATATCATACTTATGCCATATTGTTAAATTCTCTCCTGTAAGGATCTCTTGCTCTTGCGCTTCTTGGTAAACCGCCAACTCTTCTGGGGTGATGTAAAAGGGTGAATATGCCAAGGGTTACTCCTTGGCCGTCGTGAGTTCAGATTTTGATTGTTCAATCTCAGACTCGGTTTGCCATTCGCCGTTGTAAATACGTCGCCATTCAGGAAGCGGGGCGTTTTGTGCTCTAAGGTCAAAGGTATCGGCTACCGGAAATTCAAGACTCCGAGAAGGGATATCTTTAATTCGAGGCTCAGGCCTTCCTTTAAAAAACTCTTTGTGGTTTGGAAATTCAATACATTCGATATCATATCTATTTGAGAGAACCTCTAGCACCTCATCTAGTTCTTCGGCTGTTTTAAAAAATAAGTAGCTATAACCACGAGTTTGAGCTCTGAAAACGGTATGTTTCACTAGATCCCGTTTAGAACAATAGTCATATTTGTGATAGAAGCGAATTACTTTGCGCTTTTTGTTGTAGTAAGCAAACAGCCAGTCTTCGCGCTCTCCAACTCTCACTTCTATTCGTTCATCAGGCTGGCGCTTTAACATACCAAATGAGAGCAAAATAAAGCCACCCGCTCCCGCTAATGCCATTGGGCCAGCCACCGCTACCATCACCACACAGACCACCGAGCCTACCCAGCCAACGGCTTGTGTGGCGCTATTTACCCACTTAGGCATATTGCGACGCTTTTTCATCACAAAGCCTTTGTCAGAAAAAATATAGTCATAGCGATAATCGAGGCCAAACACTAGGTAGCTGAGTCCGTACCCCATCGATAGTACACAGGCAGCCACATACCCTATCAGAGGGTCTCGTAAGGAATACCAAAAAAAGAAAAAAACCACTGACATGATGGCAATGGGAACTAAGCTGTCAAATATATATGAAAAACGATTCGCTTCTTCGATATCATACTTACGCCATATTGTTAAATTTTCTCCTGTAAGGATCTCTTGCTCTTGCGCTTCTTGGTAAACCGCCAACTCTTCTGGGGTGATGTAAAAGGGTGAATATGCCAAGGGTTACTCCTGAAATCCTAATGTGCCGACAACCGGGGTGAGTGATGTTTTAATTGTGCTTTGTTTGCTATTGTCTGAAATTACGCCATAAGTTGCACTTTGTTTTATGCTATTTTGGAACCAATACTCACGCTTAGCTGGGGCATCATCGGCCACATCGTACACCACTTGCATAGCGAGGTATTGGTCTGTTTTTTCAATCGGTAATGTGACCTTATACACCACAGATTCAGCGCTGGCTTCGCTCAGAGGTTGTAGCGTGACTAAGTCAATATTCTTATGCCAAGAGCCGGAGGTCAACTCATCTTCGGTTGCTTGGGTATTGGTACTCACGGTAATCCCACTGGTTGCAGCGCGCCGTGGCAGCTGAATATGCACTTCCAAGCCAACTAGTTCACGATGTGTATAGCCTGGATAGGCCTGTATTTTTTCAATTGGCTGATGGTATAGCGTAGGCTGCTGAATAATGGATTGTAAGTCAAACAGCGCCTGCTGCACTAGTGCTGAATTATGCTTCTCTCTTTCAGGTAAGCTTGCAGATTGGCTCCACTGAGCTCGAGACGGATGCTTACCCCAAGGCAGTTTATCTAACCATTTTTGGAAATCGTCTTGTTTCAGCATATTCAGTTTAGAATTGATGACTAGATAAGCAAGCGTAAGAACAGCTAAGATGGCTGTTACAGGCCCGCCAAAAGTCAAGTTTAGTGCTAATTTTCCAGTGGCCCCTCCATACGCTTGGATTATGCCGACTACCGACATGCCAGATAGTACTGCAGTATTTGCTCTATACAGATATTTTTCAACACCATAAACGTCATTCGCACTCTGCCAAGAACGGTAGGCCTCAATACCCGAAGCCAGTGCACCCAAAGCCCCAGTGATGGCGAGCCATTTATTGAATACCTTTAAGTCATCAAGGGTCAAGTTTTTAAAACCATCTACCTCATCTACCACTAATGCTTTAAGAGTTTTTAACGAGTGCTCTCTGAGTTCGTCAGTCCCCTTAACCTTATCCCATAACTTACCGGTGCGAATCCCTGTCCACGCACTGGCGGTATAAAACAGCTTTTGCTGTATGTCTAAGAATTCATCTGAAGACACCAAGCCAGTATCGGCAATACTGCTTATGGCATCGGCCAAAGCAATGCTGTTAAACAGCAGGGCTAAAAATCCCAATCCGCCAGCGTTCTCGAACAGTTTATGTAAATCATCAGCAGCCCCAGTGATAATCCTTGTTCTTAGCTCAACCGTTGCTTTGGGTAGGTCGTCTGGGAGTATAATTCGCTGTGGGTATTCTAACGTCGTTACTGCTAATGATTTTTTGAGTCGGCGCTGGTTCTTTAAGGCATTTTTATACTTCGCCGTCGCTTTGCGCTGGTTTTGATTCCCCTCAGCAATAATGCGGTTGTTTTTCTTCAGCGCGGCAAGATTATTTTCAATGCGCGTTTTCCAATCTTTGAATTCTTGGGCATAACCGTTGTTAATCGTCACTGGCATCGTTTGTGCCATGCGCTCTGCTATAATAGCCCGCCACTGAAAACTATTTCGAGTCAGTGGTTTGGCAAGTGTTGGCATCAATAAGATTGAGGCTTGAGAGGTGACACTCACACCGAGTTCTAACGTCACCTTTAAAGCCGCTTTGATAGCGGCTTTGAATAAGATGTCGAGCTTATTAAAGCCTTTTGCCAAGTCTTTCAAAATTTCGGTTTCGGCGGTATTTGGGTTGGTGACAAAGTCCATTATCTTGGCATACATGCCCGTTTTATTGCTCACCGATGAAACATGGTCCAACCAACTCTCTTCATCTTCTGCCGATGTTGGCACTGGATCGGGAAGTGATTTTTTCAACTCATTGTATACATCTCGGCTAAAGCCAGAAGTGTAGAGCGGTAATAAGCTGGTCGGTTTTTCCCATTGGCTTTCTGCCCAAGCTCGGTCCTCTTCTTCAATCACAAGGCTGAACGCTTCCACCGCCGCTAGGTGAAGCTGATAAAGACAGTATTGCGTCTCCTCGCTATACAGGTCGAATACTCGCTCAAGATGGTGAGGGGTGAGAGATTCCAACACCGAAATAAAATCACGCTTTACAGAAGTCACATGAGCAAGCATGCTATTTTTTTGCTCTGATAACGCCTGCATTTCACTCAACATTTGTTTCCAATTGAGCTGTTTGCGCCAGCGGTCGCTGGCAATCCACTGCTCGTAGTAACCAAAACGACTGGCGGATATACCATACTTTTCTTGAATAGACTGAGCAATAGCAGACTGGGTATTTTGGCGGGACTCAATCGCACCCGCAGAAAATTGAGCAGGATAACCTGACTGAATCGCCCCTGTGTGGCTCTCGGCTAAATCAAGCTGCGTCGATGAATCATAATAGTCTGCCATATCAGCATAAAACGATAACTCTTCACCATTGCGCTTAACACTTGCGGGTATGCTTATTTTGTCAATTGCCCCAAACATGGATAGCTGCATGGCAGTTTGCATCAAGTTCCATTGGTTTGAATACTGGTCAGTAAAAAGGCGATAAGGGCTGGCTGCTGCTACAAAATGCAGCGACATGTCCTGTATGTCAGCGGCGTAATCTTTTATTGCAACAAAATAGGCGGCCTCGTCTTTAGGGAGCGTTGCCGTTAAATCACTTTCAGCGGCGACAGGTTTAAAGACAGAAACGCCTTCACCTGCTTTGGTGGCGATGGCGGAATCAGCAAAGCGGCCATCATCGATAGCAGAGGCTTCAATGTCGGCCACTTCAGAGAGTTGGTCGATAGGAGCAATATGAGATTGTATCGAACTCGATGTCAATACCACGGTTTGCATGCGGCCAATATAACGACTGGGGCTGTTTACCACAGCAAGGAACATGTTCCATGTCCATCGATGCTCAGAAAAGCAGAGTGACAGAAGGCTGCCGTCAGTATAACTCAGAAACGGACTTGGCGACTCTGGCACTCCCCTCGTGTCGGAATCTGGGCTTTCTGCTACCCCGAGTTTGTAAAGAGTAAATTGTGTCCCTTTCACTTCGTATTCATCAAGGACCTTCCTAACCGAGTCATAAACATAAAGCCAGCCATCACGCACTTGGCGCAGTGTATAGCCAATAGTGTTGAGTTTTGCAGGCCCTTTACCGTGCCATTCTGCTGGTAAACCAAATGGTGAAGTGTCTTCACTATCGAGTTGGTCAATAGCGTAACGCACGGGAATGAAATGTGCAGGCCCAGCTTGTTTTGGTTCATTCCTCTGCGTCATATCAATCGTTCTTGGCTCTGGTTTTGATGGAGGATCGATTTTCTCGGTTCCTCCTTCCCAAAACATACTGGTTTTAGGAGGTGACCCTGCAATATCATTTGAGGGTGCTGTTGAAACTTCAGTTAATGAAGACAAGGTGCCATCTCTTTCATACGCAACAACAGCTTCTTCGTATGTGTAAGGATGGTCATTCCAAAACATGGATGTTTTGGGAGGAAGAGGATTGCTCATAAGCTCACGTTATCGATAAAGTTACTATTGCCCGCAACAAAGCAAGTTTTAGGCCAGCGCTGAGCCCTTATTGAAGCGCTGTTAACGTTATTCAATAAACAAAATATTGTAAGATATTCCAATAAGTTGTTTGGAACTGCTAACTTTTGGTTCTACAGGGAAGAGGAATAGGTCATCGTTAAGAAATCTACGGTAAGAAATCTACGGTAAGACCAATGCTAAAGGGGAAACATCCTTGATTCATACCCAAGATTTACAATCCCCATTTGATATTTACTGGAGAGAAATTTAATGAGCGGCGAGTTATGGATTTACGCTGGCAGTGCCCAAACAACCGATGTCAAAGATACAGAGCCAGTAGCTCTTCACGGGCAATATTATTTAATGACAGCAAATACGTCAAAATTAGAAACAACGAAATAGAGATAAGATAAAGTACTAATATAAACTGAATGCGAACTGCGGAGGACAGTTTTAGAAGTAAGATATTGAGTATATGATGTCAGAGGTGTGTTGCCTGCAAAGACTTATGTTGCAAACATCAAAAGTGGCGGAGACCCCAGCCACATCTCGGCACACAAGTCACTCGCTGCGGCTGCTTCCTTCCGGACCTGACCGAGTTCACGAGCTATTGTTGCGAGAGGACCAGAGCCTCCATAGATTCGCTGCTTGGCATAACCAAGGCGTGAGGCGATTATGTGTCATCGCCGTGACCAATTCAAGCAAAAAAGTGAAATATAGAGGGATTTCCTTTTAAGTGACTAGGAGTTAAGCAACTTACTAAGTTGGCGTTTATTTTTTGACCACGATATTATGCCCATAGGTGCCAAAATCAAAGCCAGTAAGCTGTATTTGATCACGTCTACAGCTCAGTTTCCTCATCAAAGCTGCGTAACACATAATCGGTCATCCACGCAGCCCCTAGCAGGCAAACCCAAACGACAAAGACTGGGTTTGGCACACTAAACCATGGAGTGACGACCAATGTCGCGAAACTGACGGTGGGAAGGGTCCAACACAACAGCTTACTCCAATTAAAAGTTTGTGCTTTTCTAATACTTTGCACGCAACCAACGATGCCGGTTAAACATAACGCGACAACGGCTGAGTCTCCATAACCGGTCAACCACAAAGGTAATATCAATCCTAATGCCCACCAGCAATGCTTTTCACTGGGTGGCCAACCTTGCACAGCCCACCAGATCACTGTCACCGATAGCGCTTGAACCAAAGTCATCATTGGCTCACCGGTGAGCTTTCCTCCCGCTTGGGTGATCATCACCCCTACTTGCAGCGTCACCACAACCAAAGAAACCGTCACAAGCACACCAACACTGCTGCGCCTTGAAAACACCACCATCAACAGTGGAAACAAAATCCAATGGCTCAGTGACAACGAAATCGGTTGATACGGTAACGTCAAACCATAAGCCGAAACGGCAGCCATCAAAACGATGCCACCTACGACTCGCTGTGGAAATACCCACATAACGGGGATGAGTAAAGCCAATAATGAAATGTCTTGCTGAGTCGCACTGACGGTCAACGCACACAATACCGCAAGCAGACTTGTGATCAAAAACTGAAAAGTAGAAAATACCAAGCCCTCTCCTTATCCATTCCTTGGAAAAATCGAATTAGGACACATTCAGTATGGACCAGTTTTTGATACAAATCTTTGCGGTGATTCACCAAATTCCAAGAGGAAAGGTCGCCACTTACGGTGATATTGCCGCATTAGCTGGTTATCCTGGGTATGCTCGCCATGTAGGTAAAGCACTCGGAAACTTACCAAAAGACTCCAAATTGCCTTGGTTTAGGGTGATCAATAGCCAAGGAAAAATATCGCTCACAGGCATAGATTTAGCTCGCCAAAGGGCGTTATTAGTTGCTGAAGATATTGATGTCAGCTGCGAAGGTAAACTTTCTCTTAAAAAGTATCGCTGGCAGCCTTAATAAGCGCTTTGTTCTGTTTTCATTTGCGTTGGTTTATCTCCCGCTTAGACAAGCTGTAATGGCTCTGCAACTCAGCACCATTTTCCTTTCCATATCGCGTAAAAACTTGTCTCACTTTTGGCTTAATTTGCTGTTTAAGTTATCAATTTATGCTTAAATAAACCTATATTGACCAAATTATTAGGGTATAGAATGAGCCAACCTTTAGACGAACTGCTTGAATTACTAAAACTAGAAAAACTGGAAGAGGGTCTGTTTAGAGGTCAAAGTGAGAATCTTGGTTTGCCTCAAGTTTATGGCGGACAAGTGATTGGTCAGGCTCTTTCAGCCGCACGCTATACTGTCGATGACGACCGTACCGTTCACTCATTTCATAGCTATTTTCTCTACCCGGGCGATCCAGAAAAGCCGATCATTTACGATGTTGAAACACTTCGAGATGGCCGCAGCTTTAGTACACGCCGCGTCAAAGCGCTGCAATCAGGCCGGCCGATTTTTTATCTCACCGCGTCATATCATGGTGAGGCGCCCGGTTTCGAGCATCAAAACACCATGCCTGACGTGCCCGGTCCGGAAAACTATCTACCGGAGTCTGAACTTGCAAAAAGTATCGCTGACCAGTTACCTAATAAAATAAAAGCTGCGTTCTGTGGCGAAAAACCGATAGAAACGAGGCCAGTTAACGTGATTAACCCTCTCAAACCACACAAAGAAGAACCCAAGCAATATCTGTGGATTAAGGCCAATGGTACCGTGCCAAACAACCAATTGATTCACCAATATTTACTGGGTTATGCCTCCGATTGGGGCTTTTTGGTCACCGCCCTGCATCCGCATCAAGTCTCTCTTATGACACCTAAGTTTCAAGTGGCCACCATAGACCACTCGATTTGGTTTCACCGCCCGTTCAAAATGGATGAATGGCTGCTTTATGCAATAGAAAGCCCAACGGCGAGTAACACTCGAGGCTTAGTTCGCGGCGAGATTTATAATCGCCAAGGCGATTTAGTGGCATCGGCCGTCCAAGAAGGGGTTATGCGATTTAAATAAGCATCACTAATGCGTGTGGGCTCTCTCAAGACTGTAACCACTGAAGCTTGAATTGGGCGAGCCTTTAAAACAGTTAATCACCCAAGGAAAAGTGTCGGTTACATAGTAACCGTACTGACCATCGACCGTCATACCATTGCATTCGTCCAGATCTCCCAGTGCAACCGTATACTCCCAGTCTCCACGAAATTGCCCATCGTAATTGGCACTGACGACGTTGCCGCCAACCGTAGGTGCAGTATAAATACCGACATCGACACGCGCGCCCGATTTGAGTTGATAACTCGACGTTGCTTTTCTAACCTGCCCTGAAGAGCTATCGGTAAAACAGCTACCGTATATGGGAAATCCATCTGCCGCAAAACCAATCACAGGGCTGGCTTGTTTGCCTGCGCAATCTTGTATGAACATCGCCACCGGATTACCGTGATAATGGTACTCACCTGTTGGCTGCACGTGGGCGTTATGGATATCTGTACCAAAGCTATTTAATGACGACATGGGATCATAACGCCAAGGATTGTTAATTTGGTCCTGCCCACACCCTGTTTTTTCATCTCCCACGCCATAACAAGCCGCAGCCAGTAAATCTAGCTTGACCCCGTTTAGCAAAATGGCTTCTGATGTTCCTAAGCTCAGTGCAGTTGAGCTGCCGCTGATCGATGGAGAGGCATCAAAGTAATACTGCACATTTTGCTCAGTTACATTGGTCGCAAAAGACGCACTCGCGTCATTAAAGTCATGATTGGGAATTGCATTAGACTGGATAATACACTGACTGCCGCTAGAGGATATGGTCACTTGCCCCGTAAAGAGCAACGAACGCTTGATATCGCTGACGGAAGAAAAGAAGCTGCCGATATATTGTTGGCAATCGCCTGAAAGATTGACAAAAATCCGGTTAGTGATGTCTTCACTCGTTGTGGCCGTTGTGCCACCTTCTCCACTATTACAACCGACTAAAGTGGTCACTAATGTCATGCAAACCCAAGTGCCTAGCCTAACCATAATCATGTCTCTACCAATATTCCCTTTGTAAAATATTAGTAGAGACTGTAGGAAGTATTTTTGCCTTTACCTGAATTTACTTATCTATACAGTCCCTGACATTTATTCGATCGGCAGCGCCGTTGTGTATTTGAGTGGCTCCATGGCGAAGGTGGAGGTGACATTCACTATTCCTGCAACACAATTAACGAGCTTTTTATAGAAACCATCAAAGCACTGCATATCCTTAACTTGTACCTTCATCATGTAATCGTATTCACCCGCCATACGATAAAACTCCATCACTTCAGGAAACTCATTCACAGTACCGACAAAGTGACTATACCACTCATGAGAGTGGTCACTGGTTTTGACTAACACAAAAGCAGTAAAGGACAAATTGAGCTTATCTGGGTTTAGCAGCGCCACACGCTTTTCGATAATTCCAGACTCTTCCAATTTTTTCAGCCGCTTCCAGCAAGGTGTGGTTGTCAAATTTACCGATTCAGCTAAGTCACTGAGTGACAAAGTACTGTCTTGTTGCAGTAGCGCAAGTATCTTCTTATCCACTTTGTCGAGCTCTATACTCACAAATACACTCTTAGTAAAATAAATTTCTCCAAATAAAGCAGAAACACAGAAAATAGGCAAAGCTTTTCTCCTATTTTATAGGTAAAGTATTAGCTTTAGAGCCCAAGGATGGTAGAAAATGTGCAAAGATCACAATTGGATTAATAATGCGATAAAAAAAATTGACGCTGACTTTCAACGATCAGCCGACACTCATCTTATCAAGCTTGATTTACCATGCATTGCTGGTATTGATATTTATCTAAAAGATGAAAGTACACACCCAACCGGCTCCCTTAAACACCGTCTAGCTCGCTCTTTGTTTCTCTATGCCCTTTGTAATGGTTGGGTTGGCCCTAAAACAACCATCATAGAGTCATCATCTGGAAGCACCGCGATTTCAGAAGCCTACTTCGCCCGTTTAATTGGTCTACCTTTTATTGCGGTGATGCCAAAATGCACAGCCAAAAAGAAAATCGAACAAATAGAGTTTTATGGTGGCAAAGCGCATCTCGTCGATCGCTCAGACCAAATTTATGCAGAATCAAGTCGATTGGCTCGTGAGCTTAATGGTCACTACATGGATCAGTTCACCTACGCCGAACGAGCGACCGATTGGCGAGGAAACAATAATATTGCCAATTCAATTTTTAGCCAAATGAGGTTGGAAACGCATCCCGTACCAAAATGGATCGTGATGAGCCCAGGCACTGGCGGCACATCGGCAACTATTGGGCGCTTTATTCGCTATCAGCAGCATGCAACCAAACTTTGTGTCGTCGACCCTGAAAACTCCGTTTTCCATGCATTTTTTAACAGTGGAGATTCAAGTATAACCAGCGATAAAGGCAGTAAAATTGAGGGCATAGGCAGGCCACGTGTTGAGCCTAGTTTTATTCCCGGCGTCATAGACGAAATGCGCACCATCCCAGATGCGGCTTCTATCGCGACAACTCATTGGCTTGAAAAGGTGCTAAGTCGGAAGGTGGGTGCTTCAACTGGAACCAATCTATACGGCGTTTTACAACTCGCGAGTGAAATGAAATCTCGCGGAGAAACAGGCTCTATTGTCACTTTGTTATGTGATAGCGGCGAGCGATACCTTGATACCTACTTTAACGCCGCTTGGATTAAACAAAACATTGGTGATATCGAGCCTTACCTCACCAAGCTAGACCAGTTTGAACAAACGGGACAAATTTAGCGTCTAATTCGCGTACAAAAACGCCCGAGCGTGTTGCTCGGGCGTTTGATTGGACATTGCGAAGTTTAACCTTGTATACCAACGATTAACCAAGGTGCATTCTCAACAGTCAGGTCGCGCTCCAAATGCCAAATATCTTCAATGCTCTCTTCGATATTTTCAACCGCATCTCGATAACGCCCACTAAACTGAATGCTCAGCTGAGCCCTGCTTGCGTCGTGATCGGCGCGAACAATTTCCGCGTCTACGTACATGACATCGGTGTGCTGTTCACCTTCGAGTTTTGCACGCTCTTGTTTAAGGTCAGCAAACAAACTGGGTGAGACATATTCCTTAATCGTGTCTAGCTCGTTGTGGTTCCACGCACCTTGAACAATACGGTAATGCTCACGCGATCCATCGATAAAGGCAGCTTGATCAAAGCCTGGGGGAAAATTGTAGGGTACGTCTGATGGCGCGCCAAAACCAAATCCACCTTGCGCACCCGACTGGGGTTGCTGCTCAAAATTGTGAACATTAGGTTGTTCAAATTTTGGCGCAGATCCGCCAAACGCAGGTTGCTGCTTCTGCTGGTTCATACTGCCTTGCTTGGCTCCAAGCAGCCCCTTCATTAGCTTGAAAATAACAAATGCGATCAGGCCCATGATAAGAATATCCATAAACTGAATACCCTCAAATGCACCACCAAAGAAAGCAGCTAGAAGGCCACCAGCCAAAAGACCGCCTAGTAAACCGCCCATTAGGCCTTTTTTGCTTGAACTTGGCGATTTGGTCGCCTGATCTTTACCTAGGGTATTGGTGTTTTGCTGTTGCTGCTTGGGAGCAGGTGCGGTTTTGTAGCTTTTACCAAATGACTTGCCACCACCAAACTTTTTCGCTTCAGCGATTGGAGTAATGGCAACCGATACCATTAGCAGGGCAATAAGGGAAAAAAGTCGTTTCATAGTTCGCCTTAGGGTTTCTCTCAATGAGGTAATCATTATACTAACTCTGCTATAGTAGCCTTTGTATCACAAGAAGAAAACACCGTGAGTGAAGAGACATGTATCAAAGTGTTGCAAATTCAGTATTAGGTCAGTTGCGATATGCTAGGAGCCTGATAGAATATTGAACATTGTTCATTTTTAAAGTTTCGCCATGGCCCGTAGAAACGACCATACGCGTGAAGAACTTATTTCTCTCACGTTAGACACCGTTAAGGATTTCCTTAATGAAAACTCTTATCACGAGCTCAGTCTGCGCAAAGTTGCGAATATGATTGGCTATGTACCCAGTACCTTGGTCAATGTTTTTGGTAACTACAATTTGCTTTTGCTCCATGCCGTTGCACAAACGCTTGATGAACTCGCCTGTGAAGCAAAATCTGTTGTTGAGCAGAGCCCTGATACCAAAAATGCCTTATACCAACTTGCCTATTGCTATCATGATTTTGCTCAAAAACACCCCTACCGTTGGCAACTTATTTTTGAGCACAACATGAATGGTGAGCAACTACCAGAGTGGCAAGCCGAAAGAATTGCTAATATGACAGGAATGCTTGAGCAGCTTTTATCTCTATTGGCCCCCCAGCGCAGTAAGCAGGAAGTATTACAAGCAAGCCGTGTGCTTTGGTCGGGCGTTCATGGGATTACATTATTAAGTGTTGATGACAAATTTTTTGCTGCAGAGCCCATCGATGGTAAAAAGCTGATAGAAAATCTTCTGTCGAATTACATTGCCAACTGGTAAGCCCATTCTAAAGGAACAGGAAAGTCATGCCAAAAAACCAAACTTCGCTGTTAGGAAAAAGGCGATTTCTTCCTTACTTTGCCACACAGTTTTTCGGTGCATTCAACGACAATATTTTCAAAAACGTCTTGTTATTGTTTGTTGCTTTCGCCGGCGCAGATGCGCTACCCATTTCCAGCGATCTCTTTATCAATCTCGCCGCTGGATTATTTATCCTCCCTTTTTTTCTTTTTTCGGCATCGGCTGGTGTATTGGCTGACAAATATGAAAAGTCATGGTTCATACGTAAAGTCAAACTGGTTGAAATTGGCATCATGTGTCTTGGTGCTATCGGTTTCATTACCGAAAGCTATATCATCCTTCTCATTTTGCTGTTTTTGATGGGCACACAATCGGCCTTCTTCGGCCCAGTCAAATACGCGCTCCTTCCTCAACAACTCAAACCACAAGAGTTGGTTTCTGGTAATGCACTGGTAGAAACGGGTACATTTTTGGCCATTTTGTTAGGTACGTTAGGGGCAGGCGTTATCGCCTCAGCCGAAGGCGCAAAATATATAGCAGCCGTGAGTGTGGTTGTGTTTGCTTTATTGGGCTACGTAGCGAGCTGCGCTATTCCTGCAGCTGAACCAAGTGCGCCGAATTTGGAGTTTCGCTGGCAACCTATCAAACTCATTCGCAATACCTTAGCGATAGCAAAATCGAATCGCTCGATCTTTCATGCCCTCATGGCCATCAGTTGGTTTTGGTTTTTGGGTGCCGCCTATCTCACACAGTTTCCCAACTTCACCAAAATTTACCTCAATGGTAGCGAAAGTGCCGTTTCCTTTCTTTTGGCACTTTTTTCAATCGGTATTGCTGTGGGGTCACTGGCATGTGACAGATTGTCCAAACACCGTATTGAACTCGGTATCGTGCCACTCGGCAGTATTGGCATTTCAGTGTTTGGGTTCATTATGGCAATATCTGTCCCCAGCCAACTCCCTGAAATGAAAACTTTTGAAGATTTTATTGGCTACTCTCCCCTTTGGCCTGTATTTGCATCACTGCTGATGCTGGGTATCTCTGGAGGCATTTTTATCGTTCCCCTATATGCCTTTATGCAGCAGCAAGCTAAAGTCACTCAACGCGCTCAAGTTATCGCCGCCCTCAACATCTATAATTCCCTGTTTATGGTTGGCAGTGCTGTATTGGGTATTCTATGCCTTACGTTAATTGGCATGAGCATTCCAGAATTGTTCTTGCTTCTGGCCACGATGAATATACTCGTTGCCCTCGCTTTACTCGCTCGTGTACCTATACGCACTGTTCGCTTTATTGCATGGGCAATAACACAGCCTATACCGAGTTAAACATAAAAACTTGCATCACTTACCTGAAAAAGGCGGCGCATTGATTGTGTGTAATCATGTTAGCTACATGGACGCACTCCTTCTAAGTGGAGCCTGCCCTAGGCTAATTCGCTTCGTGATGGAAGAAGAATATGCCAATCTTCCCCCGCTACGCCGATTCCTTAAAAAAGCAGGAGTTATCCCGATCTCAGCGTCCAATAGAGGTTCAATCAGAGAAGCATTTCGTGAGATTGATAAAGCCCTTCAACAAGGGGACCTTGTGTGCGTTTTTCCTGAAGGTCAATTGACAAGTACAGAGGATATGAACAAATTTATGCGCGGAATGGACATCATCATACAAAGATGCCCAGTGCCAGTTATCCCTGTAGCACTCAAAGGTTTGTGGGGAAGCTATTTTAGTCGCTACAAAGGAAAGGCTTGTCGTGGTTTACCTTCTCGATTTTGGTCTAAATTAGAGATTGAGGCAGGGAAGGCAGTCAAACCTACCGATGCGACACCTGAACATATGCATGCGGAGGTATCTAAATTAAGAGGTGACTGGAAATAAATGAGAAATAAACATCTCGGCATTCTTACCCTATTGTTCAGATTTTTGTCATTACTGAGGGATCTTGACGGGATAAATACCATTCGACTCTGTCGTATCCTTACATT
>NZ_BSPW01000036.1 GCF_030161235.1 Vibrio zhanjiangensis | reverse complement strand
GTTAACGTAATGACAAAGTCGCTTGGTAATTAAGGTACGACAGAATCGCTTGGTGATCACAAAGCGTATCGAAACTTTGTTACTTTGCAGTCGATTGGCTTGATCGAGTCCTTGCTCTAGATCTCTTAGGTTTAAAGGTTGGCCAATTAAGTCTGGAAAAAGAGTATCAATATTAACGGTTTCACTACCACCAAGAATACCCTCGATTTCACCCTCTATAATTTCCAACCCCAACTCACCATAGATACCAGGTTGAAGAAGCACGATACGTGCAGTGACATAACCTTTGCTTATATATAGACCGGTTAACTCACGTATTAACCGGTTGACATCTTCAGCCTTGATGCAATCACTGGCGACAGGCGTAAGCTTTTCAAAGTCTTTGTCTGATAGAAGTTTTGTCTCAGTAACATAAACGCCAGTAATGGGCAAACATTGATTGGACTCCTGAAGGACAGGGTTGCCTTGTGCTGATACTTCTTTTAGCTCTGTTTCAGAAGCGCTTGTAGTTGGCTTTGGCGCGAGTTGTTTATTCAACTGTCGCTGGTTTTCTTGCAATACTCGGCGGTTGTTTTGATCAATTTGACTGCTGATAGGTGGATTGGCCGCATCGCTTTTTGCAACAATCAGTATTGTCGCCAAAATAACCGAGGTCACTTTGAGCGTATTTATATAATAACAGTTGGGCATACAACACCTTATGACAGCTTTTAAGTGAACATGTCCAGTTGACATCTTGGTAAGTTCATTGGTTTTGCCTATTGAAATAACCAATGTTTGTTGTTTTTTATCCACTCAAAGCTAACATAACTATCAATAATGTAAAGCATAAATGTCAAAATTTATTAATTTAACGAATGATTTGTTCCTATGTGTATGAATATAAGAGATTTTGTCTTCTTATTTGTTTTTTGCTTATTTTTATGATGTATTTATTTTTCTGTTTTCATTTGTTGTGATGATTGTTTGGTGGGAATGAAAATGGGTAGATGGCGCTCGCTTAAAATCATCATTGCGGTGATTTACCGTCATTTTTCAGGATGCGGGAAAGTAATTGATAAAAAAATCAAATATAACAAATTCATTCATTTTCTATTCACTCACTAAGAGTTAGATTAACTACTCTTATGACAAAGTAGGAAATAACAATGAAAAGCAAAATAATCGTATCCATATTAGCACTTTCTGCCTCTGCCACACTTTATGCTCAAGGTTTTAAGGGGCCGCAAAGTAATGCTGGTTTCAATGGTCCTAATCTAGGTATCGCTACCGTTCAGCAAGCGCTTGATGCCAGTGATGATACCCCTGTAACCTTAACTGGGAAAATTATCGCTTCGTTAGGTGGGGAAATGTATACCTTCACTGATGGAACAGGGGAGATTCCAGTAGAGATTGATCATGATAAGTGGCTAGGACAAGAGGCGACACACGAGACTCAAATCCAAATCTCTGGTGAAGTCGATAAAGAGCTATTAGGTTCGCCTAAGATTGATGTTGATGTGGTGAGAGTGCTTTAATCGCTATAATAGGAGCCACCAAACTTATTTCTAATACCAGAGTGACGTTTGTTCTCGCTAAGCAGATTATTTGTGACTTGTTAAAGGTTAGTGGTGAAACAACTCATTGTTGCGAGACATAACAAATAGTTTGCTCGCAAATTATCTTTAAGTATTTTCCCTGTAGTCACTTTACTGCTAGTTTGAAAAAGCGGGGAATATAGATTGTTAACTCAAGCAAGGCAGAGACTTTGTTCAAGTTAGGAATAATCTAGTCAGTATACCTTCGTGTTGCTGCTTCGTAGGCAACGGGAACTTATGTTCCCGTTATCTACATAAATAAGTATTACTTAACTCTGTGAACAGCCATGTGTGCGAGTGCTATCAGTGCTTGCTTATAGGGAGACTCCGGTATTAGGTGCAGCTCGGCAATGGCTCTATCCGCTTCTTGATAGGCTTTCTGTCTAGTGTAATTTAGGGCACCAGTTTGTTCTAGCGCTTCCATGATGGCATCAAGCTTTTCCATTCCGTTTGCTTTTTCAATCGCTTCTCGAATCATCTCTCTCTGCGCAACAGTACCATTATCCATGGCATAGAGAAGTGGTAGGGTCGGTTTACCTTCTGCGAGATCATCTCCGACATTTTTGCCCATCTCCGCGCCATCTGAGGTGTAGTCCATCACATCATCAATTAACTGGAATGCCGTTCCTAAATATTTACCGTAATTTTTTAAGCCAACCTCAACATTTTCAGGGGCATCACTGAGTATGGCGCCGATTTGGGTTGCTGCTTCAAATAGGCGTGCGGTTTTTGAATAGATAACCTGCATATAACTGCTTTCGGTAGTATCAGGATCATTACAGTTCATCAGTTGCAGCACTTCACCTTCGGCGATGATGTTTACGGCATCACTCATTAACTTAAGGATGCGCATTGAGCCCAGTTCCGTCATCATTTGAAAAGAGCGGGTATAGATAAAGTCACCGACAAGGACACTCGCAGCATTACCAAAGGCTGCATTTGCAGTGGCTTTACCACGACGCATATCCGATTCATCGACGACATCGTCGTGGAGCAGTGTGGCCGTATGTATAAACTCTATAAAGGCCGCAGCAGTAGTATGATCTTGTCCTTGATAGCCAAGTGCACGAGCTGACAGCACTGCCAACAGTGGACGAATGCGCTTACCACCGCCACCTACAATGTAAAAGCCAAGCTGATTAATGAGAGAAACGTCAGAGTTGAGCTGGGCATAAATTGTTTCGTTCACTTTTACCATGTCATCGGCAGTCAGTGTTTGGATAGCTTTAAAATCCATTGTAAATCCGAGTGAAGTTAGAACTTTTAAGGTCTGCTTATGATTTTTATTGGTCAATAATACACTAAAAAACGTTGATAAATACACGTCTAAAAGGCATGATTGCCGCACTTTTATTTGGCGATTAGCTTTTCGCCAACTTTTTAAAAATATGGCTTGTCATAGGGGCATCTCTTCTGTAGAATCTGCGCCCTATTGATGATTAGTTTAGCGCACACCCATAATGCACAAAATAAGCATAAGGCTGTGCGGAAAAAGCGGAGTAAGATATGTACGCTGTTTTCCAATCTGGTGGTAAACAACACCGTGTAAGCGAAGGTCAAACACTTCGTTTAGAGAAATTAGACGTAGAAACAGGTGCAACTGTAGAGTTCGATAAAGTTCTTTTAGTTGCTAACGGTGAAGACGTTAAAGTTGGCGCTCCTCTTGTTGAGGGCGGCAAGGTAGTTGCTGAAGTTGTACAACACGGTCGTGGCGATAAAGTTAAAATCGTTAAGTTCCGTCGTCGTAAGCACTCTCGTAAGCAACAGGGTCATCGTCAGTGGTTCACTGAAGTGAAGATCACTGGTATCAACGCTTAATTGATTAGGAGAGCTTAACAATGGCACACAAAAAAGCTGGTGGTTCTACTCGTAACGGCCGCGATTCAGAAAGCAAACGCCTAGGTGTAAAACGCTTCGGTGGTGAATCTGTCCTTGCAGGTAACATCATTGTTCGTCAACGTGGCACTAAGTTCCATGCTGGTACAAACGTAGGTATTGGTAAAGACCACACTCTATTCGCTCTTACTGAAGGTAAAGTGAAGTTTGAGGTTAAAGGTCCTAAGAATCGTAAATTCGTTAGCATCGAAGCTGAGTAACCCTCATTTAAGAGCAAGAATTTAGGTTTCAAGCCGAATTCAAAAGCCCTGCCAGTTTGGCGGGGTTTTTTATTTATGGTGTTAGGGAGTTGATACTAAGGTTTTTTTTCTAAAGAACCTTGGTATATTTCCTAACAAGCAGACACAACTTGGGGCCGTTGCAAACGGAATAAAGTTGGTATCTGCTAGAATTTATATCGTTCATACAGCGTTAATTTGCTCTATGGGTGATGTTTGCAACGCAACTACGAGATGTAGCAAGTGGGCGGAGTAAGAGATGAAATTCGTTGATGAAGCGGTAGTTAAGGTTCAAGCCGGAGACGGTGGTAACGGTGTAGTGAGTTTCTGGAGAGAGAAATTTGTTGCGAAAGGTGGCCCAGACGGTGGTGATGGCGGTGATGGCGGTGATATATACATTCAAGCCGATGAAAACCTTAATACTCTGATCGATTACCGTTTCCAGCGCTTCTACGAAGCTGAGCGTGGTGAAAACGGTCGAGGTGGCAATTGTACTGGGAAGCGTGGTAAAGACAAGGTTCTGCGTGTTCCTGTAGGTACACGTGCCGTCGACATTCATACCAATGAAATTGTTGCTGAGGTGACTGAGCACGGTAAAAAATTGATGGTCGCTAAAGGCGGCTGGCATGGATTAGGTAATACGCGCTTTAAATCCTCAGTTAACCGTGCGCCTCGTCAGAAAACCTTGGGGACAAAAGGTGAGGTCCGTGAACTTAGACTAGAACTCCTGCTTCTTGCTGATGTGGGTATGTTGGGTCTGCCAAATGCGGGTAAGTCGACTTTTATCCGTGCAGTCTCAGCGGCCAAGCCAAAAGTGGCTGATTATCCATTTACCACCTTGATTCCAAGTCTTGGTGTTGTCAGTGTGGTTCCTGAAAAGAGTTTTGTTGTTGCTGATATTCCAGGTCTTATTGAAGGGGCAGCAGAAGGAGCAGGTCTTGGAATTCGGTTCTTAAAGCATCTTGAACGCTGCCGTGTGCTTTTGCACATGATCGATATTATGCCTATTGATCAATCTGATCCGGTGCAAAATGCATTGACCATTATTGATGAGCTTGAACAATATAGTGAGAAGCTTGCAGGCAAGCCGCGTTGGTTGATCTTCAATAAAGTCGATCTTATGCCTGAAGAAGAGGTCAATGAAGTTATTCAAAATATTCTCGATGCACTGGGATGGGAAGATGACTATTACAAAATTTCAGCGGTGAACAAACAAGGTACCAAAGAGCTTTGTTATAAGCTGGCCGATTTTATGGAAAACTTACCTCGTGAAGAAGAGGAAATCACAGAAGAAGAAAAAGTGAATTTCATGTGGGATGATTACCATAAAGATGCGATTGCAGGTAAAGACGTGATCACTGAAGATGACGACGATTGGGATGACTGGGACGATGAAGATGACGACGGTCATGTCGTCTACGTTCGAGATTAACGTCGACATTTGGATGTTAGCCGCAATGTAAAACATTGCGGCTTTTTTATATTTAAATCAGGCGACTACTCGCATCAATTAGTTATAATCGTAACATTATAAAGCGGGAAAAATCATTATGGTTTGCAAACAACGTCGTTCTTCTCGTCTTATTGCTCAGACAGGACAAATGTTATTGGCGCACGGAGCAGAAAGTACATTGGTGGGTGACATCACTCGTCGTATTGGTTTAGCCGCTGGCATGGATGAAGTAGAAGTGTCCTTATCCGCCAGTTCTTTGGTCGTGACAACTGTGTTTCAGGAACATTGTATTACGACTGCTCGTCGTAGCCCTGATCGAGGGATTAATATGCGGGTAATTACGGATATTCAACGGATTTGTATCATGTTGGAAAGAGGAATTATTGATCTTGATATTGCTCAGCACAAGCTGGATAAAATCAGCCCTGAACGTTACAACCGCTGGTTAGTATTGGCTATGATAGGTTTATCATGTGCTGCTTTTAGTCGCCTAGCTGGAGGGGATTGGACAGTATTCATGATGACATTTGTCGCATCTTCAGCAGGTATGTTTGTTCGTCAGGAGATAGGTTTGCGTCATTTTAATCCTTTGATGAACTTTACTGTGACAGCGTTTGTAACCACGGTGATTTCGGCTCAGGCGGTTATTTATCAGATGGGTAATTTACCTTTTGTTGTTATGGCCTCTTCCGTGTTGATGTTGGTGCCCGGCTTTCCTCTTATTAATGCCGTGGCTGATATGCTCAAAGGTTATATCAATATGGGTATTGCAAGGTTTGTTATGGCGAGCTTACTTACGTTAGCCACGTGTTTGGGGATTATTGCAGCAATGAGTTTGGTTGGTATCGTCGGGTGGGAAATATGACATTCTATTCGATCATCCTTGCCCTTATTAACGATATGATCTTTGCATCGATTCCCGCGGTTGGTTTTGCCTTGGTTTTCAATGTTCCTCAGAAAGCTCTTATTTATTGTGCTATCGGCGGTGCGATTGGTCATGGCTCGCGCTATCTTATGATGCACTTCGGTATTTCCATTGAGTGGGCCACTTTTTTTGCGGCTATGGCTGTCAGTCTGATTGGGATTCACTGGTCACATCGTTTTATGGCCCACCCTAAAGTCTTTACTGTCGCCGCTCTGATTCCTATGGTCCCTGGCGTGTTCGCTTTTAAGGCAATGATTGCCTTGGTAGAGCTTAATCGTAGGGGATATAGTGAGCAACTGATCGCCGATTTACTCGAAAACTTTCTCAAGGCGATGTTTATTATTGCAGGGTTAGCGGTTGGTTTAGCGATGCCTGGATTGCTGTTTTATCGCCGTAAGCCTATTGTGTGACCACTACAGCTATAAGATTATTCTATTATTCTATAATTCTATTAAGGTATAATCCTTTCTCACTCTAGAGCTTAAGGTATTTGATTGTGGTTATTAGCATGATTGCTGCTCTTGCGAGCAACAGCAGTATTGGAAAAGATAATCCGCACGTTATTGGCAATGACAACGCAATGCCTTGGCACTTGCCTGCTGATTTTACTTGGTTTAAAAAGCATACCATAGGTAAGCCTGTGATTATGGGCCGTAAAACCTTTGAATCTATTGGTAGGCCTTTACCTGATCGCCGTAATATCGTGATCACCAGAAATCCTGAGTTTTCAGCACATGGTGTGACCATAGTGTCATCACTCGATAGCGCCTTGGCAGAAGCCGGTAATTGCCATGAAGTTATGATTATTGGTGGCGGTAGTATCTATAAAGAGTGCTTGCCTTTGGCTGATAAACTCTATATTACCTTTGTTGACGCTGAGTTGTCAGGAGATACTTTCTTCCCTAAATGGAGCCATGACTTTAAAGAAACCTACTCAGAAGCCTATTTGGCGGATGAGAAAAATGCTTACAACATGCGTTTTGTGATTTTGGAAAAATAACGCTCAGCTGGGTAACCACCTGATATCCGGCGTGAAGGATTGGTAGGCCTACGACCAATCCTTTTTTAGTCCTATTTGGTATCATTAAGTGACCAGTCATAGTCGTAGCTAATCTTGCCATCTAACGTACCTAGATCTGCCCTGTATTGGCTTAAATGTTTGATAAGCTCAGGCTTATCGCCAAAATCTTCACCAAACCAATCATAAATGGAAGAGAGTCGAGCACCATTGCCATTGACCAGTACTCCTTTATCGCTATTGATAAAGCTTTTCGCTGCTTGTTCTAGCAGTGATTCCGTGTTGTCTGCTGTAAACGCTTTATGTTGCAGATTAGGGCAGCCCAAACTTGCGCAGTTCACCGCATAGTGAGTCCTAGGATCATTCCAAATAGGACGTAGAATACGATGCTCGATATCATTTAGTGTCAGTGTTTTCCCATTGATGGTGATGACCTCATCGCCCCATGGTCCAAAACTAAACAATCCGCCAAGTTTGGTAATTGATTTGACCGGATAGTTGTCCAATATCAGCTGAACGGTAATCGCATTATACAGGTTGACCCAATAAGCATATTGCTGCGCTTTATTGAGAGAGAGAGGATCTGTTTTAGCCAATCTTTCAAGATAATTGGCAAGCACTTGCTTATCTTTAGCACTGACAGATGCGTATTTAAATAGGGTGTATTCACCTTTACTGACTAAATACTGGTCGAGTAGTTGTTGCCAATCTTGGTGATCCACAACCAGAGTGCTGGCATCATCACTTTTATTCCAGTATGGCCAAAGATCAGATTTAGGCGCACTAAAGGTGCTAAAAGATATCATGGCTAGCAGCAAAGAAAGAATAAATTTCATCGTCAATCCTATTTATATCAGCAATATGAATTCAGACCGAGTATGTGAGGGATAACTTTCACAAATAAAAAAGGTTGGCGTTAACCAACCTTTTTAGAATAGAAATTTACTTCAGAAATGATGGTATTTTGCTCTCATAGTCAGCAATCTTATCTTCATGCTGAAGAGTCAAGCCAATATTATCGAGTCCATTAAGCAAGCAATGTCTGCGAAACTCGTCAATTTCAAACGAATATTCTTTGCCGTTTGCTCGAACCAAGTTGGCCTCTAGATCAACCTCAACTTGTGCGCCTTCATTTGCTTCAATGAATTGGAAAATTTCGTCGACTTCTTGCTCGGTTAATCTTACAGGAACCATTTGGTTGTTAATCGAGTTACCATAGAAGATATCAGCAAAACTTGGCGCTATCATGGCTTTGATACCGTAATCAGCAAGTGCCCAAGGTGCATGCTCTCGTGATGAACCGCAGCCAAAGTTTTCGCGCGCAAGTAAAATGGACGCACCTTGATAGCGGGTTTGATTCATGATGAATTCTGGATTCGGCTGATTTCCTTCATCATCTAGAAAGCGCCAGTCATGGAAAAGGTGTTTACCAAAGCCTAAACGAGAGACTTTTTGTAAAAACTGCTTTGGGATAATCGCATCGGTGTCGACGTTTGCCGCATCGAGAGGAACCACTAAGCCTTTATGTTGTTTAAAACCTGACATTTACGATTCTCCTCAATCTAGCTCACGAATGTCGACAAAATGACCCGCGATCGCAGCAGCGGCGGCCATGGCTGGGCTCACTAAGTGGGTGCGGCCATCACGCCCTTGACGGCCTTCAAAGTTGCGGTTTGATGTTGAAGCGCAGCGCTCTTTCGGACCAAGGCGATCGTTATTCATTGCAAGACACATAGAACAGCCTGGAAGACGCCATTCAAAACCAGCATCTTTAAAAATAACATCCAAGCCTTCTGCTTCTGCTTGGGCTTTGACCTGCTCAGAACCGGGAACGATCAGAGCTTGAACATGGGAAGCAACCTTGCGACCTTTAGCAATGGCCGCAGCAGCCCGCATGTCTTCAATGCGTGAATTGGTACAAGAGCCAACGAACACCTTATCTACGGAGTAATCAGATAAGGTTTTTCCTGCGGTTAATCCCATGTAAGCAAGGGCTTTTTCAGCAGAGGCTTTTTCTACTGGATCAGAGAAGCTTTCTGGATCTGGAATAGGTTGATCGACAGCAATCACTTGTCCTGGGTTCGTACCCCAAGTGACTTGTGGCTTGATATCAGCAGCATTGAGCGTGACTACAGCATCAAATTCGGCATCATCGTCTGTCTTTAGTGTTTTCCAATACTCAACAGCAGCGTCAAAGTCATCGCCTGTGGGCGAAAACTTGCGACCTTTAATGTATTCGAACGTTGTCTCGTCCGGGGCAATCAAGCCAGCTTTTGCGCCTAACTCGATAGCCATGTTGCAGACGGTCATTCTGCCTTCCATTGAGAGGTCAGTAATCGCTTCGCCGCAGAATTCAACGACGTAACCGGTACCGCCAGCCGCTGTTGTTTTACCAATGATTGCTAGCACAATATCTTTTGCGGTAATGCCTGGAGCAACTTTACCTTTTACTTCGATCTTCATTGTTTTAGCACGAGCTTGCTTGAGCGTTTGAGTGGCCAATACATGCTCAACTTCGGATGTGCCGATACCAAATGCGAGTGAACCAAATGCACCATGCGTTGCAGTGTGAGAGTCACCACACACAATCGTCATGCCGGGTAGTGTAATACCTAGTTCTGGTCCCATAACATGGACGATACCTTGATATTTGTGGTTAATATCGTAAAGGGTCACGCCGAACTCTTGGCAATTTTTAGACAGTGTTTCCATCTGGATACGAGCCATTTCACCAGAGGCATTGATGTCTTTAGTCGTGGTGGAGACATTGTGGTCCATAGTGGCAAATGTTTTGCTCACTTGGCGTACTTGACGCCCTTTTTCACGCAAACCGTCAAACGCTTGAGGTGAGGTGACTTCGTGAACTAAATGTCGGTCGATATATAAAATCGGGTTTTCACCCTCTGCGGCTACGACGACGTGTGCATCGTAAACTTTTTCATACAGTGTTTTGCCCATTATCGCTATCCTGTGTGTAGCTCCTGATAACGGCAAATCAGGAGCGAATAATTATTATGAATTTAAAATATACTCGGCAATTTTATCGCCCATTTGTGCGGTAGAAAGTGCAGGCTTGTCGCCCGCTAAATCGGCGGTGAGCTCACCTGCTGATAGCGCTTTTGATACCGCGGCTTCTATATCTTGTGCCGCAGCCTCTTCACCTAAGCTATATCTGAGCATAAGAGCGGCAGAAAGGATTTGCGCTACGGGGTTGGCAATGTTTTTGCCTGCAATATCAGGCGCACTGCCTCCTGCTGGTTCGTAAAGGCCAAATTTGCTTTCGTTTAAGCTGGCTGAAGGAAGCATGCCCATTGAGCCTGTGATCATTGCACATTCGTCAGAAATAATATCGCCAAAGATGTTAGAGCAAAGCATTATGTCAAATTGGGTAGGGTCTTTGATTAACTGCATGGTGGCGTTATCAATATACATATGTGAAAGCGTTACATCTGGGTAGTCTTTTGCAACCTCTTCGACCACTTCACGCCATAAGATGGAGCTTTGTAGAACGTTTGCTTTATCGATGGAACAGACTTTTTTGCTACGCAAACGAGCTGATTCAAAGGCAATCTTAGCGATACGTTCAATTTCGAAACGATGATAAACCTCTGTATCAAAGGCTTTTTCATTTGCTCCTTGCCCTTCACGGCCTTTAGGTTGGCCAAAGTAGATGCCACCTGTCAGTTCACGAACCACAACGATATCAAATCCACGCTGGGAAATATCAGCACGTAGTGGAGAGAAGTTTTCTAATCCTGAATGTATCTGAGCAGGGCGTAAGTTACAAAACAGTTGGAAGTGCTTGCGCAATGGCAAAAGAGCACCGCGCTCAGGTTGATCATTAGGGGGTAAATGTTCCCATTTGGGGCCGCCAACTGACCCAAACAGGATCGCATCTGAATTTTCACAGGCAGTGACTGTGGTTTCTGGTAGTGGGCAGCCATGATTATCGATAGCAATGCCACCGACGTCATGTTCGGAACGATGAAAAGTAATCGAGTGTTTCTTCTCGATAGCATCTAGCACCTTGTTGGCCTGTGCCATTACTTCTGGTCCAATTCCGTCCCCTGATAAAACGGCGATCTTGTATGATTTGTCTGTCATGAGCTTCCTTAAATTGTATCTTTGTTTCTAGGGGCGGCTTTGGCCCATAGGTTTTAGTTATACGGTGGCAATTTTTTTCTGTTTGATCTCAGCGATCTGATCCGCGCGTTGGATGCTATTTATGACGTGCAGTAGAGCTTGTCCTGATGCTTCAACGATATCTGTTGATACGCCAGTGCCATGATACTTACGACCCTTGTAGTTGGCTATGATATCAGCTTGACCTAAACCATCTTCACCTTCACCTTTGGCAGTGAGATCAAATTTATCTAGCACGATATCATATCCAGTTAGACGATAGATACACTGATAAAGTGCATCGACAGGGCCGTTACCAACAGCGGCTTCGCATTTCTCTTCATCGCCACATTGTAATTTTATGCTAGTGGTTGCCATGACGCTGCCAGATTGAACGCTTAGATAGTTTATTTTGTAGAAATCATCTTCTTCACGAAGATTAGAGAAATGCATCAAGGCTTCCAAGTCGTAATCAAAAACTTGTCCCTTGCGGTCGGCCAACTTCAAAAAGTCTTCATACAAAGCATCCAAGTTATATTCGTCTTCTTGGTAACCCATACTATCCATATGGCTTTTCACTGCTGCTCGACCACTCCGGCTAGTTAAGTTTAACGCTTGATTTTTAAGACCTATAGATTCAGGCGTCATGATTTCATAGGTGTTTTTATTTTTAAGCATCCCATCTTGGTGGATACCTGAAGAGTGACTGAATGCATTTGCTCCAACAATGGCCTTGTTACTTTGGATGGGCATATTGCAAAGTTGGCTGACTAGTTTACTGGTGCGATGGATTTCATCGTGCTTAATGCCTGTGTGGACCCCTAGCAATTCTTGGCGAGTTTTTATGATCATGGCAATTTCTTCTAATGAGCAGTTACCTGCGCGCTCACCTATGCCGTTAATGGTTCCTTCTACCTGACGAGCTCCGGCTTGAACTGCGGCGATAGAGTTGGCTACCGACATGCCTAAGTCATCATGGCAGTGGACAGAAATAATTGCTTTATCAATGTTAGGTACACGGTTGAACAAGGTTTGAATAATGCCGCCAAACTCGTTAGGCACTGTATAGCCAACCGTGTCGGGGATGTTTATTGTGCTTGCACCGGCATTAATCGCAGCCTCTACCATACGACATAAATTGTCTATTGGAGTTCTGCCTGCATCTTCGCAAGAAAATTCTACATCATCGGTATATTGACGAGCGTGTTTCACTGCCTTAACCGCCATTTCGACCACATCATCGTAACTGCGGCGTAGTTTGTCTTCGACGTGAATAGTAGAGGTGGAAATAAAGGTATGAATTCTAAATTGTTCTGCGACCTTTAAGGCTTCACCAGCCGCATCAATGTCTTTTGCTACCGCGCGAGAGAGGGCACACACTCGACTGTTTTTGATGTGTTTAGCAATGGTTTGAACAGATTCAAAGTCACCAGGAGAAGAAACAGGAAAACCCGCTTCAATCACATCGACACCCAGCCGTTCAAGCGCATAGGCAATTTGCAGTTTTTCTTTAACTGTCAAGCTTGCTGACAACGCTTGTTCGCCATCACGTAATGTGGTGTCGAATATAATCACCTGATCTTTCATGTTTGCTTCCTTCCTGTTTTTAATATGCTCACACAGTGAATCGTTTTCTTCCGCTATCGAGGTACAAAAAAGCCCGCATCTCGATGCGGGCTTTTGAAATCTTGTTGTGGTTATTTTTCTTCCACTGCCTACCCGCGCGATGTTTTCACGATAAGGAGGAGGCTCAGCAGAATTGAAAAATGATTAGACATTGTTAACGAATCCTTAAAGACGTTAAATTAACCACAAAATTGAATTAATAGATTAGTACCGCACTCTGGTGTAGACGTCAACCCTAAAAGTCCTTTTTATTCACTTATAGCCAAATAAGCTCGATTGATGACTGCAAAACAAAAGTCTGACGGTTAACCAATATAGAATCGATTAACAAGGTGAATACCCGCTGTTTTTATGTTTGGCACATAATAAGCGTGACACTTTCATAGAACTGTCATTTATCTCTTCTAATTTTGAGTTAGATTGTCACCATAAGCAGTGGTTAATGCGTTTTATAGAATCGATAGCCAAGTTGGATTTGGCGTTTTCACTTTTTTGTTTGCAGAACAAATCATACGCAGAAACTATCCATTATTTCAATGTGTCAGGCGCGGTAGTGGAGTGGTTAATTTATAGCAAGTAGCACGATGACTCTGATTTGGTAAAGAGGCTTTGGCAGAACGTGGATGATACTCGCTGTGTAGTTGGAATGTAACGTTTAGAATCGTTGTAAAGTTAATTTGAAAAACCAAATAATAAGCCTAACAAAGGTTAAGCTAGCTAAGTATTCAAAAGAAACATTAGTGTGAGTTTTGCGCTTGGTGGTGGAGATATTCTTTTTGCAAATGATTCTTTTTGCCGCCCATAACCCATTTCTCAACTTAATTAATGGCTCAAAATTTTAGAGTTAGATTGATTTATGTTTTTTTATAATTTATTTAATTTATTGATTTTAAATGCATTAATTATCATTCAGGTGAAAAATACTGATTAATTATCAATCTTGTTGCTAATTAATGAATGATTCGTTGATAGTAATGATCCGTTACGACATATCGGACGGGCAAATATAAAGAAAAACTGGTTATCTATTCCCAACCAATATTCATTTTAAGAAACATTTACATTGACGAAGACAAGACAAGAGGCTTGCGTGATGATTGAGAAAAAAGAATCTATGAGTGCTATTGCCAGCTACCGAATGGAAAGTACTCTCCGTGGAGTAGATTTAAACCTTTTAACTGTATTTGACGCAGTTATGCAGGAGCAAAATATTACTCGTGCTGCCCACAATTTAGGTATGTCACAGCCAGCAGTAAGTAATGCGGTTGCGCGCCTCAAGGTGATGTTCAATGATGAACTATTTATGCGTCAGGGTCGAGGTATTCAACCTACTCAGCGTGCACGTCTCTTATTTGGTCCCGTACGTCAGGCGCTTCAGTTGATCCGCAATGAACTACCCAGTTCCATTTTTGCACCAGAAACGTCAACACGTTTGTTTAAACTTGCCATCTGTAGCCCATGTGATATGCGTTTTGCTCCAAAAATCATGTCTACGATTCATGAGCAAGCACCTAATGTGCAACTTCATTTGGATGCGGAATTTGATCGTCAATTAGCAGAAAGAATGCGCTATCAAGAAATTGATTTTGTAGTTGATTATGCTCGCTTTGACGAACAGGGCTTTTCAAGCACAGAAATTTTTCAAGATGAATTGGTCGTAGTGGCCTCTAAATCACATTCTCGTATTCAACAAAGTGTGTCGGCTGATCAATTGAGAGAAGAGCGCCACGCTAAGTTGTCTCGCGTTCACGGCCAACGCAGTTTTTCAGAACAAGCATACCGTGATCTTGATGTACAGGCTTACTATGAAGGTACTAGCTTGAGCAATGTTTTGTATGTGGTTGGTCAGTCGGAACTTGTGACTATCGCACCTCGCTGGATGGTTGAAAATGCAGCGAACAAAGAGCAATTACAAGTTATAGATTTCCCATTTGAAAATGCCAAGATCAGTGGTTTCCTAAGCTGGCATGAGTCAAGTGAAAAAGATAAAGGTCATATTTGGCTTCGTGACCAATTAATGATGATTTGCGGCGAAGTTGTTGCTCAAATCTAATTAAGCCTCATTGAAAACCTTGAATGGTATCAAGTCATTCAAGGTTTTTTACATTTCAAATATCAAGTTTTATTCCCTTCAGTTGCCTTTTCTTTGCCTAAATGTACACTTGTGCGCTCTCAAAGCTTACAGGAGTAGGCTAAAGGTAGGAACATGGCTAATATAGACTTTCACATTGTTAAAAAAATTCGGCAACAGGTTTGCCGCAATGGTGAGCGGGTCGCTCTGAAATACAAATTGGATGATATTTGGAATGATATAAGTTGGAACCAGTTTGGTGCTCAACTCGATAGCTTATCCTTGTCATTGCTCAACTATGGTATCAAGGTCCAGGATAAGATTGGCATTTTTGCGAACAATATGCCCAATTGGACGGTTGCAGACTTGGCCTCTTTACAAATTCGTGCGGTTACCGTTCCTATCTATCCAACCAGCACTGCGAGCCAAGCTGCATACATTTTGGATAATGCCGATGTGCGGATACTTTTTGTGGGGGAGCAATCTCAATTTGATGCCGCAGTGAGCATTTTTGAGCAATGTCCGAACTTGGAGCTCATCGTTGCTATGTCAGACGATGTAAGTATTGGGCAATACCATTTTGCCTGTAGTTGGCAAGAGTTTATGGCGAGCTCCGATAGAACACAGCAACCTGAGCTTGAGTTGCGTTTAGCGAAAGCTAACCTTGATGATTTGCTTACTTTAATATACACCTCTGGAACAACAGGACAGCCAAAAGGCGTTATGCTGGATTATCGCAATGTTGCGGCTCAGCTTGAAGGACATGATAAATGCCTAAGCCTGACAGACGAAGATGTGTCATTGTGTTTCCTTCCCTTATCTCATGTGTTTGAACGCGCTTGGACTTTCTATACCCTTTATCGCGGAGCAACCAATTGCTATTTGAAAGACACCATGCAGGTTCGTGAAGCTTTGAGTGATATTAAACCGACAGTGATGTGTGCGGTTCCCAGATTCTACGAGAAAATATTTTCTGCTACCCATGATAAGGTGTCGAAAGCGCCCATGACCAAAAAGTTGCTATTTACTTGGGCTGTGAATATGGGCGCAAAAATAGCATTGTGTCAGCAGCAGGGAAATAGGCCTTCTTTTTGGTTGAAATATGCTCATCGGCTAGCCGATAAACTTGTCCTATCTAAGCTGCGTTCTCTGCTCGGTGGACGGATTAATTTTATGCCATGTGGCGGTGCAAAATTGGATGAGTCGATAGGCCGTTTTTTCCATGCGATAGGCATTAATATCAAGCTTGGCTATGGGATGACAGAAACGACGGCGACGATATCCTGCTGGGATGATGGCAGCTTTCAACCGCAATCTATTGGTACTTCGATGCCAAAGGTAGAGGTAAAAATTGGTGACAATAACGAGATACTAGTTCGTGGCCCAATGGTGATGCGCGGTTATTACAAAATGCCTGAAGAAACGGCCAAATCATTTGATTCACAAGGCTTTTTAAAAACAGGAGATGCTGGACATATCGACGATAAAGGCAACTTGTTTATTACCGATCGTATTAAAGAGTTAATGAAAACATCGGGAGGTAAGTACATTGCCCCTCAATTGGTTGAAGGAACCATCGGAAAAGATCATTTTTTCGAGCAAGTTGCTATCATTGCTGACACTCGTAAGTTTGTTTCGGCTCTCATTGTGCCTTGTTTTGATAGCCTCGAAGCATACGCGAAAGAGCTTAATATTAAATACCAAGATCGAATTGAATTGATTAAGCATCACCAAATAGTGGAAATGTTAGAGCGTAGGGTGAATGATTTACAAAAAGAATTAGCAAAGTTTGAGCAAATTAAGAAATTCAAGTTGTTGCCCAAAGCGTTCTCAATGGATACAGGGGAGCTAACTCCGACGCAAAAACTTCGCCGCAAGGTGATTAACGAGAAATACCAACATGAGATTGAAGAAATGTACCGTGACGAAGCCGTGAAATAATCATTCACTCGAAGCACTGTACTTTCGAACCTTAAAATCCCTCAAACGATATAACTAAAATGGTTTGAGGGATTTTTATGGTGACCACTCGGTTTATTCGATTGGGTAAAATATTACTCCGTTACCCAAATATCGGTGCAAGGTTTTTTTTCAAAGTAATCTTGGTAAACCATGGAATAGGCTTTCTCTAAATTTTTTGTGTATCGCTTTGTATCGAACAATGGTTGAGATAAACGGTTAACAGAGAGTGTCTGTTTTATCTTTGAACGTTTCTCTGGGTCATTGGCGAGTGTCAAAATCAGGTGTTGATACTCTTCTTCTGTCTGGGTAACGAGTTCCGGCAGTCCCACGGCATGCAGTAAACTCGCTGATACTCTGGCAGCAAAGCCTTTTCCTGACTTGGTAATCACCGGTACTCCTGCCCAGAGCGCATCGCTTGCGGTTGTATGGGCATTGACATTGAAAGTGTCTAAGAAAAGGTCTGCCTGCTGGTATCTGGCCAAGTGATCTTCTTGAGATACGAGATGCGCGAATACGATACGTTGACTATTAATACCGCTTTGTTCTGCATGTCGTTTTAGGTTTTTTTCTGCCTGAGCATTAGAGCTAAACAGCCAAAGAACACTGTCTTTTACTTTTTTTAATACCTCCATCCAAATATTAAATTCAGCAGGTGATATTTTGTATGGACTATTGAAACAGCAAAATACTAGGCCTTGCTCAGGGAGTCCAAGTTCTTGTCTCGTGGGGAGTGTTTTGGAAATCTTCCGACTGTTGTCATTGGGCTGATAGGAATTCGGTAAATAAATAATATTTTCCGAATAACTTGCTCTTTGATCGTGCGAAATAACATGCTCATCTCCGATTAGGTAATCGATGAAATCTGCCCCCATAGTGCCCGGGTATCCCACATGGCTGATTTGTATTGGTGCTGGGCGCTGGGCAAAAATACCTAAACGACTATCACGGGTATGGCCTTTTAGATCAATGGCAATATCAATTTTATCCTGCCTTGCGAGCTTGGCAATGTCCTGATTACTAAGCTCGCTGACATCATGAAAAACATCAAACAAGCTGGGCGCTTTTTGTCTCATCTCATCTTTTGTATTGGGACCAAAAGAATAACCATAAATCTCAAAGCATTCTCTATCGTGGATGGCGAAAACTTTTGCCATTAAATACATGGTGGCGTGAGCATGAAAATCCGCGCTAAAATAGCCAATCCGGAGGCGTTTTGGTCTTTTAGTCGGCTGAATATTGGTCGGTAAGTCGAGTGTCAGACGTTTGGATTTTACGAATAATTCAGAGCGAAGCTGATGCCGCTTAGGGCAATCTTCCAGCGTCAGAGCCGCAAAAGGCGAAACAGCTTGGTGATGAATACCAAGATTATCAAGGTGAGATATTTTTTGTTCCATGGCTAACCAATCACAGATTTGTGCTTGTTGATAAAGCATTTTCACTTGTGCTGATTCGTTGTTTGGGCTGATATCCAACACTTTTTGGTAAGCCATAATGGCAAGTTCTGGCTTACTTTGTTGTTCAAGTAATGCCCCCATATTGTCATAGGCTTCAATGTAGTTCGGCTGGAGTGATAGAGCTTTTGTATAGCATTCATAGGCGGGTTTGAGTTGGCCTTGTTCCTGAAAAATAATACCTAAGTTATTATGCGCCTCGGCATAATCTGGTTTTATTGCCAGTGCTTGTTGATAGGAGATAAGGGCTTCTTGCAAGTGGCCAAGATCTCGAAGAGCCACTCCTTTGTTGTTGAATGCTTCTGCATAGTCGGGTTTGAGTTCAATGGCTCGATCGTAATACTCGATCGCTTCTTGCAGTTTACCTTGGTCTCTAAGTACCACAGCCATATTGTTGTAGCCGCCAACATTTTCGGGGCATAAAGTAAGGACATTTCTAAAAGCTTGTGAAGCTCGCTCAATGTTGCCAGTGCTTTTACTTGCAACCCCTAAAATATTCCAAACCATAGGGTGGCTTGGATGCAGTATAGCAAGTGCTTCAGCTTCTTGAATAACTAAGCCCAGCTGGCCTCGATTGTACAGGTTAATGAGTTTATTTAAGGTTTCATTGAGTGGATCGTCAGTTGTCATGTTTTTATTCAACTCTTTGAGCTTTGCACGATTAATGTCATATCTATGAGGTAAAACCTTAACATATCGCGGAGTTTGATAGAGTGAACTCATATCAGCGGAGAGAAATAATCTGCAAATTTCACAAAACGAGCGGGCTACTAGAGTAGACAGCGCATTATCTTCAATATCTAATTATGATATTTATATCTAAATATAATCAAATTTCAATTCTTGAATCTGATTTTAAGATTTTAGTTAGCATGATTCACTGCTATCCCATTGGTAATTAGCATCTTGTTTAAATTGAGATCTAAATCGCATTAGATCATTTTTTGAGAAAACGTTACATTTGTTGCTCGAACTTGTTTTGTGTTACATCACAGCAAGGCATAGCCGAAAAAGTGGAAGTATTTCGATTAGGCTACGAATAAGCCCTAGACTATGTAAACCCAGCCTCTGTTGATTGACCTTATCAATAAGAGCGTTGGCGAGGAGAAAAATATGGCAGTAATGTTGTCCGGTGCAGAGATGGTGGTTCAATCTCTGATCGAGGAAGGTGTTGAACAAATTTTTGGTTATCCAGGCGGTTCTGTGCTGGATATTTATGATGCGCTACACGCCAAGACAGATCAAATTAAGCATGTTCTTGTTCGCCATGAACAAGCTGCAACACATATGGCTGATGGTTACACGAGGGCAACGGGTAAGCCTGGCGTCGTGTTAGTGTGTTCAGGCCCTGGAGCCACCAATACGGTAACCGGTATAGCGACCGCTTACATGGATTCTATTCCCATGATTGTCATTTCAGGCAATGTACCTAATAACCTGATTGGTAATGATGCGTTCCAAGAGTGCGATATCGTTGGTGTGTCTAGACCTATAGTGAAACACAGTTTCTTGGTTAAAGAGGCGAAAGACATACCAGAAACGATGAAAAAGGCGTTTTATATCGCGACTACAGGTCGTCCTGGCCCTGTGGTGATTGATTTACCCAAAGATGTCATGAACCCACTGAATAAACTGCCTTATGAGTATCCTGCTAACCTGTCGATGCGTTCATATAAGCCAACAACAACGGGGCATAAAGGCCAGATCAAAAAAGGCCTAAAAGCACTGCTTGCCGCGAAAAAGCCAGTTCTATACGTGGGCGGTGGTGCCGTCATTTCTCAAGCCGATGAATACCTGCTACAGCTGTCAGAGAAGCTAAATTTGCCAGTCGTGAGCACGCTCATGGGGCTAGGCGCTTTTCCCGGCACACATAAGAATTCTCTCGGTATGCTGGGTATGCATGGACTTTATGAAGCCAATATGGCGATGCACAATGCCGACCTTATCTTTGGTGTTGGTGTGCGATTTGATGACAGAACCACGAATAACCTAGAGAAGTACTGCCCTAATGCTAAAGTGATGCACATAGATATTGATCCCTCATCGATTTCTAAGAATGTGAAGGCTGATCTGCCTATTGTGGGGTCGGCGGAAAAAGTTTTAGCAAGCATGCTGTCATTATTGGAAGAGCAAGGCGCTATCAATGATGCTCAAGCCTTACAAAACTGGTGGGATGATATTCAAACATGGCGCGACAGGAAATGTTTGTCATACGATACGTCTTCTGAGCGTATCAAGCCCCAGCAAGTGATTGAAACGCTTTATAAGTTGACCAATGGTGATGCTTACGTTGCTTCTGATGTTGGGCAGCACCAAATGTTTGCTGCACTTTACTACCCGTTCAATAAATCACGTCGTTGGATCAATTCTGGTGGCCTTGGCACTATGGGTTTTGGTCTTCCTGCAGGTCTTGGGGTTAAGTTTGCTAAACCCGAAGAAGAGGTGGTGGTGGTCACTGGAGACGGTAGTATCCAAATGAATATCCAAGAGTTGTCGACGGCAATGCAATACGACATTCCAGTTAAGATCATAAACCTCAACAATCGATTTCTTGGCATGGTCAAGCAGTGGCAAGACATTGTCTATCAAGGCAGGCACTCGAACTCATACATGAGCTCAGTGCCCGATTTTGTCGCCATTGCCAAAGCCTATGGACATGAAGGGATCAGGATTGAGACGCCAGATCAACTGGAGTCCGGACTCAAGCAAGCATTAGAGATGAAAGACAAGCTGGTTTTTGTTGATATCAGTGTTGATGAAACAGAGCATGTGTATCCGATGCAAATTAAAGGCGAGGGTATGGATAAGATGTGGTTAAGCAAAACGGAGAGAACCTAACATGAGACACATTATTTCATTGCTAATGGAAAACCAACCGGGCGCGTTATCTCGGGTGGTGGGTCTGTTCTCACAGCGTGGCTACAACATTGAATCTTTAACCGTCTCGCCGACCGATGATGAAACCCTTTCACGCTTGAACATTACCACGATTTCAGATGACATGCAGTTAGAGCAAATTCAAAAGCAGCTCAACAAACTGATTGATGTGTTAAAAGTTCAGGAAGTGACGGAATTTGACCATGTTGAACGCGAACTTATGATGGTTAAAGTCAAAGCTAGCGGTATGGCTCGTGAAGAAGTCAAACGTACCGCCGATATTTTTCGCGGCCAGATTGTTGATGTTACTGCTTCACAATATACGGTTCAGCTAGCCGGAACCAGTGAAAAGCTCGATGCGTTTATCCAAGCCATCTCTGAAGTGACCGAAGTGATTGAAGTCGCAAGAAGTGGTGTCGTGGGTATTGCGCGCGGTGAAAGAGCATTGAAAGCATAACAGAATCGTTGTTTAAATAATAAAGCCTTAGCATATGACTAAGGCTTTATTATGGAAAGTTGACGCTATTGGTTTAAAAAGCTCACCGCTTTATCAGGGAAATCAGTGAATAAACCATCGACTTTTACTTGGTTGTAGAATATATCCATCATGCCTTCAAAGCTGTCTGTGTAGGCTGGGATGCGGCCAGAGTCGGCGCGGAAAGTATAGGGATGAACATCCAATCCAGCGTCTTTTGCTTCTTTCATTAGTGGCTTGATGATGATGTTAGTCTTAGTGGATTTATCATCGACCAGCATAGGCTTCCATGGGCCAATGCCTTCAGCGTACTTGGCAACTTCTTTCATGGCGCCGGGCTCAAACATCCAATCGTAGCTGTAAGGCGTTGCTTTATCGCCCTGATAAACCATGGTTTCATTCCAGTCAGTGTAAGCGAGCAATTGAACCAGTTTGAGATCCATACCCATTTGGGGCATCAATTCATCATTGATACGTTTTAGCTCGTTTGCGTCAAAACATTGCAAGTACACTTTATCGTCTTGCGAGTCATAGCCATATTGCTTGAGTACTTTAAGTACCGCAGCTGAAATATCTTTACCTTCATGACGGTGAAACCAAGGTGCTTTGATTTCTGGGTAGATGCCGATATTGTAGCCAAGTGATTTATTTAGACCTTGAATAAGCTCTATTTCTTCCGCGAGTGTTGGTACGCTAAAGTCTGACTTCCACATTGGGAAGCGCTCGGGAAAGCCTGCCGTCTTGTTTCCTTTATCATCGATGTTAAACCCTTCAGTGACTTTAAGCGTTTTGATTTCAGCGAGGGTAAAGTCAATCGCGTAGTAACGACCATCCTTGCGTGCTCTGTCTGGGAAGCGCTCTGCCACATCAGTGACTCTGTCTAGATAATGATCGTGCAGTACGACTAGTTGATCGTCTTTGGTCATCACAACGTCTTGTTCAATGTAGTCAGGCTTCATTGCATACGCCATGGCTTTTGCTTCGAGTGTGTGTTCTGGTAAGTAACCAGAAGCACCGCGATGAGCAATGACAAGAGGTTTGGCGATAGCACCAGCAGAGAAACTTAACGCCAAAAAGGCTGTTGTGAGAGAGAGAGTTTTCATTGTTGTTGTCCTTGATAAAACAAAGGCAGCTAGGCTGCCTTTCATCGTGATTTAAGCAAGTGCGGCTTTTTGTTTTTGTTCATGGTGCGCCTTTTCACCTAAAAAGGCGTAAATGAGACACACTATGGACGTAATGCATGAGCCGACCAAGATGATAAAGCCACCATCCCAACCAAAATGATCGACGGTGTAGCCTAATACAGCATTTGCAGCGACAGCACCTCCTAAGTAACCAAATAAACCGGTAAGTCCAGCGGCGGTTCCCGCTGCTTTTTTCGGAGCAAGTTCAAGAGCATACAGCCCAATTAACATAACAGGACCATAAATTAGAAAGCCAATTGCGACTAAGGCCATCATATCGATAGCGGGATTGCCTGCTGGGTTAAACCAATACACAAGTACGGCAACCGTCACCAACGCCATAAATAAGATACCAGCAGGTGCGCGGCGGCCTTTGAAGAGTTTGTCTGATATCCAACCACACAATAAGGTGCCGGGGATGCCAGCCCATTCGTAAAGAAAGTAGGCCCATGAGGATTTATCAACCGTGAACTCTTTGGCTTCTTTTAAGTACACAGGTGCCCAGTCCAATACGCCATAGCGAATCAAATAGACAAACGCATTGGCAATGGCAATAGACCAAAGTAATTTGTTTGAGAACACATACTTAAAGAAAATTTCTTTGGCCGTCATTTCTTTTTCATGTGAAGTATCGTAGCCCTCAGGGTAGTCATCTTTATATTCTTCAATTGGGGGTAAACCGCATGATTGTGGGGTATCTCTAACCGTCATCCAAATGAATACAGCGACCAATGTGGCAAAGAAGGCCGGAACATAAAATGCAGTTTTCCAATCGTCGCTAAATGCCCACAGTCCGAGTAGGAACATAGGACCAATCAGACCACCGCCCACATTGTGTGCCACGTTCCATACCGAAACTATCTCGCCACGTTCCTTACGTGACCACCAGTGCACCATGGTTCGGCCACATGCAGGCCAGCCCATGCCTTGAAACCAACCATTGAGAAATAGCAGGATGAACATGGCAGTAATACTTCCGGTTGCCCATGGCATAAAACCAAAGCAGAACATCACCAGAGCTGACATTAACAGCCCGCCACTTAGAAAATAGCGAGGGTTTGAGCGATCAGACACACTGCCCATCAAGAACTTTGATAGGCCATAGGCGATAGAAACCGCCGCTAAAGCAACGCCGAGATCACCTCGGCTAAACCCTTGCTCAATCAGATAGGGCATAGCTAAGCTAAAGTTTTTGCGTACTAAGTAGTAGCCTGCATAGCCAACAAAAATACCGATAAAAAGTTGCCAACGTAGGCGTGAATAAGTGCTATCGATCTGACTGGAAGCAAGTCGATCGATATGCGCCTTAGGTTTGAAAATTCCAAACATAGGACCTCATTGTATTTGTGCGATGGTGATAAAAATGAAAACAGAACGAGCAAAATCAATTTCGTTCGAAAGTGTTCGGAATTGTATGAATAATAAAAGCTATTTCTGTGATAAATACTACATAAGTGTTAAATATTGATGAAATTAAGTGATCTAATCTGGAGAACTTGGATCTGGATGCAGTAAAGCGCAATTTTTGAGCTTGTTAGGAAGAATGAATGAGGGGGGAGAATAAAGCCGCCGCTTTGGGTATGCGGCGACGAAATAGGGTTAATGCAGGATACGAGCGCGAATCGTTCCTTCTATGCTCTTCAGTTTCTTTAATGCTTCTTCAGAGCGGTCACTTTCAACGTCGATAACCACATAGCCGATATCTGCATGAGTTTGTAAATACTGACCCGCAATATTGATTCCTTCTTCAGCGAAGATGGTGTTTATTTGAGTCAAAATACCAGGGCGGTTTTTATGGATATGTAGCAAACGTGAGCAATCACGGTGCTCTGGTAATGATACTTCAGGGAAGTTAACGCTCGATAGTGTTGAGCCATTATCTGAATATTTGGCGAGCTTGCCCGCGACTTCAACACCGATATTTTCTTGGGCTTCTTGTGTTGAACCACCGACATGGGGGGTTAAGATCACATTATCAAATTTTTGCAGTGGAGACTCAAACGGATCGGCATTCGTTTTCGGCTCTGTTGGGAACACATCCACGGCGGCTCCAGACAAGTGCCCTGATTCTAATGCATCGCAAAGAGCGGGAATATCAACCACAGTGCCGCGAGCGGCGTTGATAAAAATAGCGCCTGGTTTCATCAGCTCGAATTGCTCCGCTCCCATCATATTTTTGGTTTCTGGCGTTTCTGGTACATGCAGAGAAATGATGTCACATTTGTTGAGCAATTCAGTCATGGTATGTACTTGAGTGGCATTACCAAGGGATAGCTTATTCTCAATGTCATAAAAATAAACTCGCATCCCAAGGTTTTCGGCGATAATGCCAAGTTGCGTACCAATGTGACCATAACCAATGATCCCAAGTCTTTTGCCTCGTGCTTCGTATGAATGGTCTGCACTTTTCTTCCATACACCACGGTGAGCAAGAGCGTTTTTCTCTGGGATACCTCTTAGAAGCAGCAATACTTGTCCAAGAACTAACTCGGCGACACTACGAGTATTGGAAAACGGAGCGTTGAATACTGGAATGCCTTTTGCCGCAGCAGCTCCAAGGTCAACTTGGTTTGTGCCAATACAAAAACAGCCTATGGCCACAAGCTTTTCAGCAGCATTAATCACCGCTTGTGAGAGATGTGTTCGAGAGCGGATTCCGATAAAATGCACGTCTTTCACTGCGTCAAGCAGCTCATCTTCTGGTAAAGAGCCTTTGTGATACTCGATATTGGTGTAACCAGCAGCTTGTAATACTTCGAGTGTCGAAGGGTGAAGTCCTTCGAGAAGCAGAATTTTAATCTTATCTTTTTCCAGTGAAACTCTGGCCATAGTGGTGCTCATCCTTAAAGTTTAAATTTGGGGGCTTAAGTCGCGTGCATGTAACGTAACAGTATTAAAGCCAACATTACTTGAGTTCTTTTTCTGACGCAAACGTTTTCGTTATGTATCTTCTGTACATTAAACTACCAAAAAAATACTCTTTTTGGTAAGAAAATAAAAGTATAAGGAATAATTTTTAATAGGATAGATGAAAAAACAGCACCTAGTGGTGCTGTTTTCAATGAAGCGTCTGAAAGTGTGAGAACTAACTTTCGATTTTTGCACCTTGTGGTGTGCCTGTGATGACGACATCTGCCCCTCTGTGGGCGAATAAACCAACCGTAACCACGCCAGCAATGGCATTCACTTTATCTTCAAACTGTTTTGGGTTGGTAATTTGAAGACTGTGTACATCTAAAATGACATTACCGTTATCGGTCACGACACCTTCTCGATAAACAGGGTCACCACCAAGTTTTACCAGTTCACGAGCTACATAAGAGCGAGCCATAGGGATGACTTCTACTGGCAGAGGAAAACGACCTAAAACGTCAACGGCTTTGGTGCCATCGACAATGCAGACAAATTTATTCGAGATAGCAGCAACAATCTTTTCTCTGGTCAGAGCCGCACCACCACCTTTGATCATTTCACGCGCTGGGTTAATTTCATCAGCACCGTCTACGTACACATCAAGGTATGCAACATCGTTGCAGTCAAAGATTTCAATGCCTAAGGCTTTAAGTTTATCCGTAGAAGCTTCAGAGCTAGACACCGCTCCTTTGATGTCATCTTTTATGCTACCCAGAGCATCGATGAAGTGATTGACTGTCGAGCCTGTACCTACACCTACAATACTGCCTTTTTCTACGTACTTAAGTGCAGCCCAACCCGCTTCCTTTTTCATTTCATCTTGCGTCATGCCCGTCTCCTAAACTGGATGTTATATGCGTCAGAGGATGGGATTATATGATCAATTCAAGGCTATTCCCAATCCCAGATTTGTTTTGCAGTGATGATTTTTGGCAGAGGTACGTCCCATGCTTCAACAGGAAGTTGTTCGACTTCCTGACACGCATGAGCCAGACCAATAGGCTTTGGTCCAGATTGATAATGAAACCAAGGCTCTAGCGTACGATCATAATAGCCACCGCCCATGCCGAGTCGATGGCCGTGCTTATCAAAAGCAACCAAGGGGGTACATATTATATCTAACTGAGCGACAGGTATTATTTTATCTTTTTCAAGTTTTGGTTCAGGGATATGGTAGCGATTATGTACCATAGCGGTAGTCAAATCATAGCGAAGAAATAAAAGGTGACCGCTAGAGAAAGGGTGAATCACAGGAAGATAAATGTTTTTGTTTAGATGACGCAACTGGTCAATAATTATTGAGGTATCTATTTCACCATCGGCAGGCAAGTATAGGGCAATATCTTGCGCTTGTTTTATCTCGGGTAAGGTCAGGAAGTGCGTGGCTAGCGACTCAGCAGATCGTTTTTGTTCTTCTTGAGTCAATTGGTTACGTTGGGTACGAATGAGTGTTCGGTAGTCTTGCCGAGAAAGAGTCATGAGAATACCATAGGTGAAGCTACATTTGGTAGAGTACCCCAGAGTGTCGTTGGAGATTTCGACCCTTGAACCAGCTGGTTCAAGGCGGATCAGCAATGGTAACCGTAGGCTTCTCGGTTCAAGCCGAGCTTGCTCAATAGCTATCAAGTACCAACCCTTATGTATTGCTTATCGGCTCAGGGACTTAATCCCCTAACGAACACTCCAGGGTAAATTCTATTGTTAGTATAACAAGTTTATTGCTGTTTAAGTGTCACTTGACTAAGCGCATCGCTAAGCGACGCCGTCAGTTGTTCTAACTTGTTAGTTAACGCTTTTTTCTGTTCTGCTTCTAATGTATCACGGCTTTCGAGTTCATGACAGACGTTCAGTGCCACAAAGGTGAGTAATTGGACTTCGTTGGTGATTTTTGTTTTTGAAGTCATCTCTTTTAGACGCTCATCAAGTTGCTGAGCTGCATTACGCAACGACTCTTCTTGCCCCTCTGGACAATTTACCCGAGTTAACTTGCCTAAAATTTCAACTTCAACTGCTTGATTACTCATAGCGACTCTAAATACGTTAGTAGGGTGTGATATGTAGATGATCACCAAGGAAGAAACTATAGGAAAAGGCTTGTTAAGATTCAAGCTTTTCCCTGCGAAGTCGAAGAAATCCCTCACAAAGATACACTAATTAATCAAATTGTATAAAAGCCGTCCAGATTACGCTAATCCTTCGTTTTCGCTCCTCTCAGTAAATGCTAGAATCGATATTATTTACTTATTTTTTGGGGCGCTTGTATGAGCGAACATAAGTTGCCAGCTTACCTTACTCTGGCAAGTGAACTACAAACGGCAGGTTTAGCCGTCAATCCTGCTGAATTACACGGTTTACTCGCGGGTATGTTGAGTGGAGGCTTAAGCATAACCGACAATAGCTGGCAGCCGATGATTTTTGATTATACCAATGATGGTATGGGATGGCCGGCGAAACCATTACAACTCGCTCAATCAACCTTGGATGCTACCATTGCTGAGTTTACTGATTCGGCCATGAACATCTCTATCTTGCTTCCAGATGAAGATGCAAGCGCGAGCTTATTTGATGTTGCAGATGGTGTAGCTGAGTGGGTCAATCATTATATTTCTGGACTTGGCTTAGTTGGCATAGAGCTTAAACATGCCTCCAAGGAGAGCAAAGAAGCGCTGACGGACTTAGAAGAAATCTCCAAATTGGCCATCGATGAAGAAGATGATCTTGCAGAACAGGCCCAGCTTCTTGAGCAAGTCATTGAACATATTAAAGTTTGCGCACTAACCATTCACGCTGAATTTGGTCAAAAGCCGATCGAAAAAAAGGCTCCGACTATTCACTAGATAGGACGTTTCATGAAGCAATTTGACATTGTTATCGCCGGAGGTGCAATGGCGGGGATGACACTAGCTCTTGCGATAAATAAGTACTCACAAGGGGCATTATCCATTGCTGTCGTTGAGCCCTATCAGGCTGACTATGATGCTCATCCTGGATTTGATTCGCGTGCAATTGCTTTGTCTTTGGGAACAGTGGATCTTTTCAAGCAATTTGGTCTTTGGCAGGATATCTCTCAATTGGCTACCGCGATAAAGCATATTCACGTGTCCGATTGCGGTCATGCAGGGATGACCGACATTGATCACCAAGAGATCGCGGCTGAGGCACTTGGATACGTTATCGAGTTGGCGGATGTCGGTCGATACTATAATGATAGAGTGAGCGGGTGTGATGGGATTCACATGTTGTGTCCCGCTCATGTTAGTCAGATTGAAAGGTTTCAGCATGAAGTGCGCGTTACATTAAATGATGGGCAGTCGATAGTAGGAAAACTTTTGGTGGCTTCTGATGGTGCGATGTCAACATGTTGCGAGTTGCTAGGCATTGAGTCTAACTTGCATGATTTTGATCAGGTTGCAGTAATTGCAAACGTCAAAACATCCCAAGCTCATCACGGGCATGCTTTTGAGCGCTTCACTTCTTCGGGGCCTTTAGCATTACTGCCTATGAGTGAGCATAGAATGTCCTTGGTTTGGTGCCTTAACCCTGAACAAGCAAAGCGAATGATGTCTTTAAATGACGTCGCTTTTATGCAGTCTTTGCAAAATACATTTGGTTGGCGATTGGGGAAATTTGAAACTATCGGGCAAAGAAGTTGCTACCCATTGACACAAAGTTTTCGTCAGCAAAATGTTTCACATCGATTTGCAGTAGTTGGTAATGCGGCGCAAACCTTACATCCAATAGCGGGTCAGGGCTTTAATTTGGGGATTCGAGATATAGCCACGTTGACGGAATCTATCATGTCTCGACTTGATGATCCCGGTGCCTATCCAGTCTTGAGTGAATATAGACGTCGCCGAGAGCAAGATAGGGTGGCGACGGCTTCACTAACCTCGTCTCTGGTCGGTATTTTTTCCAATGACTATCTAAGTTTTAGAATTGCTCGTAATCTGGGCTTGGCAGCATTGGATAATGTTGCGATGCTTAAAGTACCATTATTAACAAGAACACTAGGTTTGGTTGCTAGATAGTAACCTGAGTGAGGAATGATTCGATGATGCAAAGTGTTGATATCGCCATTGTTGGTGGGGGTATGGTAGGTCTTGCACTTGCCGCGGCCTTTAAAGACACAGAATTGCGAGTGGCAGTAATCGAAAGCCAGATACCAGACTGTGAAATCAATGACCTCCCTGATATCCGAGTGTCGGCTCTTAGTCGCTCGAGTGAAATTATTTTACGCAACTTAGGTGCGTGGGAAGGGATAATACAGCGAAGAGCAGCCCCTTATTCTGCTATGGAAGTTTGGGAGCGGGATAGCTTTGCTCGTATTGAATTTGATGCAAAGAAACTTGCTCAACCAGACTTGGGACACATTGTAGAAAATAGAGTGATTCAATTATCTCTTCTTGATAGAGTCAAGCAAATGCCTAACGTCAGCCTTCATATGCCAGCACAATGCCATTCCATGGCGGTTGGTGAAAGTGAAGTGTGGCTAAACTTGGCCAATGGGCAAGGAATTACAGCCAAACTGGTGGTTGGGGCGGATGGTGCAAACTCATGGGTACGAAGACAGTTAAACATTCCTCTTACTCATTGGGACTATGGACATAGCGCGATAGTGGCCAATATTTGGACGGCTGAAGAACATGGAAAAGTGGCGCGCCAAGTCTTTACTCCTCAAGGGCCACTTGCTTTTTTACCTATGAACCAGAGTAATATGAGTTCAATCGTGTGGTCAACCGATCCAGAGCGAGCTGAGTATTTGGTCGCTATGCCCGACGAAGAGTTTAACAAAGCACTGACGACCGAGTTTGATGCAAGGCTCGGTCTTTGTGAAGTGATTGGCAAGCGTGCTTCGTTTCCCTTAAAAATGCGCTATGCACGAGACTTCGCCGTCGATAGAGTCGCATTGGTTGGCGATGCGGCACATACCATCCATCCTCTGGCTGGACAAGGGGTCAATTTAGGGTTGCTTGATGCTGCGAGTTTAGCTCAAGAAATTCAAGCCAATTGGCGAAGAGGTCATGATATTGGCAGTCGTCGCCATTTACGCAGTTACGAACGCTGGCGTAAGTCGGAAGCGGCTAAAATGATTGCATCCATGCAAGGCTTTAAAGATTTGTTTGCTAGTGATAATCCTGCCAAAAAGCTTATTCGAGGGCTAGGCATGACGCTCGTTGGTCAATTGCCGAGTGCCAAAGATGAGATCATGAAAAGAGCGCTTGGTCTTAAAGGAAAGTTGCCTGCTTTAGCTAAGTATATTGAACAAGAAGTGGTATGACTCAATGACAAAGGGCTGGTTTGCCCAGCCCCTTTAAAATTTTATATGTATGCGCAACGCAGCCGCATAATTTCTTGATTGACTTCTTTCACCGTTTGAAAGTGGCGTTTTTCGGCTCTTTCTGGCAATACCAGCTTCCCATTATCGAATTCAAACTTGCCAACACCGTAAATATAAATCCTTCCCTTAAACAGTCGACTTACGTGTTTAGCAATCATTCCCGGTGTGTAGCGCTTAAACAGTCTCATAGAGTGATCCTTATATGTAGCAAGCTCTGCAAGTATATAATTCCCCATTCGATATTAATGTGATGATACTGGGAATATATGCAGTATAATGAGTTTTTTAAGGTATTTGTGCGTTATTAGAAAAAATTACAGATAAATACCCATTTCTATGTGATGCCTTCCCCAATTATATTCTGCTTATGGAACTTGTTTCGTTGTTCAGTCATGAAATAGTAAACCCGAGATTTATGACATTTTTAAGAATAGTTTAATTTTTTTATTGTGTGACAAGATAAGGTGAATTTTTTGCATAAAAAAAGCCCGCTTGTAGCGGGCAAATAGTCACAGATGCATTACGCAAGAGTAAAATTCGATGTAATCCGTAATTTCACTTTGCGGTTGGAAACCGAGTTAGTACTCGTAACTAAAGGCGAGCACATCAATTACAGGTACAGTTTGGGCTAAGTTCTAGCCACTCGGTATCCAACAAGAGTAAGTGTAATTGAAGAAATGAAAAATGATTTTATATGCCTTCAATTCGAATAAAAATAATCAAGATTTAACCCATTACTGAGTAATGACTCACATTTAAATGTCACTTTTTGGATCGCTTCTAGAGGATAATTAGATATGTATCAGCGACAAATATCAGCGAGTATAGGAGCGCATAGGTTTATCAAATCATCGGTTTTTAACGCGATACCTGCGAGTAATGAGCCACTGCTGATGGTGACCTCTGGCTGAAGTAATATACTGTGGTCAAAAAAAATCGGCATGTATCTAGGCAACAATAAAGGGGTTAGTGTTCCGATTTGAGAGCCAGTAAGAGATTGAACGTCGTCGCGCTCCACACAAGTCATGCGCCGACAGTTGAGTATCTTTCGGACTTTCCTAGGATCAACCAAACGGTCACCGGGGACACAGGCTAACACATATTCGCTGTCCATATCCCGTAGAAGAATGCACTTGACCATCTGTTCTGGCCTAATACCTCTTTGCTTTGCGGCATCCTCTATCGTTGTTGCTGGAGAATGGTGAGGTAGTAATCTAAATGAAACCCGCTGTGATTCAAGATAGCGGGTTATGCTCGTTTCGAATTTATTCGTCATCATCCAATGAGTAAGGCAGAGGTTGAATTTCCCATCTTGTATCAGGTTGGTCTGCGAGACGAAATTGAGTATTTGCGTCTAGATTGTTGGGCAAAACAATAAGACCTATTGCTTTATTATCACTAAACTCATAACTCGCCATTAATGTGCCAGCACTGCGCCAATTATCACCAACTGAGCGTTCTAACTCGGCATTAGCCAGCGGTTTGTTACACTCACCTGATACAATTTGTAAGGCACGTTTATTGATTCCACGGTATTTGGCTCTGGCAACCGTTTCTTGTCCCGTATAACATCCTTTGCTGAAACTGATTCCACCAAGAGCTTGAAGATTCAGTGCTTGTGGAATGTGTTCATTTTGTACAAGGTCTGAAACTATAGGCATGGCTGCTTGAATGTCTAACAGCGTCCAAATCTGATCAGAAACTTTTTGAGCTTCGATAGATTGGCACAGTTTGTTTGCCGCTTCCTCACTGACGGCAAGTAACCACCTTTGTTGATCAATTTTGACCGCGGTACCACCCTCAATCTCTCTCACATCGCTTCGTTGCGATGATAGATTATCTATAGTGGTAGTGGCATGTGTTCCGACAAGGCCAAGCAATACGTCATGGCTCGCTTGAAACTCAACTTTAGAAAAAATGGCATACTTTTTCAGCTCAGCAAGTTCTTTGTCGATGGCTGATTTAGGTTGAAACATTGCGTAACCAGAGAGATGGTGAAACAAGCGAAATATGCTCCACGTTTTGCCTTTTGCATCGCAATGAGCACCTAATGTGCTTTCTTCTTTAGTGAGCTTGACCACATCACATGTGACCTGACCTTGCAAGTAAGACTTTTTGTCATCTCCTTGGGCGATGATCATTCCCCACGAAGTCAAATGAGTCAGTAGGAGTTTGGGAAGGGAGTCATTGCTTGATAGTGAGAGTTGGTCGAAGTCGTTTTGCCAATCCATGATATTTACCTGAATACGATAGTATGTTTGCTATGTTAGCGCTGAATGGCCCCAAGAAACAACCTTTCAAGGGTTTTAGGGAGAGTGAGAAATTTGTTACCTTGATCGGGATTGTGACTAAGTTAGTGGTTGTTCGAACTATGGATTGTTACACTCGCGGCAAATAACCGAAAAGGTGGGAATGAAAATGTATACTCCAGAAGAAAAAGCGCGCATTAAGTGGGCATGTCGCCGAGGTATGTTAGAGCTGGATGTTGTGATTATGCCATTTTTCGAAGAATGTTTTGAAGCGCTTCAAGATGATGAAAAACATGATTTTGTGGCACTTTTAGAGTGTGATGATCCAGATCTGTTTACTTGGATTATGGGGCATGGTCGAAGTGATAATTTAGGCCATGCGTCCATGGTTGACAAAATTGTTGCCCACAACCTCAGTAAAGTACGTTAGGTTATTGGCCACAACGTCATTTTTCTCTTGTCAGGCCAACTTCAGTATGTTGATTTTGGCCTCTTGCTGGTTTTCAGTTTCTGAAATGCCTTTGCCAATCACTGTGTATCTTGTTGGGTACTTGTCGGTATTTCATTTACGTACCAATTGGTTGGCCAATGCGTTCAGAGGCCAGTTAGTTATGTCCAATTCCGGAGTCTGTTTTGTCAATGGGAAAGAGACTCGAATCCAAAAGATAACCACGAGCCTATCTGCGTTTGGCTTGTTAATGCAATTTTCTGACGGCGAAAAATATATCTTGTGGCGCGATAGTGTCTCTGATGAGCACTACAGGCAGTTGTTACTGTCGTTAAAAAGGGAGCGTTACGCTCCCTAGGCGTGTAACCTTTACTTGGTTGGACAAAGAATCGTTGGGCCACTATTTTCTGCTGGCTCTGGATAGTCGAGAGTGTAGTGCAACCCTCGGCTCTCTTTCCTTTCCATTGCACAACGAACCATGAGCTCAGCCACTTGGAGCAGATTGCGCAGTTCAAGCAAATTATTCGATACTCTGAAGTTGCTGTAATACTCGTGTGTTTCTTGTTGAAGTAATTGAATTCGACGTAAGGCTCGTTCAAGACGTTTATCAGTACGGACTATTCCCATGTAGTCCCACATAAATAAACGCAGTTCATGCCAGTTATGTTGTATGACAACTTCTTCATCAGAGCAGCTAACCTGGCTCTCATCCCATGCTGGAAGTGGAGGGGGCAAAGTTGATTTATCGAGTTTTTCTATAATATCGTTGGCAGCAGACCACGCATAAACCACACATTCAAGCAAGGAGTTTGATGCCATACGATTAGCCCCATGAAGACCTGTATAACTGACTTCACCAACCGCATAAAGTTGTGACAAGTCGGTTTCCCCTTGTTTATTCACCATTACGCCACCACAAGTATAATGGGCCGCTGGGACAACAGGAATGGCTTCTTTGGTCATATCAATGCCCAAATCCATGAGACGGCTATATATGGTTGGAAAATGTTTCTCGATAAAATCAGCGGGTTTATGGCTGATATCCAAATACATACAATCCGCCCCAAGACGCTTCATTTCAAAGTCAATTGCTCTCGCTACAACATCACGAGGAGCCAGCTCTTCTCTTTCGTCAAAATCAGGCATAAAGCGAGAGCCATCAGGTCGCCTCAGAAAAGCGCCTTCCCCTCGCAGAGCCTCAGTGAGCAAAAAGTTTCTTGCTTCAGGGTGATATAAACACGTTGGATGGAATTGGTTGAACTCCATATTGGCGACTCGACATCCAGCTCTCCAAGCAATGGCAATACCATCTCCTGAGGAGACATCTGGATTGGAAGTATATTGGTAAACCTTGGAGGCTCCGCCTGTTGCGAGCACAACAAATTTGCTTCTTACGGTTTCGACATGTTCTTGGTTGCGGTTCCAAATATAAGCGCCAATCACTTTGCAAGAATCACCCCCAATTTTGTCTTCGCATATTAAATCGAGAGCATTGTGCCGTTCCAATACGGTAATATTGGGGTGATTATGAGCGTTTTCCTGCAGAGAGTTTTGCATTGCCATGCCTGTTGCATCAGCGGCATGCAGAATTCGTCTGTGGCTATGCCCGCCTTCCCTGGTCAAATGGTAACGAGGCTTATCATCACTGTCTCCATCCTCACGGTCAAAAGGGACACCTCCGTCGATTAACCATTGAACACAGGTTTTTGCATTTTGAGCGATAAACTCCACGGTTTCCTGCTCGCATAAACCAGCACCAGCAATGAGGGTATCTTGAACATGTGATTCGATACTGTCTGACTCATCAAAGACGGCAGCAATACCACCTTGCGCGTAGTATGTCGACCCCTCGCTTCTTGGTCCCTTACTTAAGACTATGACTTTGCCGTATTCGGCTACACGCAACGCTAACGACAGACCAGCCGCGCCACTCCCTACCACTAACACATCACATTGATGTTCACGGTTCGCGTTCATAACACTTTTAAATTCCTGAATAAAATACTACTGACACCCTAATAAACATAGGATATCAGCCATTGAGCATTGTTGCTCGTTAAGCTGATTTATACACCTCAATTTAGCTCTGATAAACAGGCTAAACCGATAATATTAGCATCGGAATGAGTGCAATTCTTTGTAAATAACATTGCTTTTAGGTACGTTCGTCCCCACAATCATTGAGCTAAAGTCTTAGAATCATCACTTATTGGAATAAATTCTGCAGAAAGTTTGAACTTTATCTTTACTGCTGAGTCACAATAGTGCTCAAGTAAGCGGTGGTGTCAATACTACATTTTGAATAATTAATGCTCATATCTGTAAGGTAGGGGTCGATAACAATAGGAGTACACGCTCGAATGAACGAGCAGCTGACCGATCAAGTGCTTATTGAGCGAGTTCAGAATGGAGATAAGCAAGCCTTTAATCTTTTGGTCATAAAATACCAAAATAAAGTCTGTAATCTTATCTCTCGCTACGTCAACAATCCTGGTGATGTGCCAGACGTAGCACAAGAAGCATTTATTAAAGCGTATCGTGCTATACCTAGTTTTCGAGGTGAAAGTGCCTTCTATACTTGGTTATATAGGATAGCTGTCAATACTGCTAAAAACCATATTGTTGCTCAGGGGCGTAGGCCGCCTGCTCAGGATGTGGATACTGAAGAAGCTGAATACTACGAAACAAGTAGTGCACTAAAAGAAATTTCGAACCCTGAGAACTTAACGTTGTCCAAAGAATTGAAGCGGGTAGTTTTTAGTGCGATCGAAGCACTGCCTGATGATTTGAAAACCGCAATGACGTTACGAGAACTTGACGGTTTAAGTTACGAAGAAATTGCGGATGTTATGGATTGTCCTGTTGGAACGGTACGTTCTCGTATCTTCCGGGCTCGTGAAGCGGTTGAAAAGAAAATTCAACCACTGATACAACGCTAATGCCACTAAAGTTAATGGTGAAAAGAATGGCTGACAAAGAAAAAATTTCAGCGCTCATGGATGGAGAGTTGGTTGATAAAGCTCTAATTAGTACGCTAGAGCAAGACCAATCTAACCAACAGACTTGGAACAATTACCATTTAATTGGTGATGTCATGCGAGGCGAAGTTCCGCAAAAAATAGAGTGGAACATAGCCGAACGCGTGGCGCTTGCTCTGGAAGAAGAGGCGGCTCATTCAAGGGTTTCTCTAGAAAGTGTGGCACAAATCCACGCCGCTGTTGAACAGCCTCATCCTGCTAAAGCTCGGCGCCAATTACCTGCTTGGCTGAACCAGTTTGGTCAGGTCGCAGTGGCTGCATGTGTATCCTTGGCTGTCATTATCGGCGTTCAGCAATATGGTGGTGAGACTGGGCAAGCTGAGCTCGAGCAACTTCCAGTACTGCAAACTATCCCATTTACGGGGACTGCGGAACCTGTAAGCTTAACCCGCAGCTCGGTTGAACAGCCAGTCACAAATAATGCAACTAATGTTCAAGAACAGAGGCGTCGAATTAATGCCATGTTACAAGATTATGAATTACAGTTGCGTTTGAATAGCAATGACTCTGAACACAATGACAACTCAAAAACGGTAGTTGAATGAAAAAAATTCTGACCAGTGTACTGACACTGTTCAGTTTGAGTTCGCCACTCGCCTTTGCAGAAGAAAAAACTGCAGAGGCGTTGTTGCATCAAATGAACGAGGCTAGTCAGCACCTCAACTATGAACTGTCTTATATTCTGATCAAGAAAAATAGCATTGAGCCTCTATTGTATCGCCATGCTCGAAGTAATGATCAGCAGCTTGCCCATCTCGTTTATCTCAGTGGTCCATATCGCGAAGTCATAAGACGTGGTGGCGAAGTCAGCTACATTGAACCTGGGGTTGAGCCATTTACGATAGAATCCGGCAATATAGTTGCGCCTACTATTCCGCTGTTGAACAATGATGTAGAGGAACTTAGCCAGTTTTACGATTTTATTGAGGTTGGCCGAGCTCGTGAAGCTGGCGTTGCTTGTCAAGTCCTTAGGGTTGCTTCAAAAGATGGTCTTCGTTATTCCTATATTCTGTGGGTTGATGAGAAAACGAAGTTGCCACTGAGGGCCGATTTAGTTGATCGTGATGGGGAAGTACTCGAGCAGTACCGTACTATATCTTATAGTGTGAATGACAGTATTTCTGAACAATTAAGTACGCTCAATACTAAAAAATTGCCCAGTGTATTATCCCTGCCTAAAGGTGAGTTAGAAAATAGCTTCTGGACAGTTGGTTGGACTCCGATTGGCTTTGAGTCAACAGAGCTGAATCGCTATCGAATAGGCAATTCTGAGCGTATGGTAGAGACGCAGATGTTCAGCGATGGTTTGTTCAGCTTTTCTGTTTATGTTTCAGAGAGTGACAATTATTCATTAAAAGGCCAGCTTGTGCGACAGGGCCGTAGGACACTGCATAGCTATGTTAAAGGTGACAAAGAAATCTCAGTTGTCGGTGATATACCGCCATCTACGGCAAAAAGGATTGCTCAATCTGTTACTATTAACAAAGCCGTGGGCAAGCCGCAATGATGACGGCTCTCGCAACCGTCTCTTCAGTCACTCCGACTAATGGGGGGTATGCTCTGGAGCTAAGCTGTGATCAGCAAACCAGTTGTTCTAGCTGCTCATCGCAAAAAAGCTGTGGCACTGGAATGATCTCCAAGGCTTTGGGAAGCAAGTCTTTGCATTGGTATTTGTATACTAATTTACCGGTTAAACAGGGGCAATTGGTTGAAATAGGTCTTGCCGAAAGAGACATATTGCAGTCTGCTGTTGTCGTTTATCTTGTGCCTTTGCTCTCAATGATTTTTGGTGCTATCGCTGGTGAATGGCTGCTGAGCCCCTTATTAAACCTTGGAGAGGGCCTCACCATTTTGTCTTCAGCCCTTGCTACGCTTGGTGGAATATATTGTGCAAAACGCTTGGTGGCTAAACTTGAGCGGCGATCGCTTCGAGATGTCAAACTGTTGCGAGTGTTAGGTGAACCAATTAGCTAGTGCGAATTGTTTAGAAATTGGTTAGAATCTGCCAACTTTATTGAAGCGCCGCAAAAATGCGGCCTTTTTATGTCCCTATTTTTAAGAGTTTAGTCACACTAAATCATGAAGCACATTCGTAATTTTTCGATAATCGCCCACATCGACCATGGTAAGTCGACCCTATCTGACCGTTTGATCCAAGTATGTGGAGGATTGAGTGACCGTGAAATGGCGGCTCAAGTCCTTGACTCTATGGACTTGGAGCGTGAACGTGGCATCACTATTAAATCTCAGAGTGTGACACTCAATTATACGGCCAAAGATGGTGAAACCTATCAATTAAATTTCATTGATACTCCGGGGCATGTGGATTTTGCCTACGAAGTTTCTCGCTCTCTTGCTGCTTGTGAAGGTGCGCTTCTCGTCGTTGATGCTGGTCAAGGCGTTGAAGCTCAGACCCTCGCAAACTGTTATACGGCAATTGAAATGGACCTAGAAGTGGTCCCTATTTTGAACAAAATTGATTTGCCAGCAGCGGACCCTGAGCGTGTTGCTGAGGAGATTGAAGAAATTGTTGGTATTGATGCAATGGAAGCAACGCGCTGCTCTGCAAAAACAGGGATGGGTATTGAAGATGTGCTGGAAAATATTGTTTCTGCGATCCCCGCACCTGAAGGTGACGAAAATGCCCCATTGCAAGCACTGATTATTGACTCTTGGTTTGATAATTATCTTGGCGTTGTTTCTTTAGTCAGAATTAAAAATGGCACTTTGAAGAAGAATGACAAAATCAAAGTCATGAGCACAGGTCAAGTTTGGGGTGTGGATCGTCTTGGTATCTTTACGCCGAAGCAGGAAGATACGACTCAACTAAATACAGGTGAAGTGGGCTGGGTTGTGTGTGGTATCAAGGATATTCTTGGTGCTCCAGTTGGTGATACGTTGACGCTTGCTAAACATGGCTGCGAAAAGCCGTTGCCAGGCTTTAAAAAAGTGAAACCACAGGTTTATGCAGGTCTTTTCCCTGTATCATCAGATGATTATGAAAACTTTCGTGATGCCTTGGGTAAGCTGAGCCTTAATGATGCTTCTTTGTTTTATGAACCAGAAAACTCAGCAGCACTTGGTTTTGGTTTTCGTTGTGGTTTCCTGGGTATGCTACACATGGAAATCATACAGGAGCGTCTTGAGCGGGAGTACGACTTAGATCTTATCACTACCGCACCGACCGTGGTATATGAAGTCAAGAAAACGGATGGCGATCTACTGTATGTGGACAGTCCAGCCAAACTGCCTGCTGTGAATGATATTGACGAAATACGTGAGCCGATTGCCCGCTGCAATATTCTTGTTCCTTCTGACTATCTAGGTAATGTTATTACTTTGTGTGTAGAGAAGCGCGGTATCCAAGTCGATATGGTTTATCACGGCAATCAGGTCGCAGTCACTTATGATATCCCTATGGCAGAAGTCGTGCTTGATTTCTTTGACCGCCTGAAATCAACTTCGCGTGGTTATGCTTCATTAGACTACAATTTCCAGCGCTTTGAAGCGTCTAATATGGTTCGGGTCGATGTACTGCTTAATGGTGATAAAGTTGACGCTCTGGCGTTGATTACGCATAAAGATAATTCTCAAACTCGTGGTCGCCAGCTCGTCGAAAAGATGAAAGAGTTTATTCCTCGCCAGATGTTTGATATTGCGATTCAAGCTGCAATAGGTAACCACATTATTGCTCGTTCTACGGTGAAACAGCTGCGCAAGAACGTGATTGCAAAATGTTATGGTGGCGATGTAAGTCGTAAGAAAAAATTATTGAAGAAGCAGAAAGAGGGTAAAAAGCGTATGAAGCAGATCGGAAACGTAGAACTGCCTCAAGAAGCTTTCCTTGCGATTCTGCATGTTGGTAAAGATTAGATAATCGTTTTCTGATAAATTAACCTATGACTAAGTGAAGGGGTTACGGCTCTTTCACTTTCGTGTTTTAAGAGATAAGGGAAGTCAATGGCGAATACATTTTCACTGATCCTAGTTATTGTCACTTTGGTAACCGGTATTGTTTGGGTACTGGAAAAGTTGGTGTTTGCGAAAAAACGTCATGCTCAACTCGCGACAATCGAAGCTCAAACTCAAGAGCTTGATGCTGCAGTGACAGAAAAAGTGGTTAAGCAGCCATGGTGGATTGAAAACTGTGTGTCTATTTTTCCGGTGATTGCAGTGGTGCTGGTGTTGCGCTCATTTATTTATGAGCCATTTCAAATTCCATCGGGTTCTATGATGCCAACCTTGCTCGTCGGAGATTTTATCTTAGTAGAAAAATACGCTTATGGTCTTAAAGATCCGGTATGGCGCTCTCAATTGGTTGATGTGGGTAAGCCAGAACGTGGTGATATCATTGTATTTAAGCATCCACCTCAGCCTAGTGTCGACTATATCAAGCGTGTGGTTGGTTTGCCTGGTGATCTGATTCGTTATAGTGATGATAAACAGTTATGTATCCAAAAGGCAGGCACGTCAGTGTGTGAACCTGTTAAACTGTCTAATGTTGAACAAAGTGAGTTCCGTGATCGAGGTATTCAGCAAATTCAAATGACAGAGCAATTGGGCAATGTCGCACATAATATTTTGGTTAATCCGCTGGTTCGTAACCCTATCGAGCAATACTATCCTCGTAGTGGTACCACTGAGTGGGTGGTACCTCAAGGCCAGTACTTTGCAATGGGCGATAACAGGGACAACAGTTCCGACAGCCGTTTTTGGGGGTTTGTACCTGAAGCAAATTTGGTTGGTAAGGCTGTCGCTATATGGATAAGCTTTGAATTTGATCGTGATGCTGACAGTATCTTGCCTTCATGGATCCCAACAGGTGTGCGTTTTAATCGCATCGGTGGTATTAAGTAAATATATCGAGAGAGCATGAATTCTCCCATATCTAAATTAGAAAAAAAGCTTGGCTATTCTTTCAATGATGCTGAGCTTATTCAATTGGCGCTGACACATCGCAGCGCTCATGGAAAACACAATGAACGTCTAGAGTTTCTGGGCGATTCAATTTTAAGTTTTGTCATTGCCGATGATCTTTATCACCGTTTCCCTGAGATTAATGAAGGGGATATGAGCCGTATGCGGGCAACGTTAGTTCGAGGGAATACTCTCGCTGAATTGGGGCGTGAATTCGAGCTTGGAGATTACTTAAAATTAGGTCCAGGTGAGTTAAAAAGTGGCGGTTTTCGCCGTGATTCGATTCTTGCAGACGCGGTTGAAGCTATAATTGGTGCCATTTATCTCGACAGTGATATTGAAGTTGTTCGTGGCATTATCCTAAGTTGGTATCAACAGCGTCTTGAGGCTATTGAGCCTGGAGTCTCGCAAAAAGATCCTAAAACTCGTTTGCAGGAATTTCTGCAAGGGCGAAGAAAACCACTACCTGTCTATACAGTGACTAATATTAAAGGTGAAGCGCACAATCAGCAGTTTACTGTTTCGTGTGATGTGGCGGGCATAGGAACGTCTGTTATTGGTAAAGGCACCAGCCGCCGCAAGGCAGAACAAGCGGCTGCAGAAATAGCATTAGAGCAACTTAGCAATGACTGATTCATCGGACAAAAACGAATTTGACATTGACGCTTTTTTCGCAACGAGTGGCGAAAAAAGCGCTCCAGACAACCAACATTGTGGTTTTATCGCCATAGTGGGGCGACCAAATGTCGGCAAATCAACACTGTTAAATCGAATTCTTGGGCAAAAGATTTCGATAACTTCGCGGAAACCACAGACGACGCGTCACCGAATTATGGGCGTCGACACTCAGGGTGACTATCAAGCCATTTATGTCGATACCCCAGGTCTACATATCGAGGAAAAGCGAGCGATTAACCGCCTGATGAACCGAGCGGCAAACTCGTCGCTTAGTGATGTGAATTTGGTGTTTTTCCTCGTCGATGGAACTCACTGGACAAGCGATGATGAGATGGTGCTCACTAAGCTTCAGAAGTCTAACTTCCCAGTTGTACTGTGTGTGAACAAGGTTGATAACGTTCAAGACCGAAACGAGGTCATGCTGCATATGATGGAAATGTCCAAACGGATGGAATTTGTCGATGTGGTGCCAATCTCTGCCAAGCACGGTAAAAATATTGACGTGTTACGTAAACATGTTCGAGAGCATTTACCTAAAGCAACGCATCACTTTCCAGAAGAATACGTCACGGATCGTTCCCAGCGTTTTATGGCGTCTGAGATTGTTCGAGAGAAGTTGATGAGGTTTACCGGTGAAGAATTACCTTATTCTGTCACTGTAGAAATTGAGCGCTTTGACTACAACCCTGATACAGATGGGTTCCACATTAATGCTTTGATCCTTGTAGAACGTAGTGGCCAGAAAAAAATGGTCATAGGGAAAGGCGGCGAGAAAATTAAGACCATAGGACGAGAGGCTCGTCTAGATATGGAAGAATTGTTTGGTCGCAAAGTATATTTGGAAACTTGGGTTAAAGTGAAATCAGGTTGGGCTGACGATGAACGAGCCTTGAGATCGTTAGGGTATATCGATGATCTTTAATTTGGTGTGAGCCTTTATTGCTCCAGCATCACACAGATAAGGAGCCACTTGGCTCCTTTATTCTTTGGACGGGAAAAAATGATTGCAGAAGGCTTACAACGTTGTTTTGTGCTTCATCGACGTCCTTACAGCGAGTCAAGCCTTATCCTTGATGTATTTAGTGAGGAATATGGGCGGCAGACATTGATGTCCAAAGGCGCTCGAAGCAAACGCTCTCAACTTAAAGGAGCGCTTCAGCCGTTTACCCCTTTGCTGCTAAAATGGTCAGGCAAGGGGGCGATGAAAACACTGCGCCATGCAGAACCTATTAGTCTCGGTCTACCTCTTTCTGGCCTTACCCTGTATTCAGCAATGTATGTAAACGAGCTGTTAGCAAGAGTTTTGATGGCTGAAGTTCCTATGCCTGGTTTGTTTCATGATTATTTGGCTGCGCTCACTGAACTGGCTCAGTGCGAAAATCCTGAGCCTGCTTTAAGGCGCTTTGAATTATCACTTCTGTCAGCAATGGGGTATGGCGTTGACTTTCTGCACTGTGCGGGGACTGGAGAGCTTATTGAGCCTGATATGACCTACAGTTATCGAGCGCAAAAAGGTTTTATTGCTTCAATACGAAAAGATAATCTGACCTTTTGGGGTAATGAGTTGATTGCTATTAGCGAACGTAGATTTACGACAAAAGAGCAATTAAAAGCAGCAAAGCGCTTTACACGCATGGCATTAAAGCCTTATCTTGGCGGTAAACCATTAAAAAGTAGGGAATTATTTACGCAAGTATTAGTCCCCAAACCACGGAGTATCGAAAAATGAGTTCTATTTATCTGGGTGTGAACATTGACCACATTGCGACGCTGCGCAACGCTCGTGGAACCAGATATCCTGATCCTGTTCATGCCGCTGAAATAGCGGAGCGTGCAGGAGCGGATGGTATTACGATCCACCTAAGGGAAGATCGTCGCCACATAAAAGATCGCGATGTGCATATTTTACGTGAAACCATCCAAACTCGCATGAATCTTGAAATGGCAGTGACAGATGAGATGGTTGAAATTGCGCTAAAAACTCAACCTGAGTATGTCTGCCTAGTGCCTGAAAAGCGTGAAGAGCTGACAACAGAAGGTGGACTGGATGTTGTTGGACATTTAGAGAAAATCAAAGCAGCGACCAAAACCTTGACTGATGCTGGAATTAAAGTGTCTTTGTTTATCGATGCAGATAGAGAGCAGATTGATGCAGCGAAAGCGTGTGGTGCGCCATATATTGAGCTTCATACTGGGCACTATGCGGATGCGGAAAATGATGCTGACCAGCAAGATGAGCTGAAAAAAATTGCAGCGGGTGCGAGCTATGCTGCTGATTTGGGTATCACTGTCAATGCTGGGCATGGTTTGACTTATCATAATGTTGCTCCAATTGCTGCTATCCCTGAAATTTATGAGCTCAATATTGGCCACTCAATTATTGGCCGCGCGGCTTTTGATGGTCTGCATAAAGCGGTTGCTGATATGAAAGCGCTAATGGTTGAAGCACGTAAGTAACTAAGATGGCGATTGTAGGTATTGGTACAGATATTACTGAGATAGAGCGGATTGAGAAAGCTTTCCATCGCTCTGGCGACAGTTTTGCACGACGGGTATTAACTGAGCAAGAGCTTGAGAAATTTCAGACTTTAAAACAGCAAGCTCGGTTTTTAGCCAAGCGATTTGCAGCGAAAGAAGCGGCATCTAAGGCGCTAGGGACAGGCATTGCTCAAGGTGTCACATTTCATGATTTTACTATTACCAATGACCAATATGGTGCTCCCTATTTGTCATTATCTGGTAAGGCATTTGAGATTGCGCTAGCAAAACAAGTCGCACACATTCACTTGTCGATATCTGATGAGCGCCACTATGCGGTGGCCACCGTTATCTACGAATCTAAATAATGTGCAGCACTTTTCGTCACCATTTCCATCTCATCTTGTAACTCAAATAATTCTGGCTCAAGCTCTTCGATGCTTGAGCCAGAATTAAGCGCTTTCTCTATCGTGGCACAAATTTGTTTGAGTCGAGGCACGCCACAGTAAGCGCTACTACCGTGAAGCTTGTGAATACAGTGAAGTAACGTTTTATTGTCGACACCTTTCTGGGTCAATGACGACGCCACCACTTCTCTGACTTCAGGTATGTAGTCGATGAGCATTTGTAGCATATCTCGTGCAAGTTCCGCTTTGTTTGCCGATTGTTTTAGTGCAGCTTGCCAATCGATAGTCATTGAATGGTTTAGGCTTATATTATCAGGAGAGTTGTTTTTAACTGTGGTGTCATTACCACACGTACTCTCTTCGTGTTTTGATTTTCCCCAATGTATTAGTACATGTTGAAGGACATGCTCTTCGATGGGCTTAGTGAGGTAATCGTCCATACCTGCTCTAAGTAATCTATCTCTTTCTCCTGTCATTGCATGCGCCGTAACTGCGATGACAGGGGTGTTGGCATTGAATTGCGTCGTTTTGATTTTATGACATGCAGTGACCCCATCCATATGGGGCATTTGAATATCCATAAAAATAATATCAAATTTTTGTTTTTCAGCTTGAAGTACAGCGTCTTGACCATTGGTATGGGTCACAACCTTCTCGACTCTTTCTTGCAGTAAAGCACTAATTAATTTGAGGTTAGCTGGATTGTCGTCTACAGCCATTACAACCAGTGGCAGTGTTTCGCTGTATGTTGGCTCATGCTCTACTATTGGGCGTGCGTCTTGATTTGTTGCCAAAATATGTAGCAGTTTTCTGCGAGATAGAGGCTTGGTAATACAATCAACATCATGAGCTTGGATAAGGTGATCGGCCAGAGCGAGATTTGTGCTAGGAATGCCAACAACCACATGAGGGGCACATTGTTTGACTTGCTGGACCCAGATTTCAACTTGTTCTAACGAGTTGGTTTTGTTTGGTGCTAAATTTAGCAAAATGTAATCATAACAATTTTCCTCGTCATCTGGCACTGACGAGCGATAAGTGACATTCAAACCTTCTTGAGTCAGGTATTGTTGGATAACAGATGCCGCTTGCATATTGGGTTCTATCAGTAGCAAAGTACGCTGTTTAAGAGACTGGGCTTCTACCAAACCATTAACTGGCATATCCGTTGAATGGAGCTTTAAGGTGAACCAGAATGTAGAGCCTTGGTGAAGCCGACTGGTAAGACTAATCTCACCGCCCATTTGACCCACGAGTTTTTGCGTAATAACCAGTCCCAAACCTGTCCCACCATAGCGGCGAGAAATGCTCGCATCCGCTTGGCTGAACGCTTGGAAAAGTTGAGCTTGCTGTCTTTCTGAAATACCGATACCCGTGTCGCGAACCATAAACTGTAGTTCGATGAGGTCTTCTTTTTGAGAGCGTAGTTCAACGCTGATATCTATGTTTCCGCGTTCAGTAAACTTGATAGAATTACCAACTAAATTAGTCAGAACTTGTTGAATGCGCAGTGGATCTCCTACCACACCTACAGGTATTTTAGGATCAATTTTGAGTGTCACTTCAAGACCTTTTTCGTGGGCACTGGTTGCTTGTAAGCTAACCACTTCCTCTAGTGACTCTTGAAAATCAAATGGAATATTTTCCAGCGCGAGTTTTCCTGCTTCAAGTTTTGAGAAGTCAAGAATATCGTTAATAATGGAAAGTAGATTATTAGCTGATTTCTCAATGGTTTGTAGGTAATCAGTTTGGTTGTTGGTTAGCTTGGTTTTGAGCATTTGACGAGTAAAGCCAATCACACCGTTAAGAGGTGTACGGAGTTCATGAGACATGTTAGCCAAAAACTCAGATTTGACTCTCGCGGCCTCTTGAGCACGCTTTTTGGCAATATCTAGCTCAACATTCTGGATTTCAAGCTGTTCGAGTGTTTCTCTTAGATCTGATGTGGCTTGATCTATACTGTGTTGCATCTCGACATGATACTCAGATAACGACACGGCCATGGCATTGATACCATTTTTGAGTGTGTCTAATTCACCGTGCATTTTGCCTTCAATTCTCACATCCAAATGTCCGCGACGAATCCGGTCGACCATATTTTTCATATGTGAGATAGGGCGAGTGACATCATGCATTAATCGGTGAGCAAAGACCGCAGATAGACCGAGTCCCGAAACTAACACTAGGAAGGCAGAAAAAACTTCTTGGTATTGTTGAAGCCGAAGTGAAGAGAGATCCAGTTCTATAGCGATATAGCCCAATGCAGCATTATTATTTTGTCCTTTCGCTGCCGCAAGTAGTCCTGATTCTGCTACTATAGGTGCCCTCAGAATGAGCGTGTTTCCCTCCAAATCAGAAGTAACAAGGAGAGGGATGGGTTCATTTCGAGGGAAAGTCAGAGATTCAAAATTGGGATGAAAGTTAGAGGTAACAAACAGTTCATGGTTGTAATCAAAAACGGCAATGCTTCGAACAAATTTAGAATTTTTGCGGTGAGCATAGCTGATAATTCGTCTGACTGCTTCACGGCTGTTGCTTTTTAAACCGTCTTCACTAGCAATGGCTAGAGGTTCGACAATACTTAAGCCCGAGTTCATCACCTGTTTTTCAAGATCGTGATAGCGGTTAAATGAAAAAAATGCACTCAACAGCAAGCCAATGATTAAGGTTGGCGCTAAGGTAAGTGTAATAACGCGGGCGCGTAAGCCATATCTGGTCATTATTATCTAAACATCGTGGTATGGATATGGGAAAATAACTTCCATGCAAAAAGAAGCCGTCGAATACTTAAGCATAATAAACTCGCTCGGCTCAGACAATCATTCAGGTATGAAAAGGTGATACTTGGATACCAATAACGAGCAATTGTAACAAGGCAAAGAACAGAGTTATGGCGCGTTTCTTCCAACCCAAAAAGAAAACTCAATTGAATACCAAGCATCAAGCACTGACCATCGAAAAGCTTGATCATCATGGTGCAGGTATCGCCTATCAAAACAACAAACCTATTTTTGTTGAAGGGGCATTGCCCAAAGAACAAGTTTTAGCTCAGCTAACCGAGAGTAAAAGTAAGTTTTCACGAGCATCCTTAATTAAAGTTTTGCTTCCAAGTGAAAAACGTATCCAGCCATTTTGTTCCCATTATGAGCAATGTGGTGGTTGTAATTTTCAGCATTTAAGTAGCCAAAGTCAGTGGGAGTACAAACAGCAGACTTTGAGTCAGCTGATGAGAAAATTTGCTGGGAAAACGCTAGATCTAGAACCACCGATCGTTGGACAGACAAAGGGGTATCGCCGACGGGCGCGAGTGAGTGTATTGCGAGATAAAAAAACACACCAGCTCAAGTTTGGTTTTCGTAAAAAACACAGCAAGGATATAGTTACCCTAACCGATTGCCCTGTTTTAGTGCCTGAACTGAATGCGGTATTGCCAGATTTATACCAATTGTTGCAGGCTTTTTCTCAGCCAGAGCATATTGGTCATGTAGAATTAGTCAAAGCCGACAACACATGCATTCTTGTGCTGCGTCATACTCAACCATTATCAAATGGAGATCGGCAAGCTTTGCTCAATTTTGTTAAAATTCGGAAAATGAGTTTGTATGTGATGCCAACGAGTGAGGACCTAGTGCTCGAATTTGGTCAATCAGGTGTTTACAAAGAGACTGGGCTGACGATTCCATTTGAACCGAACAACTTTATTCAGGTTAACCAAGAGGTTAATGCCCAAATGGTGATGCAGGCTTTAGACTGGCTGGAACTTTCGCCGCAGGACAGAGTGCTAGATTTGTTTTGTGGGTTAGGGAATTTTAGTTTACCTATGGCCAAACAAGTGAAGTCAGTCATCGGAGTTGAAGGCGTTGATGAGATGGTTGATAAGGCGACTCAAAATGCCCAGGTAAACAAGATTGAAAATGCGACATTTTTTCAAGCTAATTTGGAACAAGATGTGTCAGAGCAGCCGTGGGCAAAGCACAAATTTGATAAAATACTGCTCGACCCAGCAAGAGCTGGCGCTCAGAGTATTGTAGAGCAAATGTCTGCTTTAGGGGCTAAACGGGTGGTGTATGTGTCTTGCAATCCGGCTACTTTGGCGCGAGATTCTCACCGTTTACTCAATCAAGGTTATGAGTTGAAGCGACTGGGAATGTTGGATATGTTTCCCCACACAAGCCATTTAGAATCCATGGCACTATTCGTTAAGGCTTGATAAGAACTTACCTCGTTTAAAGAAGTCTTACTTCAAGAACATAGAAAGTAAAACAGGATAAAGATAATGGTTGCGGTACGAAGCGCGCACTTGAATCAAGATGAAGAATTTGATTTGGATATTTGGGTCGCGAGTTTAAAACAAGATACCAAGGTGGCTAAACGTCTCAAGGAGGTATACCTCCACTGTGAAACCATTTTGGCAGATAATGAACAAAAGGCTTTGCTGTTGTGGCGTGGCCGTGAAATGATCGAAATCCTGACCACGCTTTCTATGGATCGTGCAACATTGGTTGCTGCTTTATTATATCCGTTGGTATCAAGTGGTGCTTATGGCCGTGAAGCTTTAGAAGATGATTTTGGCAAAGAAACTGTCAAATTGATCGATGGCGTTGAAGAAATGGCCGCGCTCGGTCAACTCAATGTGACAATCGAAGGGAGTGCAGCTTCTACTCAGGTAGATAATGTTCGTCGAATGTTGTTGGCTATGGTGGATGATTTTCGCTGCGTTATTATTAAGCTGGCTGAAAGAATTTCTAACCTGATTGAAGTTAAAAAGGCGCCAGATGAAGTTCGTTGTGCGGCAGCCAAGGAATGTACCAATATATATGCACCTCTTGCTAACCGTTTGGGTATAGGCCAGCTCAAATGGGAAATTGAAGATTATGCATTTCGTTATCAGCAACCAGAAACCTACAAGCAGATAGCCAAGCAGCTCTCCGAGCGACGTATTGTACGTGAACAATATATTAAAGATTTTGTCGATGACCTTTCCAAGGAAATTGAGATCTCTGGGATAAATGCTGAAGTCAGTGGTCGTCCTAAACACATCTATAGCATTTGGCGGAAAATGCAGAAAAAAAGTTTGGCATTTGATGAATTGTTTGATGTTAGAGCAGTGCGTATCATCGCAGATAAACTGCAAGATTGTTATGCAGCATTAGGTGTTGTTCATACCAAATATAAACACTTACCTAGCGAATTTGATGATTACGTAGCCAATCCCAAACCAAATGGTTATCAATCGATACATACAGTCATTCTTGGACCTGAAGGCAAAACCATCGAAATCCAGATTCGTACTAAAGACATGCATGAAGATTCGGAACTTGGCGTGGCGGCTCATTGGAAGTACAAAGAAGGTGGCGGTGGGCGCAGTGGTTATGATGAAAAAATCACTTGGCTGCGTAAGCTGCTCGACTGGCAAGAAGAAATGTCAGATTCTGGTGAGATGCTCGATGAGGTTCGTAGTCAAGTTTTTGATGATCGTGTCTATGCCTTCACCCCTCGTGGTGATGTGGTTGATTTGCCAATGGGTGCAACGCCGCTTGACTTTGCCTACCATATTCACTCTGAAGTAGGTCATCGCTGCATTGGTGCTAAAGTGGCGGGACGAATTGTTCCATTCACTCATAAGTTGGCTATGGGCGATCAAGTTGAAATTATAACCTCTAAGGAACCAAACCCATCTCGTGACTGGCTAAATCCATCGATGGGGTTTGTGACTTCAGGGCGAGCACGAGCGAAGATTAATGCTTGGTTTCGCAAACAATCTCGAGAGAAAAACTTAGAGGCGGGCCGTGAGATCCTTGAAACTGAGTTACATAAAATTGGTGCAACGCTAAAAGATGCTGAGCGCTATGCCCTTAAGCGATTCAATGTTAACAGTGCTGATGAGCTTTATGTTGGGGTGGGTAGTGGTGACTTGCGTATCAACCAGATTATTAATCATATTAATGCCTTGGTTAATAAACCCACGGCTGAAGAGGAAGATCAGCAAGCGCTTGAAAAACTTCAAGAGGCGGAAAACAAAGCGCCAGCCATGAGTCGCCCTCAAAAAGATGCCGTGGTTGTGGAAGGTGTTGATAACCTGATGACACATTTAGCACGCTGCTGCCAGCCTATTCCTGGTGATAATATTGCAGGTTATATTACCCAAGGGCGTGGAATTTCAGTTCATCGCGCAGATTGTGAACAACTTGAAGAGCTTCGCCTTCATATTCCGGAAAGAATTATCGATACCGTTTGGGGAAGTGGCTATGTTGGCTCTTATATCCTCACTGTTCGTGTTGAGGCGATGGAGCGCAGTGGATTGCTAAAAGACATCACCACATTGTTTGCTAACGAAAAAATAAAAGTCACCAGCATGAAAAATAGAGTGGATTATCGCAGCCAGCTATCCATCATGGATTTTGACCTTGAAGTGAGCAATGTTGAGGTGTTATCACGTTTATCTAAACGAGTGGAACAAATAAAAGACGTGGTGTCGGTTAAGAGATTGGGGTAGTCAATTCTCAATTTAATCTAGGGTGAGTGGTGTATTCCACTCGCCTTTTGTTTTTATAGGAGCGCAATAATGAGTCATCCGATTGAAGAATTAGAACAAATAATGACAAAACTACGTGACCCTCAAGAAGGATGTCCGTGGGATTTGCAACAAACCTTTGACACTATTGTGCCTCATACCATAGAAGAAACTTATGAGGTTGTTGATGCTATTCACCAGCGAGACTGGCGTAACCTGCAAGAAGAGTTGGGGGATCTGCTGTTTCAGGTGATTTTCTACAGCCAACTGGCCAAAGAGCAGGGGATGTTTGAATTCTCCGATGTGGTTGATGGCATAAACCAAAAATTGACTCGTCGCCATCCTCATGTGTTTTCCGATGTGGAATTTGCCAATCAAGATGAGATGTCTGACGCTTGGGAAGCGGAAAAGGTGAGAGAGAAAGCCCTGCAAGGGAGCTCTGAATCCAGTATTTTGGAATCGGTTCCAAGTGCATTACCAGCCTTAGCTCGGGCCAATAAAATTCAAAAAAAATGTGCTCGCTATGGATTTGATTGGGATTCTTTGGGGCCGGTGGTGGATAAGGTTCGTGAAGAAATTGATGAAGTGATGGATGAAGCACTCCAAGTGTCACCAAATGAAGAAAAACTCGAGTTGGAGTTGGGGGACTTGCTATTTGCGACGGTCAATTTAAGTCGCCACCTAGGTCAGGACCCAGAATCAGCGTTGAGCAAAGCCAATCATAAATTTATACGCCGGTTTAAAGGGGTTGAGTCGATTGTTGCAACACAAGGTAAGCAGTTGAAAGATTTTGATTTAGAGCAGCTCGATCAGTTTTGGAATCAAGTGAAGCGACAAGAACCCTAGTGTTGACTATCTAAAATTGAACTATTCTAATTTGATTTGAAGCAAAAAATAAAAAACTACTGTGTGATAGATTTCACGTTGTGGGGATGAGGGTCTTCTGGTATAGTTATCTCCCGTCCAGAAGAAATCCATTTCCCTCATTCAACCAATTTCAGGTTAAACATGACGACAAATTATATTTTTGTTACTGGCGGGGTTGTATCCTCTCTAGGTAAAGGTATTGCAGCAGCATCACTTGCCGCTATTCTTGAAGCTCGTGGTCTTAAAGTGACTATGATGAAGCTTGATCCGTACATTAACGTTGATCCAGGCACAATGAGCCCAACTCAGCACGGTGAGGTATTCGTGACAGAGGATGGTGCAGAAACTGATCTAGACCTTGGTCACTATGAGCGTTTTATTCGTACCAAGATGACGAAGCGCAACAATTTCACAGCAGGTCGTGTTTATGCTGATGTTCTTCGTAAAGAGCGTCGCGGTGATTACTTGGGGGCGACCATACAGGTTATTCCTCATATTACCAACGCAATAAAAGATCGCGTTATCGCCGGCTCTGAAGGTCATGATGTGGCCATTGTTGAAGTAGGCGGCACTGTGGGTGATATTGAATCCCTGCCTTTTATGGAAGCGATTCGTCAGTTGGCTGTTGAATTGGGACGCGAACGTGCGATGTTTATGCACCTAACTTTGGTGCCATATCTTGCTGCAGCTGGTGAAGTGAAAACGAAACCCACTCAACACTCAGTGAAAGAGCTCCTTTCTATCGGAATTCAACCTGATATCTTGGTTTGCCGTAGTGATCGTATGATCCCAGCCAATGAACGCAAGAAAATTGCTTTGTTCTGCAATGTGCCAGAGAAAGCGGTCATTTCAATGAAAGACGTTGATTCTATCTACAAGATCCCTCAGCTGATCAAGTCTCAAGGGCTTGATGATCTTGTTTGTGCTCGTTTTGGTATTGACGCTCCTGAAGCGGATCTGTCTGAATGGGAGCAGGTGATATATGAAGAAGCGAATCCAACAGGTGATGTCACCATTGGTATGGTCGGTAAATATATCGAATTACCAGATGCCTATAAGTCAGTGAATGAGGCTCTCAAACACGCAGGTCTAAAGAATCGCCTCAATGTCACCATTAAATATATAGATTCTCAAGATGTCGAGAGTAAAGGGGACGAAGCTCTGACTGGTCTTGATGCGATTCTAGTACCGGGTGGCTTTGGTGACCGTGGTATTGAAGGTAAAATTCGCTCTGCTCAATATGCCCGTGAAAACAATGTGCCCTATTTGGGTATTTGCCTTGGAATGCAGGTTGCCCTTATCGAATATGCACGTAATGTTGCAGGTCTTGAAGGCGCTCATTCAACAGAATTTAATAAAGATACCAAATATCCAGTGATTGGCTTGATCACAGAATGGGTTGATGGTGACGGTAAAGTAGAAGAGCGCACAGAAAGTTCCGATCTTGGCGGTACAATGCGTCTTGGTTCTCAGTTATGCCATTTAGAAAAAGGCACCAAAGCGAGAGAGTTATACGGTAGTGCGACGATACATGAGCGTCACCGCCATCGCTATGAAGTCAATAACGTGCTTCGTCCTAAAATTGAAAAGGCGGGTTTGAAAGTGTCCGGCTTATCGGCGGATAAGAAGTTGGTTGAAATGATTGAAAACCCAGCTCACCCATGGTTTGTAGCGGCTCAATTCCATCCAGAATTTACCTCTACACCGCGCGATGGTCACCCGCTATTTGCTGGTTTTGTAAAATCCGCAGGGCAATACTCCCGCGGTGAGTTTGAGAAATAAAAGAGATACAGGCAGTTGCTAAAGTTGTGCTGCTGCCTATTAAATTTGACATTTATATTTGAACGAGAGGAATCATCAATGTCTAAGATCGTTAAAGTTCTAGGTCGTGAAATTATCGACTCACGTGGTAACCCAACCGTTGAAGCGGAAGTTCATCTAGAAGGTGGTTTCGTGGGTATGGCGGCAGCGCCATCTGGTGCTTCTACTGGTTCACGTGAAGCTCTTGAGCTACGTGATGGTGATAAAGCACGCTTCTTAGGTAAAGGTGTTCTTAAAGCTGTTGAAGCGGTAAATGGTGCGATTGCAGAAGCTCTAGTTGGCAAAGATGCGAAAGATCAAGCTGCTGTTGATGCGGTTATGATTGATCTAGATGGCACAGAAAATAAATCTAACTTCGGTGCGAACGCTATCCTAGCGGTTTCTCTAGCGAATGCTAAAGCCGCTGCCGCTGCCAAAGGTATGCCTTTATTTGAGCATATTGCTGAGCTTAACGGTACTCCAGGTCAATTCTCTATGCCTTTGCCTATGATGAACATCATCAATGGTGGTGAGCATGCAGATAACAACGTTGATATTCAAGAGTTTATGATTCAGCCTGTTGGCGCAAAAACTCTGAAAGAAGGTCTACGTATCGGTGCAGAAGTTTTCCATAACCTAGCGAAAGTACTGAAAGCGAAAGGCATGAGCACAGCAGTTGGTGATGAAGGTGGTTTTGCGCCTAACCTAGAATCAAACGCTGCTGCACTTGCAGCAATCAAAGAAGCGGTTGAACTAGCAGGTTACGAGCTTGGTAAAGACGTTACGCTAGCGATGGACTGCGCTGCATCTGAGTTTTATGACAAAGAAGCGGGTAACTACAACATGAAAGGTGAAGGCAAAGTCTTTACTTCTGAAGAGTTTAACCACTACTTAGCTGGTCTAGTTGAAGAGTACCCAATTGTTTCTATCGAAGACGGCCTCGATGAGTCTGACTGGGATGGCTTTAAGCACCAGACTGAACTTCTTGGCAACAAGATCCAACTGGTGGGTGATGATCTCTTTGTTACTAACACTAAGATCCTTGCTGAAGGTATTGAGAAAGGCATTGCAAACTCAATTCTTATCAAGTTTAACCAAATTGGTTCTTTGACTGAAACACTAGCCGCTATCAAGATGGCTAAAGATGCAGGTTACACAGCGGTTATTTCTCACCGTAGTGGTGAAACTGAAGATGCAACCATTGCTGATCTAGCAGTTGGTACAGCAGCAGGTCAAATCAAAACAGGTTCGATGAGCCGTTCTGATCGTGTTGCTAAATACAACCAGCTAATCCGTATCGAAGAAGCGCTAGGTGAACGTGCTCCTTACAATGGTCTTAAAGAAGTTAAAGGTCAATAATTGATTGATTTTTAGTAAACTTTAGTAGAAGTCGCCGCCAAATTTGGCGGCGATTTTTTATTCGCTTTTTAGATAAGACTTTTTTAAAGCTTAAAAATCCCTATTGGGTCGTATGCCATTTTTTATCGCTGCTATTTTTCGTTTTTCCATTTCTTCTCGAATTGCAGCCCCTTGGTAGCCATCTTTGATAACCTGCTGAGCATTGACAGACAAAGCCGCATTATAGGCTTGCTCAAAAATTGCTTTTTGAGGGTAGTCGATATCTTCATATCCAGTTCGCCCACGGCTGTCTGCCATACAAGCAATAAGTACTTGTTCGAGTCTTTCTGGTTTACGCCAAACATCAAAACTGTTGAGTACCTTGAGCAAAGTTTCGGGCCTCAATTCCGCTGCGCGATGAACATTTGAATGCTGTTGACAGACGATTAATGCTAGCTCTCGATAGTCATTTGGTACTCGTATTCTGTCACACAAAGTGTTAATAATTGCTTGCCCTGTATGGCAGTGCTTTTTGTGACTGGGCCACTCATGTTTTGGCGTGATACCCTTACCCAAATCATGCATTTGTGCGGCGAAACGAATTTTGGTTGAGGGGGTCAATCTTGCTGCTTGTTTGGCAACCAGTAAGTTATGAATCCCTGTATCTATTTCAGGATGCCATTTTTCTGGTTGGGGGACACCAAATAGGCTATCGAGTTCTGGAAGAATAACGTTAAGTGCTCCACAATCACGAAGTACTGATAAAAAGATTTGTGGATCTTGAGTCGACAGAGATTTGTACCATTCTTGCCAAATACGTTCGGCTGTTAAATGTTCAAGTTCTCTAGAGGCAACGATCGCTTTCATCAAATCGAGCGTTTCATCGGCAATAGTAAAGCTAAGATGATGTAATTTAGCGGCAAAGCGAGCAACTCTGAGAACACGCAAAGGATCTTCAACAAAAGCATGAGAAACATGTCTTAAGATACGATTGTTTAGATCGAGTTGACCACCATAAGGGTCGATTAGTTTACCTGTATCATCTTGAGCCATTGCATTGATGGTAAGGTCGCGACGAAGTAGGTCTTCTTCGATGGTAACATCGGGTGAGAAATAACAGTCAAACCCTTTGTAACCGGTTCCTGTTTTTCTCTCTGTTCTCGCCAAAGCATATTCTTGCTTGGTCTCGGGATGCAGAAAGACGGGAAAATCTTTGCCGACAGCAGTAAAGCCCTTTTCGAGTAAGCACTCAGGAGTTGCTCCGACAACAACCCAATCTTGGTCATGTACATCAATATTAAGTAGTTTATCGCGCACAGCGCCACCAACTAGGAGTATTTGCACAGATGTCCCTCTTATATTCAGATATTTGCATTGGCTATTGGTGCTAGCAATGTTACTTTTCTTATCAGTAAATTCCCAGAGACGAGAGACATGTATAAGAAATATTTTGGATTCACCGAGTTACCTTTTTCAATAGTGCCAAACTCTCGTTTTCTCTTTCAAAGCCAGCGACACAAAGAAGCCTTGTTTCGTTTGCAGGCCGGGCTTGGGGAAGGGGGTGGTTTTGCCATGTTGTCAGGTGAAGTTGGTACAGGAAAAACCACTTTAGTGAGGGCATTGCTCAAATCTTTGGGCAATGATACTCAATCGGGTTTAATCCTTAACCCCACATTCTCAAGCATAGAGTTGCTAGAAGCGATCTGCGACGAATTTTCTATTAATTATCCGTCAGGGGCGACACTCAAGCAATGTAATCAAGCGATTCACGAATTCTTGCTCAGTAGCTATGCAAATGGCATTCAAACGTTATTGGTGATCGACGAAGCGCAACACCTCTCTGCTGATGTTCTTGAGCAATTGAGGTTATTGACCAATCTTGAAACGGACAACCAGAAGTTGCTAAAAGTGCTGCTGGTTGGACAACCTGAACTTCAGCAGAGATTACAAATGCCCCAGTTACGTCAATTGGCGCAGCGGATTACCGGTCGTTATCACCTACTACCTTTAGATGTCAAGGAAGCCACACTTTATATTCGTCATCGTCTAGAGTTAGCTGGTGGAGCTAGCGACTTGTTCTCATCTAAATCGTTAAAACTGATATCTGAGTATTCCTTGGGAATTCCACGTCTCATCAACCTGATTTGTGATACCGCATTAAAGCGAGCGTATAGCCTTGGTGAGTCGGTTCCAACTCATGCTAGTGTAGAAGCTGCTTGTCATGAGATCATGAGTTTCCAAACCACCTATCAGCCTGTAGAGCCAGTTTCTCGCAGTTTGAGTTGGTTGAAGGTCAGTGCTCTTAGTGTGTTACTCGCGTTAATCAGCTATTGGGGAGCTCCGAAACTCGCAGAGAACCAAATTCGCCAGCATATTACTCAACTCTATCCACCTCAACCTGTCACTATGGTTGAAGAAGAAGTTTTTCCTCCTCAATTACAAAGGACTTTGTCACAGTCAAATAACTTTCAGCAAGCAATGGAAGACCTTTATCAAGTGTGGGGCATTAAGGCCTCTGTTGTAGAGAGATTATGTCGGCAGGGTGATGAGAGCGTATTTCGCTGTATTAAGTCTCGAGGTACATTGCCAGAATTGAGAAAAGCAAATGTTCCCGTACTACTAACCTTAAACAGTGAAGGGCAGCAAAGCTATGCGGTTTTGTATCAGTTAGGTGATGAAACTGCGCAGCTATTGATTGCAGATCAAAGGGTACAGATGCCCATTGATAAACTTAGAGCGTTATGGAGTGGCGACTACCATCAAATTTGGCAAGGCTATTGGCATCAGACACTGAAACCTAAGATGTCAGGGCCTGCAATTTATGAATTAAACCGACGACTATCAAAAGTTTTGGGCGAATCTGAAACAGATAACGATTTCTACGATAATGAACTCATTCGCAAGGTTAAGTTGTTCCAGCAGTGGCAAGGTTTACATGTCGACGGTATCGCAGGAAATCAAACCTTACAGCGTTTAGAAAAGCTATCTCAGGATAAGGCTCCGTCACTGAGTAACTTCGAAGGGGAAGTATGATGTCAAAAGTATTGCAGGCTCTAGAGCATTCAGAGCAACATCATCAGACATTTAAGATGTTTGACTCAGGTCAAGCGACTATTGATACATCAAAAACTCGCACGATACCAAGTTGGTTACTTGCCACTCTCATTGGTGCTCCTGCCTTGGCTAGCGGTGTGTTGGGCATTTACCAAAACTATGCTGACCAATTGGCAGTATGGCAGACTTCCAATCAGCCTAAATCACAAGTTCAACATATGCCTTTTCAGTATCAAACGCTGGTTTACCCTTCATTTGGTGCTCTTAGAGAGAGTTCAGCGTTGTTACCTTTGTTAAGTGCTTCTCCTCAGTTATCTGAGCAGACACCTAGGTCTAATCTTGCTTCGTCTTCTCAAGAAGAAAAGGTGGCAACAAGCACAGAGAATGATACCTTGTTAGAGGATCTAGACTTGTCAGGATTACCCCCTGAACTTGCGCTACGCGTGGAGTCTGCACTTGAAAATCGCGACGATTTTAATCAAAGCAATTCATCTGATCTTGCTCTAAATGCTCGAGAATGGCAGGGTAAGCTTCCTCCTCTTAACTTTCAAACTCACGTTTATTCAAGCAATCCAAACAAGCGTTGGGTTAAAGTGAATGGCACTGAATATAGAGAGGGAGACTGGATCAACGATAACATTCAGTTGCAGCACATTGACTCACAGCACAGCATAATATCTTTCAATGGTACTGAAATTCAAGTACCGGCACTGTATGATTGGCAGGGATAAAAAAGGTCGCGATGTGCGACCTTTTCAAATTTTTATTGATACGGAGAGTTATGCCCAGCCAGAGGGTGAACGTCTCCTTCGCGGGATAATATGGGGCAGAACTAGCCCAAACAATAATCCAATCCCTGCGACACCACCGCCATACATAAAGTATTTAAGTAGCAGATCATCTTTTTGAGTATCAAGCTTGGCTCTCAGGTTACGCACTTCTTCCTGTGATGCCGTAAGTTGTTGGCTGATTTCACCATAACTTTTCTCTAGATCGGCGATTTGGCGATTTCTTGTTTCCAAAGAGTCCGCTAGCCCCGCTTTTTCTTGATCGGCATTGGAACGTGCATTCGCGAGTTTCGCTTTCACATCCGCAAGCTCTTTTTCAAGTTTGGGCAAACGTAATGCCATACTCTCACGGGTAGTAACGAACCGACTTTCAACCCAGCCTTTACGACCTTTACTGTCTTGGATTTCAGTGTACCCTGTTTCTTTGTTTGCAGTTAGGTAAGTCACCTTATCACCCGCATCGACACTGCCGATAATGCGGAATTGGTTACTCGGACCTGAGTGCATATAAGTAAATAAGTTATCTGCGATATAACGGTTTTGAGCAAAAGCCGCTGGTGCGACCAATATTGAAGCTAAAACCAAGCAAACCAGTTTTTTCACGATCAATCCTTTAACAGTCTTTTCTATCACTTGCTGGGCTCACAAACCCTAATACCAAATAGTAAGTAGTTTCAGATGCTACTGCAACAAAGAAGGGAGGCTAAACCTCCCTTTCTGTGGATTTGAATCAATAATGACAGTGAGTTAACACCTCTTTGACCTTATTGATTAAGCAAACATCGCTTGAATGGCATAGAAGAAAACAACCGCAAGTAGCGCGCCAGCGGGAAGTGTCACTATCCATGAGGCCACAATGTTGCGTACAACGCCCAAGTTTAATGCTGCAATGCCACGCGCAAAGCCAACGCCAAGTACCGCACCAACAAGTGTTTGCGTGGTCGAAATTGGCAGTCCTGTTCCCGAAGCGAGCACGACGGTACAAGCTGTTGCAAGCTGAGCGGCAAATCCACGGCTTGGTGTAAGTTCAGTGATGCCGGTTCCAACAGTTGCCATCACTTTATGTCCAAGTGTGGCTAATCCCACCACGATACCAAAACCGCCTAAAGGCAAAATCCACCACGCGATGGTGCTTTTATCTGTCACTTCACCCATGTGCTCGATTGTTGAAGCAACGGCTGAAAGAGGACCAATTGCGTTGGCAACATCATTGGAGCCATGTGCAAAAGCCATCGCACAGGCGGTAATGACCATCAGGATGCTGAAGATACCTTCTACACCAGCAAAGCCATGGTCGTCTTCACGGCTAGAGAACTTCTTCTGGATGTACAAGTATCCACCAATCATCACGATTGCTGAAATGATTGCTGAACATACCCAAGCTTCACCGTTAGTTAGGTGAAGACCTACGTGCTTTAAGCCCTTTTTTATCGTAACCAGTGCAATCACCATGGTAGTGATGAACATATAAACGGGAACGAAGCGTTTGGCATTAAATAATGGCTTTTCGGTATCAAAAATGAGCCGCTGTGCACTAACAAAAATGACGTAGGCAAAAAAGCCTGAGATCACAGGGGTAATAATCCAGCTGCCTACAATACCTTTGACTGAGCCCCAGTCTACGGCTTCAGTGCCGACGGATACGCAGGCAAAGCCTATAATTGCACCAATGATTGAGTGAGTCGTGGACACTGGCCATCCCATGTAGGAGGCGAGAAGTAGCCATGAGCCGGCGGCAAGTAGAGCGGACATCATACCAAATACTAACACATCCGGTTGGCTTGCAAAGAGTGATGTTTCGATTACACCTTTGCGAATTGTGTCTGTTACTTCACCACCTGCAAGGTAAGCCCCTGCAAACTCAAAGACCATTGCGATAAGGATCGCTTGTTTTACGGTTAATGCTTTAGAACCTACCGATGTTCCCATTGCATTGGCCACATCGTTTGCACCAATACCAATTGCCATCATAAATCCAAAAGCGGCTGCAATAATAATCAGGACAGTACCGTAGTTCGCAAGGATATCCATCGTAATACCTAGTTGTTGATAACAAGCGGAGCAAATTAGACATAATATAACCCCTTAGCGTATCGTTGGTATCGCCTAGTAGGGGGCTAAAATGCTCTTCGTTATTTAGTTACTTATTGTTTATGAGCGAGATAACATGAGTTCAAGACGTGCGCCAACGCGCTGTGCCTGATCTGCTATGCCACCGACCCATTCAAGAATTTTATAAAGGAACATCACATTGATTGGATTCAGATCATGTTCGATCGCCATTAGCTGTTGGCGAAGATCGATCTGCATCGCATCCGTGTCATCTTCAATTACATCGAGTTGGTGGATCATTTCCGCGACAAGTGTCACCTCGCGGCCTTTAAATCCAGTTTCCAATAATTCGTCGAGTTCGTTGATCACTTTTTGCGCCTGATTAGCAGCATCAAGACAGCGCTTGACGTACGCAATGAAGTTTTCTTGGAGTGGTTCGGGGATCACCAATTGACGGCCATAAACTCGGCCAGCAATATCCTTTGCTAGGTTTGCCAGTTTGTCTTGCTGGGTAAGTAGTTCGAGCATATCGCTGCGATCAACGGGCATAAACAAACCGCGAGGAAGTTTGAGACGAATTTCACGTTTTAGAACGTCAGCTTCTTTCTCTAAATGTGAGATTTGTGCACGAATTTCGGATGCTTTTTCCCAGTCACCCTTTGAGCTTACTTCGAAGAAGTTGACTAGATGAGAGCAACATTCGTTTACGCACACGACGTGGCGCTGCAAAGGCTTGATGGGGGACTTTGCAAATAACCCCATAATTGTATTCACTGGCATGGTCATTCAACCTATTCATATAACCTAAAAATAACATATACCATTCATGGCGAAATGTTGAACGATGGCTATAAAGGCGCGCATGTTAACGCATTAAATCCATCATTAAAACTGTTTTAGATCATCATTGGTATGATATTTCTTTCTTGCTCGGTAGGAAAATTGGCAATATTCTGTCTATATCTGCTTTAAAAGGGACAGTTATGGAAAATGAGATAGAACTGAAGTTTTTTGTTTCTCCTGAATTTTCAAACACTTTGCAAGACCTTATTGCACAAGAAAAAGTGCTTCAGCATAGCCAGCGCGAACTCGGCAATATTTATTTTGATACGCCAGAAAATTGGTTACGTGTTCATGATATTGGTTTACGTATTCGTCGTTTTGATGATGTGTATGTTCAGACGGTCAAAACGTCAGGTCGTGTTGTCGCGGGACTACACCAAAGGCCTGAATACAATGCTGAACACAATAGTAATGAACCTCTATTGAATCTCCATCCACTGGATATCTGGCCAGAAGGCAAACATGTTGATGAGCTGCAAGCTGAAATTGAGCCTATCTTTGCCACCAATTTCATTCGTGAGCAATGGTTGATAGCGATGGCTGATGGCAGTCAAATTGAAGTGGCTTTTGATCAAGGTAGCGTTGAAGCTGGAGACCAGCAGGAGCCTATCTGTGAGATTGAGTTGGAGCTAAAATCAGGGCAAACGGACGCTTTGTTTACTTTAGCCCGTCGTTTATCAGAACAAGGTGGTTTGCGCCTTGGCAATTTAAGTAAAGCGGCGAAAGGATATCGGCTTGCGAGTCACTATGTAGGTGATGAAGCTAAACCGTTAGCTCTGGTTGACACGGATAAACAAGATACTGTTGAGTCTTGCTTTATTCGCTCCTTAGAACATGGCTTATCTCATTGGCTTTATCATGAACAAATTTATTCTGAACGTGAGTCCATAGAGTCACTGCGTCAAGTACAAAATGCGATAAGTTTTATTCGTCAGGTACTTAGTGTCTATGGTGGTATTGTGCCTCGCAGAGCTAGCGCGTTAATTCGCCAAGAGTTGGAATGGTTAGAGCAGTCTTTGGAATGGCTCAATGACTTTGAGTATCTTGACGCATTACTGGATGATAAAGGGCATGCGTTACGCAAACTTGATGCTCGTAAATTTTTGGTCAGTGAGCTTAAACTCATCCAAGAATCTTTACCTGATCGAGAGGAAGTATTAACACTATTCAACTCGGCCAGATACATTGGTTTATTGCTGGATCTCAGTCGCTGGATTCTCACTCGAGGCTGGCAGCCGTTTCTTGATGAGAAAGATCGAGAAAAAATGGCCCAAACGGTAGAAGCGTTTTCGTTTAAACAACTGGACCGCTCATGGGCTGAATTGATCGAAGCTTTTCCACCAGAACGTTCGCTTGGCAGTCAGGACTACATCGAACAGAGGTATCGCTTAATGCGAAACTTATATACAGGATTAAGTTTTGCCAATTTGTTTGATGTCGAGGAGCGTAACCGTTTTAGACTGCCTTGGAGTGATCTGCTGCATGGCATCGATGATCTACTAAAGCTCAGAACTTTGGATAATTTGGTCGAGAAGTTGGATGGTGAAGAGCAAGAACAGCTTAAACGCTGGCTGTCTCGCCAAGAGAGTTCAATCTTGCACGCCATGGAACAAACACGAGTCATTTGCATTGAAGCTCAGCCGTATTGGCAAGAATAGTTTTTAGTCACTTATCCAGAACAAGGAGTCTCATGACTCCTTATTTTTGTTTTGCTGCTTTTCTATGCACTCAAGACGCATGAGGATCTCTTGTTGTTTCTCTAGTACTTCGAGTAACAACCTTTCTTTGTTTTCTGAGCGTTTAGCTTGTACTTCCGTGGGAGAGGCGAGAAGTGAGGTAATAAGACCTGAAATCATACCAAAAATACCCACCCCACAAATAATTAAGCCTGATGCAAGCACTTTTCCTGCGTTGGTAACAGGATAATGATCACCGTATCCTACCGTTGAGATTGTTACCAAAGCCCACCACATGGCGTCGCCCCCGGTTTGTATATTGGCATTGGGGGCTTTGCTTTCCACAAACAGCATCATGCTTGAACCTATGGTGAGTAAAATCACCATCAGTAGGAGTATGGAAGCTAAGGTTGTCTCACGACGGTTTGTCATCAATTGTTTAATTAAAGAATGGCTTGAGCGTATAACCAAAATGACGCGCAAAATATGAAATAAGCGAGCAAAGCGCAACGGTTCAACCATAGGAATGCTGGCCAAGAAATCAACCCAATGACGTTTGAGATATTGAAGACGATTGGCAGAGCGAATCAAGTCAATAGTGAGTTGGAGTAAAAAAACACTACAGATAATGAAGTCAAGCCCGATAAGTACCTGACGTGTCGATTCTTTGAGTGGAAAAAAGAGCAGTGCAGAAATCACAAATAGAGCCATGAATGACAAGATTAGTGACAACAAGCTCATTGGTTTTACATCGTCTTTGATATCATTTCGTTTCATTTCATATTGGACTCAGGTTAATACACGGTTTCTATTCAAACAACACAATGAACAGCAGTTTGAAATGCTCAAATGCGTCCTAAATTGCTGGTAACTATATAAGAATTAGTGGAGAACTAACAATGACAAAAATGGCATTTAAGCCATGGGAGCGAGTCATTACCGATATTAGATTGGTTCCCAAAATGGTGCTTCTGATGGTCTTTAGCACCCTATTGATCATAGGAAAACAATTGTGGGATGCGAACACTTTTTATCAATCTCTTCTTGTTGCAACCCAGAATATTCAAGTTGCCCAGCAGCATTACGAGAACTATCTTGTTCAGGTCTTTTGGCAGACACTGGCTATGATTTTAATTTTTGTAGTCTTACTTCTATTTGCCGCCAGAATCATGCTGCGTCAAACACAATACCTTAACAAGGTTATTAAATTAATGGCTGAACGTGATCTCTCGGTTCCGATTGAGATGGATTGCAAAGATGAATATGGCGACGTTGCGCGTGAGTTGGAAAAAACTCGCATTCAACTGCAAGATATGATTCGTTTGCAAGTGGATGCTTCGCAAGAGTTGTCCGGTCTGACGGAAGTCATGACAATCAGTATGTCGGAAACAAAAGAATCGGCTCAAGAAGAGTTTAGCGAAATTGATCAACTGGCAACGGCAATGAGTGAAATGTCCTCGACGGTACAAAATGTTGCCGAGCATGCACAACATGCCTCTATGTTAACCGAAAGCGCTTCAGACCAAGCTCAGACGGGGCAACAGTTTATTCGTGAAACGGTTAGCAAGATTCGTCAGTTGTCAGACGATATCTCTGTCTCTGCTTTAGCACTCAATCACGTTGAGAAAAGTGTTCATTCCATAGGCAGTGTTATTGGAACGATTCGTGGCATTTCAGAGCAAACTAACTTATTAGCATTAAACGCGGCAATAGAAGCGGCTAGGGCGGGGGAAGCAGGTAGAGGTTTTGCGGTGGTAGCGGATGAAGTTCGGCATCTTGCTCAGCGGACTCAACATGCGACGGTTGATATTCAAGATATGATCACCGAACTGCAATCGAGTGCGAAGTCTGCCGTAGATGTGATGGAAAGAAGTGTTCATGAAGCCACTGCTGGGGTTGAGTTGGTCACAAATGCGGGAACTGAGTTAGATGGTATTGTTACTCAAGTGGCGCAAATCAATGAAATGAATTTCCAGATTGCAACGGCTGCGGGACAGCAAAGTAGTGTCGCTGAAGAGATGAATCAAAACTTGACCAATGTTCGTGAGTTAGTTGAAGCTTCCGTTATTGTTGTTTCTGAGCTTTTGGATACCTCTGAATTAATGCAAAAGAATGCTCAAGCACTGGATGCCAAGATCACATCCTTTACGGTTTGATTGTCAGAATATCGTTCAATACACGCCCACTCATTGTTAGTGGGCATTTTTTGTTGGTATAACACTGTTACCAATCTTTTCACTCGTCCGAGGAACAACGATGCAGCTGCCCCACAATCTGGTTTGTGTGTCTCAAAAAGCGCTAGAGTCTCTGAATAACGCTGATGCTATTCAGCTTTGGCCAAAAAATTTGCGCGAGCAACTAAGTTATATTGCGGGTTTGAGTCAGTTTGTTGTGGATTCATTACAAAAAGATCAGAACTTACAACAGCAGTTGCCCGATATGTTAGCTCAGCCAACACGCCATCCCAAATATCGTACTCAACTTGCTAGCCTGCTTGCTGAGTGTCACGACGAAGCAGCAGGACATCGAGTTTTAAGGCAATTTCGCCGCAGAGAAATGGTTTACATCGCATGGCGAGACTTTATGGGTAGTTGGTCTTTAGAGCAAAGTCTTGAGCATTTATCCAAACTCGCAGAGGCCATGCTGTTTGAGACCTATCAATGGCAATACCATGAGTGTTGTAAATTATGGGGAACACCTTGTAATTGTTCAGGTAAAGCTCAACCCATGCTAATTATTGGTATGGGTAAGCTTGGTGGAGGTGAGCTTAACTTTTCATCTGATATCGATCTGATTTTCACCTATCCAGAAAATGGCGATACCCAAGGTGCTGCTCGCAGTTTGCCCAATGCACAGTTTTTTACTCGTTTAGCACAGCGAGTGATAAAAGCGTTGGTTCAGCAAACCTTTGACGGGTTTTGCTACCGTGTCGATATGCGTCTGAGACCTTTTGGTGAGAGTGGTCCTTTGGTGATGAGTTATGCGGCTTTGGAAGACTATTACCAAGAACAAGGTAGGGACTGGGAACGTTATGCAATGATTAAAAGTCGTGTGATGGGCCGAGAAATGTACTCCGAATATAGAACACTGCGCCAAATGCTCAGGCCTTTTGTTTTTAGGCGCTATATCGATTTTAGTGCCATTCAGTCACTACGCAGAATGAAATCAATGATAAGTAGTGAAGTTAGACGTCGAGGCCTTAAGAATAACATCAAGCTGGGAGCTGGAGGGATTCGTGAAATAGAGTTTATTGCTCAGGTATTTCAGCTGATTCGAGGAGGACGAGAGCCAAGTCTACGTCACCGAGGGTTATTGAAAACTCTCTCTGCAATCGAAAAACTTGAGCTATTGTCTCGACAAGACGTGACACACCTTAGGAATGGGTACCTTTTTTTACGACGTCTAGAAAATCTGCTTCAGGCAATGGCGGATCAACAAACTCAAACGCTACCTAATGATGAACAAGAACAGTTGCAGCTCAGTGTTGCAATGGGCTACCAAGATTGGGCTTCTCTGCTTAAAGATGTACAAATGAATATGCACAACGTCCATCATATTTTTATCAGCTTAATTGGTGATGACGATGATGATGATTCTTTGGAGGTTGCCAAGCATTTCCATGAACTGTGGGACATGGTCGACAAGCCCGATGTTATCGAAGAAATTCTTGCTCATGACATTGGCAGTCCACTCTGGACAGAGATGGCTCAAACGATTACTCGTTTCAAGCAAGATTTAGCTAAAAAAACCTTAGGACCAAGAGGTCGGCAAGTGCTTAATCGATTGATGCCTAAAGCCTTTTGTGCCATCTATTCACATCAAGATGCGCAGTATGGGCTGCCTTGCGTTCTTAGCTTGCTAAATAAGATTGTGACTCGAACGACCTATTTGGAGCTATTGGATGAATATCCTGCCGCACTCACTCAATTAGTGCGTTTGTGTACTGAAAGTCCGATGATTTCAGAGCAATTGGGACGTTATCCTATTTTACTTGATGAGCTGATTGATCCTCATCATCTGTATAACCCTATTCCACTTGACAACTATCGTTCTGAATTACGTGATTTTTTAGCTCGCATTCCTGAAGATGATATGGAACAGCAAATGGAAGCGCTGCGCCAGTTTAAACAAATTTGTATATTACGGGTGGCGGCAGCGGATATTGCAGGTGTATTGCCAGTGATGAAAGTCAGTGATCACCTGACCTATCTTGCTGAAGCTATTGTCGAATCTGTTGTGAATCAAGCTTGGCAACAAGTGGTCGAAAAATATGGTGAACCAACCCATATCAAAGATCGAGATGGCCGAGGGTTCGCGGTCATTGGCTACGGTAAAGTTGGAGGGTGGGAACTGGGTTACAATTCAGATTTAGATCTCGTTTTTGTTCACGATTGCCCAGCAGATGTATACACGGATGGAAAAAAAGAACTTGACGGGCGACAGTTTTATCTTCGCTTAGCACAAAGGATTATACATATATTTTCAACTAGAACGGCTTCAGGCACTTTGTATGAAGTTGATACACGTTTGCGTCCATCTGGCGCATCTGGTCTGCTGGTCACGACTTCTGAGTCATTTGATGAGTATCAACGTAATGAAGCATGGACATGGGAACATCAAGCGTTAGTTCGTGCTCGCATGATCTATGGAGATTCTGCGCTTGAGAAGGCTTTTTCAGACACAAGACATCAAATCCTGAGCCAGTCACGTGAAGCGTCTTCGCTCAAAAAAGAGGTGCTTGAAATGCGGATTAAAATGCGCGAGCACCTAGGGGGAAAAAAAGCAGGACGTTTTTTACTCAAGCAAGACCCTGGTGGTATTACAGATGTTGAGTTTCTCGCTCAATATCTGGTGTTAAGATATAGCCACGAAAAGCCGAAGTTAACACGCTGGAGCGATAATGTGAGAATTTTCGAATCTATGATAGCTCAAGGCATAATGGAAGAAACATCAGCAATGGCTTTGACTCATGCTTACACCACGATGCGCAATCATATTCATCATCGCAACTTACTCAATTTAGAGGCTGATGTGGATGAGGAAAAGCTAGTGAAAGAGCGGGAAATTGTGAAGGCTCTTTGGCACCAGTGGTTAGAATAGATTTCGAGCTTTTATCGGCCTGTGATAGACTTTTGCCCGAATTAAAATTTGGAGACCCGCAATGAAACCAATCCTACCGAACTATAGTGATTCCGGTGTATTGATTATTGGTGACGTCATGTTAGACCGTTACTGGTATGGCCCGACTGGACGTATTTCTCCAGAGGCGCCAGTCCCTGTAGTAAAAGTAGAAAATAACGAAGAGCGCCCAGGTGGAGCGGCTAACGTGGCAATGAATATTGCTTCTCTTGGTGGGCATGCCCATATTGTTGGTTTAACTGGGATTGATGAGCCCGCCAAAGTGCTGAATGAGACTTTGTCTGCGCTGAAAGTAAAATGTGATTTCGTGGCCTTGCCAAGCTATCCGACCATTACAAAATTGAGAATATTGAGTCGTGGTCAACAACTTATCCGTTTGGACTTTGAAGACAAATTTGAAAATGTTGATGTGGAACTCATCCTAGATAGAATGGAGCAAGCACTCCCCAAAGTGAAATCAGTTGTCTTATCGGATTATGACAAAGGGGCGCTTGAGCATGTCCAGCAGTTTATTCAAAAAGCACGAGCAGCTAAGGTGCCTGTTTTCATTGATCCTAAAGGTACCGACTTTGAGCGTTATCGTGGTGCGACATTGCTGACCCCCAATTTAACTGAGTTTGAACTTGTAGTTGGCAAGATAAAAAGCGATCAAGAGCTCGTAGAAAAGGGACTTGCGCTGATTGAACAGTTTGATTTTGAAGCACTCCTTGTCACTCGTAGCGAACATGGTATGACTCTGTTGCGCCGTGGACAAGAACCGTTTCATTTACCAACTTTGGCAAAAGAAGTGTATGACGTGACAGGTGCTGGTGACACGGTTATCTCAGTGTTGGCAGCTTCAGTGGCGGCAGGGAAACCTTTGGATGAAGCGTGTGCTTTAGCCAATGCGGCAGCGGGTGTTGTGGTTGGAAAACTTGGCACATCGACGGTATCAACCATAGAACTTGCGGAAGCGGTTCATGGAAGTAAAGACACCGATTTTGGTGTTGTGACTAAGAAAACCTTAATCGAAGTTGTCAAGAAAGCTCAGGCCAAGGGAGAGAAAGTCGTCATGACCAATGGTTGTTTTGACATTCTTCATGCAGGACATGTTTCTTATCTTAATCATGCGGCGGAACTTGGCGATCGTCTGATTGTTGCGGTGAATACAGATGAATCGGTCAGAAGTCTCAAAGGCCCGGGGCGTCCGGTTAACCCTACTGATCGCAGAATGGCAGTACTAGCAGGTCTAGGAGCGGTAGATTGGGTAGTGCCTTTTGAAGAAGAAACACCACAGAGCCTTATTGCTGAAGTGTTACCCGATCTGCTGGTTAAAGGTGGTGATTATAAACCCGAAGACATTGCTGGTGGCAAAGAGGTTATCGCCAACGGTGGCGAAGTGAAAGTACTTAACTTTGAAGAAGGCTGTTCTACCACCGAAATTATCGATGCTATTAAAGGTGGCAAAGGATAAATCTTTCGCTGACATAAAAAATGGAGCCAAGGCTCCATTTTTTATTGTTAATTGAGTTATTTACTCTTCAATGTCACCACAGAAACGATAACCTTCACCATGAATAGTCGCAATAATTTCTGGAGTACCTGAAACAGATTCAAAATGTTTACGTATTCTTCGAATCGTTACATCAACCGTTCTGTCATGAGGTTTAAGCTCACGGCCAGTCATTTTTTTCAGCAAATCTGCTCGTGTTTGAATCTTGCCCGGGTTTTCACAGAAATGAAGCAAGGCTCTGAATTCTGAACGAGGAAGTTTGTAATCCTCACCGCTTGGGCTGACCAATGAACGACTGTTGATATCTAAAACCCAACCATTAAACTGATATTTTTCAACGCTGCGTTTATCTTCGTTTACTGTGCTGGCGGTCATTGAACGACTCAATAGATTACGAGCACGAATAGTCAACTCACGTGGGTTGAAGGGCTTGGTGATATAGTCATCCGCACCAATTTCTAGGCCTAAAATCTTGTCAACTTCATTGTCACGTCCTGTCAAGAACATTAATGCTACATTAGCTTGTTCACGGAGCTCTCGTGCAAGGAGAAGACCATTTTTTCCTGGAAGATTGATATCCATAATGACCAGATTAACCTGATTGTCAGACAGCACTTGGTGCATCTTTTCACCGTCACTGGCCTCAAAAACAGCGTATCCCTCTGCTTCAAAAATACTTTTTAGAGTGTTACGAGTTACTTGCTCATCTTCGACAATAAGAATGTGCGGGGTTTGCATTGGCGGTACCTAAACTTGTGAAAAAATTGTGCTAATAGAATAAATTCTAGGCAATAACCTAACATACAGGTAATGTGATGCAGATAATAAACCAAAGACTGCCAAAGTGCATTGTTTCTTTGGTTGCCCGCCATCCATGGGCTCAAATGCGTACTTGAGATCCCTTATTTTCACGCTTTCTATTAGTCTTTGCTGCGGATTCTATAATGTTAACAGCATGCTAACAATGTCAGAATGTTAATTCCATTCACTTTGTTGATTTATATCAAGAGTTAGAATGTAACAAAAATTAATCGTCGATAACATAACTAAAGCATGATGAATATGATGATAGATGCATTTCTTTGGCAACAATATTCAAATCCTTACTTCAAATTAGTTCATCAACCTGACTTTGAGGAGTTTGCTATTATCACAGCATGGAATCCAAAAAGTCACAGGCGTGGCAAATTAGAAAATGATCGCAGTAATCACAGCTTGGTCAAAGAATTTGGCCATACTTGTTATACCGAAGTCTTGGTCGGGGATCGAGATTTTAGCTGGGTAGAAATCAGCTTTGCGGTAGCACTTTCTGAGCAGCAAGCATTGTACTTGGGTCGGAAGTATCAGCAGAATGCGATTTACTATGTAGTGAGAGATGAGTTGTTTCTACTTTCTTGTTGTGCTGATAACACGAAAGTGAGTCTTGGTGGCTGGAGACAGCGTTGCGGGTAGTGAATAGAGGTATTTCCTTGGAGGAATGATGAAAGATATAACATCAGATATATGTGACAAACACGAAGATAAAGTGACTTTATTGGACATACCTTTACACACCTTTGGTAATAAGTGCGCTTTCTGGGGAGAGATAGTGACCGTTCGTTGTTACCATGATAACTCAAAAGTGCGGGAGGTCTTAAGCCAAGATGGAAAAGGTAAAGTCCTCGTTGTTGATGGTCATGGTTCTTGCCAACAAGCGTTACTTGGTAGCCAATTAGCGATTTTGGCCATAGATAATCATTGGGAAGGCGTCATCATTTATGGAGCGATTCGAGATGCTGCTGCGATAGCTGAGATGGAGTTTGGTATCAAAGCCTTGGGCACTAGCCCTTTCAAGACCGAAAAACGTGGCTCAGGTGATTTAAATGTTACTTTAACGATTCATAATCAGATGATCCAACCCGGTGATTATGTATACGCCGATTGGAATGGTGTGCTTATGTCTACAGAGTTGCTTGATTGGAGTTGATGGCGAATTTTTGAAAAAATTAGAATCTGAATCCAATACCGACTTCAAACCCTTTCTGCCACTCTTGATGTTCAAGTGTTGCGTGTAAGTCGATATTTTCCGTCAACCTCATTCTGCTCGAGACTTCAGCAGAAATTACAGTATCACTGCCCAAATTGGTATTGTTTTCTTGATAAGAGCGCAGACTGCTCTGTACTGAGACTCTTGGAGTCACTTGATAACTTACCCCACTTAAGAAGCCACTTTCATTGATTGATGTATTTTGGTTGATACTCGCACCAACGTAGAAGTCTATTTTATTGAACAGATTGTACGAGTAACCACCGTCGATTGTCCATGTATCAAAGTCTTGGTGATTTGCTTCGCTAGATAAAAACAGTTTATGCGATGATGTTTTTTTTTGTGATGGCAATGAAGGAAGCTCAGCTGCTATTGAAGAGCAAGCTGCAAGAGCAAGCAAAAGGCTTAGTTGTTTTTTCATTTGCCACCCCATCATTTTAACTTCCCACCGCAGGATCAAGTAAAGCATAAAATACAGCCATAGCGAGACAGTTTTACGATAAAACTATTAATTACCACATATAAAACTTGTTTTATCTATTGTGTAATTAATGTAACCTCTTGATGCACATTGAAGAAGCTCGATGAGAGAGCAAAATGGAAAAAGTAAAAAAAATTGTTGACTCCAGGTAAGCAAATCGGTTAAACGTAAAGGAAAGCAAACACACTTTTTGTTATCATAAAAATCGCACATGAATCATTTTAGCCTATCAGTAATGACCACAACCATTATTATTACCGACATCACACATGTTGGGGCAGGCTGCTAAGCGAAATAAATTCAAAAAAAGGCCTGTATCCCAAGAGATACAGGCCTTTTTTTATACCCATTTACAAGCATTTGGAGGAAGAAATGCGTGTTTTAAAGTTTGGCGGCTCATCGTTAGCTGACGCAGATAGGTTTCTACGGGCAGCGGATATTATTGCTAATAATGCTCAACAAGAAGAGGTCGCAGTTGTCCTTTCAGCTCCCGGCAAAACGACCAATAAATTAGTCTCTGTTATTGATGGAGCTTTAAAAAATGGTGAGGCAGAGCTTCAGATAGCGGATCTTGAAGCATCTTTTAGGGACTTGTATCAAGAAGTAAAAAAATCCTTACCCAATATCGATGGTTCTGATTATGACAATCAGGTCAAAACCTCCTTGGGGCAGCTCCGTCAATTCGTTCACGGAATAAACCTATTGGGGATGTGTCCAGCTAATGTGAACGCTCGTATTATCAGTAAAGGCGAACGAGTATCCATTCAGTTGATGAAAGCCGTGTTAGAAGCAAAAGGCCAGCCGGCTAGCTTGATTGATCCAGTCAAGTACCTTTTTGCCAAAGGCGACCACTTAGAAGCTATGGTCGATGTTGAAGTGTCTACTCAAAATTTTCGGCAATATCCTTTGCCCAAAGGACACGTCAATATCATGCCAGGTTTTACTGCTGGTAATGAAAAGGGTGAACTAGTCACTTTAGGTCGTAATGGTTCAGACTATTCTGCTGCAGTTCTAGCCGCATGTTTACGTGCTGAGTGCTGTGAAATTTGGACAGATGTTGATGGCGTTTATAACTGTGATCCTCGCTTGGTTGATGATGCACGTTTGCTCAAGTCACTAAGCTATCAAGAGGCAATGGAGCTTTCCTATTTTGGTGCATCTGTACTGCATCCCAAAACCATTGCGCCTATCGCTCAGTTTCATATTCCATGCCTAATAAAAAATAGCTTCAATCCACAAGGCACTGGTACTTTGATTGGCCAAGACACAGGCGAAGATAACTTGTCTATCAAAGGAATCACAACCTTAAGTGACCTAACGATGGTGAATGTCTCTGGCCCAGGGATGAAAGGCATGGTCGGCATGGCAAGTCGAGTGTTTGGCGCCATGTCGGCGTCAGGCGTTTCGATTGTGTTAATTACCCAGTCATCTTCGGAATACAGCATCAGCTTTTGCATTGAAGCGGCAGATAAAGTTATTGCTCAGCAGGCGCTGAGTGAAGGGTTTGAGCTAGAGCTAAAAGAAGGGCTACTGGAACCGGTAGATTTTATTGATGATGTGGCAATTGTTACTTTGGTTGGAGACGGAATGCGCACTTCAAGAGGTGTCGCCTCTCAGTTTTTCTCTTCTTTAGCAGAAGTAAATGTCAACATTGTTGCTATTGCTCAAGGTTCGTCAGAGCGTGCTATCTCTGCTGTTATACCAGAAGATAAAATTTCAGAAGCCATTAAAGCCTGTCATGAAAATCTATTTAATTCTAAGCACTTTCTTGATGTTTTTGTGGTTGGCGTCGGTGGTGTCGGCGGAGAACTGGTTGACCAAATTCAGCGCCAGCAAGCCAAACTGGCGGATAAAGGTATAGTGATACGAGTTTGCGGCTTGGCAAATAGTAAAGGTCTATTGCTTGACAGTCAGGGGTTGCCTTTAGAGCATTGGCGAGATCGTATGAAGGACTCAACAGAAGACTTCAGCTTAGCTCGCCTCATTTCCTTGGTACAGCGTAATCATATTATTAATCCGGTGTTAGTTGATTGTACTTCATCTGAGTCCATTGCAAATCAATATGCAGATTTCCTCGCCGCCGGTTTTCATGTGGTCACTCCAAATAAAAAGGCCAATACCGCCAGTATGAGTTATTATCACCAACTTCGTGATGTTGCGCGTAGTTCTCGTCGTAAGTTGATGTATGAAACAACGGTTGGTGCCGGATTGCCAGTTATTGAAAATTTGCAAAACCTGATTGCTGCAGGTGATGAATTGGAACGTTTTACTGGTATTCTTTCCGGCTCGCTGTCATATATTTTTGGTAAGTTAGACGAAGGTATGACCTTGAGTCAGGCCACCAATATCGCTAAAGAAAACGGCTTTACTGAACCTGATCCACGAGATGATCTTTCTGGTATGGATGTCGCGCGTAAACTGTTGATCCTTGCTCGCGAAGCAGGCATGAATCTGGAGCTTGGCGATGTAGTGGTTGAAAAGGCGTTGCCACCAAGTTTTGATGATTCGGGGAGTGTGGATGAATTTATGACACGCTTGCCGGAAGCGGATGCATATTTCAAACAACTCTCGGAGGAAGCGGCAGAGCAAGGCAAGGTGCTACGCTACGTCGGTGAAATCGATAATGGCCAGTGCCGAGTCAGTATTTCAGCTGTTGATGATAATGACCCTATGTTTAAAATTAAGGATGGTGAAAATGCTTTAGCTTTTTACAGCCGTTATTATCAACCAATCCCTCTTGTCTTACGTGGCTATGGGGCTGGTACAGAAGTTACGGCAGCGGGTGTATTTTCAGATGTAATGCGTACATTAGGTTGGAAGCTTGGGGTTTAAACGAATGAGTATTGGTATGGATGTCGTCGTCTACGCACCCGCGTCGATTGGAAATGTAAGTGTCGGTTTTGATATTCTTGGAGCAGCCGTATCTCCAATTGATGGGACATTGTTGGGTGACCGAGTGATGGTCACAGCGGGCGAGGCCCCTTTTAGTCTTAAAACTGCTGGGAGTTTTGTTTCCAAACTGCCTCAAAATCCGAAAGAAAATATTGTTTACGACTGCTGGCGAGTCTTTGCAAGAGAACTGGATAAAAAAAATATCGCCCTGTTACCTGTCGAAATGACGCTTGAAAAAAATATGCCTATAGGCTCTGGGCTGGGCTCGAGTGCTTGCTCGATAGTCGCGGCGTTGGATGCGTTAAATCAATTTCACGGGAAACCGTTAGATCAAACTCAGCTTTTGAAATTAATGGGAGAAATGGAAGGGCAAATATCTGGTGGTATCCACTATGATAATGTTGCGCCATGCTTTCTCGGAGGTGTGCAACTGATATTGGAAGAGCTGGATATTATTTCTCAGGAGGTGCCCTGTTTTGAACATTGGTACTGGGTCATGGCGTATCCGGGAATCAAAGTCTCGACCGCTGAAGCTCGTGAAATTTTGCCTTCCCAGTATCGCCGCCAAGATATTATTGCTCATGGTCGTCATTTAGGCGGCTTTATTCATGCTTGTCATTCTAATCAGCCTCAATTAGCAGCAAAGATGATCAAAGATGTGGTAGCTGAGCCATACCGTGAGAAATTGTTACCGGGTTTTGCCAAAGCGAGGCAATATGCAGCTAGCGCTGGGGCTTTAGCGACAGGCATTTCCGGAAGTGGTCCAACACTATTTAGTATTTGCAAAGATAAAGATGTTGCTGAGCGCGTGGCTCGGTGGTTAGAACAAAATTACGTACAAAACCAAGAAGGATTCGTCCATATTTGTCAATTGGACAAGCAGGGATCCCAAGTAACAGGAAGTGAGCTATGAAGCTTTATAATATAAAAGAAAATGATCAACAAGTGTCCTTTGCTCAAGCTGTTCGCCAAGGCTTGGGTCGCAACCAAGGTTTATTTTTTCCAGCGCAATTGCCCGCTTTTGACGATATTGATTCTCTGTTAGCTGAAGATTTTGTTTCTCGTAGTACTAAGATTCTTTCTCGTTTGATTGGTGATGAATTATCCGAAGAAACCGTCAATGCTATGGTAGATGCGGCTTTTCAGTTTCCAGCGCCAATTAAAGCAGTCACAGATAACCTGTATGCATTGGAGCTATTCCATGGGCCTACACTTGCGTTTAAAGACTTTGGCGGTCGTTTCATGGCTCAATCTCTGGCAACGGTTTCTGATGGTGGCAAGATCACGATTCTAACGGCTACATCGGGTGATACTGGTGCCGCTGTAGCGCATGCTTTCTATGGTATGGAAGACATTAATGTCGTTATTTTGTACCCGAAAGGAAAAATTAGCCCATTGCAAGAAAAACTATTTTGTACTTTGGGTAAGAATATTCATACCGTCGCAATTGATGGTGATTTTGATGACTGTCAATCCCTTGTTAAACAAGCCTTTGATGATGCAAAACTGCGAGACGATATCGGGCTAAATTCAGCAAACTCAATTAATATCAGTCGACTAATGGCGCAAATTTGTTATTACTTTGAAGCGGCTGCGCAGATGAGTAAAGAGCAGCGTGAGAATTTAGTGGTTTCAGTGCCTAGTGGTAATTTTGGCAATCTGACCGCTGGACTGTTGGCTAAGGCATTAGGCCTTCCTATCAAGCGTTTTATCGCCGCGACTAATGTCAATGACACTGTTCCTCGATACCTAGAAACGGGTAACTGGGAACCTAAAGCAACGATAGCCACGACTTCAAATGCAATGGATGTCAGCCAGCCAAATAACTGGCCGAGAATTGAAGAGCTTTGTCGTATTAAAAAGTGGGGGTTGGAAACGCTTGGTAAAGGAGCGGTTACTGACCAGCAGAGTGCTGAATCTGTAAAAGCGCTTTACGCTCAAGGTTATCTCTGTGAACCTCATGGCGCGATTGCTTATCGTTTATTGGATGAGCAGTTGCAAGACGGTGAAACTGGGCTTTTCTTATGTACAGCGCATCCGGCGAAATTTAAGGAAGTGGTTGATGACATCCTTGGAACAGATATCGATCTTCCTGGGCCATTAGCGAAACATGCCGCAATGGATCTGCTTTCAGAAGATTTAGCCAATGATTTTGAATTATTAAAAGACGTATTGTATCGAGTTTGCGGTCAGTAGGAAGTCAATTAAAAGGTCACTTCGGTGACCTTTTTTAATCTAATGTATCTTCTCTCTACGAAGTGTGTTTCCGCAAAGTTTCAAAGTACATACACACTTGGTTAATGGCCTTGATAGTTCTTGGCGTGGGTCTACTCAACCAATCTGAATTAATAGACCAAACATGATGATTTTGTATCGCAGTCATTTGGGGCTCCCACTTTGACCATAGAGAAAGAGCAGAAGAATATTGTGACGAAAAAATAACATCGGGATTTTTTAAAATGACTTGCTCTTGGCCAACTTGAGGGTAGGGAACCGAACTATTTTCAAACACGTTGACGCCACCACAAAATGAGAAAACTTCGCTAGGCCACTGGCTCTTGGCCACGGTCATTAGCGGTTGATCACTAAGCTGATAGAAATAGCGAATAGGGATAGTAATTTGATATTGCTGCTTGAGCTTGGAAAGCTGTTGTCGAAAGTCTGTTGCCGCCTGCAGACCGATATCAGGATCAGGTGCGTACTGACTTAACGCTTCAAGAGACTGAGCAATATCGTCTAGTGATCGGATGTTTATTGCCAATACATTGATATTAAACGCTTTGAGCTTGTCGAGCTCTTTGGCTGGGTTGCCTCCCGGCCATGCAATAACCAGATCCGGCTTTAGTGTGATAATACGTTCCAGTTTCAGACCTTGATGGTTGGCGACAGTTTCAATTTTCCTAGCTTGTGGTGGGTAATCACTGTGTTCACTGACGGCAACCAGTTTATCTCCAAGACCTGCGGCGTATACCAGTTCAGTGATGTGAGGTGCTAAACTTATCACCCGCTCTACGGGCGCGGCTGACAGGCTTGTCGGGAAAATAATTAAGATTAACATTAGTCGCAGAAAAGACATTCAAATCCCCTGATATACGAAGCCCATAATCGCACTTTGTAGGACTATCCATGCGAACATTCTCCAGGCAAGCAAGCGTTGTACTTGAGCAATATGAATTGCTGAGGGGGCTATTCTGCCTCCTAATTTGCTTCGAATCGCCTTACTGCCCTCATATATCGCAGGCCCTCCCAGAGAGAGCTGTTGTTTCGCGCCAACAGCGACAAGTAGCCAAGCTGGACCGGGCAGAGGCCAAGAGCCTGCCTGCAATTTAAGTAGAGCAAACACTTCATGGGTTCTTTTGCCAACAGCCACCATCAAAGCAAAGAGACGCAGGGGAACGTAATCCAATATGACGACCAATCGAATCACAGGAATACCAAAGGGCGAGAATCGCTTTCTCGAAGGAGACCAAGCTCTGCCCAGCTCAACCGTCATTCTATACAGAAAAGCACCGATACCTCCTGTCAATGCGTACCAGAACAATACGCCAACCACATTTCGCCCGTAGGACATGATGAGGGTTTCTGTTCCCGCTTTACCCAAGCCAAGTAAAGATAAAGAGTGGGTAGAACGATTGACGATAGGTGTGAGTAGCATTTTGGCGTGTTCTTTATCTTCTCTTGCCATCGCTAGGACAAATTGATTGGTGAATTTGTCCGTATTGCGCCAATCTATGGCGAGTAAAAGCAAGGCTAAATCAAATAACTGAGCCTGCCAGACGAGAGGTTTTAGTGCTAAGAGAAGCGCAAACATGGGAATCGTCATCAGCAGCAAAGCTAAGGTGCCAGAAATTATACTTTGAGAATAACTGGAGTGAGTATTTACTTTGTCAGCAAGCTGCTCTGCAAATTTATGCCATAAAATAGCAGGGTGGGCTTCTCTTGGAAAAGGTAGAATCAAGTGAAACAGTAAAGCGCCCCACAAAACAAGTAGGGCGCCATTTGAGTAAAGTTGATTAAAGAGCGCTTCCAAGACGATTTATAACCCAATTATAGTTTGAGCAAGTTGATCATTTTGAACACCATTTCAGATGAGCTTTTCGCAGCTAAAGGTAGGAACTCATCGAAGCTCATGGGAGATTCCTTATCTGCAACATCGGAAATAGCTCGCACCACGACGAAAGGCACTTTAAATTGGTGACAAACTTGAGCGATCGCAGAGGCTTCCATTTCAACTGCCACGACAGAAGGGAAATGCTGTCGGATAAACGCTTGGCGTTCACTAGAACAAATAAACGCATCACCTGTACAAATCAGTCCCCGTACGGCATGCTGACCATCCATTTGAGATAAGGCTTTTTCAGCAATATCCATTAATCTAGGGTCTGCGGCAAATGATGCTGGCTGACCTGCCATTTGCCCCATTTCGTAGCCGAAGGCGGTAACATCGGCGTCGTGATGGCGAACTTCAGTTGAAATAACCACATCACCTAAGTTCAATGTCGGATCAAAGCCGCCTGCTGAGCCTGTGTTTATTACAAAGTCTGGTTGATGCTGGTCCAAAAGGATAGTGGTGCCCACCGCAGCCGCGACTTTTCCTATACCTGATTGAAGAAGAACAACATCTACCCCATTAAGTTGTCCGGAGAAAAAGGTACAGCCGGCCTTAGCGGTTTGTTTCATCCCCGTGATGGCTTGCTTCAAGAGGGTAACTTCTTGCTCCATCGCACCTATGATGCCAAGTTTCATATGGATTCCTGTTATTTCAGAAAGATAGCTTTTAATCAGCTAAGTGTAACAGAAATGTAGAAGATAGGAATGATGGCTAAATTGGCGTGAAATTCGATACGTTTTATTGCTTGGTTAGAGAGAGATTTGAGGGCTATTATTCAGAGATCTCTGAAAGTGCGAGATAAAATTCCTATTGCTTACACCTTGTCTATCCCCTATAATTCGCGCTCCTCGTGTCGGCTGAATCAGAGATTGGCTGGCACAGTGTTTAACTTACTCTTATTAGGAGAGAATAATGTCTCTGAATGCAGAAACTAAAGCAGCAATCGTTGCTGATTACGCACGTGGCGAAGGCGACACAGGTTCACCAGAAGTTCAAGTAGCTCTACTTACCGCTTCTATCAACCACCTACAAGGTCACTTCAAAGCTCATAAAGGCGATCACCACAGCCGTCGTGGTCTTCTACGTATGGTTTCTCGTCGTCGTAAGCTTCTAGACTACCTAAAAGGTAAAGACCTAGATCGTTACCATGACCTAATCAAGCGTCTAGGCCTACGTCGCTAATAATACAGCGATAGCATAGAGCAGTTTGTCGAAAAAGGGGCTTTTTGCCCCTTTTTTGTTGGCTAAATTTAGCCAAATCAAATTTATCTCGTTATACTACGCACGCGCGTGCTCATATTTTATGAGTTCGTAAAGGTAAAGCTCATCGCATTACAGTCAACCTAGTCGACCAAAAGGTCGCGACTATTATAAGTGACATTGCCTCTTGAGACGTTTCATCTTGAGGCAGTGCATTTTTACTAGTCGCGATTTGTAGTGCCTTGAGTGTCATTTAACACACTCTGAGAGCCGATTTAGGGCCCTTAGATGCAAGGAATAACAATGTTCGAAAAACCAGTTGTTAAAACATTTCAATACGGTAACCATACCGTTACTCTAGAAACTGGCGTCATCGCTCGTCAAGCTACGGCCGCCGTGATGGTTACCATGGACGATACCGCAGTATTTGTCTCTGTCGTAGGTAAAAAAGATGCGGTTGAAGGCCAAGATTTTTTCCCACTAACGGTTAACTACCAAGAGCGTACATACGCGGCAGGTAAAATCCCAGGTGGTTTCTTTAAGCGCGAAGGTCGTCCTTCTGAAGGTGAAACGTTAACTGCTCGCCTTATTGACCGTCCAATTCGCCCACTTTTCCCTGATGCGTTTAAAAACGAAGTGCAAGTGATTGCTACTGTCGTGTCTGTGAACCCAGATGTGCAGCCTGATATTGTCACTATGATAGGTACTTCTGCAGCGCTTGCTATTTCAGGTATTCCGTTTAATGGTCCTATTGGTGCTGCACGTGTGGGTCATATTAATGGTCAATTGGTACTAAACCCAAGTGAAACCGAGCTGGCTACATCCAGACTGGATCTTGTGGTTGCGGGTACTGAATCTGCAGTTCTTATGGTGGAATCAGAAGCTGACAACCTAACAGAAGAAGAAATGCTATCTGCGGTTGTTTACGGCCACGATCAGCAGCAAGCTGTAATTAAAGCAATCAATGAGTTCAAGGCAGAAGTTGCTACGCCTGTTTGGGATTGGGTTGCGCCTGAAGAGAACACAGTACTTAAAGCTAAGATCGCGGAGTTGGCTGAAGCTAAATTAGTTGAAGCGTACCAGATCACTGAAAAAATGGCTCGTTACGACCGTATTCATGAGATTGCAGCAGAGGTGAACGAAGTTTTGCTTGCTGAAGATCCAGAAGCAAATACCAAAGAAATTCACACTGTCTTCCACGATCTTGAGAAGACGGTGGTGCGCCGTAGTATTATCGCTGGTAATCCTCGAATCGATGGCCGTGAGAAGGATATGGTACGTGCGCTAGACGTACGTACTGGTGTTCTACCTCGTACACACGGTTCCTCTCTGTTCACTCGTGGTGAAACTCAGGCGTTAGTGACAGCAACTCTTGGTACCCAACGTGATGCTCAAATTATTGATGAGCTAACGGGTGAGAAGAAAGATCACTTCTTGCTACATTATAATTTCCCTCCTTACTGTGTAGGCGAAACAGGGTTTGTTGGTTCACCTAAACGCCGTGAAATCGGCCATGGTAAATTGGCTAAGCGTGGCATTGCAGCGGTTATGCCTTCAGTGGAAGAGTTCCCATACACAGTACGTGTTGTATCAGAAATTACAGAATCGAATGGTTCATCTTCAATGGCTTCAGTATGTGGTACCTCTTTAGCACTGATGGATGCAGGTGTTCCAATTAAGTCTTCTGTTGCCGGTATTGCCATGGGACTTGTTAAGGAAGGCGATGATTTCGTTGTTCTTTCTGACATCCTTGGTGATGAAGATCACTTGGGTGATATGGACTTTAAAGTTGCAGGTACTAACACAGGTATTACTGCTTTGCAGATGGATATCAAGATTGAAGGTATCACCAAAGAAATCATGCAAATTGCACTTAACCAAGCGCAAGGTGCGCGTAAGCACATTCTATCTGTGATGGATGAAGCGATTTCTGACGCTCGTGACGACATCTCTGAGTTTGCACCTCGAATTCATACTATGAAAATCAGTGCTGAAAAGATCAAAGATGTCATTGGTAAGGGTGGTGCTGTGATCCGTTCTCTAACTGAAGAGACTGGCACAACCATCGAAATTGAAGATGATGGTACGATCAAAATTGCTGCAACAGAAGGTGCTGCTGCGAAAGAAGCGATTCGCCGTATTGAAGAAATTACCGCTGAAGTTGAAGTGGGACGTATATATTCAGGTAAAGTCGCACGTCTTGCCGATTTTGGCGCTTTTGTCACTATTCTTCCAGGTAAAGACGGTCTTGTGCACATTTCTCAAATCGCTGAAAAACGCGTTGAGAAGGTGTCTGACTACCTTGCTGAAGGTCAGGAAGTTCAAGTTAAAGTGCTTGAAATCGATCGTCAAGGTCGAGTGCGCTTAAGTATGAAAGAAGCGGTTGAAAAACCTGCTGAAGAAGTGACAACAGAGCAACCATCGGCTGATGCTGAGTAATTGGCTTCTTTAGCTTAAAGCATGGTATAAAGGGAGCATTAAGCTCCCTTTTTTATGCCTACAGCGTGATTCAGGGTTTTAGCGACAGGAGTATTTAGTTGTGAAATGGTTTCAGGCTGCTGCACTGAGCATATCAATATTGGGCAATGTGGGCTGTTCGTCTCTGGTTGATCGTCAACCTGATTGGGTTTTGCCTCCAATGGTGGAAGCTTTGCAGCCAACTCTACAGCAGGAAGTACAGATTGCAAGGCTGAGTCAATTACTTCAGAGAGATGACTTGCCAAATGAAGCTCGAGCAAAGATGTATTTTGAGCGAGGCAGTTACTACGACAGTGTAGGCCTGCGAAACTTGGCTAGGTTGGACTATGAACAATCATTGGCTATTATTCCAAGCCAGTCTGAGTTGTTTAATCTACTCGGCGTGTATTTTACAGAAAATAGAAATTTTGATGCCGCGTACGATGCGTTTGATTCGGCTCTAGAATTGGCACCTGATAATGCTTACGCTGCGCGTAACAGAGCAATTGCGTTATATTATGGCGACCGAGTTGCCCTAGCTCTTGAAGATATGCAGAAACATTACGATCAAGATCCAAGCGACCCCTTTAGAGCATTATGGTTATATATAGTTAAGTCTGAGGTTTCACCTGACCAAGCTAAGAATGAGCTTCAGCAAAGTTACAAAAATGGTGACAGACAATGGGGGTGGTTTCTTGTCGCTATCATGTTAGGTGAAGTTTCAGAAAAGGACGCATTTAACGCAATTTATAGTACAAGTAAGGATCGTACTATCCGAGCGCAACGCTTGACCGAAGCATACTTTTATCTGGGAAAACGTTATCAATCAATGGGAACAGAACGCGATCTAGCCAAGGCGGTTTCTTTCTACAAGTTAGCTATTTCGTTTAATGTTTTCGATTATGTTGAGCATCGCTATGCATTCCTTGAATTGCAAAGTATCTACGAACAAGTACAGAAGAACGCAAAGCCTAGCTCACTAGAACAGCAAGCTGCTCTCTAATCGATAGCATGAAGAAAAATAAAGACCGAAACTTAGCCAAGTTTCGGTCTTTGGTGTATCTATGGAGCTAGATTTTAATATTATTCCGTCTTAAACAATGGTTTTCTATGCAAATATCAATACATCGACAGTTTCTTAAATATACCTTTCCTACTGTCTTAGCAATGCTGGTCAACGGCTTATATCAAGTGGTTGATGGTATCTTTATCGGTCGCTATGTGGGTGCTGATGGTTTAGCAGGGATAAACATTGCGTGGCCCGTTATTGGAACAATTTTGGCTATCGGGATGATGATTGGTGTCGGAACCGGTGCTCTGATTTCCATTCGACAAGGACAAAAAGACGCTATGGGGGCTAAGCAAGTGCTTGCTACTGGCTTTATGCTGCTTGTGATTCTAGCGCCAATCGTCGCTGGGTGTCTTTATTGGCTGTCTGATGACTTCATTTTTTGGCAAGGGGCACAGCAGCGTATATTTGAATTGGCGCAGCAGTACTTACACGTTCTTATTGGGGCATGCATTTTTACGCTGGGCTCAATCTCGATACCATTTTTATTACGCAATGATAACAGCCCAAACTTTGCTACTTGTTTGATGGTTATAGGTGCCCTACTCAATATTGCTTTCGACTATGTATTTATTGCCATACTCGAATGGGAATTAACAGGAGCGGCCATTGCTACAGGGTTAGCACAGATGTTCGTGACTATTATGGGAGTGAGTTACTTTTTTTCTCACCGAGCTACTTTGCGTCTTGGCAAGTCTGGTTTTAGACCCAAATTATATTTGGTACCTAAGATAGCCTTTATAGGTTTTGCGAGCTTTTTTATGTATGCCTATGGCGCAATTATGATCGCTGTACACAATGGTTTATTTGCTTATTATGGCGATCAAGTGATCATTGGGGCTTATGCTATCCTTGGCTATATTGTCACCGTGTATTATCTCATTGCTGAGGGAATTGCCAATGGTATGCAGCCCTTAGCGAGTTATTACTATGGTGCCAATCATCAGGTGAATGTTAAAAAGCTTCTTAAAATGGCGGTCATGAGTACAGTAGGCATTGGGCTTACCTTTATGTGTTTGTTGAATCTATTCCCGAACATATTTGTCTCAGTTTTTAACCACTCTGATCAACAGTTAATCGAAAGTGCTACCACAGGCATTCACTTACATCTTTTTGCTCTTGCTTTTGATGGTTTCTTGGTCGTTGCAGCTGCGTATTATCAAGCGATAGGTAAGGGAGCCAAGGCTATGTTCGTAACCATAGGCAATATATTGATTCAACTGCCATTTCTATATTTAATGCCGAAGCTAATTGGCTTGAAAGGTATTTGGCTTGCGTATCCTATGTCTAATGTCGTTTTGAGTGTCTTTGTTGTCGCTATGTTGATTAAAGACATCCGTCGCTATCCAAATCAGCAACCAACCCGATCTTTAGCTTGATGGTTTATTTTCCAATACACATAGTATGTGTATTCTCAATGAATAAATGACTTTTTATTCGTGTTTTGTGGTTTTAAATTCATTTTATGATTTGGCATTTGTCAGAAAAACCAGCATTAATCACTCTTTGTTCAAAATAAACCTTGTTAACCCTCTTATCATTCAGATGTTTACATGAAAATTATTTGAATCAATATCTCATTTATTTCCTTGTTGTTGATTCTTATGTTAATTTTGAGAAGAGAATCTTTCTGTATTTTATATAATTCAATCACTAGTCTTAATGTTAAGACAGATTATCTGGATGAGTAACGATAGTGTAACGTTTGCGTTAGCGAGTTTTCCAGAACACATTATTACAATTAAAAAAAACGAAAGGGATATATTGCATGGCTAGTCATTTCCGAATGGACTCTATTCCTGGTTCACTTATTGTTGTTGGCGGTACGTATGAACCATGGTTGTCAGTCTTAGAACAGGTCGGATGGCGCTGCACTCGGTGTGCAGATTTACGCAAGGCTGACTCACTATTTAGTGAGACAGGACCTTGTATTGGTATTGTTGACTTAAGTCACGATGAATTTAGTCTCAATGGTATTGCAAATTTAGTCAGTAATCATAAGCAAGTTCGTTGGTTAGCTTTCATCCGAGAAGCACAATTAAGTTCTGATACCATCTGTCAGTTTATTGTTAACTTTTGTATCGATTTTTTCACGGCACCAATTCCAGACGCTCAATTGTTAAGTACAATTGGGCATCAGCTTGGTATGCTTAAACTAGAGAAAAAAGTGTGGCCTCATTACGGTAATAATGACCAGATGGGTTTGATAGGTAACTCTATTCCATTGAAACGTTTACGGGACCAAATTAAACGTATTGGTCCAACAGATGTTAGCATTTTAATTTATGGCGAAAGTGGGACAGGGAAAGAAACCGTTGCGAGAGCTGTGCATAAAACCTCATCTCGGTCTCAGAAAGAATTTATTTCAGTCAATTGCCGTGCAATGTCTGAAAGAAGGTTGGAAAGTGATCTGTTTGGTATCAATCGTGATGATATATCAGAACCGTCAATTTTGGAGAAAGCGGATGGTGGGACGATTCTACTCAATGATATTTTGACCTTGCCATCTTCCCAACAAATTAATTTATTAAGATTTTTGCAGGAAGGTACGATTGAAACGCAAGAGGGAATACGAGAAGTTGATGTCCGTATATTGGCGGCAAATTCTGGTGATATTGAAAAGGCATTAATGGACGGTAACTTCAATGATGAGCTATATCACTATATTAATGTATTACGTATCAATGTGCCCAGTTTGAAAGAGCGGAGCGGTGATATTGCCATTTTAGCTCGTCATTTTCTCCAAGAGTATTCAAAAGAATACAATGCCCAAGCACGAAGTTTTACTGAAGATGCAACACGTGCCCTTGCCCGATATCACTGGCCTGGAAACGTTCGTGAGTTAATGAACCAAATTAAACGTATTGTACTGATGTCTGATACTGTGATGTTAGATGAGCAACATTTAGACTTGCCGAAACGAAGTGAAGCTAAACGTAGTTTAAAGAACATACGTGAAAGCAGTGAGCGAGATGCACTGCTGCTTGTATTGGAGTCACATTCTGGGCAGGTTGCCATGGCTGCCAAAGAGCTTGGAGTATCTCGAGCAACTATGTATAGATTGTTGAATAAACATAATTTAATTGCTGATATTGAAGCATAAATAAATTAGGCCACACTTTGTTTGTGTGGCCACCATGATACTATTTTAATTATACCATTAGTTAATAAGTTCTCTGTTTTGTTCTTACGAAGTGAGATATGGTGTCTATTTAGTTTAAAAGCTATAAAACTAGCGGAAAAGTCCGTATTAGAAATTATTAATAAAAATATATTGAAATATAATAAAATATGCATACAATTACTTGGTGAGTTAATTCTTACACCCACATATTATTTTGGATTAATTATTTACTAGGGGGCGAAAAATGACACATTTTACTGTTATATCATCGATCATCGCCTCTACTTTTTGTTTGTAACTATTGTAAGTCAAGAGTACTGAAACTCTCGTCTTTAGTTTATGAATAAATATGTAATTTAATTAATCCGTACCCACCTATTTTTAGTTGGCTGCGGAAAAGCAGCGAATTAAAAACCCTATTTAGGCTTATTTGTTGACTTTTCTCAGCCACAACGACTGGAGAATCATCATGAGTCATTCTATTTATTTAAAACTTGCTACTTTCCTACTTAAAGCTGATTTGCACCGTGAAGAGAGGTTGTTGAAGCGTCGAATCCGCCGTACGGCATTCCAAATACCCGTTTACAATGATCACCTGTTACGTGATATAGGCTTAGAAAAAGATGGCCGTTTTATTGGACATACTGTTCCAAGCAGTGTGAAAACACAACGTCGTATTCGTCATCTTCGACGAGCTCTTAGTGCACGAATACCGACGTAATATGTGGGCCAATTAAATAGTTAGTTGGCCCCATTATCAACAGCCAGTTGAGTTAATTCAGCTCGCTTTTTTATGGTTAAGGACATGGATTGGAGTACGTGGTTCCAATTTCTTGTAGCCCAGTGAGAAGCTCTTCAGTGAGTGTAAGATCTAAACTATCAATGTTCGATTTTAGTTGCGCTAAGTTTGTTGCGCCTATGATTGTTGAGGCGACGAAGGGTCTTTGATTAACAAAGGCGAGTGCCATTTGAGCAGGCTCCAAACCATGCTCTTTTGCTAAATCTATGTAAGCTTGTGTTGCGTGAATTCCTTGAGGGGTAAAATAACGTACGAAGCGTTCAAATCGAGAACACCTAGCACCTTCTGGACGAGCGTTGTTAAGGTATTTTCCGCTCAAGCATCCAAAAGCAAGGGGGGAATATGCAAGTAACTGAACTCCCTCATAGTGGCTTATTTCTGATAAACCAATTTCAAAGCTTCGATTCAATAGATTGTATGGATTCTGTATGGAAACAATACGAGGGAGTTCGTGTTTTTCTGCCAAGCGAAGTAATGTCATTACCCCCCATGGCGTTTCATTGGACACGCCGATATAACGTATCTTTCCTGCTTGGACGAGGCCAGCGAGACTGTCCAAAGTTTCTATTAAGGTGACTTCTTCTTGTTGTTCTGGGTATGGATAGTTGAGTTGTCCAAAACAATTTGTCCGTCGCTGGGGCCAGTGAATTTGGTACAGGTCAATATGGTCGGTTTGTAGCCGTTTTAAACTGTCATCAAGTGCTTGATGGATGTTGCGTCTGTCCAGGCTCATGTTGTCGCGGATATACGGAATATTTCTTGGACCAGCCACTTTCGTTGCTAGGACGACTTTTTCTCTTTTTCCTGATTTTTTTAGCCAGTTACCAAGGTATGTTTCAGTAATACCTTGGGTCTCTGCACTAGGAGGAACTGGATACATTTCGGCTGTGTCGATAAAGTTAATTCCCCGCTCCAGCGCATAATCTAGCTGCTCAAACGCCTCTTGTTGCGAATTTTGCTCACCAAAGGTCATAGTACCGAGACATATTTGGCTTACTTCAAGAGTGGAGTGAGGTAACTTGTTGTATTGCATAAAACTTCCTTACTCTATTGATCTTATACCAATATAGGGTATTGAGACCCAGGAAGAAATGAAACTGAGTAACAATTTAGCAAAATTGGCTTTTTTAACTAAACTTTAACATGGAGGTAAAGCATGCGGAAAACTCAGTTAGATAAGTGGATTCATGGGCACCATAAAGATAACTATCAGTCACCACGGGTTTTTGTTATTGGGTGTTCGGACCTATCCCATTACCTCATTGCGGTAGAGTACAAACACAAATTAGAGCCAATCAAAGAAAATGATCAACCGATACATTTTGAGTCTTTAGACTTAGTCAGAGATGCGTTACTTAAGCTTGGTGTCGAAAAGGCGTACTTACGTTTACACAGTACTGACGATGAATGCGGGGCAGGGGATGAGGCCATGTATTATGATGTTGAATTACCCTTAACGACACATTAGCAAAAGCTTTGTCCTAAAATTCTTGCAGTAAATTGTGTTCGAAGGTAAAAGCCGCGGGGCTGCGTCATAATCGGCTTTCCGATGCCACCATATGCCTCGGTTAAAACGCGACCATTTGCTGCCTTAGGCCTCAGTTGAAGTACTTGTCCGTGACGAGCGGTGATTTGTTCAACCTGACCTAACACTATCATTTCCATTAATTCTTCCCAATCTGCTTTGAGGAGCGAATTTTCTTCCTTACTCGGTGTCCAGAAGAACGGTGTGCCTACTCGGCGTTGGGCGAGTGGTATTTCTCGCTCCCCCTCGACTGGAACCCAAAGTACACGTGAGAGTTTGTTACGAACATGGCTGGTTTCCCACGTTAGGCCTTGTACACCAATAAGTGGAGCGACACAAACGAAAGTGGTTTCTAGCGGCTTACCTGTGTAGCCAATAGGAATGGTTTTTAACTCAATACCCAGCTCTTTAAAATCTTGTTCCGCTTTACTACCCGCTGATGCACCTAAATGCCATTCTAGCAGTTGTCCAACCCAGCCTTTGTCTCGTTTTAGATTTTCTGGAACAGCGAGGTTTGCTTCTCTAGCAAGTTCTTGAAAGTTGACGCCAGCAATATCCATTGCTCGGTTGAACAGCTCTTGTTCAGATTTGGGTTGAGGTTTCATCGGGAGTTATTCGATCATTAATAGGGAGGTTAGTGTACCGGAATTATACCGCAAAGTGTTTAGGCAGGATCTTGGTTGATGAAAAGATCGTCATTATGGAAGTTATCCACAGACTATGTTGTCAATCATGGAGTTTTGTCGGCTAGTGTATGAATAAACAGGTATTTTCCGTGTATTTAAGACTTGTATTTTGCAAAATATCTTTTTTCAGTAAGATCATTGTGTGGATAAAATGAACCATGATGGATCTTTAACCGATCATGAAAGTTGCTGATTTCGTGACGCTGGTTGGATAGATGGGTGGGATTTTTTTGATCTTAAGATTATGATTTTTATTTGATTTATATTTTTCTTCTTTTATATCGCTGGGCGCTAAGTTAAAAAGATGGCTAGACTAAATCACTTTTTCCTAAATTCTTCACATAGTTATTCACAGAAAAGGTGAATAAATGTGGTGTATATCTCACTGAGATGTTAGTAACTACATGTTTGGCGGAATAGTATTCATAAATTGCTTTTCACAGCATGTTTTATGCGTCATTTGTGCGAGTAAGTTTGCTACATATGGGGATATGTGGAAAAATCACAGTAATTAAGAATTTATTTGAGGTAGGCCAGTGATAGATGGCGATGGTTACCGCTTAAATGTGGGGATAGTAATTTGTAACAACCATGGTCAGGTCTTCTGGGCTAAGCGATACGGACAACATTCATGGCAGTTTCCTCAAGGGGGAATTGACGATGGAGAAACTCCTGAACAAGCAATGTACAGGGAGTTGTACGAAGAGGTTGGTCTTACTGATAAAGACGTAAAAATTGTTGCAACGAGTCGTCATTGGTTGAGATATAAGTTACCCAAGAGATTAGTTCGTTGGGACTCAAAGCCTGTCTGTATCGGACAAAAACAGAAATGGTTTCTTCTTCGTTTGGATTGTGATGAGTCACGTATCAACATGCAGCGAGGAAATGCCCCTGAATTTGATGGTTGGCGATGGGTAAGTTATTGGTACCCAGTTAGGCAAGTCGTGTCTTTTAAAAGAGATGTTTACCGCAGAGCAATGAAAGAGTTCTCTTCGGTGGCGATGCCATTTAAAGAGCGTAAGACTAAAGGTAAACGTAAGCACAAAAGAGGGTAGACATGCTTTCTCAACTAAGGGACATTGTTGAACAAGTATCTAAAGTGGAGGATGTTCACCAAGCGCTAAAGGTTTTAGTTAAGCAAACATGTAGTGCAATGAATACAGAGTGCTGCACTGTTTATCTTGCTAACGAAGACATGCAACGATTGGAACTTATGGCTACCCAAGGGCTTAAGTATGAAGGAAAAAAGATCCACATTAATTTCAGTGAGGGTTTGGTTGGCTTAGTTAAACGTACAGCTGAGCCTCTGAATCTTGCTGAGGCCTCGAAGCATCCCAACTTCAAGTACTTTTCTCAACTTGGTGAGAAAGTCTACCAAAGTTTTCTCGGTACACCGATTATCTATCGAAGACAAGTGCTTGGGGTGCTTGTTGTGCAACAAAAGCAACCTCGCCAATTCAATGAGATTGAAGAGTCGTTTTTGGTGACGCTCTCTGCTCAATTGGCTGTTATCATCGCTCATGCTCAAACCCAAGGACAGTGGCGCCTTGAAAAGGAGCAGGACGAGATTAATGGCATTGCCGCTTCTTCTGGTGTTGCGATTGGTGAGTTCCGCTGGGATGAGACGCAGTTGGATCTATCTGATGTGTACCCTGCTTCAACACTCGATGTTGAACGTGAGCAAGAGTGGCTGTTAATCGCAATAGAAGAGGCTTTAAGTGACTTTCGTAGGATGCGGAAAAAGTTTGATGGCGAAATCAATAAGGACGCATTGGCAATATTTGATCTCTTTACTCACTTGCTTAACGATCCTATGTTGCGAAAGGATCTAAAAAGTCAGATTCAAAAAGGAGATCGAGCCGATTGGGCACTAAGACAGGTCGTTGAAAACTACTCGAACCGATTTGCCAAGATGTCTGATGTATATATGCGTGAGAGGGCTCAAGATGTTAAAGAACTTGGCCAACGACTCCTTTTTTTCCTACATAATACGGAGACCAATCAACCAGAATTTGAGAAGCCCGTGATCCTGATTGTCCGTGAGTTAACGGCCACTCTTCTGGCTTCCATACCCAAAGATAAGTTACTCGCGGTTGTTGCTCTGGAAGGGGCTGCAAACTCTCATGCTGCAATATTATCCCGTGCTCTTGGGATCCCCACTGTAATGGGCGTTACGCTAAATCTAAAAGTAATCAATGGAAAAAATGGCATAGTTGATGGTTATAGTGGAAAGATTTTTATTTCTCCTAATAAACAATTGCTAAGAGAGTATCGTGAGTTAGTCAACGAAGAGAGTGAACTTGCGACCTTAGTGAATCAAAAGGTGCTCGAACCGGCGAAAACTCATGACAATGTACGTATTGAAGTGATGCTTAATGCTGGCTTGAGTGCCGATGCCAACATAGCCGTCAATCAAGGTGTTGATGGTGTAGGCTTGTACCGCACTGAAATTTCATTTTTGCTCCACCATCGTTTTCCCTCAGAAGAAGAGCAAGTCCATCAGTACAAATCCGTTTTAAACACTTATCCAAATAAACGAGTTGTAATGCGGACTCTGGATATTGGTGGGGATAAAGCGTTACCTTACTTACCGATAGAAGAAGACAATCCTTTCCTTGGCTGGCGTGGTATTCGTTTTACTCTCGACCATCCAGATATCTTTCTTATGCAGATTCGAGCCATGATGAAAGCAAGTGTAGAGCACCAAAATCTTAGCATTTTGCTTCCCATGGTATCCGGTACTCAAGAGCTTGATAGTGCATTGGATTTAGTTGATCGTGCCCATCAGGAGTTGGCCAAGCAAGACAGTCGAATTGCTATGCCAGCAATTGGTGTCATGATTGAAGTCCCATCTATGATATATTTATTACCTCTCATTGCAGAGAAAGTAGACTTTGTTTCAATCGGAACCAACGATTTAACCCAATATCTGTTGGCGGTGGATAGAAATAACGCTCGGGTTGCTGATGTTTATGAGTCGATGCACCCTTCAGTTATCATGGCTCTCGACCATATCCACCGAACGTGTGAACAACTTAAGCTTCCAGTAAGTATCTGTGGTGAGTTAGCGGGAGATCCCATCGGTGCTTTGTTGATGGTTGGCCTTGGTTACCGCAGCTTGAGTATGAATACGTCTAATGTCGCTAAGATTAAATATTTGCTCAGTCAGACAGATAGCGTTGAATTACGCGAATTAGCGACCCAAGCTTTGATGAAAGCTTATGGCAATGATATTTATGCAATGATGAAAGCCTTCTTCGATGACAAAGGTTTCTCTGGCTTTATCCGCGCAGGTAAATAATAAAAAAGGAACAATGTGAATATTGAATTTTTTGCCACGCTAGTCCTTCTTGGTGGCATTGTCGGGATATTGGCCGGCTTACTGGGTATAGGTGGTGGGTTGATTGTGGTGCCAGCTTTGCTGTTTCTTTTACCGCTGGCCGGTATAGAACCTGATATTTGTATGCAAATCGCCTTAGCAACATCTCTTTCCTCTATCATTGTAACTTCAGGCTCATCGGCTTTAAACCATTTTAAGTTGGGCAATGTTGATATCTATGTTGTTAAATGGCTAATGCCTGGAGTGGTTGTTGGTGGATTTTTAGGCGCGAATGTTGCCGAATGGCTACCAGCAGAATATTTACCTAAAGTTTTTGGTTTCATCGTGTTAGGTTTGGCGGTGCAAATGTTTCTTTCGATCAAGGGACACAGCACCAAAACCATGCCAGGTAGTCTAGCCACAATGACGATAGGGACAGGAATTGGTATGGTATCCAGCCTTGCAGGTATTGGTGGTGGGTCGTTATCTGTTCCTTTTCTCAATCGCCATGGCGTTGAAATGCGAAGGGCAGTAGGTTCTTCTTCCGTATGTGGATGTTTTATCGCTTTCGCGGGAATGGTAGGTTTCATCTTACATGGTTATCAGGCACAATCTTTGCCACCGTATAGTTTAGGGTACGTATATTTGCCCGCTCTTGTGGCGATTGCGTCTACCTCCATGTTGACGACTCGTATCGGTGCCCAAATGGCGACATCGATACCTACGAGCGTTTTGAAGAAAATCTTTGCGGTGTTTTTGCTCTTTGTAGCAGGAACTATGTTGTTTTAACAGACTCTCATTTAATTATCTTAATACCTAAAGAGTGGTAGTTTTATGTCTCAAGGATTCCTTGAATTTCCTAATATCGATCCTGTTCTGATCTCATTGGGGCCTTTGTCAATACGTTGGTACGGGCTTATGTATTTGATTGGTTTCGCATTTGCTTTATGGTTAGCCAACCGGCGAGCAGACCAAGCTGACAGTGGTTGGACAAGGGAACAAGTTTCGGATCTTTTGTTTGCTGGATTCCTTGGTGTCGTCATCGGTGGTCGTGTTGGCTACGTTGTGTTCTACAACTTTGATCTTTTCATACAAGATCCTCTATATCTGTTCAAAGTTTGGACGGGCGGTATGTCATTTCATGGTGGCCTACTGGGTGTGATTAGCGCCATGCTCTGGTACGCAAAGAAAAATGGTCGTACCTTCTTTGGCGTCGCTGATTTTATTGCACCGCTCGTGCCTTTTGGTTTAGGAATGGGGCGGCTTGGTAACTTTATGAACGGTGAGCTTTGGGGACGTGTGACGGATGTGCCATGGGCAATGGTTTTCCCAACAGGTGGACCTTTACCTCGTCATCCCTCTCAGTTATATGAGATGGCGCTTGAAGGTATCGTTTTGTTCTTTATCTTGAATTGGTTTATCAAAAAGCCGCGTCCGCTTGGTGCAGTATCAGGCTTATTCTTGGCCGGTTATGGTACATTCCGTTTCTTAGTGGAATATGTCCGTGAACCTGATGCTCATTTAGGTCTATTTGGCGGATTTATCTCAATGGGACAGATTTTATCCTTACCTATGATTTTAGGAGGGATTTTGATGATGATCTGGGCCTATAAGCGTGGTCACTATAAAGATATTCTTCCACAGCAAACCAAATGAGGACGGGAAGTGAAACAATATTTAGAACTCTGTCAGCGTATTGTGGAACATGGTCAGTGGGTTGAAAATGAACGTACAGGTAAGCGCTGTTTAACTGTGATTAACGCTGACCTCACGTATGATGTTGCTCAGAATCAGTTCCCTCTAGTCACAACGAGGAAAAGTTTCTGGAAAGCGGCAGTCGCTGAACTACTTGGTTATATCCGAGGTTATGATAACGCCGAGGATTTTCGCACTCTAGGCACTAAGACTTGGGACGCAAATGCCAACCAAAATTCAGCTTGGTTGAATAACCCATATCGGAAGGGTACTGATGATATGGGGCGTGTCTATGGGGTTCAGGGTCGTACATGGGCGAAGCCGGATGGTGGTTATGTCGATCAGTTGAGAAAGATTGTCGATGATTTAACCCGAGGTGTTGATGATCGTGGTGAGATCCTCAATTTTTATAACCCAGGCGAGTTTCATATGGGGTGTTTACGCCCATGTATGTACAGCCATCACTTTTCCTTATTAGGGGATACGCTTTATCTCAATAGTACCCAGCGATCTTGTGATGTTCCGCTTGGACTGAATTTTAACATGGTGCAAGTTTACGTCTTGTTGGCTGTCATCGCGCAGATCACAGGTAACAAAGCAGGTCAGGCTTATCATAAGATCGTTAATGCGCATATTTATGAAGATCAGCTAGAGTTGATGCGTGATGTACAGCTTAAACGTGAGCCTATGAAAGCGCCTACTTTCCACATTAACCCAAGCATAACATCATTGGAAGACTTAGAGACATGGGTAACGCTGGATGATTTCTGGGTTGAAGGATACGAGCATCATGAGGCTATTCAATACCCATTTTCAGTGTAACGATATTTGGTGAGTTGACTTAGACTTCAATGAGTTAATTTGATTTTGTCAAAAAAGAAAACCCTGCAATCAATGTTGCAGGGTTTTCTATATTTAGGCGCTGAGTGCTAAGATCGTACCCGGTAATACAAGGAACACAGCCAAAAGATACCCAGCGACAACCGCTTTATTTTTTACGGCCATGTCTGAGATGATATCTGCAGCCTTAACCGGTAGATCCCTAAGCACCGGAATACCGAAAATAACTAGGGTTGCTAGGATATTGAATGAGAGATGGACCAAGGCGATTTGAAGGGCAAATACCGCAAATTCTCCAGATGCGGCGGTTGCTGCTAATAAGGCCGTAATACAAGTACCAATATTAGCACCCAGAGTAAAGGGGTAAACATCTCTGACTTTTAGTACACCAGAACCAACCAGAGGAACCATCAAGCTGGTTGTTGTTGATGAAGATTGCACTAACACAGTCACTATTGAACCAGACAAAATACCGTGGATAGGACCTCTACCAATAGCACTTTTCAGAATTTCTTTAGCGCGACCGACCATAAGGCTTTTCATCAGTTTACCCATAACAGTGATAGCCACAAAGATAGTTGCAATGCCAATAACAATAAGAACGATGCCTCCTATGCTATCGCCAAAGGTACTCAGGGGTTCTTTGATTGCGCTCACAACTGGTTTGGTAATCGGTTTGATGAAATTGAGTCCTTTCATGCTCATATCACCCGTTGCTAAAAAAGGTGATACTAGCCAATGAGAGACTTTTTCTAAGATACCAAACATCATTTCTAATGGAAGGAAAATGGCAACCGCGAGAAGATTAAAGAAGTCATGAATAGTGGCACTGGCAAAAGCACGTTTAAACTCTTCTTTGTTACGTATGTGTCCAAGGGAAACTAAGGTATTAGTAACCGTTGTTCCTATATTGGCACCCATGATCATTGGGATAGCGGTTTCGACAGGTAAACCACCAGCCACAAGGCCAACGATGATTGAGGTTACTGTACTTGAAGATTGGATTAATGCAGTGGCAACAAGACCTATCATCAAACCAGCAATGGGATGTGAGGCAAACTCAAACAAGACTTTCGCCTGATCACCCGTAGCCCATTTGAAACCACTACCAATCATAGACACTGCTAATAGCAGCAAATACAGCATGAATGCCAAGTTAGCCCAGCGTAACCATCGAGTTGTGCTCGAGATGGGAGCCGCTGTTGTAATAGCTTGGTTCATAAATCTTCTCCGTGACCTTAATTATATTGACGGTCAATAATTAATACTGTTGGCGATAGTAGAGGTTAATTATGTCATTTATATTACAACTGATTTTTTAGCTGACTATTCACTTGCTAAAACCTTGAGGTGGTTATTTACATTATGATTTTAAAGGAAATTTTTATATTTTCTTAAAATTGACTAGCTTGAATATCAACATTTTCTTATTCCGTTTTACTGGAATTGTCATCTTACTGGACTGTATTTTCGGTTTTAACATAACAATATTATAATAATGTTCGTTTTTTCCGATCTCTTGTTGTCATGAAAAGGTTTTGCTATAACCGATAATACTTAGATTAGCGAGAATGATGATGTCGCATTTAAACTATAATCATCTTTATTATTTTTGGATGGTGTGTAACCAAGGTTCGGTCTCAAAAGCGGCTGATGCACTCTTTCTGACTCCCCAAACGGTCACTGGGCAAATCAAAGCATTAGAGGAGCGAATGGGGGGGAAACTCACCAAGCGTAGTGGTCGAGGCATCGAACCAACGGAACTAGGGCAGCTTATTTACAAATATTCTGATCGAATGTTTGGTTTAAGCTATGAGATGTTGGATATTGTCAACTATAGCCAGCGTGCGAATATATTGTTTGATGTAGGAGTTGCTGATGCTTTATCTAAAAGGTTGGTCAGTAAGATTTTGATGAAAGCTATTCCTGAAGATAACAGTATTCACTTACGTTGTTTTGAGTCAACTCACGAGATGTTGCTTGAACAATTATCTCAACATAAATTAGATATGATTTTGTCAGATTGTCCTGTTGACTCAAGTCAGAGTCCCGGCTTGTATAGTAAAAAGCTTGGAGAATGCCATATGAGTTTTTTTTCTAGCAGCCATATCCTGCGATGCTCGTTTCCTCAAATACTCGAGGAGAAAAAATTACTCATCCCTGGCAGTCGAACCGCGATGGGGAGAAAAGTACTTCAGTGGTTTGATTATCAAGGCCTACAGCCTAATATTCTCGGTGAGTTTGATGACGCAGCATTAATGAAGTCTTTCTCCCGTTATCATCCTGAGGTGATTCTTTTGGCTCCCTCTCTTTATATGTCGGAAGTAGAGAATGACTTGCCCCTACAATTGATAGAGCATATTGAAGAACTTAAAGAAGAATACTACGTTATCTTTGCTGAACGCATGATTCAACATCCTGCGGTGAAAAATATCTGTGATGCTGATTTGGCTGATTTGTTTCAACACTAATTTTTTGGTTTCAACAAATAGATTACTTGATGCAAATAGATTAGTATCAGTTTTGTAAATGTATCAATATGTGAATTGTAGGCTGAGAGATTAGGTTGTCTTAAGAGGTGCTAGCCGATGAATTTAAAGGAAATGGAAAAAAATTCTGCCAAAGCGGTGGTACTACTTAAAGCAATGGCGAATGAAAGGCGCCTGCAAATACTGTGCTTATTGCATAATCAGGAGCTGTCGGTAGGTGAGCTTTGCAGCAAGTTGGAATTAAGCCAGTCCGCGCTATCGCAACATTTGGCGTGGCTGCGTCGTGATGGCTTAGTGAATACGCGTAAAGAAGCACAAACAGTATTTTATACTCTCAGTAGTGAAGAGGTTAAATCCATGATTCATCTTTTACATAGCCTATATTGTGCAGAGGTAGTGTAAGCGATATGCTCTAGTAATAAAAAAACCGGCCAAGGCCGGTTTTTTTCGCTATAGAAATCAGAGTCAGATTATAGAGCTTTGATTGCAGCAGCGAAACGAGACTTATGACGTGCAGCTTTATTCTTATGAATAAGGCCTTTAGTCGCCATGCGGTCTAGGATTGGTGTAACTGCAGCAAATGCTTCAGTTGCAGCAGCTTTGTCGCCTGCTTCGATAGCAGCAACAGTTTTCTTCATATAAGTGCGCATCATAGAACGACGGCTAGCATTGTGCTGACGACGTTTCTCAGCTTGGATAGCGCGCTTCTTAGCAGATTTACTATTTGCCAAGGGTCTAACTCCCAAAAACTTTAGTTCGGTGACAATTTAAGGGCGAGGAATATCCCCTATTTGCACTTAAATGTCAAATGATTTGTGCAAAAACCAATCGGAGCCAAACAAATTTTGGATTAGATAGGTCTTCACGGTTAAGATGGCGGGGATTCTATCAGTATTTTTTTTTCATTGCTAATACTAATCTACTCTAGGCCTGACATTCTTGTCGTAGAGTAGGGCTTTATAATCAGTATTACTGGACTTTAGAGGTAGCTGTGAGCAAACGTCTACTTAAGTCAGGACTAATTGTTAGTGCTATGACTTTTATTTCTCGTGTACTTGGCTTAGTGCGTGATGTTGTGGTGGCTAATTTAATGGGAGCCGGAGCTAGTGCCGATGTATTCTTTTTTGCCAATAAAATTCCGAATTTTTTGCGTCGTTTGTTCGCTGAGGGAGCTTTCTCCCAAGCATTTGTTCCCGTGCTAACGGAGTATCATGCAACGGGCGATATGGACAAAACTCGCCAATTAATTGCCCGAGCCGCGGGTACTTTGGGTGTTTTGGTTTCAATTGTGACTGTTTTGGGCGTCCTGTGCTCAGGAGCGGTGACGGCGCTGTTCGGTTTCGGCTGGTTTCTTGATTGGGTCAATGGCGGCCCCTCTGCGGGGAAATTTGAACTGGCGAGCTTTATACTCAAGATAACCTTCCCTTATCTATGGTTTATCACTTTTGTTGCTCTATCGGGGGCGATATTAAATACCTTGGGAAAATTCGCAGTATCTTCGTTTACGCCAGTGTTTCTCAATGTAATGATTATTTTGTCCGCTTGGTACATAGCGCCGAAACTGTCACAACCAGAAGTTGGATTGGCAATTGGTGTCTTTCTTGGCGGCTTGGTCCAGTTTCTATTCCAAATTCCTTTTTTAATTCAAGCGGGGGCGTTTGTTAAACCCGCTTGGGGATGGAGAGATCCAGGTGTGGTCAAAATTCGAACCTTGATGATTCCTGCCCTATTTGGTGTCTCTGTTAGCCAGATCAATTTATTATTTGATACTTTCATCGCCAGCTTTTTACAAACAGGGTCAATCAGTTGGTTGTACTATTCAGATCGTTTACTTGAGTTTCCCTTGGGCTTATTTGGTATCGCAATTGCTACTGTGATTTTGCCTGCCTTGTCGCGAAAACATGTTGATTCTCATAGCATAGGCTTTTCTCAAACTATGGATTGGGGAATCCGGATGGTGGTTTTGCTGGGTGTTCCTGCCACTTTGGGCTTGATGGTATTAGCAAAACCTATGCTGATGGTGCTTTTTATGCGTGGGGAATTTAGTCCTATGGATGTTGAACAGGCATCAATGTCTTTAGTTGCTTATGCATCAGGCCTGTTGAATTTTATGCTTATTAAAGTTCTCGCTCCCGGTTATTACTCACGCCAAGACACCAAAACACCAGTCAAATATGGCATTATTGCCATGGTGACCAATATGGTATTTAACGCTATTTTTGCTTGGTTCTACGGATATGTGGGCTTAGCCATTGCAACGGCGTTATCTGCTTTTGTGAATATGTCGTTACTTTACAGGGGGCTTCATCTAGCAGAGGTTTATCAATTAACTCGTCAGACTTTGGTTTTTATTGCTAAAGCGATGACCGCGGGTGGTTTGATGGTTGGAGGAATTTTGTGGCAATTAGAGGACATCTCTACTTGGTTAAGTTGGAGCCTCTCGCATAGGGTTATTGGGTTATCAACACTGATTGGTTTAGGGGCCGCGGTATACTTGATTGCGCTTTGGGTAATGGGGGTTCGTTTAAAAGATGTAAAAGCCGCGACACAACAAGAGTGATTAGTATATAATCCGTCAGTTTCACGTAGGATAAAATTTGAAACCAATAGGACTTAGACGCGCTTAATGGAATTGATTCGAGGAATCCACAATATCAAAGCACATCATGCAGAGTGCGTTCTGACCATAGGCAACTTTGATGGCGTGCACTTAGGCCACCAAGCTGTGTTGAAAAAACTGTCTGCAAAGGCAAAAGAAATGGGGTTGCCTGCGACCGTCATGATATTTGAACCTCAGCCTTTAGAGCTCTTTGCTAAAGATAAGGCTCCGGCGCGGCTAGCTCGTTTGAGAGATAAATTTGTTCAGCTAAAGAAACTGGGCATCGAACGCTTACTTTGTGTCAATTTTAACCATGGATTTGCTAATCAAACGGCACAAGAATTTATTAGTGACTTGTTGGTAAGTCGATTGGGTGTTAAGTTTCTTGTCGTCGGAGATGATTTCTGTTTTGGTCGAGAGCGGCAGGGTAATTTTGCTATGTTGCAAGCGGCTGGGGAAAAGCATGGTTTTGATGTTGTGAATACACATAGCTTTTGCCTAGAACAGTTGCGTATTAGCAGTACGGCGATTCGAGAAGCCTTAGCCAGTGATAATTTACCGCTAGCTTCGAGTATGCTGGGGCGTAATTACAGCATTAGTGGCCGAGTTGCGCACGGCAGGAAACTAGGTAGAACCATAGGCTTTCCTACTGCGAATATTCCGCTTAAACGGTGTGTGTCACCGGTTGCTGGTGTGTATACCGTTCAGGTGCTTGGTTTAAGCGAGCAACCAATCGGGGGCGTGGCTAATATAGGCACTCGACCAACGGTAGATGGCGTGCGACAACAACTTGAAGTGCATTTGTTCGACTTTCATGATGATTTATATGGCAAGCAGCTCGAAATCGTACTTTTGAATAAAATAAGAGACGAACAAAAATTTGAGTCCTTCGACTTATTAAAACAACAGATTAAATTGGATGCTGAGGCAGCAAGGGTGTGGCTGCGTCGGTATAAAGACCAAGCGGTTTAGTTCGCTGTTTGGCATAATGTCTAACTGTCACCCAACACAACGGAATTAAGAATCGATGAGTGAGTATAAAGATACCCTGAACCTTCCTGAAACAGGGTTTCCGATGCGTGGCAATCTGGCTAATCGTGAGCCAGAAATGCTTGAGCGTTGGTACAAAGAAGACCTTTACGGTGAGATCCGCAAAGCGAAAAAAGGCAAACAATCTTTCGTTCTACATGATGGTCCTCCATATGCGAATGGTGATATTCATATTGGCCACGCACTAAACAAGATTCTTAAAGACATTATTATTAAATCCAAAACACTTTCTGGTTTTGACGCACCATACATTCCTGGCTGGGATTGTCATGGTCTACCAATTGAACTAATGGTAGAAAAAAAGAAAGGCAAACCAGGCCAGAAGATTTCCTCTTCTGAGTTTCGTGAAGAGTGCAGAAAATACGCGGCAGGCCAGGTCGAAGGGCAAAAAGAAAGCTTTAAACGTTTAGGAATCATGGGAGAGTGGGATAAACCATACCGCACCATGGATTTTGCGACTGAAGCCAATATTATTCGTGCTCTAGGTAAAATTGCTGATAATGGCCACCTGCTAAAAGGCTTTAAACCCGTTCATTGGTGTACTGATTGTGGTTCGGCATTGGCAGAAGCAGAAGTTGAGTACAAAGACAAAGTATCCCCTTCAATTGATGTTCGATTTAAAGCGAGCGATCAATCTGCCGTATTATCAAAGTTTTCATTGAGTCAAGGCCATGAAGGACACGGTGATATTTCTATCGTGATTTGGACTACAACACCTTGGACTTTGCCCGCGAACCGCGCAGTATGTCTACGTGATGATCTTGAGTATGTTCTAGTGCAAGTCGAAGGGGACAATCCAGAGCGAATTATAGTGGCTTCCGAGCTTGCCAAAGACGTCATGGATAGAGTAGGTATCGAACATTTCCACAACCTAGGCTTTGCTAAAGGGAGTGATCTCGAGCTGTGTCAGTTTGAGCACCCATTCTATGATTTCAGTGTTCCCGCGATTCTTGGTGATCATGTTACTACTGAGTCTGGTACAGGTGTGGTTCACACAGCTCCCGGTCATGGTCAGGAAGACTTCGCAGTTGGTAACAAATACGGTTTAGAAGTAGCAAATCCAGTGGGCTCTAATGGCGTTTATTTGCCTGATACAGAGTTATTTGCTGGTCAGCACGTATTTAAAGCCAATGATGCTGTTGTTGAAATACTTAAAGAGAAAGGCGCTTTACTTCATCACCATGCATACGAACATAGCTATCCGCATTGTTGGCGCCACAAGACACCGATTATCTTTCGTGCGACGCCGCAGTGGTTTGTGTCTATGGAGCAAGCGGGTTTGCGAAGCAAAGCGCTTGAATCTATCAAGGGTGTTGAGTGGATGCCTGAATGGGGACAAAGTCGCATTGAGGGTATGATAGAAGGTCGCCCAGAATGGTGTATTTCTCGTCAACGTACTTGGGGCGTGCCGATTGCACTCTTTGTGCACAAAGAAACCGCGGAGCTTCATCCTCGTACATCTGAGCTTATTGAACAAGTCGCTCAATTGGTTGAGCAAAAAGGCATTCAAGCGTGGTGGGACCTAGAAATCTCGGATTTACTGGGTGAGGATGCAGTAAAGTACGAAAAAGTGCTGGATACACTTGATGTCTGGTTTGATTCTGGTGTGACTCACTATTCAGTCGTTGACGCTCGCGAAGAATACAATGGTCATAGCGCAGACTTGTACCTTGAGGGCTCTGACCAACATCGTGGCTGGTTCCAATCGTCGCTCATTTCATCGATTGCGATGAAAGGTCAAGCGCCATACAAGCAAGTGCTGACCCATGGATTTGTGGTTGATGGTCAAGGCCGTAAGATGTCTAAATCGATCGGTAATGTTGTTGCGCCAAAAGACGTCACCAATAAGCTGGGGGCTGATATTTTGCGTCTTTGGGTAGCGTCGACAGATTACACTGGTGAAGTTGCGGTGTCTGACGAAATATTAAAGCGCAGCGCGGATGCCTATCGCCGTATTCGTAATACAGCTCGATTCTTCTTAGCAAATCTCAATGGTTTTAATCCTGCAACCGATATTGTAGCTGCAGAAGACATGGTGGCGTTGGATCGTTGGGCTGTCGGCCGTGCATTTGCCGCTCAAGACGAAATCATTAAAGCCTATGATGAGTACAATACGCATGCGGTAACGCAGCGTCTAATGCAATTCTGCTCAATTGAAATGGGTTCTTTCTATCTCGACATTATTAAAGATCGCCAGTACACAGCAAAGCGTGGTGGGCATGCACAACGGAGTTGTCAGACTGCGCTTTACTACATCGTTGAAGCCTTAGTTCGTTGGATGGCACCCATTATGTCGTTCACGGCAGACGAAATCTGGAATGAGATGCCAGGTGAACGTGAAAAATTTGTCTTCACTGGTGAATGGTTCGATGGTTTGTTTGGTGTTGCAGATGATGAAGTGCTGAACAACGAGTTTTGGTCTGATATACAAACGGTGAGAAGCGCGGTCAACAAACTTCTCGAAAATGCCAGAAATGACAAAACCATAGGCAGTGCTCTGCAGGCCTCAGTCATTTTGTATGTCGATGATGCTCTTGCGGCAAATGTGAATAAATTGGCAAATGAATTGCGCTTTGTATTGCTCACGTCAGCGGCAATGGTCAAACCTCTTAGCGAGAAATCGGATGCAGCACAAGCGACCGATATTGAAGGTTTATTTGTTGAAGTCTCGGTTATTGATGCAGACAAGTGCGATCGTTGCTGGCATCACTCTCCCGATGTAGGCACTATTGATGGCCATGAAAAAATCTGTGGTCGCTGCGTGTCGAATGTGGAAGGCGAGGGTGAAGTTCGTAAGTTCGCTTAACAAGCGAATATTACTGTCACTTGGAACTTTTAAGTCAATCGATAGCCCCAGTATCTACTGGGGCTATTTATAGGAATCGTATGAGCGAACAAGCATTAACTCTCAAGCAGTCTGGAGTGCGCTGGCTGTGGGTTGCCATCGTCATTTTTTTTGCTGATATAGGCATTAAACTTTGGGTCATGGATAGCATGGGGTACGGTTGGGCAAATCGTATCGAGGTGTTGCCTTTTTTTAATCTTCTCTATGTTCACAACTATGGCGCGGCATTTAGTTTTTTAAGCGATCAAGCTGGCTGGCAGCGCTGGTTATTTACAGGTATCGCCTTTGGCGTTACAGCTTTACTTATCTATTGGATGAGTAGACTACCGGCAAAAGAAAAGTGGAATAATATCGCTTACGCGATGATCATAGGCGGTGCTGTCGGCAATGTGTTTGATCGCGTTGTGCACGGTTTTGTTGTCGATTATTTGGATTTTTTCTGGGGAAGTTATCACTGGCCAGCTTTCAATCTTGCCGATAGCGCAATTTGCATTGGCGCAATCATGATTATCCTCGATGGTTTTCGCAGCAAAAAGCTAAGAACTAGCAATTAAAGCCCCTATTGGCATTCTAAATGTTAAGCGAGCATTCGCCTTTTTGCATGTGCTAGTAGCAAGCACTGCACGACAACAAGGAAACAATATAGTGACCACTATTGTCCAACAATCTGCAGTTACTCTGCATTTTACTATCAAACTTCAAGATGGTTCAGTCGCGGACAGTACCCATAATATGGGCAAGCCGGCTAAGTTAGTGATGGGAGATGGTAGTCTCAGTGAAAACTTTGAGCACTGTTTACTGGGGCTAAAAGCTGGTGATCAAAAAGCAATTGAACTGCAGGCCAAAGATGCGTTTGGTGCACCAAACCCTGATAATATTCATCATATGGATCGCGCTAAGTTTGTTGGTGATGCTGAAGTTGAAGTTGGGACCATTATGGCATTCTCCGGTCCTGACGGTATGGAAATTCCAGGAATAATTACCGAAATTGCTGGCGATTCAGTGACAGTCGATTTTAATCATCCTTTGGCTGGCCAAGATGTCACTTTTGAAGTTGAGATCTTGTCAGTAGAATGACGCCGTTAAGTAATAATGTACCCATTATGAGCGATGAAATGAAAATTCTTTTAGCTAACCCACGTGGTTTTTGTGCCGGTGTCGATCGCGCAATCAGCATCGTCGAACGTGCGTTGGAACTCTATCAACCACCTATTTATGTACGTCATGAAGTCGTTCACAACCGATTTGTGGTGGAAGGCTTGAAGCAGCGTGGAGCCATTTTTGTTGAGGAGTTGAGTGAAGTTCCTGATGATAACATTGTGATCTTTTCGGCTCATGGAGTATCTCAAGCCGTTCGCAAAGAAGCTAAAGAGCGAGATTTAACCGTTTTTGATGCTACCTGCCCACTTGTTACTAAGGTGCATATGGAAGTTGCTCGTGCAAGTCGCAAGCATATGGAAGTCGTGCTGATAGGCCACGCTGGGCATCCTGAAGTTGAAGGGACCATGGGACAGTATGCCAGTGAGCAAGGTGGGATGTATTTGGTTGAAACGCCATCTGATGTCATTCACTTGAAAAGTAAAGTAAAAGATCCCTCTCATTTGCACTATGTGAGTCAAACTACTTTATCTGTGGATGAAACCGCAGATGTCATTGAAGAGCTCCGCCGAGTATTCCCAGATATTCAAGGGCCGCGTAAAGATGATATTTGTTATGCCACTCAAAATCGTCAAGATGCAGTGCGAGACATGGCCGTGGATGTTGATGTGGTTATCGTGGTTGGGTCTAGAAACTCGTCCAATTCAACGCGCTTGAAAGAGTTGGCTGAAAAGCTTGGAACACCGGGTTATTTGACCGATTGCCCTGAAGACATTAAGCCTGAGTGGTTTAAAGACAAAGCGAAAATTGGTGTTACCGCAGGGGCATCTGCGCCTGAAGAACTGGTTAATAAAATTCTTGATCGCATTCAAAAATTATCCGGCACTCGAGTCGTGCAAGAAATTCAGGGTAGAGAAGAAAACATGTTTTTTGAAGTGCCGAAAGAATTACAAATCAAACAAGTGGATTAGTCTTTTTACTCGTTGCTCAGTGGACTTAAATACAATCTCTGTCATTGATTTAAGCATTAGGCTATCCATTGTTAAAAGGCTCCATTTAATCAATGGAGCCTTTTGGGTTAGATTATGCCCTTTTTTCCACAGCCGCATTATCGTTTAGACTTTCTATCTCACTTTGTTTAGGAAGTCTGATGATATACATACTCACTAAAAGAGAAAATGCGATACCGACGATGGTCGATATAGTGATAGGTAGCCCGAAGCCAAGGCTGGCACTATTAAGAATAAAACTTGTCACAACTGTGGTCATAAAAACAGCAGGGATAGTTGTTATCCAATGGATTTTATTATGGCGAACCAAATAGGCCGAGGCGGTCCACAACATCATGACCGCTGTGGTTTGATTGGCAAATCCGAAGTAACGCCAAATAATGCCAAAGTCTACTTGAGTGAGTATGCCACCGATGACAAATAGCGGCACTGCCATCATGAGTCGGCTGCGCAGGCTTTTTTGTTCCAAATTAAAATATTCAGCTAGAATGAGGCGACTTGAGCGAAATGCAGTATCTCCCGAGGTTATGGGGAGAATGACGACCCCTAAGAAAGCGATGACGCCTCCAAATACTCCTAATAAACCAAACGATGCACTATAGACTACATTGCCAGGGCCGCCCGAATTGACCGCTTGAGACAGTGACTCCAAACTGTCGAAGAAAGACAACGCAATTGCACACCAAATCAGAGCAATGATCCCTTCACCAATCATGGCACCATAGAAAACAAAACGTCCATTACGTTCATTCTCCATACAGCGAGCCATAAGTGGTGATTGGGTTGCATGAAATCCTGATATTGCTCCGCAGGCAATAGTGATAAATAGTGCTGGCCAAAGAGGCATATCATTTGGGTTTAGGTTGCTAAGCATGTCTTTAGCTTCAAAATTACCCATAAGAGTATGGTCACTTGATAACGCAACCGCTGTGATTAAACTGATTGACATGAACAGAAGTAAGGCACCAAATAATGGATAAAATCGGCCAATAATCTTATCAACAGGGACAATTGTTGCGACAATATAATAAATAAAAATTGCGCTAACCGTTGTCGTCATACTGATAGAGAGGCTTGTCTGCTCGTTGATAAGATTGGTGATCATGCCAGCTGGGGCAGAAACAAAGACAACACCAACGAGCAGCAGCAAGACAATGGCAAAAATGTTCATAAAGTGTTTGGCGCCATTGCCAAGATATCGACCTGTGATTGTTGGTATTGATGCTCCACCATTGCGAACTGATAGCATGCCAGAAAAGTAGTCATGTACAGCGCCTGCGAAAATACACCCTACGACAATCCAGAGCATAGCTGCGGGACCGTATAAGGCCCCCATTATTGGGCCGAAAATGGGTCCAACGCCAGCAATGTTTAGTAGCTGCACGAGGTAGACCTTCTTGGTTGACATGGGGACATAATCGACCCCGTCAGATTGACTGTGGGCTGGGGTTTGACGCTTTTCATTGATATGAAAAATCTTTTCAATCAATGTTCCATAGAGGAAGTATCCTCCAACTAAGGCCGCAACACAGGTTAAAAACCAAAACATGGCAAATGCTCCGTAGCAATGAATGAACTATTAAGTCAATATAATAAACATCTTTATCATTAAGTTCTGTTAGCTGGGTTAGTGTTCTCAATAAATCCGTTTTTCTTACCATGGTTGACTATTATCCGAAATAAAGACATGGTGCTAGGGTTATGAGGGTGTGTTGCTGGCGGGGCGGATACCAAGGATACTCTCGTAACAAGCGATACTTTTAGATTCTTGATAAAAATAAGGAAAATGATGAGAAACCTCATAGGTCTAATGTTATTAACAACACTATTTGCCTGTACATCAACGACACAGCAGCTTGCTGAGGAAGGAGATTGGTATGCGATAGGTTATCAAGATGGTATTCGTGGCAATGTTCAGCGCTCATCGCGTGAGCTTACCAAGCTAGGTAGTGCAAATCATAGTGACTATGACCAAGGCTATTTGGTTGGAATTGAAGAGTTTTGTAACCCGAATCATGCCTATCACGTAGGACTTTCTGGTCAGCATTATGACGGTGTTTGTGAAGGTACCGAAGACGCACAAAAATTTCGAATGGAATGGCAACGTGGGTGGGATGATTATTCGAACTGACCAATGATAGCATCGGACATCAATAAATTATGGTGTGGAAAATGGCAAGACAACATTGTTGCTGAATTTATGCGGCTCAGTTGGTAAGACAAGAAATGCCTAACATTCCGTTAGGCGTTTTTCAGTTATTGTCAGTTTTACCTGCTTGATCAATAACAGCTTTTCTCAAGTAACCATGTTGAAGGTTTAATTTTTCTTTGGCAGCCTCCTTGCCTAGCCCAGTTAATAGCATCAAAATGGTGAGTTTGACGTCGTAGTCGGTTTTTTTAAGGGTATCTTGGGCTTGTTGCTGATGACAGTCAGTGGCTTGCATGACAATTCGTGTGGCTCTTGCAACTAGTTTTGCGTTGGTTGCTTTGACATCGACCATTAGGTTTTGGTAGCTTTTTCCCAGACGTATCATACTTGCGGTGGTTAGCATATTGAGTACCAGTTTTTGCGCAGTGCCTGATTTTAGACGTGTTGAGCCTGTCAAAGCTTCTGGGCCAACGACAGGGCATATCGCGATGTTGGCAATATCAGCAATTGGGGAGTCTGGGTTGCATGACAGAGCAATCGTTGTGGCACCAACTTCGTGGGCGTATTCGAGACCTCCAATTACATAAGGCGTTCGTCCACTTGCTGCAATCCCAACCAGTATGTCACGATCGGTAAAGCCGATTTTCAGTAAATCTTGCTCTCCCATCTCCGGCAAATCTTCTGCGCCTTCTTTGGCTTTTAAAATCGCATCTTTACCACCCGCAATTAATCCAATCACCATATTATCTGAAACGCCAAAGGTTGGCGGACATTCTGAGGCATCTAATATGCCTAGCCGACCACTAGTGCCCGCTCCCATGTAAACCAGTCGACCACCCACTTGAAAGGCCTGGGTTATTCTATCGACAGCCAGTGCGATTTCAGGCAATACTTTTTCAACCGCAAGAGGAACCAGTTTATCTTGTTGGTTCAGACGTTGAACAATATCGAGTGATGGTAGCATGTCGATATCCATGGTGTCTGGATTGCGGTCTTCCGAGATTAAATGAGAAAGTGCATTTATCAGTGCATCGTTTGTCATGATCTTCCTTACATCTAATTTGTGTTAATCAGCAAAATATATGACGCCAAGAGACGCTAAGCGACTTGCCCCTGTTACTTGGGGTAAATTACTTGGCAGGTTGTGGATACGACGATAAGCAAGCCAAGCAAATGCCATCGCTTCAATATTTTGGCTGTCAATTCCCTCGGAGTCAGTGGGATTTACTGACCATAATGGTAACAGTTCATCTAAGCGCTTCATCAATAGAGGGTTTTTGGCACCTCCTCCGCATACAAGAAGCTTTTGCTGCTTATTCTGTTGGTACTTTTCGACTTCATGACTGATCGTTCGAGCGGTAAACTCACACAAGGTGCGTTGTACATCTTCCGGTTGACAAGAGTGACTACGCAAAATTTGCTCTAGCCATGTGAGGTTAAATAACTCACGACCTGTACTTTTTGGCGGTGGCAGTGCGAGATAAGGCTCAGTAAGTAGTGCATTTAATAATGGAATATTGACTTGTCCTTGCTGAGCGAAAAAAGCATTTTCGTCATAGGGTAAATGTTTATATTGTGTACACCAAGCGTCCATTAGCATATTACCAGGCCCAGTATCATAACCTATGACAGGATACTGTGGGCGCAGTACTGAGATATTGGCAATGCCGCCGATGTTTAGTACAACGGTCGTGACCTTTTTTGAACCAAAGAGCGCCTCATGAAACGCTGGAACCAATGGTGCTCCTTGACCTCCCAGAGCGATATCTTTGCGCCTGAAATCTGCGATGGTCGTTATTCCAGTCTGAGCGGCAATGATATTGGCATCACCGAGCTGTATCGTAAATGGGGTGTCACTGTTTGGCTGATGGAAAACGGTTTGTCCATGGTTACCAATCGCGGTGACGCTATCTTTGCTGACACCTGTTTGTTTCAGTAAAGTTAGTACGGCGTTTGCGTACAAATGCCCTAGCTGGTGGTCTAATTCGCCGAGTTGTTTTAGATTGGTGTCTTGGCCAAGGCATACATCGAGCACTTGTTGCTTTATCTCTTCAGGTATAATGTAGCTTTGGGATGCGACTAGCTTGACTTCTCCTTTGGTGATTTCTGTCAGCACAGCATCGATACCATCAAGACTGGTGCCGGACATTAGACCAATGTATAGCTCTTTATTCATCGCCTACTTTTTCCCTGAAATGCTGATTAGCACATAGTATGCGATGATATTGGAGTAAAAAGCGATAGAAGCAGCACGATTTTTATTTGTTACCGGATCAAATTATCAATAGGCTAAGTGTTAGTGGTGTCGAAATGGTTAATATTACAATTTGCGCTGGATAAGATCTTTTAAAAAGGTTCTGCTAATAGCATTAAGGGCTTGATATTATCGTTCGTCATTGAAGAGTTTAGGTGGCTTAGGACTTGTGAGTCGCATCCTATCTCAGCCAAGATAATATTTTGAGGGTGATTTGAATTTATGAGGGTGAATGATATGGGACCTTTATGGCTTGATGTGGAAGGATGTGAGTTGACGGCGGAAGATAAGGAAATTCTGCAACATCCTTCAGTAGGAGGAGTCATACTATTTTCTCGTAATTTTTATGATAATCAACAGTTACTCGCACTGAATCAATCGATTCGTCATGCGGCTAAGCGGCCTATTCTGATTGGTGTAGATCAAGAAGGTGGACGAGTACAACGTTTTAAGCAAGGTTTCTCTATTATTCCAGCTGCGGACTTGTATGCAAAACAAGAAAATGGAGAGGAGCTTGCACAGCTCGGTGGCTGGCTGATGGCAGCTGAATTGATTGCTCATGATATTGATTTAAGTTTTGCCCCTGTGCTGGATAAAGGCCATCAGTCGAAAGCTATCGGCAGTCGGTCTTTTGGTGAAGATATTGATACGATAGTTCGTCATAGTAGCGCTTTTATGCGTGGAATGAAGGCGGTGGGGATGTCGACAACAGGAAAACATTTCCCAGGTCACGGTGGTGTCGTTGCTGATTCTCATCTTGAAACGCCTTTTGACAGTCGAGAATCAATATTTGAACAGGACATGGCGATCTTTGAAACCCAGATAAAAAACAAGTTACTTGATGCTCTGATGCCCGCTCATGTGATTTTTCCTCACTATGACTCAGAGCCCGCAAGCGGTTCTAAATATTGGTTGAACAATGTGCTAAGAGAGATGTTAGGTTTTGATGGCATTATTTTTTCAGATGATTTGACTATGGAAGGGGCTGCTATTTTAGGCTCTTATGCTGAACGCGCGCAAAAATCGCTGGCTGCTGGATGCGATATGATCCTTGTGTGCAATAAACGTGAGGCTCAAGTTGAGGTGTTGGATAATCTGCCCATTACAAGTGTTCCTCGTGCCCTTAGCTTGCTCAAAAAGAAATCCTTTGGTTTTGACGAGCTTTGCCGTAGTCAGGAATGGAAGACCGCTTCTGAGGCGATGAAACGCATTCAGGATTAATTGACTTATTTGACTCTCAACAACCGATGCAAGTTAAAATAATTAATTGTAAATTTAATTTTACATATGTTTTTTATTGTTTACACTGTTGAGTTTTTTTCTGATCCTGATAAGGTATTTGAAACCTGCTGTGCAGGTGAGATGAAAAGAAGTGTAAATTTTAATGTACGAAGTTGAGTTATGCAAAAAAGTAAACTGAGCAATATTAATATTATTGACGAGCAGGTGCTTATCACCCCCGACGAATTGAAAGCAAAGTTGCCGCTAAGTGATAAAGCGCGACAATTTATTCAGCAATCTCGCCAGACAATCTCTGACATCATCCATAAGAAAGATCATCGTTTGCTGGTTGTATGTGGACCGTGCTCCATTCACGATATTGATGCTGCTAAAGATTACGCTCGACGCTTGAAAGCACTGTCTGAGCAGTTGAGTGATCAACTTTATCTAGTCATGCGTGTTTACTTTGAAAAGCCTCGTACAACAGTGGGTTGGAAGGGGTTAATCAACGATCCTCACCTTGATGGCTCTTTTGATATTGAACAGGGACTGCATGTTGGGCGCAGATTATTGGTCGATCTTGCTGAAATGGAAATACCTTTAGCGACAGAGGCGCTTGATCCTATCAGTCCACAGTACCTTGCAGATACATTTAGCTGGGCGGCGATAGGAGCGAGAACCACCGAGTCTCAAACCCACAGAGAAATGGCCAGCGGTTTGTCAATGCCGATTGGATTTAAAAATGGTACGGATGGGAGTTTGTCTACGGCCATTAATGCAATGCAGGCTGCTTCTTCAAGTCATAGGTTTATGGGCATCAGTCGTGAAGGGCAAGTTGCCTTATTAACGACTCAGGGAAATGCCAATGGCCATGTTATCCTGCGCGGTGGGAAGCAGACCAATTATGATTCAGTATCCGTTACTGAATGTGAACAAGACATGGAAAAAGCGGGATTAGAGCCTTCTTTGATGGTGGATTGCAGCCATGCCAATTCTCGTAAAGATTTCCGCCGCCAGCCATTGGTGGCAGAAGATGTGATTCACCAAATTCGAGAAGGGAACCGGTCCATTATTGGTTTGATGATCGAAAGCCATATTCACGAGGGAAATCAAGCCTCGGATCTTCCACTAAATGAGATGAAATACGGTGTCTCCATTACCGATGCGTGTATTGATTGGCAAACAACAGAGACACTACTGCGCCATGCACATAGTGAACTGGTACCATTTTTACAGCAACGACTTCAAGGTTAGCGAGAGGTTTACAAAAATACAATGGCTGTTGAACTAAACGAATTACGTGATCAAATAGATGCTGTAGATAAAAATATTCTTGAGTTACTTGCTCAGCGATTGTCTTTGGTCCAGAAGGTTGGTGAGGTAAAAAGCACTCATGGTTTACCCATCTACGCGCCAGACCGTGAGGCGGCTATGTTGGCTTCTCGTCGTGAAGAAGCCGCCAAAATGGGTGTTCCACCTCAGCTTATCGAAGATATCTTGCGTCGCACTATGCGTGAGTCGTATGCCAGTGAAAAAGAGGCTGGATTTAAGTGTCTAAACCCAGAATTAGGTACAGTTGTCATTGTCGGGGGACACGGTAAGTTAGGGCGATTGTTTGGAAAAATGTTTAAGTTATCGGGTTATCACGTTGAAGTGCTAGGTAGTGAGGATTGGACAAAAGCTGATGAGCTGCTAGCTAAAGCAGGCTTGGTTATTGTAACGGTACCGATTGATCTTACCGTTGACGTTATTGAAAAATTGGGCAACCTACCGAAAAATTGTATTTTATGTGACTTGACCTCAATTAAAGCCAAGCCTTTGCAGGCAATGTTAGATACTCATGACGGACCGGTTGTGGGACTGCACCCAATGTTTGGCCCTGATGTCCCTAGTTTAGCCAAGCAAGTGATTGTTCACTGTAATGGTCGAGGGGAAGCGGATTACCAGTGGCTACTAAAGCAGTTTTCTATTTGGGGCGTAAGCTTATGTAATATGGATGCAGGTGAACATGATCACGGTATGACGCTTATCCAAGCACTGCGCCACTTTACTTCATTTGCTTATGGTTTGCATTTAAGTCAAGAAAATCCATGCCTTGATAAACTTCTACAACTCAGTTCTCCAATTTATAGACTTGAATTGGCAATGGTTGGCCGTTTATTCGGACAAGATCCCAATTTGTATGGCGATATTATTTTGTCATCGGATGAGAATATTCAAATGATCAAGCGTTTTCATCAACGTTTTGGGGAGGCAATGCAACTTCTTGAACGCAAGGACAAACAGGCGTTTGTGTCTAGTTTTAATATTGTCAGTGATTGGTTTGGTGAATACTCGCAACAATTTATGCATGAAAGCCAAAATTTATTGAAGCAAGCCAATGATGCTATCCATCGTGGTTAGGGATGATTCTGGCGGGGACAATTGGCATTGAGCTGTGTTTAAGTAAGCTCATTGAAAAATGCGTCATATCTTATTTGGACGCGAGCTGCCGTGAGTGCTTTCGTTTTAATGTATGTAGGGGCGGTCAGGTGTATTCACCTAAGTCTGTTAAGTGCTCGATATCTCTGTGTAATAGATCATCGTCTCCTACGTTTAACTCGATTAACCTTTTGAGATAGCCAATACTTTCAATATCAATATGGTCAATACTCAAACGTATTACGTTACTGTTTAGTCCAACGACTTTTCCTACTAATTCTATTTTTATATCAGTGTCTTGAAGTGAGAACTCGACATCCACCATAGAATTAAGACTTAACTCATCAGCATTATCTGATGTCAGTAACAATCCGTGTAGTGACAGGTCGCAAATAAAGCAATCTACTACTTTGTTGTTTTGCGATAATACCGCTGGTGTTTGGTAAATAATTCGCGAAAACTGTCGGCGTTCTATCATGGTTATTTCTCTCTGTCATACTCAATATTCAAGATTATCCCTTAAGAATGACTCCCACAAATGCAGTAATTTCAATAATATGAAAGTCTGCAGTGGTGATAGAAATAAGGCCGCTAATCTAGGCGGCCTTGGTACGAATAATAAGCAATCGTTATTTAGACATGCGCTTATATTTGATTCGATGAGGTTCCGCTGCATCGGGGCCTAACGTTTTCTTCAGCCATTCCATATACTCAGTATAGTTACCTTCGTAGAAGTTGACCTGACCTTCATCACGATAGTCAATAATGTGAGTTGCAATACGGTCTAAGAACCAGCGGTCGTGGGAGATAACCATGGCACAGCCAGGGAATTCTAGTAGTGCCTCTTCCAATGCTCTGAGCGTTTCCACATCCAGATCGTTGGTTGGCTCATCAAGTAACAATACATTGCCGCCAGCTTTTAACAGTTTGGCTAGGTGCACTCGGTTACGCTCTCCTCCTGATAGCTCACCAATAACTTTTTGCTGATCACTGCCTTTAAAGTTAAATCGAGAGCAGTATGCACGAGCGGGAATTTCAAAATTGTTGATCTTGATGATATCAGCACCTTCTGAGATCTCTTGGAAGACGGTTTTTGTATCATCCATACTGTCTCGAAACTGATCTACTGAAGCGAGTTTAACGGTCTCTCCCATTTCAATCGTTCCCGAATCAGGCTGTTCTACACCACTAAGCATCTTAAATAGTGTTGACTTACCTGCCCCGTTGGCACCTATAATTCCAACGATCGCGCCTTTCGGCATACTAAACGATAGATCGTCGATCAATACGCGTCCGTCAAAGGACTTAGTGATATTTTTTACGTCAATAACTTTATCACCCAAACGTTCACCTGGCGGAATGAACAATTCATTCGTTTCATTACGTTTTTGATGATCGTTACTTTGTAGTTCCTCAAACCGAGCCATACGAGCTTTTGATTTGGCTTGGCGACCTTTTGGATTCTGGCGAACCCATTCAAGTTCTTTTTCAATAGTCTTTTGTCGCGCTTTTTCTTGAGAAGCTTCTTGCTGTAGACGTGCGTCTTTTTGCTCTAGCCATGACGTGTAATTTCCTTGCCAAGGAATACCTTCACCTCTGTCTAATTCAAGAATCCAGCCCGCAGCATTATCAAGGAAGTAGCGGTCGTGGGTAATAGCCACTACGGTCCCTGTATAGTCGACTAGGAAGCGTTCAAGCCAAGCTACAGATTCTGCATCAAGATGGTTGGTTGGTTCGTCAAGCAGCAACATATCAGGTTTTTCTAGCAATAAACGGCATATCGCAACTCGGCGTCTTTCACCACCAGAGAGATGTTTTATTTGTGCGTCCCACTCTGGCAAACGCAGTGCATCAGCCGCTCTTTCAAGAGCATTATCTAGGTTATGTCCGTCTTTGGCTTGAATTAATGCTTCCAGTTCACCTTGTTCTTTTGCCAAGGCATCAAAATCGGCATCAGGTTCAGCGTAGGCAGCATATACTTCATCGAGACGTTTCATTGCACCAGCAACATCGGAGACCGCTTCCTCAACAATTTCACGAACGGTTTTGGATTCGTCAAGTACTGGTTCCTGAGGTAGATAGCCAACGTTTAATCCGGGTTGAGGACGAGCCTCACCATCGATATCTGTATCTATACCAGCCATGATGCGAAGTAAAGTGGATTTACCTGCGCCGTTCAGACCGAGTACGCCGATCTTTGCACCTGGAAAAAAGCTTAGCGAAATATCTTTGAGAATTTGACGTTTAGGTGGCACAACTTTGCTCACCCGAGACATGGTATATACGTATTCAGCCATTGCCGATTGTCCCTAGACTATGAGATTAAATAGAAGGGCATTTTATACTAAGTTGAGAGGCTTTGTTACCTTCACTTTGTTAGGTTATTCTCCTGATTATTTTGTTTTTTATTTTATGGATTTTCATTACATTTGTCACATTGATGTGATTTTATTGGTATTTATATCTAGTTAGGTTACGGTTCTGTTTAAAATGGCGGTAGATTTATACTCTGGCCTAGATACAGGTGGTTTGATAATCTCAAAAAGAGGTTTCTAGGTCGCTTTTTGTGAGGCGTGTCTTGTTTTATGGGGCTATTCTTAAATAGTAAGCTTCAACGAATGAAACACTGAAAATCGAAGTGTAAGTGCAATAAAAAGCCCAGCAATACATTGTATTATTGCCTGTTTTAGATGTTTGGTGAATACAAGTACATACCGCGATATAAATATTTAGTTTATCTAAGGGATGAGAACTTATGACGCTAACGTTTCCTAAGTCGCTGCATGGTATTTTTCCATTACTCCCCTTACGTGTCATGCTGGCTTGTTGCGCAGCTATCACAGCACATGCTTGGGCCAACGACTTACAACAGCAGCGAGCTGTCTATGATAAGGCTCAGCGACTGCTCGACAAAGGAAGTGTGTCTGAATACGTTAACATTCGAGATCAAATCAAGGACTACCCTTTAACACCTTATACTGATTACCGAGCATTCTTGATTAATATTGCTCAAAGAACACCTGCGGAAGTTGAAAACTTTATTGAGAAATACAAAACTCTTCCTTTTTCTGGGCGAATTCGTGCGCCCTATATTGATGGTCTTGCGCAAAGAGGACTGTGGAAGAAATTATCTGATTTTCAGACAGTTGAGCCTCGAGGGGAATCTTATCAATGCCACTATTATTACGCGCTTTATCGAACAGGAAATCGCGAGGTAGCCTTTAAAGGCGCAGAAAAACTTTGGCAATCAGGGGAAAGTATATCTGACGCATGTGATTCTCTTTTTAGCGCATGGGACCAATCAGGCTCAAGAACTGATCAACATATTCTTGAGCGAATGCAGCTCGCTTTTGAAGCTCGCAACGGCTCATTGATGAATTACTTGAGTAGACAACTTCGAACAAGTAAAGCAAAAGTTCAAGCTGAAGAAATAAAAGTGTTGTTTACTCATCCAGAGCGAGTGTTGGAGTTTGCTCTTGAACACTCAGAGAACGATTGGTATCGCTCTGTTACTGCCATGGCTTTAAAAAAGCTGGCTCGTAAAGATATCAAAAAAGCATTTAGTGCTTTTGAGCAAGTTGTCTCTGCGCAAAACATGTCAATCGAACAATCTCAGGCGCTTGCTGATTATTTATCATTTAGGTTAATGAACACGGACTCTTTGTTGCAACAACGATGGCGTGATAAAAAAATCGCCTCATCAACCAACAATAAATTGATTGAAAGAAGGATTCGTCTTGCGATTCAAGATGCCGACTGGCAGGGTGTCATTAATTGGATTACGTTGTTACCAGAGAGTAACCAGAGTAGTTTGCGGTGGCAATACTGGTTGGGTCGAAGTGAATTAGCGAAGGGCAAAACGAAGCAGGGTAGTGAGCGCCTTGAGCAGATCGTTGGTCAGCGAAACTTTTATAGTGTTGCGGCTGCGAAAGAAATCAAACGATCGATTAATTATCCAGTCTCTACGATTTCGTTTCATCAAGAGGCTGTACAGCCTTTTCGTACTGCCTTAATAAGAATTGAAGAGTTAATAGAAAGAGAGAAAATTACAGCAGCCAAAAATGAATGGGAATGGTTACTTGACCGTGCCGATGACGAGCAGAAAGAGATGTTAGCAGCATATGCGGCGAATAAGCAGTGGTCTCATCTGTCAGTGCAAGCCAGTATTCAAGCTAAGATGTGGGACAATATAGAGCTCCGTTTCCCAGTTGCTCATCGCTGGTGGTTTGATTTTTATGGTGAAAAGCACAGCATTGATCCAATTACCTTGATGTCTGTCGCCAGACAAGAAAGTGCGCTCGATGTCCTTGCAAGATCTCCTGTGGGAGCGAGAGGCATCATGCAAGTTATGCCATCTACGGCTAAGTATACTGCGCGTAAGTATCAACTTATGTACAGGAGTAGCAATGAATTGTATGAAGTGGGAAAAAATATTGAGATAGGGAGTCACTACCTAAAAGGCTTGTTAGAAAGGTACGATAATAATCGAGTTTTTGCATTTGCTGCGTATAATGCGGGGCCAAACCGAGTGAAAACTTGGCGGGAACGCACACAGGGCCGACTAGATGCATATGCTTTTATAGAAGCTATCCCAATCAAAGAAACACGCGGCTATGTGCAGAACATTTTGATGTTTGAAACATACTATCGTGATTTGTTAGGGGTTGATGGTGCCTTTCTCAATCAACATGAGATTGAGACCAGATATTAGTTTTAAGTAATCTTGGGATTGAACAGTAAATGCTGACACAAGCTGAATACAATGAGTGGCAACAGATTCTGGACCTTATAAAGAGCAGCACTGAATCTAATCAACATGAGATGCTACTCACTATGCTATTGACTGCCGACGAGCGAGAAGCTTTGATTTCTCGAGTCAATATTTGTTGTGAACTGCTAAAAGGTGAGCTTTCACAAAGGCAAATTAGCAATAAACTGGGGGTAGGGGTAGCGACAATAACACGGGGTTCAAATGAACTTAAACTAAAGTCAGAAAATGAAAAAGCCCAAATTAGCTCACTTTTGGGCCTTAAGTCATGATAGCTTACTGTTTATAGATTGTTGGGAAAGTACTCAGGATTGGAGAATGGAATGAGTGCTAACACTAAAGCCTGATGATAGACACTACTGCGAGTTAGTTGATCATGAGTCAGTAAACTGATGGCTCCGCCTTTTTGTTTAATATTCTCTGTGCCAAATACTTCATCCATCACATCGCCAAGCTCATTGGCTTGAGTCAATTTTTCTAATACTAGCGGTGGCAGCATCAGGCTAGCTGAACGAGATTCGCCTCTTTGTGTCGCCGATTCAATCACCATCCAAGCAAAAGTCGTGTTTTCCTCAATTCCAGCTTCAAGGCCAACATAATAGTCTGCTTGAGGTTGCTGCTCTTTTGCAGCTTTGACTCGATTGAGAGCGCCTATACGGGTTTCTTCGTTACTCATGGGCTGATCCGCGACACCACTTGGTACATGAATCGTGAGAAACTCAAAGTGCTGCGAACCAAAAACAGCCTTAAAGGCACTTTCGACCGCTTTTTTTTTCGCAGGATTAAGAGAAGTGATAACAACTTTCTTCACTGACATTCTCATACCTTTTTTGTACTTGATTGAGACATTTTAACTCCGGTAATGACAGAGGAGGAGATAGAAAATAACCTTGCATGTAATCACATTGGTTTTCTGCCAGCCAGTTTAACATCGATATCGACTCTATTCCTTCTGCTGTTACTATCATTGATTGAGAGTGGCACAGTTCAACCAAAGGTTTGATGACTTTTTGGTTATCAGTTTTGATTAAAGTCGTAAGAAACTCTCTATCAAGCTTTATCTTTTGAACTGGGTATTGTACCAATTGAGTGATCGACGTATAACCGGAGCCGAAATCGTCAATGGCAAGTTTGAACCCCATTAAAGAGAGCTCATGCAGGAGAGAGTAACTTTGCGAATCCGTAGCAAACGTTTCAGTAATTTCGAAATCAACTAAGCTTGGCTCGACATGGTATTTTTTAGCGGCATTTTGTATGTCCCTCGCGAGTTGTCTGGAATCGAGTTCAGCAGACGATAAGTTTATTGAGAGTTGAAGAGAGTGACCAAAACACTCTTGTAACTCACTGAAATCTTTAAATGCTTGCTGAATAACCCAGCGATCTATTTTACCAAATAAGCCTGTTTTTTCTGAAATTGGGATAAACTCCGCTGGGTTCACTTTACCCACGTTGGGTGAGAACCAACGCAGCAATGCTTCAACCCCAACAATGTTGTCTCCCGAACGATCAAAATATGGTTGATACATCAGAGAAAATTCATGATCGAATTCACCATTTCTAAGAGCTTGCTCTATTTGGTTTCTTCGCCGAACGATTTCATCAAGTTCTTGCGAGTATCTTGCTATTTGATTTTTACCTGCTCGTTTGGCTTGGTACATAGCAGTATCTGCATTGGAAAGTAATTTCTCTATGTCTTCGCCATCTTCAGGATAGGTTGCTATTCCAATACTGGCAGTTATAGGAAAGTTGCCCAAAGGAGATCCTTGAGGGTTTTGTATTGGCTCTAAGATATCCTCAGCAAGATGATACGAATAATCGTTTTGATGTGCAGAGGAGATAAAAATAGCGAACTCATCCCCAGAAAGGCGTGATGCAAGACATTTGCTGGCGTATTGCTTTTCATAAATACTACTGACTTTACGGATATGTTCTGCAAAATCAATTAATAGCGAGTCTCCGACATGATGACCGTATTTATCGTTAACATATTTAAAATTATCCAAGTCAATGTATAAAATCCAGGCTTGTGCACACTGGTGGCCATCTTTAATAGTTTGCTCTGCACATGTTTGAAACTGATAACGATTGGCAAGTTGAGTTAAGTGGTCATTCTCAGCCATTGCTTTGGTTTTTTGATAGCTAGAATTTAACTCCTTGTACATATCATAGAAGCGAACCGATAGCCTTCCTATTTCATCGTTGGTGCTTAGACGCTGAATATTATGTCGTTGACGTCGTTCTACTTGTCTTAGCTGCTTGTCTAAGAAAATAATCGGACTGACTACTCGGTTATGAAGTAGAAAAAGCAGGATAAAAATCGTGACGACAGTGGATGCACCAAAAAAGAGGACTAGTCTTTGCTTAATGGTGTAAAGCTGGTTAGTTAGTAAGTATTGAGCGGGGTCCAACACAGCATAAAAATCTGGGAGTAGTTCAACCGATTGAGTTAACCCAGTTTTGATTACAGGGGCATCACTGAAAAAGATACTTGTATCATTGTCAAACTCGATAATGTGTTTTAGCTGATCAAATTTATCTAATGACAAGTAAACAACCACAAAAAATACATGATCTTTATTGTAACTTAGGGGGGACATCAAGGTATCTGTATCTAACACGTCATAACGTATAAGAATGCTCTGACCTTGATGGTTTTGGGTAAACCCAATAAAAGAGCTATTACCCGTTAGTCGATAATTGGTATTGACGAACTTATGTACATATTTATCTAGCTTAGAGAACGGATCAAGCTGGCTATCGGCATAAAACAATGGAGTACGAGTGTTATCCAAAATAGCAACGGCGACATCACTCTGTGAATTGACCTGAAGACTCGCAATTGTCGTTTGTAATGTCTCTATCAGTTCCATTTCACGATACGGGTTATCTTCTTTGGTGAAATAATGACGGATAATATCGCTTTTTGTTAGGGTAAGAGAATAGCTATTTAATAAAGCAACGGATTGACGAAAATGCCCAGCGAGCTTTTCCATCGTTAGTTGCAGGTAGCTGTTTTCGCGTTTGATTAACGCATCTTTCTGATCGTAATATATACCATAGCTAGAAAACGCAGCACTAATTAGAATGACTGGTGATACTAGCATTAGTACTCTAGTACTGAGTTTCATGATATTTCAAAATGCGGTTAAGTATTTTAGCTCGTAAGCTGATGTTTTTAGCCGATAGTTCACTATCAACCCTGCCTTCTTCGATTCTTTTCTGATCGGGAAACAATGATGCATCATTCTTATACCAATCGGGCAGTTGTTTTAGCGCTGTGGCATTCGGAGTTGAAGCTTTGATAAAAATTGCATTTTTTGCAGCCACATCGGGGTCCATAATATATTCCAAAAAGGCTTTAGCGCCTGTGGGATTTGTAGAACGTTTGTTAATGGCAAGGCAATCAATCCAGATGAATATTTCTCCATCGGGAATGGTGAAATCCCATTTATCGCCAATGAAATATCGATTCAGAGAATACTGATCGCCACTGTAGGCGAGTGCCATAGCCAGTTCATCACTATTTTTAGTACTTCTTACATAGCTAAGTAAATACTCATAGGTTAATACTTTATCGTTGAAGGCTTGTATTTTTGGGTAAGCGGCTTCAATCAATGTTGCGTCATCTACATCAGGCGGAAATCCCAAGCTATACAATACGGGAAGAAAGCTTTCGATGCTATCATCGATCATGCCTATGCGCCCTTCTAGTTCCTTAGGAGGAACAACAAATTCACTCCATGTTTTAGGGGGGGTTGGTACTAAGTCTTTTCTATAGGCAACGCCGACCGTTCCCCAGAAATATGGAACCGCGTAATCGCCACAGGCTTGTAACCATTTTTTTCCATTATGTTGGCGATTTTTGATATTGCGTAGATCTTCAAATACACCTAAACGACCGTATATTTGTGCAGAGACATTGTCTAAGATAATAACGTCAAAAGGCAGTTGAAGACTTTTCATCATCAAGAGACTACGCTCATCGTCGTTATCAAAATGGGTCCGTTCAATTGGTATACCTGTTGAGGTTTCCCAATCTTCCACGACATAGGGTGAGATAGTATCCTCCCACATGTAGATATTTATCGGTGTGTTGGGTGGCTGGGCTGAAAAAGCTTGCGTGGTGAAGGCAAGTGAAAGAAAAAACAGCGATCTCATGTCAAACGGGAAGCTCCATAACGCTCCAAAAAACTCGCTTTAAATGACATGTCCAAAATGACTGACACTACATTTATATGCAACTAATGTGATTATATTAATTATTTTTCTGATCAGTGTCAGTCATTTGAAGTTATTTATTTGATCTATATTCCTTTTTTATTGGTTTTTAATTTTTGTAGGGGAAACATTTTCACTTGGATAGCAGCCTAAAACTTTTAGGTGCTTAGTCAACTTTGTTAATTCCTGTAGCGCATGTTGCATTTGCTCAGATGTAAGGTGTGCTTCCAAATCGACATAAAACATTTCTTCCCATGGATTTCCCATAATAGGCCTAGACTCAAGTTTACTCATATTAATGTCATATTTTTGAAGCACTAACAAAGTCGCAACTAAGGACCCTGCTTCTTGGGATGTCGACATTATTAATGTTGTTTTAGCTGGGATTTGTGTTGATACTTCAACAGGTTTTCTTGCCACTATGATAAAGCGAGTATGATTCTCTGTTTGGTTGGCAATATTGCTTTGAATAGGTTGTAGCCCATAGAGTTTTCCACTTGCCGCATGTCCAATGGCAGCCACATCTTTTCTATTGATTTCTTTTACTTTTTTCATTGCGTCAGCGGTGCTAGTGCAGGACTCAAGCGTGATATCTTTTAGTCGACTCAAAAACTCACTACATTGTTGATGTGGTTGAGGGTGCGAGTAGAGGGTTTTTATATCCTCTATACGAATGTCTGAAGTGGCCACTAGACAGTGCTCTATCGGCAAAATCATTTCACCGACGATATGCAAAGTCGTATGTTGCAGAAGATCATATACCTCATTGATCGAGCCTGAACTGGTATTTTCAATTGGAAGAACACCATAATCCGCATGGCCAGACTCAACCGTTTGAGCCACTTCTTTAAAGTGCTGGCAGTTAAGCTCGATGAGCTCTGTATTTTTGCGGCTGAAATACTCTAGGCTTGCGAGGTGAGAGTACGAGCCTTTGGCGCCCAAAAATGCAACTCTGGCTAGGGGTTTACGACTGAGTTCTGGATTGGCAAGGTTTTGCAGATAAGATTGTTGAAGTAAGACAGAGTCTTCAATAATAGTATGGAATAGTTTTGTGATGTACTGGGCGTCAAGGTCATATTTTTCTCGTCCCGCAGTGATGAGTTTTACCAAGAGTTGTTGCTCACGAGCGGCATCACGTACAGGTTTAGATGTTTGAACTTTGCTCTTGGCGACTTCAATACTCATTTGCCTTCTCTCAGATAAGAGTTTTAGCAGTTCGTCGTCCAACTCGTTTAAACGCAAGCGAATATCATCGAGTGAGTATTTTTGTTCAGTCATCTTATTGTCCTCATTAAAAAAGCCTCCCATATGGGAGGCTTCCTGTTCGTTTTTGACTTTTCTTTCACAAACGAGAGCGCCTCCAGTGTTATTGGAGAAAAAAGAAGTCAAAAAAGAACAGGTGGTTTAGAATCATATTTATCAACTTAGCTGTGATGGCGTTAACACAATAAGCAAGCGTTCAATCAGCGTCAAGCAAAAAAATAGCGCCATAAGCGCTATTTTCCCGATTACTATTCTAATCTAATGCCAATGAGACTAGTCAGTTTCAATTTCCTCTAGCTCGGGTTTTTCAGCACGCCTAGCTTCAGGCTTGTGGCGTAGCTTATTAAGTTGTCGTTCAAGTTTCTGCTCTACTTCATTGACAGCAGCATACAGATCTTCGTGAACAGCAGAAGCGACAAGCTTTCCTTTTGGCACAGTAATGATAGCTTCAAATTTCATCTGCTTGTTTGGTTCTTCGCTAAAACAAGCTTGGCAGCCGATAATGTCAACTTGCCATTTTTCTAACTTCTTGAATTTACTCTCTATATGAGTTCGGATAGCAGAGGTGATGTCGATGTTTTTGCCAGTGATGTTTACTTTCATAGATATTTTTCCTCTGTAGCACCCTTAGTGGATTAACTTCAGATTACCTATCTGTAAGCAAAATAATGTGACCAATGTCAATATTCCAAGTGCGTATTGAGAGAGAGAATTCAAACGTGATCAACATCTAGATCTGAGTGGCTAGACAGAAAAAAAGATTTGTGAAGAAGATCTAACCTTGTTAGATTGGACTCGTAACGAACTAAAAAATATAGATTTTTTAGCACTTCATCTCGATTGAAAAATATACCACCTTCTCAATATCATCATCCTGATTGGATATTTGGCTAGGTTGTGCCTCGATAGAACCCATGTCAACTTTCTATCAAGGCAAGATTTATCCTATCTGGAGTTCAATTCTATTAATTGTTGAGTGTGTTTAACCGCATCTTCTAGTCCTAATTCTTGATAGGCCTCCAGTTGAATATGAAGAGATTTCAGTGCAGCCTCTGTATTTGGATAAGTTTTTTGTAACTCTTGTGTGCGGTTGATGGCGGCTATCCATGCTTCACGGCGGAGATAAAAATCAGCGGTAGCAAGATCGTAATCGGCGAGGCGGTTTTTTAACGCGATCATGCGTTTTTGGGCATCCTTGGCATAAGGACTATTTGGGTAACGTTCGAGTAGCTTTTTGAAGTCTTCAAAGGCTTTTTTAACAGGCTCAGGATCACGATCACTGCGATCTACATTGAATAAGTCATGCATGAAATTACGATCTTGAGCCATATGGGTTAAACCGCGCATATACAAAACCCAATCCAGTTTTTCGTGTGTTGGATTGAGCCTAGAAAAGCGTTCTATTGTCGCTAAACCTAGTGCTAAATCGTCATTTTTGTAATAAGCATATATAAGGTCTAGCTGAACTTGCTCCGAATAGGCGCCAAATGGATATCGAGAGTCCAAAGCTTCTAATTTATCGATTGCTGATAACCAATTGCCACTTTGTAAAGATACTTGTGCTTCAGAATATAATTCTGAAGGTGGAATATCTGGAACAATCTCATCGCTGCTTGAGCAGCCAACTAATACAGATAATGCCAATAAGCCAGATAAAGTATGCTTTTTCATGTCAGGATTCGGTTCCTTGAGATAAATATTTTTTCGCTTCCGTTACTTTTGGGTCGGTAGCAGATACAATGGAGCAATATTCTTCCACACTAGTGGCAATTAGTCCCACAGTTTTTAAAAAAGTTCGATATGGCTCAGCAGATTGAATTAAGTAATACAGTAAAAGATAGTCAATTGGGTCAGCGCCTTGACCAAGCAATTGCAGAATTATTCGCCGATTTTTCGCGTTCTCGTCTTAAAGAATGGTTGTTGGATGGCAAAGTTCAGGTTAATGGAGAAGTCGTCATTAAACCTCGCACAAAAGTGATGGGGGGGGAAATTGTTACACTACAAGCTGAATTAGAAGACGAAGAGCGTTGGGAAGCGCAGGACATTGCATTGGATATCGTTTATGAAGATGACGATATTATTGTGATCAACAAACCACGTGATTTTGTTGTTCATCCTGGAGCAGGAACACCCGATGGCACGGTTTTGAATGCGTTGTTGTATCACTACCCAGATATTGCGGAAGTGCCTCGTGCTGGTATTGTGCATCGTCTTGATAAAGATACGACAGGTTTAATGGTCGTTGCTAAAACGGTCCCCGCTCAGACACGTCTGGTGAGAGCGTTGCAAAAGCGCAATATTACTCGAGAATATGAAGCCATTGCCATTGGCCGTATGACGGCTGGGGGACGAGTCGAACAACCAATTGGACGTCACTCAACGAAAAGAACCTTAATGGCTGTCAGTCCAATGGGTAAACCTGCAGTAACACATTATCGCGTTGCAGAGCACTTTCGTGAACATACACGCATTCGTTTACGGTTAGAAACAGGTCGTACTCACCAGATTCGTGTTCATATGGCCTATCTTCAACATCCCCTGTTGGGTGATGCAGCTTATGGTGGTCGTGCGAGGATTCCAGCCGGAGCTTCTGAAGAGTTAGCCACTATGATACGTCAGTTTGACCGCCAAGCTCTGCATGCCGTGATGCTAAAATTCGAGCACCCTATATCGGGAGAGGAGCTAGAGTTTCATGCGCCTGTACCTCAAGATATGGTCGTGATGACACAAGCTTTGCGTACAGATGCTCAAGACCACGGCATTGAGGAAGATATGTAGTATGGAGATGATTGTTCCCAACTGGCCAGCGCCTAAGAATGTTAAAGCTTTTTCTTCGACTCGAAATGAGGGTTTTTCTAGCGGCGTATACAAAGGCCTAAACTTAGGGGGGCATGTTGGGGATGATTTGGACCATGTAAAGCTTAATCGTCGTTGGCTAGCGGAGCATTCAGCAATGCCAGACGATCCAATATGGTTAAATCAGACTCACTCTACGACAGTATTGGAAGTTTCTGCCATCGGTCAGGACGTGTTAAATGCCGATGGCGTATACACGAAACAGGTTGGGGTGGTTTGTTCAGCGATGACAGCTGACTGCCTTCCCGTATTGTTGACCGACACATTGGGTACTCAAGTTGCCGCCGTGCATGCGGGATGGAGAGGGTTAGCCAATGGTATCATTGAAAATGCGCTAGCTAAGTTTGATGGACAAGTTATTGCATGGATAGGCCCAGCCATTAGTGCTTCTGCATTTGAAGTTGGTCAGGATGTCTTTGATGCTTTTGTCGCACATAATTCATCTGCTAGTCAGGCATTTAAACCCACTCAAGTTCACGATAAGTGGCTAGCGGATATGAATATACTTGTGACTCAAAGGTTAAATAGCCTTGGTGTGCGTGGTGTTTATTACAGCAATATGTGTACTTACTCAGAACCAGAACGTTTTTTTTCCTATCGCCGGGATGGAATAACAGGTCGACAAGCGACTTTTATTTGGATAGAAAAATAGCAATTTCGAATTAGTAGCCCTTGAAAGTCGCAGCCAGCGGAACCATCTATCATACTGACTAAAAGAGTTTTCTTCGTTAAGGTTAGGAAGGTAGATATGCGTCTTGATAGGTTCACCAGCAAATTTCAAATCGCGATATCTGACGCTCAATCATTGGCGTTAGGACGTGATCATCAATACATTGAGCCAGTCCATCTCATGGTTGCTTTAATGGACCAAAATGGCAGCCCAATACGGCCATTGCTCACTATGCTTGATGTTGATGTGACGCATTTAAGATCAAAGTTAAGTGAGATCCTCGACCGTCTGCCTAAAGTCAGTGGCATTGGGGGTGATGTGCAGCTGTCTAGTTCCATGGGGACTTTGTTTAACCTTTGTGACAAAGTTGCGCAAAAACGCCAAGACGCTTATATCTCTTCAGAAGTTTTCCTTCTTGCGGCAATTGAAGACCGCGGACCTCTAGGCGAGCTACTTAAAGACTTAGGGCTCACTGAGGCCAAACTAAGTGCAGCAATTGATAAAATTCGAGGAGGTCAAACCGTTGATGATCCTAATGCAGAAGAGCTTCGTCAAGCGCTAGAAAAATTTACTATTGATCTTACAGAGCGTGCTGAACAGGGTAAGTTAGACCCTGTTATTGGTCGTGATGATGAAATTCGCCGCACTATCCAAGTACTGCAAAGACGTACCAAAAATAATCCTGTCATCATCGGTGAGCCCGGAGTGGGAAAAACAGCCATAGTTGAAGGTTTGGCTCAGCGTATTATCAATAATGAAGTACCCGAGGGGCTTCGCAACAAGCGGGTTTTATCCCTTGATATGGGGGCTTTAGTCGCAGGGGCGAAATACCGAGGTGAGTTTGAAGAGCGTCTCAAGTCGGTGCTCAATGAATTATCTAAGGAAGAAGGTAGCATTATTCTCTTCATCGATGAAATTCACACTATGGTGGGTGCGGGTAAAGGTGAAGGCTCGATGGATGCTGGAAACATGCTCAAACCCGCTTTGGCTAGAGGGGAACTTCACTGTGTTGGTGCTACAACATTAGACGAATATCGACAATATATAGAAAAAGATCCCGCACTTGAGCGCCGTTTCCAAAAAGTTTTAGTTGATGAACCTTCTGTAGAGGACACGGTAGCAATCTTACGCGGTTTGAAGGAGCGTTATGAGCTCCACCATCACGTCGAAATAACCGATCCCGCGATTGTTGCGGCTGCAAGTTTATCTCATCGATACATCTCTGATCGTCAGTTACCGGATAAAGCCATAGATTTAATTGATGAAGCTGCATCTAGCATAAGAATGCAAATCGACTCTAAACCAGAATCATTGGACAAACTTGAGCGGAAAATTATCCAGCTCAAGATAGAGCAGCAAGCATTAACCAATGAGCATGATGAAGCAAGTGAAAAGCGTCTTTTCAACCTTAATGAAGAGTTGCAAGATAAAGAACGGGCCTTTGCCGAGCTCGAAGAGGTTTGGAATGCTGAGAAAGCCGCGTTATCAGGTACACAGCACATAAAAAGTGAACTTGAACAAGCACGACTAGATATGGATTTTGCCCGCCGAGCTGGAGACCTCAATCGAATGTCTGAGCTTCAATATGGCCGCATTCCTGAACTAGAAAAACAGCTGGATCTCGCGACTCAGGCTGAAATGCAGGAGATGACGTTGCTGCGCAATAAAGTCACTGACAATGAAATTGCTGAAGTGCTTTCTAAGCAGACGGGTATTCCAGTATCGAAGATGCTTGAAGCTGAGAAAGAGAAATTACTGCGAATGGAGAAAGTGCTTCACAAACGCGTGATCGGGCAAACAGAAGCAGTAGAAGTCGTCTCTAATGCTATTCGCCGCAGCAGGGCGGGGCTGTCAGATCCCAATAAGCCGATTGGTTCGTTTCTATTTTTGGGGCCTACAGGCGTTGGTAAAACGGAGCTTTGCAAGACATTGGCGAATTTCCTATTTGACAGTGAAGACGCTATGGTTCGTATTGATATGTCGGAGTTTATGGAAAAACATTCGGTTGCTAGACTAGTTGGTGCGCCTCCTGGGTATGTAGGGTATGAAGAAGGTGGTTATATAACCGAAGCGGTAAGAAGAAAACCTTACTCAGTTATTTTGTTAGATGAAGTCGAGAAAGCTCATCCAGATGTTTTCAATATACTATTGCAAGTTTTAGATGACGGCAGACTGACCGATGGACAAGGAAGAACGGTTGATTTTCGTAATACCGTAGTGATTATGACGTCTAACTTGGGCTCGGCAAGAATTCAAGAAAATTTTGGCTCACTTGACTACCAAGGAATGAAAGAGCAGGTGATGGAGGTCGTCAACAAACATTTTCGTCCTGAGTTTCTTAATCGAGTTGACGAAAGTGTTGTCTTTCATCCGCTCGCTCAAGACCATATTAAATCTATCGCATCAATTCAATTGGATAGATTGTCTAAGCGTATGGAAGAAGGTGGCTATAAACTGCAAGTTACAGACAAGGCCTTAGAGCTTATTGCTCAAGTTGGGTTTGATCCTGTATTTGGTGCGCGGCCACTAAAACGAGCTATTCAGCAAAGCGTTGAAAATCCACTTGCGAAAGCAATCCTTGCTGGTAAGGTCGTACCCGACAAACCTATTAAATTGTCGGTTAGCAAGGATGAGATAGTCGCTCAGCAATAAAAGTGAGCTTTGATAGAGGGCGAGTTAGCCCTCTTATCGTCTATTTTAATTTCATTTAGGTTGAATTTTGAGCGAGTGATGCATTAAAAAGAATTTTTTGCTGTTTTTCTCTTGTGCTCTCGAAATAGATCCCTATAATTCGCTCTCGTTGTCAGGACATAAAGCGCTGACAACAAACGGCTGTTAGCCAAATAAAAGCTAACCTACAGAAAAGTAAAGAAAAGTGCTTGACACTCAACTTTATCTCGCTAGAATAGCCGTCCGTTGTGAGTTTTGCTCATAACGCTGCTCTTTAAAAATATAAACCTATCAATCTGTGTGGGCACTCGTTGATGATAATCCAAAAGATTTATCAATGAACTGAGTGACCAATCGGTAGTAATACCGGCACAGTCAATTCAACATTACACAGTAATGTTATCAGTATTCATTGAGCCGCATCTTAGATGCACAAAACTTTAATTGAAGAGTTTGATCATGGCTCAGATTGAACGCTGGCGGCAGGCCTAACACATGCAAGTCGAGCGGAAACGAGTTAACTGACCCTTCGGGTGACGTTAACGGCGTCGAGCGGCGGACGGGTGAGTAATGCCTGGGGAATTGCCCTGATGTGGGGGATAACCATTGGAAACGATGGCTAATACCGCATAATAGCTTCGGC
>NZ_BSPW01000035.1 GCF_030161235.1 Vibrio zhanjiangensis | reverse complement strand
AATGTAAGGATACGACAGAGTCGAATGGTATTTATCCCGTCAAGATCCCTCAGTAATGACAAAGTTTCGATACGCTTACTGCCTGGTGAATATCGCGGAGGCACTGTGGTTGAGCTCATCAACCCACCCGCTTCCCGATGGAGCAGCAGTGCCAGTATTGATAACTATGGACAAAAAAGCACGGGTAGAAATGTATTAAGGGCTATGACGGTATATTCAAGCCCATTTGGCATGTCTGATTATATCAGCCTTAGTGGTTCAACAACCCTAGAGTCAAACCCTGAAATCTATAGCCGTTCGGTATCTGCTCTCTATTCTATCCCTTATGGATATTGGACCCTTAGCAGTTTTGGTTTTTATTCGGGTTACTCTACCGAAAACAAGAGTGTTAATAATACAGTGAACATCCACGGCTGGTCATCAATGCTTGGTATGCGTCTTGATAGAACCATAAATCGTGATGGTAACCAGATCAACACCATCAGTGGGCAGATCAATTACAAACAAGCTAAGAATTTCGTAGAAACTATTCAGTTTGATATCAACTCACAAGATCTTGCCGTTGTATCTCTTGACTATTCCCACTTAAGAATTCTATCGGCAGGCGTGATCAGTGCAGGCATCGGTATTGACAGAGGAACATCACTTTTCGGTGCAGAAACCCAAAGCGCGGCAGTCGATGAGATTTTTACCAAGGTGAGAGGCAATATCGCCACCTCCTATTATTTCAAGATACTTGAAGACACGTATCTCTATCGAAACCGTCTTGTGGGCCAATTCTCTCAAGATAAACTTCCCGGAGTGGAATGGATTGGTATCTCAGACAGTAGTGCCATACGTGGATTGGATATCAACAATTTATCATCAGCTGATGGTTGGTACTTACGTAATACTCTCTCTCGAGACTTTAATTTGACTGAGTGGATACTCACTCCGCGTCTTGGATTGGACTACGGCCAAGTCGATACAGGTATAGAAGAAAGTGGGTTCGATAAAGCAATTGGCGTCAGTCTTGGCCAACGCGTGACATACAAACAAGCAAGTTTTGATTTGGAGGTTAGTAAAGCTTGGATACTTAATTCACCGGAATACAAACAGGAAAGTGTATTGGTGCTTGCCCGTCTGGGGCTGAAGTTTTAGACCCGCATAACATCGCGGCTCTACATATGATTTACGAGGTCAATTTATGAAATCAAAGCAACCATTTAAACTTTCTTGTCAGGGTATACTTAAATACTCCATCACACTGGCGCTTTTTTCATTGCCAGTGAGCACGCCTACCTACAGCGCAATCGTAGAATCCGGGGACACGAATACAACCGTAAGCCATGTAGGCAATACGCCTGTGGTCAATATTGCAGCGCCTGATGGTAGTGGCATTTCCTACAATCAATACAATGAATACAATGTGACAGCAGCTGGTGCCGTATTAAACAACAACAACGCCGGTCAATTGCAGTCTCAGATACTGCAACAACTGATTGCCAGCAATCCACACCTGACCCAAGATGCTGCATCCACGATATTGAACGAAGTCATTTCATCGAACCCTTCTTTACTCGAGGGCTATCAAGAGATCCTTGGAAAACAAGCTGACCTAATTCTCGCCAATCCATATGGTATCACTTGTGATGGCTGTGGATTTATCAATACCAATGCGGCCTCTTTGGTCGTAGGTAAAGTCGAATTTGCCGAGTCAGGATTACAATACAATACCTTCAAGAACCAAAACCGTCTTAGTATTCTAGAAGGCGGAATCCGCGGAGCAGAAACGCTAAATCTTATCGCACCTTCTGTTGATGCCAACGGCCCGATACAAGCGAATCAGCAAATAAGAACTGTTCTTGGCAATAATATTGGTGACCTTAAAACAGCGGCCGTGGAGCAAGTAGAGGAAAACAGTGCGAGTTCGGCTATCGACAGTTATTTACTTGGTGGCATGATATCGGGCCGTATCCATTTGGTGTCGACAAATATTGGCAGCGGCGTGAACATCTCAGGGAAAATTAGAGGCAATGAGAATGTTAATAACGACGTTATCGATCTTCAAGTTCAGGGTGACCTGAACTTAAAAGCGGCACAAGTTGGCGATCAAACCACGCAGAGAGTCAATCTAAGCGGTAAAAATGTGACAACTTCTGGCACAATCACTAGCCAAACCGAATCATTTGAAGACAGCGATAACAGAAGTGGTTTCTTACGCCAGGGTAAATATGGCTCAACCACCAACACCACTCAAACGTTAAACCGCAGCGAAATTACCGGCAAAAACATTCATGTTGGTGCTCGTGAAGGCGCCTATTTAAAAGCGACTAAAGTACAAGCAACAGAGGTTGCTGTAACAGGACAACATGTTGAGTTAACCAATCAAACCGTTACCAACACTCAAGAGCGGATAGACAATAACTGGTATCTCTCTTGGAGAAGTGACTACAAGCGCACAACCAGTCAAGAAACCTCGGTTGGGACTGACATCCAAGCAGCGAATGTCTCGGTTAAAGCAACCGCTAGCGATGTGCTCGTAAAAGGCAGTCAGATTAATGCCTCGCAAAACGCCAATCTTACTGCAGATAACGGCGACATCAAACTCGTTGGTTCAATTACCAAAAATAGTGTCGAAGAAACAGGTTATAAACGCAACGATGGTACTGAGCTTAGAACTGGTCATTGGGGCAGCAACAATGTCGTTGAGACTTCAAATGCAGCGACGATCACCGCTGGTAATAACGTAAATGTTAATGCAAACCGCAACGTGACAACACGTAATGCGCAAATATCAGCCTCTAGAGATGTCAATATTGCCGCTGGACAATCTGTTTCTATCGGCGTAGATAAGACCACCAATGTGGTTACTAATAGCGATCAACGAACTTACTGGGGTGGGATCGGAGGTGGCTCTGAAAGCAGCACAGACCAGAACAATCAAACAGCTAATGGTAGCAGGGTTGAAGCACAAAACGATCTTGAAATCCAAGGTAACAAACTGATCCTTAGCGGTTCAGAAGCTCTAGGTGGCAACGAAGCCAATGTTACCGCCCAAAAAGTGAAGATCGACGGCGCTGTGACGCAAAATACAACCAACAACAGCTCTCGTACTGGCACTGTATTTAACATCACCAAAGACAGCCAAAACATTCGAGGCACTCAAAACGCTATCAATTCGAGTGAACTAAGATCTCGTACTAACCTGACCGTTCGAGGACAAGACAGCGTAAGCATATCAGGCAGTAATGTCGCTGCTGATAAAAACTTAACGATTGCGTCAGAAGGTAACGTGGCTATCACAGGACAGTCTGCGAAAGGTACCACAACCACGGATACTACATCACTAAGACTAACCCCTTACGCGAAAGAAAAATCAGACAAGCAATATGCCGCCGGTATTAGACTTGAACATGAGTCCAGCACTCAAACAGTCACCACTGACGCCAATACCGCATCGTCTGTAAACGGTGGAAACGTCAACATTTCTTCAGGTAAAACAGCCACTGTTGCAGGTTCCACAGTAGCAGGAACCGACAAGGTCGCCATCAATGGTGAAAATGTCGATATTGTTAGCAGCTATGATAAGACTCAAGACGACACTCATACGACAAAAGTGGGCGCTGGTGTCTATTACACGGCTGGTATCGACAAACTGGGGAATGGCATTGAGGCCAGTGTTGATGATACCAATACTAAAATAACCACCTCTACTGCAAACACCTCAAGCATTAAGTCAGGCGGAAATATTAATATTCAAGCCAATAACACCCTGACCAATGAAGGTTCGGTATACAATGCCAATGGCGATGTGAACTTAGCCGCCAAACAAATTGATAATAAAGCGGCATTAGACACCAGAACTGAAACTACGGATGCGGTCAGCGTCGGTGTCGATGTAGGTGTCAATGTTGACTACAGCAGTGTAACTCGTCCTATTGAAGATGGAATAAAGCAGGTAGCCGAAGGTGGTATAAAAGCGGCCCCTGGAGCAATTGCTTCTACTGTTGGTGGCATAGACACTCCAAACGTTGGTGTGGACCTTGGTGTAGAGGTATCCAATGGCACCACAACGAAAACAACGACTCAATCGCAAGTCAGCTCAATAAGTGGCCAAAATATTAATGTAAACGCTGGCCAAAGTGCTAGTGATCAAGGCACTCAGTATAAAGCAACACAAGGTGTCAATATCACAGCGGATCAATACCAAAATATCGCCGCGACAAACTCAGAAATTACCACTAGTGATATAACTAAAGGTTCTGGAGACGTAAGAGCTTACACAGTTACTGGTTTTGATGGTGCAATTGATGCAAAAGCACAAGGTGGCAATACCAAAGAAACTCAATCGACTGAAAATGCAGTCGTCAGTAACATCCAAGCTGGTAATGGCGTTGCCATTGTGTCCAATAAAGATTTGAACCTAAATGGGACAGCCGTAGCCGCTGGAGCAGGTAAAGCGCAGCTCACGTCTCAATCTGGAAACGTCAACATTACCCAAGCGACAAACCGCTCATCACAAACTTCAACCGCTTACGGGGCTAATGCTGGTGTGAAAGTCGGCTTTACTCCAGAGAAAAGCAGTGCTGCGACTGGCGGTGTTACCCTTGGTGGTAGCGGCGGTGGTAACTACAAGTTCAGTGAGCAAACTGAGACTCAAGCAGTTACCTCAACCATTGCTGGCCAAAACGGTGTTGAAATCAACGCTGTGACAAAAGATGTAAACTTGCAAGGTACAAATTTAGTGGCCAGTCCATCTGGGGACATTTCCGTCACCGCTGGTAATAACGTCAACTTCAACCAAGCTGAAAATACCAAATCATCTACGACGAGAGAATATTCTGGCAATCTAGAGCTGAATCAATCGAGGGCAGATGGCGGCCAATCCAAAACACTGGGCGGCAAAATAGACGGGGTTTACGCAACCAATGACCAAAGCAGCAGTACAGGTCAAGCAGGCTCTATCACGGGTGCTAATAATGTTAACGTCAAAGCTGGCAATGATATTTACCTGCAAGGCACCCAAATTGGTAGCGCAGATAATCAAGTTGGTAATGTCGCACTTAATGCTGGTGGCGATGTCACCTTTGACGCGCAAACCTCAAGCGAAAAACAAAATGGTCTCGATATTCGAGGTGGAATTAATGCAAGCCTCGGCAATGTGAGTAACGATACAACGAATACTAAAAGCCGAGGAGCCGGCGCAAACCTTGACGTCAGCTATGTGGATGAAAACAAATCTGAACAGAAAGGCGGTGGCATTCAAAGCCGCGGCGATGTTTCTGTCAATGCACAAGGTGCAAAAGGCATAGAATTAACGGGGACCCAAGTAGCGGCTAGATCGACCACACTGACTGCAAACAATGGATCTGTGTTACTTCAATCTGCTCAAACTTCGGAGCAACGCAACAATTATGGCGGTAATATTGGACTCAATACCAACCGTACAACAGACCAAAATAAAGGTGGCAGCGTCGCAAACAGTGCAAATGGAGTGAATGCTGGTTTCAAAGCGGATGTAAAAGACAGTCTAACCAACGACAATGCCAAAATAGAAAGCCAACAAGTTTCGGTGTCTAGCAAAGGCAATGTCACCTTATCTGGGGCAAACATCACAGCTGATAACGTCGATGTTCAGTCTGAGCAAGGTGGTCTTGTGGTCGAAAGTCGCCAGGACAAGGATTTTGCTGTTAATGTTGAACTGGGTGCTGGAATAGAGAAAACGACTAAGCCTACAGAAAAAAGTAAGTTTGACAGCTTGAAAGACGGCATTAACGGTCTACCTGGTGGTGAAAAAACCAAACCATATAAAGATAAAGTCACTAAGTTTGCCGAAGATAAACGCCGTGATTTCGCTTGGTGGTACGATGGCAAAAAACAAGATATCAAAGATAGCTACAACAAAACGGCAGACAGAATCGATCAGGACCGAGAAAACAAGGCTCACAACGCACCATGGTGGGATAAAAAGGCTCAGGGTGTAGGCAAGAAAATTGATGAAAAAGCCAAAGGCATATTTGGGTCAAGAGAAGAAAAAATTGTCGATAGCACGGATAAAAAAGCAAACTTATCACTGCAAGTTACTGACAAGTTGAAGGTTGAACAACAATCGGGCATCTCTGCTACGCAGAATATCTCGGTTCAGTCAGCCCAAGCGACCCAACTTAAAGGGGCTAAACTTGAATCTCAAACTGGTACTGTTGATACTGGTTCTCAACCTGTAATCACAGAAGCAATTTCCGATAAAGATGTGTCTGTGAGAGCCGATCTCAACATCAGTAAAAAAGAACTTGCTAAGCAAGCGGTCAGCGATCTTATAGAGGGTCAAACGCCGCTTATTGGCGTAAAAGTTCAGTCCAGTACGTCAGAAGGTAGCGTGATTTCGCCTTCAACTGAAGAGACGTCAAATTAAACGATTAAGCGCACTGGAAACAGTGCGCTTTGTTTATTTTGAACAATTAACTTCAACCATTTGAATAACAATAACATTATTGACTAGCAATCTGGTTGGCAACTCGAATACCACTTCTCACCGCCCCTTCAAGGTACCCAACATAATCGATCGCCGTATGCTCTCCGGCAAAGTAAATTTTGCCCGCAGGCTCTAAAAAGGCATTCCAATGACGTGTCATCTGCTTAGGCCCATAAGCCACAAAGCCGCCCATTGCATAAGGATCGTTGTGCCAAGCATGAACGGAAGCATATTCAAAATACTCACTGGACCCTGGATACATGGCTTCCATCTGTTCAAGGCGGTTGTCAATTATCACTTTATCAGGCCAACTTTTTTGCTGGCGAGCAAAGTCACCTGAAGTAAATGCCACCAGCACTCCTCCTTGACCATTTTGACGCTCAGAGCCTTCCCAAACCCATCCAATAGGCAATTCAGAGATAACATCCCCACCTAAGCCTTGAGATAACCAAAAACGCTTGTTGTATTTCATCAAGACCTTGACATGGGAACCGTAGTTGATCTCTTGTGCCGCGGCTTGTTTAGCCTCAGGCAATACCGGCTCAAACTCAATTTTGTTTAATACTGGCAATGGAACCGTAACCACAACAACGTCTGCTTTAAACGCTTTACCGGCTGCCGTAACCACAACACCAGACTCATTTTGGCTTACTTTTGTCACCACATGGTTGAGCAACACAGGTCCTTTAATATGTTCGACAAACGCATTGGCAAAGTCACGCGTCCCTGACAAAAAACGCTTAACTTCAATGTCATCATCATCAACATCTTCATACACTTTTGCCTGATGAGATAACCAAAGTAGCGAGATATTTTTGGGCTCATCGTATTCTCCGCGTATTGCATGTTCCGCCAACGTTTGAGCAGAAGGTGTTAACTTTAAACTCTCAATCCATTCTTGGGCAGTCATTTCATCTAAACGCTTAGCATCAGGTGCCAAAGTCGGATTGGCCGCATCAGGAATGTTGTCAGCCAAATTATCGAAAGCAATATTAAAGCGCTCTAAATCATTTTTGACTTGTGGAGAATAGGCTTTCTCAAGATCACTATAACGAGTCAAGGTGTTATTCAGAAAGTAAGCCCCTTTTTCAACCTCATCACCATAGCCAACATCGACAATCTCTACGTCAAACATTTCTGCATAACGAAAGACCTCTGTGTGAATACTTTTGTCATCAAGTAGTTCTCCTCCCGTTTCTGCATGCTGACTCCCCATATCAATAGTCCCCATTCGGCCGCCAACACGATTTTTCGCTTCCAAGACCGTAACTTGATAACCCTTTCTCTCAAGCTCATAAGCTGTAGTTAACCCGGACAAGCCAGCCCCTACCACAATCGCTTGCTTCTCTTCAGTACTGATAGCTTGAAAAGACATTAGACAACAACTACTCACCACAATGAATTTCTTACATATAGATGAAATCATAAACACTACCTACTTAATGTATAAAGATTGCCGCATAGTATTTGTACAAGGGTGTTTATCAAACAATGACTGTTCAACTTGTGATCACATTGCGCTCATATTTAACAAAATCTGAGCGTATTTTGATTTCTCCGTATTCACATCGATAAAACAAAAATTAATCCTTTACCTAAACCTAACTTGAGGTTTTAAGCTTTGTTGTGTTGATAAAAAAAAGTCAAGGAGACAACCATGATCCAACTAGAACACGTAAATTTGGTGGTAAAAGACATTGCAGAAATGCTGACGTTCTATCAAGCGGCATTCCCTCATTGGTCTATTCGCGATAAGGGACAAGGGACCTGGTACGGAAAACCAAGAAACTGGGTACACTTTGGCGATGATTATCAATATCTAGCCATCAGTGATCATGGTGAAGGTGAAAATCGTGACTTATCTGGGCACCAAGTGGGACTCGCGCATTTTGCCTACGTCACCAATAATATCGATGCGGTGACTAACCGGCTGCTCAAGGCTGGCTACCCAATAGCAAAAGAAGGGGCCGAAGAACCTTATCGCAAAAATGTCTATTTTATTGACCCCGCAGGATTTGAAGTCGAGTTCGTTGAATATCTTAGTGATGAGCCTAAGCTGCGTAATTTGTCGAGCTAACGATTATCTGAGTGACAAGCAGCGCAGACGCTCTGCGCTGTATCAGGATAATAGCGTATTAACTCTAGCTCATCGATACAAGCGGAGGTTGAGGTTTGGGGCCTTCCACTTCAAAATAGCGCACCTTGCCCTCACGACGTAAGATATCCAAACGCCAGCATAAAAAGCTATCAGGAATCAGTCCTTTGTGCTCCCCCATCACTTCACCAATCACTTGAGCTACAGATTTTTTACCAAGCTGCTCGACTTTGGCGAATAAATGCTGATCCCAATAGGTTTCAGCATGCTGGACAAGCTTGTCATCATCATCAAGACCTCGATAACCCCTATCTAGCAAACGCCAATCAGCCCATAAACGAGCAAGCTCTGTCCGCTCAATCCCGCTAAGCTCTTTTGGCATAAGTGGCACCAGTTCCTTAGGTTCACACATAGCCACCGCATACTGACCTAAATGCTCACCCTTTACTTTGTGAGTAATATCAACCACAAATAAAGGCATAGTTGGCTCGGCATAATAGGTGAGCATCGCTAACATCAGCTTATCTTGAGCGGTATTGCCAACCCAAACCACAATAGGTATTTGCTCCTTTACGATCTCAAGGATACTACTCTGGTAAGTTAAACCTGACTCTGCGATTGCTTCATCATCCCCTTGCTCATACCACCATTGCGCTTGCCAAACCGTTTTCCACCAACTAAGACGCTGCTCAGTGCCAGCTTCAATTCCTTCCATAGGACCAAAACGCAAGTCATCAAAAAATGGATACACTTCATGGTGCTCTGAAGTCAGCTTGTTACGCTGCTTTAGCGCCCCCGCAGCGCTGTCTCCCCAACAGATATAGCGATATAACATTGTTTACCTCACAAACCATTTCAGATAGACAAAGAATAACAAAAGCAACAAATGATAAGTTATACGAATGACAAAACTTTAATTGACTAATCCCTACTCGCAATGGGTTGTATCGCCCTATTTTATCTTCTATGTTGGAGAATTACGTACTGGTGAACTTAACCTTAGGACATAAAATGGCATACTCACAAAAACTCAAAGCTGGTGATACCTTCCCCAATATCGAAGTACGAACACTGGATGGTAAGACGGTTACACTCGGTCAAACCGATGAAGGAAATTGGCAAGCGGTATTTGTTTATCGAGGCAAACACTGCCCTCTGTGTACTAAATACCTCAACGAAATTGAGACCTATAGAGAAGCTTTTTTAGATGCAGGTGTCGATATTATTGCGGTTTCAGCAGACTCTAAAGAGCAGCTAGAGCAGCAGCTATCAAGCCTAACGATAAGCTTCCCTATTGCTTATGGCCTTAACGATCATCAAATGAAAACACTGGGGCTGTATATTTCTCATCCTCGTTCAGAACAAGAAACAGACCATAATTTTGCAGAGCCGGGCCTGTTTGTTGTCAATGAACATGGAAAACTTCATGTCGTGGATATTTCCAACAACCCATTTGTCAGACCCGAGCTTGGCGCATTAACTCGCGGGATCGCTTGGATCAAAGATCCAGAAAATAATTACCCAATTCGCGGTGCCTTAGATTACTGAAAAACCATGCTGGATGACTCTACTGACTGGAGTCATCACTCAACTTATCTCTCTTTGTGTGTTTATAATCGTCAAGGCGCTGCGCTATATCATGTTGCTGTAAAGAGATTGAATCGAGCGCACTGGCGGTGGTTTTTATCGCCTCTGCCATTGATGACAGATTCTGAGTCACCTTTAGCAAAGAGGATTGCATTGGGCGTAAAATACACCAACCAATAGCAGCAATGATCAGCAAGACGGCAACACCTATGGCGCTGATGCTCAGTAACACTTTAAACTGCAAATCATCCAAAAAAATACGGCCTTGCGCAGCAATGGATTGCTGCGATTGTTGAAACGCGCTAGGAAGCGATTCCACCGACTGCTTCGACACATCGACAAGCTGATGAAGCCCCGTTATGGTTTGCTTTAGGGTGTGTTTTTCCTCTGGCGTTAAGTTGTCGCTACGGGCAATCTTATCAAGCGCATCACCAATGTGTTCAAGTGACTGATTGGTGTTGCCCAAAGCCTTCTCAATCCCATCCAGTTCTAAACTCATATTTACATTGATAAACGCATCAGCTTTGCCACCCTCAACCGGCTGCGCGGCCGCGAAGCAGCTTACGAGAGCAAAAATACAAGCCCATCTGTATTTCATCTTTGTTCCTTAAATCAATAAATAATGTGCTAGATAGAAGTCTGATAGTAAAACATAATCTTACAATCTAGTTAGTCTGAATGTTGGCTATAGGTAATTTCAGGAAACCTTGCGCTTATCTTATTTGCAAATGCCTGTGCACTCTCTTTACCCCAGTTGCGAGCAACGTAGTACTCTTGTCCATCATAAATCAGCTCAGGCTCACGCGAGACACGATACTTGTTGTATTTCTTGTTAGTTTCAGTGACCTCTGACTCTAATTTTAATAGTTGAAAAGCACAGGTATTATCAGCTCTTAAAAACTCAAACACTCTCTGATTGATTAAGTCTTTTTCATTTAGCAGTTGCACAGTGCAGTAGCCAATATCTGATTTACGAATCTGGGAGTAGACTAGCTCTTGATTGAAGGAAATGGAGTAACGGCTGGTATCTCTTCCACCAGAGCGAGAAGCACGTTCTTTTTGCCGCTTTTCACGAATCTTAACTTGATAATCTTCAACTTCTGGAATGGGTATTACAGACTGGACATCTAAAAGGAGCTTGCCCTCACTTTCATACGGATGCATTCGAACACAGCGTATAGACAGGCCGTAATCATTGAGCCACATAACTGTGGTGGTTAACTCTCGTGAAAACTCAGCAGAGGCAAGTACAATTTTAACTTCTTGAGCAAATTCATCTTCTTCTTTATCATCCCAGCCCAAAAATTCGAGTATCGATGCTTGCGCGTCTAAGCCAAGTTCGTTTTGTTTAATATAGTCAGCATAGATGTCTACTAGACGGTCAAAAGTAAGGGTTGAAACCATGGCTGCATATCGCACAGCTTGAAGTTCCATATGACCACCATCTTCGGTACGCTTTAGCTCGATAACCACAATGTTTGCTTGCTTATCAATACCCAGTAAGTCAATACGTCTGCGGCTTTCGTCCCACTCGCCAAACTCTTCGGCAACAACCAAGGTCTCTGGTGAAATAACCTCGATCTGATGTTTTAATAATCGCTGTAAGTCTTCCCGCTCTTTTAACCCCGACTGAGAAAAAGTGGTACGTGAGATAGTTTTTATTTCGTTATCTGTTACTTGGTAAATGGCCATCTTGCACTCCAAAATTCTGTATTACTCAGTTATCGTCGTACTGGTAATAAGGAGTAAACAAACGACTCGCGTTTATTTACTCCCAAGTCCTCAACGCTCTCAGTGAAAATTAAGCACTCTGACTTTCCGCCACCACAGCATTTGCATTTACTTTACGTATCACTCCAAATAGCTCGACAACAGTGCCTTCATCAAAGAAACCGTAAGCACTTTCACCGTGGTTATTAGTAAATGGAGGTTCGAAGAGTTGCGACATATCTAAAATGCCGTTATTGACTAGGTAGTCGATAACTTGGTCGACGAACTGAATTTGCTCAGCGTTATAAGCCTCTTCATCAAGGAAGCTACTGAATGCTTCTTTTGCTGCCTTCATATCTAAGCCGACAAGCTCACGGATAAACGTCCCTAAAGGCTTCTCTTGTAAGATTTTTTCGCGATAGGTTTCCACATCACTCATTCCGCTCGCCTCCAGTAACAAGCCTTCCAAAACATCCAAATCCGCTTGTGTAATGGCTTTATTACGCTTTAGCTTTTGGATTGTTAATTGGTCTTGGTGATCTTGAATATAGAGCTCTATCTTCTTGCGATACTGGGCTAAGTCGACACTTGGGTTCTTGTACACGCTGGTCACATTATGAACACCTTGAACTTCGTCTTCAAAATTGGTGTACACCATCTCTTTTTTCTCTTTGTCCAACGCAAACATGAGATTTCTCAATTTACGGCGCAGCGTTTCCAAGGTGGTTAAGTGGATATCTTGCCAAAACTCTTGAGTCTGTATGTCTTGAATCAGTTGCAGCTGCGCTTGTACTGCTGGAATGGTTGATTTGGCTTCTAACTGCTCGGCGAACTCGATTACTCGGCCTCGACTCATCTCAGAAATCATACCTTTTTCTAAAAGGTCTAATTGTATGGTCAGCACAAGGTTGTCAAAACGATGTGATAAATGGTTAAGCTGCTCATCGGCGTTAAAAGCCTCAGCTTCCGTAGGTAGCGCTGATATCTGGTTCTCTAGCTCGGTAAACTTGGCGTCATCAATATTGTCCCAATACTCACGCTCTAAAAACGGCTCAATCGCTCGACGCTTGGGTCTTACAATGAAATTATCGAGATTCATCTCGCTGACAATATGGTGCAACATATCCAGCTGGTAACAATTTAGCTCACAATAGCGCTCGCAGTCCTCTGGGTGCTGCTCTCGGAACTCTTGATTGTTCAACTTTTTGTTAAGCAAAGTGCTGAGTAAAACGCGCTTTTCAAATACCTGTTGAGTCACAGGTTTCGCCACACTCACGGGTAAGCCTTCAGGGTTGGCATCGAAATATTCAAAGTTTTGGCAATAGTCAAAAACCTTAAAGGTTGTCTTGTCATCATTTGGCTGTCATTACTGAGGGATCTTGACGGGATAAATACCATTCGACTCTGTCGTATCCTTACATTC
>NZ_BSPW01000034.1 GCF_030161235.1 Vibrio zhanjiangensis | reverse complement strand
TATGAAAATATTGATGAAATAGGATTAGGTGGAACTTATCGGTGAATTGGGCGCAATACCCCTTTTTGCGCCACTGCTATCTAGCATTCTTTCAATTGAGGGCAGTCTTCATTGGGCGATGAACCTACTGCCAATCGGCGCAATGTTAATGTTCAAGCAAGAGCTGATTGATACACCGAAGCAGCTCAGACGCCTAAAATCAGATTATGACAGCATCAGTCGCTTGATTTATTCTGGACAAAGCCAATTCTCCGTTGCTGATTTTCACATAAAGCTGCTTTCTGCTCGGATTCGTACAGTGTTGGGGCGCATGACAGACTCTGCAAAACCGCTACAAAATTTGTCGGACAGTTTGAGTGCAACGACACAGGAGGTGTCGAAAGCGCTCGAGCAGCAAACTCACGATATCCGTCAGGTACGTGTTGCCTCTGAGGAAGTTGAATTAACCGCGAACGAAGTGTCAACTAGCACACACGAGGCACACAACCTTATCGATGACACACTCAATACCTGTTTGTTGGCCAAAGATACCATAGACAGAACCCATGCAAATTTGGAGCAGTTGAGCCATCAAGCTGAAAAAGCGACCCAAGCGACTTTCCAGCTTAGCGAGCAAGCTCAAAATGTGAGCAAAATGATGGAAGAGATCGGTGGAATCGCAGAGCAAACCAATTTGCTAGCGCTGAACGCCGCCATTGAAGCCGCGCGTGCGGGTGAACAGGGTAGAGGATTTGCGGTTGTGTCTGATGAGGTACGTGCTCTTTCAGGTCGCACGGCTAACGCCACTGTTCAAATTAAAGACAGTATTGGAACTATGCTGGCAACGATTGAAAAATGGCAACAAGATATTATTGATAATCGCGAGCAGACCAATGCTTGTGGTGAAGTCGCTCAGGAAAGTGCAAAACGCTTGTCCGATGTCGAAGTCATGATGCATTCAATGGATCGCTTGATGAAGGTGGTTGAAGATGCCTCAATGAAGCAGCGCCGGTTATCAGAGGATGTGAATTTGCATATCCAGTCGATTGCGTTAGCTGCGGAGAAAAATCTCACAGCGACTCAGACGGTCAATCAACATTCCCATCAACTGCGTAATCAGGTCAACGAATTTTATCACCTCGCGCAGCGGTTTGAAGAAAAGCAATAGCCGAAAATATCGGCTATTGTGACTAGGAAATGTTACGCGAGTATAAAGCTGCGTAGATGCTGCTTGACTTGCTCAGAAGTAAACGCAGACTCAACACTGTATGAGTAAATATCGAAATAGTCGTCAAGCGTTAACTCAAACTCTTGCATGACTTTTTCGACTTCTGCCGTCATTGTCGTATTTGAAACCGTGCGGTTATCGGTATTGATGGTAATGGCGATGCCATCTTTTAAAAACACCTTCGCCGGATGGCTAGATAGGGCAGGAACCGCCTTAGTCTGAACATTACTGCTTGGACATGTTTCTAGAGCGATATGCTGATCTTTGACCAGGTCGTATGCGGCTTGGTGGCCAGTAATATGAATACCATGACCAATACGTTCAGCACCTAATAAGGTGATCGCGTCGTAAACATTTTGCCCCACACCTTGCTCACCAGCATGAATAGTGACGTGGTAACCTTTTTCCCTAGCGTACTCGGCATACGGGACAAATTCGGCGCAAAATCCAGCGGCTTCGCCACCGGCGAGATCAAAGGCAGCAATACCATTGCCCAAGTATTGTTGACCGACATCCAATACTTCCTTGATTGTGTCTTTTGGCGCATGGCGAAGAATCGAAAGGATGTAGTTTCCTTTAATATCGTAAAGCGATTCTGCGCGTTTCATGCCGTTGACAACGCTCGCGAGCACTTGCTCAAGTGTTAAACCGTTTTCAAGGTGTAATAAGGGGCCGAAACGTACTTCAAGGTATTTGACGTTCTCTTTCGCCGCGTCTTCATAAAGTTCGAAGGAAATTCTCTCAAGCGCGTCTGCGGTTTGCATCACAGATAGAGGTAAGTCAAAACGCTTGAGGTATTCATCAAGATTTTGGCAAGTTTCAGGTGCGATCATCAGCTCACGTATCTGCTCAATATCTTGGGTTGGGAGAGAAATACCTTGCTGATTAGCAAGATCAATAATTGTTTCTGGTCGCACGCTGCCATCGAGGTGGCAGTGTAAATCAATTTTAGGAAGATCAATAAATTGCATGAGTCTTTACCTTGATCGAAAGGTTAAATATGGCCAGTCATTCAAAAAAGCCCCGCATGGCGAGGCTTAGTTAAGTACAAGATGGATTAATCAAGTAATTCTTTTGCTGTGTTCACCACATTTTCAGTGGTAAAGCCAAACATCTTGAACAGCTCATCAGCTGGTGCAGACTCACCAAAGGTGGTCATGCCTATGATGCGACCGTCAAAACCAACGTACTTGTACCAGAAGTCAGCAATACCCGCTTCAATGGCCACACGCGCGGTCACATCGGATGGTAGAACACTTTCACGGTAAGCGGCATCTTGTCGGTCAAAGGCATCGGTCGATGGCATAGACACCACGCGCACATTTGTGCCTTGTGCGCTTAGCTCCGCGGCCGCATTAACGGCAAGCTCTACTTCTGAGCCCGTAGCAATTAAAATAAGCTCTGGCTGACCTTGGCAGTCTTTTAGGATGTAACCACCTTTAGCAATGTTGGCGACTTGCTCTGCGCTGCGCGCTTGCTGCGCGAGATTTTGACGAGAGAAAATCAGTGCCGTTGGCGCATCTTTACGCTCAATCGCCAGTTTCCAAGCCACGGCAGATTCAACCTGATCACACGGACGCCATGTATTCATGTTTGGCGTCATGCGCAGCGAAGCCATTTGCTCAACAGGTTGGTGTGTTGGGCCATCTTCGCCCAAACCAATCGAGTCGTGCGTGTAGACTTGAATGTTTTGGATCTTCATCAGCGCCGCCATACGCATCGCGTTACGCGCGTATTCCATGAACATAAGGAAAGTCGCGCCATAAGGCACAAAACCACCGTGCAGAGCAATACCGTTCATGATGGCTGTCATACCAAATTCACGCACGCCGTAGTGGATATAGTTGCCAGAAGCATCTTCTGCCGATACTGATTTAGAGCCAGACCACATGGTGAGGTTGGAAGGCGCTAAATCAGCAGAGCCGCCCAAAAATTCTGGCAACATTTGACCAAAGGCTTCCAGCGCGTTTTGTGACGCTTTACGTGAAGCAATGTTGGCTGGGTTAGCTTGCAAGTCGGCAATGATTTGACGGGTTTTTTCTTCCCACTCAGCAGGCAATTCGCCATTGAGACGACGCTTAAGCTCTGCTGCTTCTGCTGGGTAAGCCGCAGCGTACGCGGCAAATTTGTCATTCCACGCCGCTTCTTTCGCTGCGCCAGCTTCTTTAGCATCCCACTGGGCATACACATCCGCAGGGATTTCAAATGGGCCGTGCTGCCAACCGAGTTGCTTACGAGTTGCCGCAATTTCATCAGCGCCAAGCGGAGCACCGTGACAATCGTGAGAACCGGATTTATTTGGGGAACCAAAACCGATAATGGTCTTAGTACAAATTAAGGTTGGACGAGGATCGGCTTTCGCGGCTTTGATCGCCGCATCGATCGCGTCAGGATCGTGACCGTCAACCGCTGGAATAACGTGCCAGCCGTAAGATTCAAACCGCTTAGGCGTATCGTCAGAGAACCAGCCTTCAACGTGACCATCGATTGAGATGCCGTTGTCATCCCAAAACGCGATAAGCTTACCAAGACCTAGTGTACCCGCTAGAGAACACGCTTCGTGCGAGATCCCTTCCATCAAACAACCATCGCCCATAAAAGCGTAGGTGTAGTGATCGACAATCTCATGGCCTGACTTGTTAAACTGCGCCGCAAGCGTTTTTTCAGCTAATGCCATACCGACTGCATTAGTAATACCTTGACCAAGAGGGCCGGTCGTGGTTTCCACACCTGGCGCGTAGCCATACTCTGGGTGGCCTGGCGTTTTCGAGTGCAGCTGACGGAAGTTTTTCAGCTCATCAATTGATAAGGCGTAACCTGAAAGGTGCAGCAGAGAGTAAATCAACATAGAGCCGTGGCCGTTAGACAGTACAAAACGGTCACGATCGGCCCATTCAGGGTTTGCTGGGTTATGATTTAGGTGTGAACGCCAAAGAACTTCAGCGATATCGGCCATGCCCATTGGGGCGCCGGGATGACCAGAATTGGCTTGTTGTACGCCGTCCATGCTAAGGGCACGAATAGCGTTAGCTAGGTGTTTGCGATCCATAATTAATACCAAATATTATGTTTTTCTTAAAAGGGAAAAATAACAGGGAAGATCATATCTTCCCTGCTGATAATTTAAAATTAAAGTTTAGCTTCGATCATGGCTTCTAGTTTGCCTTGGTCAACCGCAAAGTTACGGATACCTTCTGCCAACTTCTCTACTGCCATTGGGTCTTGGTTGTGTTCCCATAGGAACTCTGAATGCGTCATGGCTGTTGGTCGTTCAATGTTTCCGTTTGAGTCAACAAGTTTTTCAACAACATGACCTTCAGCGGCCTCAAGCTCTGCCAGTAGAGCTGGCGCGATAGTAAGGCGGTCACAGCCAGCAAGCTCAAGAATCTCACCGATATTACGGAAGCTTGCACCCATCACAACGGTGTTGTAGCCGTGATCTTTGTAGTAGTTATAGATCTTAGTGACTGATAATACGCCAGGATCTTCTTCTGGTGCAAAATCACGACCTTCTTTCGCTTTGTACCAATCCATGATACGGCCTACAAACGGAGAGATAAGGAATACACCTGCTTCGGCACAAGCACGAGCTTGAGCAAATGAGAATAGAAGCGTCAGGTTACAGTTGATGCCTTCTTTTTCCAAAATCTCAGCGGCGCGGATACCTTCCCATGTTGAAGCCAGCTTGATAAGAATGCGATCGTTACTAATGCCTGCGTCGTTGTACATTTTTACTAGCTGACGAGCTTTGGCAACGCTGCCTTCAGTATCGTAAGAAAGACGTGCATCAACTTCTGTAGAAATGCGGCCTGGAATGGTTTTTAGAATTTCTTTACCAATGTTTACCGCCAGCATGTCACAGGTATCTTGGACTTGCTGTGCTTTGTCGCTGCTTTGAGTTTTTGCGTAGTCAATGGCGGCATTGATAAGAGGGGCGTATTGTTCGATTTGAGCAGCTTTAAGAATCAGAGAAGGGTTGGTAGTGGCATCTTCTGGTTGGTATTTCTTGATGGCGTCTATCTCACCAGTGTCTGCGACGACAGTCGTTAGTTTACGAAGTTGCTCAAGTTTATTGCTCATCTCGGTCATCCTATATCATGGGCTTTTACGCTAAAACATTAGCGTGATTTGTACAGTTTCAAGCTAATTAGTCAGCGCGAGTATCCATCTGGCTCACGGATAAAGGTTTGCCAACCCCGCTGACTATTTTCAATTTATGGGTGATAGAGCATCTGCTATGAACATTTGCTCTTTCATTGAGTAAATGATGGGTTCATATTTATCTCTTCGCCGCAGAATGTCAATCGATAATTCCCCCTTTAGGGCAGGTTTGTGTGGTATTTTTTTCTAGCATGAAACTGAGCGTGCAAATCAAACGTTTGCTATCGTCTAGCGTGGGTTCAGCAGGGTTTTGGACCGTCTGATTTTGCTATGAGAATTTGTAATGCAGATGAGCAAATGTTGCATTATTTTGTTAGCCTGACATATGCTACGTGTCTGAGCACATGTTTAGTCCTTGTTTAGGAGCTTGATTACCATGAGTAAGTCGCCCAATGATATGTATGACGATAGCGCAGATCTGTTAACGGAAATTTCCGTTGCTTACTACCAAGATGGTGCGACGCAGGAAGAAATTTCAAAAAAATTTGCTGTATCGAGAGCAAAAGTCGGTCGTATGCTCAAGCAAGCACGAGACGAGGGCATTGTCGAAATCACGGTCAAATACCACCCAGTATTCAGTGCCAAGATAGAGCAAAGGCTGGTTGAGCGCTTTGGTGTTAAGCGAGCCTTAGTTGCACTTGATCAACCGAGCGAAGAATTGCAACGCCAGCAAGTCGCAGGCTTGGTATCCAAATTTATGGCCAGTTCAATTCACAATGGCTCTGTGGTCACTGTAGGTCAGGGTAGAAATGTCTCGGCTGTGGCACACCACGTTGGCGTGATCCCCCAAAGAGACGTGAAATTTGTCTGTGGTATTGGTGGTATTCACCCCAGAGGTGGCATGTTTAACGCTGATCATATTTGTCGCCAATTTGCTAAAACCTATGGTGGCACCTCAGAGACTCTCTATGCGCCAGCCTATGCAGAGAACCCAGAGCAAAAGCGTGCCTTTATGCAAAACTCCACCGTCAAACAAACGCTAGACTTGGCACGCAAAGCCGATGTCGCTTTGGTGGGCATCGGGGATATGAGTGAAAACAGTTATATGGTCGATTTAGGCTGGTTTACCGCCGATGAAGTGGTGCAGTCACGAATGAACCAAGGCGTAGTAGGTGATTTTGCCGGTTATGACTTTTTCGACATTCATGGCAAGTCCGCCAAAACCGTTATGAGTGACAGAGTGATAGGGTTGGGTATTGAAGAGTTTCGCCCGATTTCACAAGTCATCGCCATCGCCGCCGAAAACAGCAAACCCCTCGCCATGCTCGGCGCACTCAGAACAGGCGTGATTGATGTGATCGCCACCAGTGTAAGCAACGCCTTGACCGTATTAAACCTTGATGAACAGATGAAATAATGACCTAGTGACAGTGTAACTAAATGGAACTGGGATTACAATTGCATACCAAGATGTCGGTGAACTGGTGGACGATACAGAAGCCTCTCAAGTTACCGCTTATGGAACGATGGAAAATCCAAGAACAAACTGGAGAGAAGAAACTCAAGTAGGACAAATACATGTCTACCATAACCGTGGTGTTGAAGATATCTTGATTGCCTGTGTCGATGGTCTAACCGGTTTTCCTGAAGCCATTGCAAGCATTTACCCTGATACTGAGGTTCAGCAGTGCGTGATTCATCAAATCCGCAACTCCTTAAAGTACGTGGCGTCCAAGCACCAAAAAGAGTTCATGGCTGACCTAAAGCATTGTCAGTAAAGAAGCTGCTGAGATGGAGCTGGATCGCTTAGAGTCCAAGTGGGGACAACACTACCCAATCGTGCTTCGTTCTTGGCGTAGCAAGTGGGCCAATTTGTCGGTTTACTTTAACGTTTGAAAGGCCATATACACCACGAATGCTATCGAGGCAGTACACAGCCAGTTTCGTAAACTGACTAAAACCAAGGGTGGGTTCCCGAACGAAAATAGCTTGCTAAAACTGCTGTACGCTGGGATATTGAATACTTCTAAGAAGTGGACAATGCCAATCCAAAACTGGAATATGACATTGTCCTCAACTGGCCATTCAGTTTGATAAAGAATTAGAATTTGCTACAGAACCCATAATGAACCAACATTTTAGCTAGCCATTACGAGGTGTGCTTGGAGGTGCAGAACATAGCTTTGAGGGTATCTTTATTGGTCGATTCTCTGACCGATAAGTCGATAGCATCTCTTAATATACCCGCTTTACGAATCTCGCTCATTAGCGCTGCTCTCTCAGCTTTTGAAGTATCGTTTTCATCTGTCACATTTAATCTACGTAAGACTTCTTCAGATCGAGTCGTAGCGTCCTGAACTCTAGCGAGAAAGCTTTCTGAGATAGTGCCCATTTTTTGTCTAACACGAAGCCCACGTTTTCCATTGGACGTAGGTGTTACCAAAAGTTCTTCTAGAGTTAAACCAAAAGCCAACGTCGCACCATTCTCTATACTTTGCTTCTTAGCCATTACTTTTTCGTTGTGGTCCTGCCCCTCTTTCGGAGATCGAATAACATCAGATCTAAACCTATGTTTTACACTATCCGCGATATGAGAATCTTCATGTAATATGGCTGGGCCATATGCCCATGAATCCATTACAATGCTTATTTTATCTTTATCTTCGGTCGACTCTTTAGATGTTTGTAACTCCACCCATTCATGGTCGAAACCTCGGCCATTTACTCGATATAATTGTTCATTCATCTTTAGTTTTTTTGCGTGTTGTGCCTGTAGCACTGCTGAGAATTCAGAACAGTTTCCGGTTTTTGCTACCATAGCTACAGCTGCTTCCGTTGCATTTATCATACAGCGGTCTCTTATTTTATTCTTGCAGACATACTCCGCTATATAGCCTCTCTGACGTATGGTATCAATATGAGGTTTAAAAGGATCAACTGCTTTTGTCTCATCGCTGTATGAGTCGGGTATATTACTTCGGCCGTTCTTCAACACCTCCCTCGTTTCAGCCATCGAGAGGTTCGCTCTATATAATGCCTTTATAGTATCGGTATCTGGCTTTTCGTTCAGCATAGTTTTATGCAACAAATACAAATTTGTATCGACATTATAAATTCTAGCTATCGGCATTAAACCACTATCATGGTTTTGTTTCCCCGTCGTTTCGGGTTGGTTCAGCGTTGCATTAAAAACTCTCAATGTATAGTCCTCTAATATTGTCAGCCGGTTACTTTCTTTAAAGGTGAAGTGGACTATATTGAGCCAATTAACATTAATCGTGTCATATGTTTGATTATGAAAGTTTGCGTAAAATGTTGGCGTTGTTTGGGGCAAAATATGCAAGGTTCTGAGAACTTATTTCTGACCAGCAGAAGCCCCCCTCGCGCGATAGTGATTCTCTGAAGTCCCCAGCTTTGAGATGAATACCAATCAGTAAGCTTACTTTACGAAAGTAGCTTACCGCTGTTCGTAAGCGCATGCCGAGGGAATGCATTTTCTTTATGATACAGAGTCTTACTGTTAAAGGAGATTTTTTACATATAAACTCAGAAATTTACACGACGAATTACTGAGACCTAATGCTAAGGTCAACTCTATATTGTTAATTGAATCAGTTAAATAGTAATGAAGATGACTAAGGTTAATTCTTTTACAGTTACAGCTTCAAAAACTCAATATTCTGCTAGCGTAATTTCGAAAATCCCCGTTAGTCATATAAGAAATTTGCCGACTCGCCTCAATTTGATATTCATGGAGAAATAGATGAGAAGCGAACCTAATAGCCCCATACCAATGGAAGTTGATGGAAGCAGCATGGATACATCTGATGATGGTATTCAAGTATTGCAAGTGGCCAAAGTTACGAATAGTAGAAAGCGGCCTATGGAAGGCGATAGGCAAGTGCCCGAAAAGCAAGCTAAAACTGAGGCTTCTGATCTAAAAGGGCTGATCGATGGCGTTTCACGGCTTAGTTTAAAAACTGCTAAAGCCATCCCATGCAAACCAGCACCTAGTACCAATGTTAGCGGACTCGATCAAAACTGTTACTATGCTTCAACAGCAATGCTGGTAGGACAAAATACACATGAACTGGTTTCTAATTCTGAGACCATGCAACAAGATAGAGGCAATGTAGATGACATCCAAAATTTGTTTCTATCTCAAGGTATAGATACAGCAAGAGAAGATATTCAAAGCGTCAACGATTTAGAGCGTGCCCTAGAATCAAGATTAGAGCCAGGTAAAGGTTTGATGGTTAACCATGCTTGGACAACAGCCGATGGTCAGCAAGGCGGACATTCTGTCGTTGCTTGGCAAGATGAAAATGGCAAGTCATTTATTATTGATCCACAGAGTGATACAGGCTTGCCTCTTTCTGACTATATTGAGTCAAAAATTAAAGGCCACAAGAATAGCAGTGTTCATATCATAGGAGAGTATACCAACAACGGCTTTCCGTCTCGCGAAACTAATCCACCTAGAGTGCAAGCTTCAACATCTAGCGCGAGCGGATCTAACGTGACTCTGGGCGCTCAATCAGCAGAAAACCAAGCCAGTAGTGAGAAAAAACAAAGCGAGGCGCTATTCCATAATCTAGAGGTGCTTAAAGGTGACGCGATACCAAATACATTGCACAACTTGCAGTATTTTGAAGAAAAGCTTGCGTCAGAGAGCCCACTCTCACCTGAAGAAAGCCGCGCTATGATAGACACTGCGCACTATGCCTTGTTTTTACCTGACAAAGATGAGTATTACCATAGTAAAGAAACACCTGCGGCAAAAGAAATAAGAAACAGTGGGTTGAGTCTTCTGTGCCAAGCTCTGGATAAGGGGCATAGAAGCGAGGTTATTTCACTATTAAATGGCCCCAGAGGGAATAACTCTCGCTTTGAGGTTCTAGTAGATAGAATGTATTCCGACTACCGCGACAGGAAAGAAAGTACCATGTCCGCTTTTATGCAGGATATCGTGCAGCTGGGCTCTAGTGGAAATCCTAAATTAAACCTTCTTGGCAGCAGCGGAAAAGCCAAACACGGTGCACTAGCAACAATCTACCGACATTCTCCAAGCCGTGTGTCTAACTCAATATTACTCTTGGTACCAACTCAGGATAAAAAGCAGCTTTTGCAGTCTATCGGCAGCCCATCATTGATGAGTCGCTTGCTTGGTGAAGGCGCGGATTTGAAGAAAAAAATTGCGGGTGATTTAGCAAGAAAGCTTCCAAAGACGACAAAGCCAGTCTCGCCTACCAAACCTTATGCCCTTACACAAAGTAAGGTAGACGGCATGATAGAAAAAGAAGATAAAAGGTTGAAGGCGTGGCGTGAAGAAAAGGCAAAGAAAGAGAATACAAGACAGGTTCAAATTGAAGCACTGAAAAGTCACGGTCTGTCTCAATCTAAGGCTGAACGTGTGGTAAACGGCATAAGTGAGTTATCGGCGGATGCGCAAACCGACGCTTTACGCAAGGCAGTGAAAAGCCATGTAAAAGAGCAAGAGCAAAAAGCTGCTCTAGATGCACATGTTAAGCAGCAGGAACTTGAATATTCAATTAGGCGAAAAGCGCAATATGCAGAGGCGGAGCGTCAAGCCTCAATAAGAATTGCCGAACAAGAGCAGCGCCAAGCAATAGCAACGCAAACTCGCCTTCGTGAGATTGAAGCGGTGCAAGCACAGCGTTCACTTGAAATGGTTCAGCAATATGAGTTTAGGCAAGCCCAGAAAAAGGCTTTGCAACAAATTACGAATGCCAGTGCACAGAGTGTAAACCACAGAAGCAGTGTTGAAAGAGGGTTGTCTGGCAATCGTCTTAGCTTCAACCAAACTCGATCGATTGCTCAAGATGCAACCAGAGCAATTGGTACTGAAGTGGGCAGCACGCTATCGCAGCGTTTGACGGCTCAGCAATTAGCTAGAGTGTCTTCCAATGGTGTTGCCAATATCGTCCCACAGCTGCGAGATACGGTTCGCTTCTCTGAGGCTAGAGGATATGACGCTTCAGGAAAGTTACTGGTAGAAGGCAAGCTACCTCATGGAAGTTTTGCTCAGCTAAGTAATACCAACCATCTTCTTATGGAAGAAACGCGAGGTGTGGCGAAACCAGGTTCAAGTCAAGTTCTCAAATCAGGGAGCTTTCCTGGCCAAATGACAGTTCACGAGAGTGGGGTGAAAATCCTGCCACCAAGAGACAATGGGGATCGAGTGCAGTTTGATATAGTGAGGGGTGGTGTGAGAGACAATGCGGTTTACCCAGCTCAAAGTATTCACTTTAGTCGGGATGTTAGCGCACTCAGCCAGCTTATCGGCTCCTGATGCACGGGCTAATTATCAAGTGTTAGCAATGCCTTAACCGTATTAAACCTTGATGGACAGATGAAATAGCACTCATGTGACGGCGTAACTAAATTCGCAGTTACGCCGTAACTTATAACTGATTCAAGCGAGTGTTTTTAGGCTATTGTTAGTGGTCATGACAAAAAGTCTATGTTTATCCGTTAGCATTAGAGCCTGACTCTGCCATTATCTCTTTAATCTTCTTATACGATTTCTTTTTGGAGTTATAGATTATCACATGTTCACCATACTCTTTATCTATGCTTGCGACCAGCTTACGCCACTCGAATAGGTATGTCATTGTAGAGTAAATTAATATTCCAAGTACAAACAGAAGTGGTATTCCAACGCTAAAAAATAGCATCGCATGTACACTCATATCAGGGGCAAGTACATCTGACCGCTTAAGCATCTCCGCAATCCCCATTCCAATGCCAGCACCGCCAGTGCCGATAAGCGCAGCTAAAATAGAGATAATATTTCGAAGCTTTCTTAATGGTGCTCTAAGAAAAGGCATTCTTTTTAGCGTTAAAACTCCAAAAAATTCAATCTTTCTTATCTCTATTTCGTTATTTCTAATTTTGACGTATTTACTATTATTAAATAATATGGCTTTGTCACTAAAAAACAATCCAGTTAATACTCCCAGAATAAATGATAATATCAAAAATATAAACATATAAAAGGTGGGATCAAATGCTTTTTTTGAATGAACTATTACTGAGCTTAGCATGAACATTGTCAGGCCGGTGATAAAGTAACTCATTAAAATTACTTGTGAAGAGACTCTTCTTCTGAGAAACTCTATCCCAAAACGAGTGTAAAGAAAAACTTGAAACAAGACTACACTCAAAAATGCTAACCAGCAGAAAACAGTAGCATAGTATTGCGAATCGAAAAAAGCATATGCGATTTGAAATGACGCCATTATTACGGAAGTAATTATCAAATCTGACCTTATACATTCAGCCTTATAATCATCATCTGAATAAATTTCCATTTTAACCTTCACTCAACTCTTGCTTTAGCTCAGAATAGGGTTTCTTTTCCAAGTTCAACAAAACCGTGTAACTACCATGTTCTTTTTTAACTGTCTTAAGTAGCTTTCGCCAATGGTATAGGTATGAGATTAATGGTGCGATAACCACACCCATTGCGATTCCAATTGGTACACCCATAACAAAAAACAAGAAGGCATGAGTATTGATATCGTCTCCTAAAAGACCTGACCGTTTTAGACCTTCAGCAATAGCGATAGAAAGCCCTGCGGCAGAACCACCAATAAGTAGGATAAAAACAGCAACAGCATAATGAAGACCTTTAAGTGGCTTTCTTAACCAAGGTGCTTTATCAAGACTAAGGTCAGCCCAAGGGTTAAATTTTCTTAGCTCTATTTCATTTCCTCTTATAATGGTTTCATTTTTAAATAAATTAACATCTCTATCTTTTTTGAAAAAGCTGCCAGAAATAATACCTAGCATTAAAAATACAAACATGATGGCGGATAACGCAAAGTGGATGTCAAATGTATTTTCAACATTGATAAAAACAGATGAAAATATGAAATTATATGAGCTATATATAAAATATAGCATTATTAATGTGATATTTTCAATAGGGTGTTCCCTAATGCAAGTAGAATTCATAAGGCATATTTTAAGTATTATAATTGGTGATATTATAAAATATAATAATATAGGTAACGTGGCTAATGTAAAAACGTTATTCACGATTAATAATTTCGGAAAATGAGAAAATTGCGAATATAGATAGAATGCTTTTTCTTAAGCCAGATACTCGATTTATTTCAGAGTTGATGTCCATAATTTCCTCTTAAAACCCAAACATGCCTGAGCCTTTTAGTGCTTGCTCACCAATATACTGATCAATTTTCTGCTGCTCTGACTCAATACTTTTTTCAACGGTATCACCAAACATATGTTCAAGTACTGTTTCAGTAGTGAAATTAGGAAATGCATCTTTTAAAAAAGCCATTGATCTTTTTTGTAGTCCTTTGATGTATCAATATAATCAAATAGCCATCCAAAACCTATGGTTGCAGCGATATTTTCAGATAAGACGGTCAGGCTCATTTCAAACGGCGCAGACAGCGCTTCCGTCACCCGAAAACTTTCTACTTTGAACGCCCCTAAAAACCCAGAGATCTCAAAGCTAAACTCAATATCATTCGCCATACCGCTTCACTCTTATGACCCAACCACTGCGGGTAATCAATCTACATGCATATTAAATGGCGGAACTGTAACAACTTTTGTTGAAAGTATCACTTTGATAAAACATGGAGTGAGCGATCAAAGAGGCTGATAAAGTAACTGATTTGATAGTAGATTTGCTTGGGGGAGCATTTAAGAAGACCGTAGAGCCAGTGAAAACCACGGTTTTTGCTCTCAGCAGATAATTGTGGTTTTGTGATGAGGTTTGCAGTGTCGGGTTGGGTGGCTTTATACCTTTGTTTTTTTGCCCCTAAATGAGTCATGTTTCCAAGTCACATAACCATATTCAGCCAACTTTGATATAAGGCAATATTTTCTGACTCATAGAAAAGTTAAAGGTTGAGAAACCCTCATTCTGTGCTTATTCATAGTCATAGTGACTATTTAGGTAGTTAAATCATAGTAATTTATCTTGAGTGGTTATAAATATATGAAAATATGAGTATTCTCATTTCAAGTGAAAGTTTAATTCTTAGTTCTTGCAACCTTAAATAAACGAAAAACCAAATATATTACGTCTTTTCTAACGGAATAAGGTTCTAATAGAATGGCAGAATAGATATAGGGGCTGTATTAGGAATACGTTGTGCGAATTTTTGCTTGGTGTTGGTCAATGGACCTATGTAGGCATTGATGCTAGGTATGACACCAGAGTTTTAACTACAAATTGTGGAAGAGATACATGAAGATAGAGCAAGTCCAAGCACATATCGAAGAACATATTAACGATGGTGACTCTTTGGTGGGTTTTTTTCAAGCGATGAGTATGCCAAGCTATTGGTTGATACTCTTATTTGGCCCTCTCATATTTTGTGGGTTGAAAGTATACTTTCTAGCGATCACTGAAAAAGGTATCTCTTTTCATAAATTGAGCTTTTGGGGCAAGTTTAAAGAGCATGACTTTTTTGAGTTTAACGAAATTGAAAGTGTTGATATTGGGAAAGGTTTTCTTCAAAGGCCAATGACCTTTAAGTTTAAAAATACCAGAAAAATCAAGCTTAAAGCACAGTTGAAGGGAGCTAAAAACGTGGCTAGGTTGCAACCAGCTGTTCAAGAACATATTGAAAAAAGCATTATCAAATAACCTCAAGATGTTTAGCTAAGCGCTATGTGAACGAGTTGCACTCTTAAAAAATAGCGCTTTGGTGACATGTCATAAATAACGTAAATAAAATGTATCTTTTTATACTCACACTTATCGTTTATGTTAGCTCACTAACTTTAATCAAGCCTGCGCCGAGTAGCTTGAAGTCCTGTCAGAACTATAGCTACAGCGACAATTTTAAACGAGTTTGGGCTTCTATATTCTCTGGCGCTTTAATTATTCTAGTGTTTTTCCTAACAACAAACTTTGGTTTTATTTCTATAGATGAAAATCTATATAAGACCTTAGCTTTAAAGAATAATATGGCTCTGTTTTTAGACTGGCCAGCACAGCTTGTATCACACTTGTTTATTCATGGTAACTTAATTCACCTTGTTTCAAATGTTGTTGGTCTGGGCATGGCCTCTGTTTATGAGCGTAGGGTCGGTGCCAAAAGGTACTTTTCTGTGCTTCTTATCGGAAGTTTGGCATCGATACCATCTGTACTCTTTTATTCAGAAAATGTGTTTATTGGGGGCATATCGGGTGGTGTGTTTGGTTTAGCTGCGGCCTACTTTACGGATGAGAAAGACCTAACACTTAAGGAATGGCTTTTGGCGATTGCTCTATTCTTGGTGTTAGCAGCACTACTCGCTTTTGATTCAGAAAACAAGATCAACTCACAAGATGAACTAAATATACAAATCGATCATATAGGCCATTTTCTTGGCGCTCTCGGTGCAATATTATACTGCCGCTTTGTGCCACTGCGCTGAAGCAGGTGATGTGTGAGCCTGATTTTACATTGAAATACGGTAAGTATTATTTCTGAGCTTTCCTCAAGCCATTCAGAAGAAAAAAGGATTTACTAGTTTGGTAAAAATCGACAAAAAAGTTTTAAAACTTATTATAAGCCGACTAAAGCCAAAGACGTTTTTAGGCGACGTTCCCCGAGGTAACATCCTGCTAATACCTAGCGAGCATACTAATGTCGTCAGGCTTGAGGAATGACCTTATCATTCACCAAAACTAACCCCTCTAGCACGATAATTCCCCTTTTCTGAGCTGGGTATCTAACTTTGCACAAAGAGCTTAGGAACTTATTTGATATAAAAAAGCAATTAGTTAGTATGGCAAAGTCGCAGTATCATATTGTTTTTAAATAGATTTTAAGGGGTTTTGCTATGATTGCGGGCAAAGTTGATTGTAAGGTGTACCCATATCACCCCGATTGTCGTGGGATTAATACCAATTTAACTGAAGGGGTTGAAGGGCTAGGCGCTGGTTATGAGCAGGCGTTAGCTTTGTTAGCCGACGATAAAGCGCAGGTTATCAGTTTTATTTCAACTCATATGAATACAGAGCTTATGTTTTCACTGCAAGGTTTGGTGGCGTCTTTTGGGTTAATCGGCGAGTACTTGGCTCGAATAGCTTAAAACAACAAAGGCGCTCATTGAGCGTCTTTGTTGTAGTCTGAACTTAGTTAAATCTTTTTAAAGATGATCGAGGTGTTGATGCCACCAAAAGCAAAGTTGTTACTCATTAGGTATTTGACATCGAGTTCACGGCCTTGTCCTGATAGGTAGTCTAGATCACCGCATTGTGGGTCTAGGTTATCAAGATTGAGAGTTGGATTAAACCATCCACTATGCATCATTTCTAGGCTTAGCCATGCTTCTATGGCACCACAAGCACCTAATGTATGGCCAAAATAACTTTTTAATGAACTGATGGGCACTTTACCAAGTGCATTTGCAGTGGCGTTGCTTTCAGCAATATCACCACGGTCTGTTGCTGTGCCGTGTGCTGATACATAATCGATTTTATCCGCTGGTATATTGGCGTTTTGTAGTGCCATTTCCATACATATTTGCATCGTTTCCATTTGTGGTTGAGTGACATGTGCAGCATCGCAGTTACTCGCAAAGCCTATTATCTCAGCGTAGATCGTCGCACCACGAGCCATCGCGTGTTCATACTCTTCTAAGATTAAGGTACCCGCACCTTCACCAATAACTAAGCCATCTCTTTCCTCATCATATGGTCTAGGTGTACTTTTAGGCGTATCGTTTTTCAAACTGGTGGCAAAAAGGGTGTCGAATACGGCTGACTCGGTCGGGCAGAGCTCTTCAGCCCCACCTGCAACCATGACAGTTTGGTAGCCATGTTTAATGGCTTCATAGGCGTAGCCAATAGCTTGACTGCCAGAAGTACATGCACTACTGGTTGGAATGACACGACCTTTTAAACCAAAAAACAGCCCAATGTTAACGGCGGTGGTATGTGGCATCATTTGTACGTACGTGGTGGCGGTAATAGCTTTGGTCGTTTTTTCGTTTAACATGACACCAAAAGCACCAACGGCGTCAGTGCTCCCTGCCGAAGATCCGTAAGCGATCCCAGTTTGTCCGTTGGTGAGTACATCATTACCAATCAAACCCGCATGATTAAGCGCATTTTCTGTTGCGACTGTGGCAAGCTTTGAAACACGACCCATGCCACGTACTTGTTTACGTTTGTAATGTTTTGGTAATTCGAAGTCGGCAATAGGCGCAGCAAGCTTGGTGTTTAAACCGTCATACTGTTCGTACGAGGGCATGTACTGAGTAGCATTTTGACAGTTTCGCAGTTTAGGCTCAATACTGGACCAATAATTACCAAACGCCGTAACACCAGACATACCGGTTACAACGACTCGGCGATTCATACTAAGCCTCCATTAACGGATATAACTTGGCGCGTTACATAGCCTGCAATGTCAGACATAAGATAACTGACTAGGCCTGCTACTTCTTCTGGTTCACCCATACGGCGAAGAGGAATTTGAGGCATTGCGTGTTCTTTCACGTGTTCAGCTACCATGCCGGTGTCAATGAGGCCGGGCGCTACACAGTTTACGGTGATCTTTCGTTTGGCTAATTCAAGTGCTAAAGATTTCGTCGCACCAATGACTCCGGCTTTGGCTGCGCTGTAATTGGTTTGACCTCGGTTACCCACCAGGCCAGATACCGATGCTAGAGTCACAATACGACCGCCTTTACGTTTTTGTACCATTGGCATCACACAAGGGTGAAGGACATTGTAGAAGCTATCTAGGTTGGTATGGATCACTCCATCCCATTCTTCTTCAGTCATGGCAGGAAATGCGGTGTCGCGAGTGATACCAGCATTATTTACCACGCCATAATATGCTCCATATTCTGCTATGTCGGCCTCTAATGTGTTTCGACATTCTTCTCGGTTACTTATATCAAACTGTATAAGACGACCCGAGCCACCATTATGCTCAATGGTTTCTAGCGTATCTTGCGCACCTTGTTGGTCGCCCATGTAATGAACGATAATATGGAAATCGTCTTTAGCAAGTTGCACGGCAACTGCCTTACCAATGCCTTTGCTGGCACCTGTGACTAGGACTTGTCGAGTCATTGTTGGCTCCTAATTTTCATTTCTTTTAGTTTTTCTTTTGATGGAACGTACACGTTCAACTGACAGGTTGCGATAGTTCTTTCTTGCCACTCCATCCGAGCCGAAAACACGGCCATGCCATCGTTTTCCATTATCTTTTCAGCATAGATATCAATTTGTTGACCCTGAGTGAAGGCTTCGATATCTGAACTATAACGTCGACTTCCTAATAGAAATCCGATGGGTGGTTGCTGGTATTGAATAAGCGCATGGTAGCCAGACCAAGCGGCAATCGATTGAGCCATGAACTCAATGCCAACATACGCTGGCACTGTTTTAGTGTCGTAGTTGAAAAAGGGGATATGTTCATCGATTTCAACCTGGCAATGGATTGAATCTACCTGAATATCGATCGCACGATCGACGAAGATCATTGGCTTATCGTGTGGAAGTAGTTGTTCAATTGAAGGATATTTAGCCATGAGCGTAACCAAAAATAAGACTAACGTTATTACCGCCGAAAGCAAAAGAATTGCTTAAAATTGCTTTTCCACCAAGCTTTATTGGTGACTCAACGAGGGATATATGAATATCTTGCGCTTTCTTTGCACAATGCTGGATGGGTAGGTCAAGATCATAGTTTAATATATGCCAGGCAATAGCAGCCTCGGTAGCACTGGCCGCTCCCAATGTATGACCTGTTAGAGGTTTGGTTGAACTAACAGGCACTCTACCACCGAAGCATCGTTGAATAGCCTTACTTTCCATTGAGTCATTCAATGGTGTCGCGGTACCGTGAGCATTGATGTAACCAATATCTTTGGCGCTTAAGCCTGCATTAATCAAAGCATTATTCATCGCTTCTTCAGCACCTATACCCTCTGGGTGTGGCGCGGAAATGTGGTGTGCATCAGAGCTGTCTCCTGCACCCAATAACGCTACTTTTGCGGGGGAGTGGCTCAACAGCATAATGGATGCTGCTTCTCCAATGTTAATACCGTCTCGATCAGCATCAAATGGCAGACAATGTTTGCTTGACAGAGCTTCTAAACTACTAAAACCATTCAATGTTAGGCGACATATAGTGTCGACTCCGCCAACAATAACAGCGTCGACTAGTCCAAATTTCAAAAGGCGCTGAGCCGTTATAAATACACGTCCACTCGATGAACAAGCCGTCGAGACTGCATAATGGGGACCCGTGAGGCCAAAATAAGCAGCGACAAAGTCACTACAGTGACCAAGTTCTTGTTTACGATAGTGATAGCTGTTTGGGAAAGCATGGCCTTCCAGCTTTTTCTCTAACGCAAGTTCACCATCTAAGATGCCAGAGGTACTGGTTCCAATTACAACAGCAATGCGGTCTGAGCCGTATTGTTTGATGGCTTCACGTATTTGGGGCTCGATGCGTTGAATGGCAGAGAGTGCAAGGCGGTTATTCCTTGAATCAAAGCAATGCAAGGCTTGCGGAAGATTGGGTAATGGCTCTGAAATATGCCCAATAACCGTTTCTCGACCGTTATTAAGAATGGTTTTATCCACTACCATGTTCGATGGTTTTGATCCTGACAGGCATTGGTGAATGCTGGCCGCATCACTACCCATGGCAGAATGAAAGCCGCAGGCATGGATATACAAAGGTTGGGGAGAGCAAATAGACATAATATTGTATTAGGATCGTTCTTAATTCAATTGATACTGCAGTGTTTGGATGGAAATCGAAAAAGGATGTTGAAGATGATTGAAACTAATCTTACCTTTGAGTTTGTCCCGATTTTCATAGCGGATACTTATCATCTTTTCACCGCTACTATTCAGTATGGTTCTAGAATATTCATCATCAATCAATCGCCACTTTATCTTATTTAGCGACGGTTCCCAAGCAGAACTTGGCCAGAGAGTTATCATTACGTTGAAGAGTACCTGTTCAGGGTCGGGCAGTGTACCATCGATGTTTGCGAGAACCTCGGTTTTTATTTGCTCACCATTGTAGTTGAGAGACAAAATCCTCGTACCCCAAGAGGAAAAGCCTGCCACTACGACTTGGGTATTGGTGACCTGCAATTGGACCGGTAATTGCTCGGATTTCTCTTCGCCTTCAACAATCCAGTTTATTGTAACAAGCTGACTCGCGGATAGTTGGTATCCAAGACCATCTGGGGTAGGAAGCTGTACTATTACACTTGGTTCTATATTGATACTAGGGGTCGATTGTCTCGCCACTAAGCTACATGCATTGAGCGTAATTGCAAAAACAATTACGATGAAAACACGCGAGATAGTTGAAACGCTCATTGAGGTTTTTCCTTCGTTATAATAGCAATAGGTGAAAGCAGCCAAGCGACAAAAATGCCACTTAAAACGGTAATACCAAAACTATGAATCGCGTGGGTTTGACTTAAAGCTAGTAACCCGAAAGACAATATTGTCGTGATGGCAGAAAGCGTAATTGCAAGAAGAGTGCTTAAGCTGTGCGACTTTTCGGCAAAAAACAGGGTGTAGTCAATACCTATTCCCAAGATCAGGACCAATCCTAATAAATTAAATAAGTTGAGTGTTGAACCAGCGGCAACAGCCGCAGCAAGGCCGCAGATACACGCAATCACCGAAGGTAGTATAATTCTCCAGCCATGATTAAAGCCATAACGTTTTACCAGCACTGAAAAAATGATAGCGGCGGCTGAAAATAAAAGTTCCATAATTTTAATCCGGTAATCTCTGAACAGGCTCGAAATTTCCTCTGCTTTATCCAAGTAACTGATATCAGGTTGAGTTTGTGCAAAAGACTTAACAACGTCTGGTTTGTTCAGTTGATTTAGCATTATGATTGCGGCGGACTTGCCTTCAATTTGCCCCAAGTAAAGAAATCGAATGGGTTCTGATACAGGATTGTTTAGGTAGCCTGTCAAACTGACTGGTACAAAGCTGGCATTGAGTATCGGTGTAGTTAATAACTGCAGATCTGATGCTAAGGTAGGACCTTGAGTTTGGTAGAGGTTCTTTATTAGAGCAAAATCCTTTTGTTGACGTTCAATTGAGCTCAGATAATTACTCAAATTTTGATAACTTTCAACGATGTTAGTGTGTCGCCATTGGTTGAGCTTGGAGTCGAGTTGTTCTAATCGCTCCAATAGAGATTGTTCAGAATTAGCCGTTACTACAAGCATTTGCTGCGAAGCCTGCATACCACTCACTTCCGTAATCAAAGTTTCTTGCTTTTTGAGAGCCTCTGGCATGGCTTGTAATTGGCGAATATCATCATTGTATTCTAGCTGGGTGAGCAAATAACCACTGCTTACTAGGCAGATAATAGGAAGTCCAATTTTCACACTAGAATACTGCCAAGCGGATAACCATGCTGACAAAAGTTTCTTAGCGGGTACATTCGCGACATTATGAGAAGGCTGTTTTGCTAGAACTGGATACCAAGCGACAACCGTTGTATAAGCGGCAATAAGCCCGATAGAGGAAAATAGAGCAAGCTGCTGTAAACCAGGGAAAGGGGCGATCAGCATGGTTATGTAGCCAATCAGACTGGTTGCAAGGCCGAGCGTGATTGCTACAAAAATATGTTTGAGCCCCTCTCGGCTGTCCCAATGATGGCCCAAAGACAAACTTTCAGTAAGATAGTGGAAAGCGTAGTCTATCGAAACGCCTATCAAACTTGCTCCGAATACCAAGCTGAACAGATGGACTTTGCCAAATACCAAGATCGTGACACTAAGGGCAACGAGCAAGCCGACCGATATCGATAACAGTGCTAGTCCGATAGGTGATAAGCTGCGAAATACAATTAGGAGCAAAACGATAATACCTAGGAGTGAGAAAGCACCAATAGTAGTGATTTCATGTTTCGCGTTTTGGGTACCATAGCTAGCGTAAAACAGCGCGCCTGTATGAGCCGTCTTTGTATTAAACTGTGTAGCAATAGATTGCTCTAGTTGTTCGATTTTGGACACTACGAGTTGAGTGGGGAAGCTATAGGGTGAGCTATCCAATATCGCCGTGATCAGTAGGTATTGCTGACCTTCTTTTTTGGCAAATAAATAGCCACTATCAAGCGTAAATGCCGACGTTTGCTGTTTTACTTGACTGAGGTAATCGCGAAATAGAAGGAAAGGATCGCTTTGTAGCTCTTGACTCGTCACACCGGAAAACGGGTTGTAAAGTACTTGAAGCACATGTTGAATTTGAGCTTGTGGATCCTGGTTTAATCGATCACGCTGGGTTTGAGTTAGCTGTTGGAATCGATGATTAAAATAATAGCTTGCCCATGCTTGCTGTTTATCGGGTGATATCTCGCCAATGACGTTGGTAAACTGTTGAGTCTCTAGTAAGCCTTTCTCAAAGGTTCTTGCCGCTTGGAGTAACTTTTCTTTGTCTTGGGAGGAAAGCACAAATATTACTCGATCACTCATACTAGTAGAGACAGCTTTAAATGCCTGTTCTGCCACTTTATCCTGTTGATTTTTGGGTAGCAGCTTTAGAATGTTGGTTTCAATCGGCAGATGAGTGCTACCCAGCCACAGCTTTAGCAAGAGAGCGCTTACAATCAAAACGAAAGCCACCCAAAGGAGTGCCAATGAGCGAGAACCCAGTTGGAATTTAGAATTCAAATTGAGCCTTCTCTGTATCCGTTAATTCTTTTGGTATCGAGGTTTGATGAGTAAACGCGATGTTTGTTTTATCTCCACGTACTTCTTCTAGCACCAATTGGTCTATATAGTTCTTACCCGTTAGGGTAATAGCTTTAAATACTGAATTAAGCGGTGCTTGCTTTGGAGTCAGGACCAATTGCCATTCGTCATTGTCCTGCACTGAAAAATTCATTCTAAATCCTTCTTCCAATACTGCTGTATTGCTATGGAAAACCGATAGAAAAATGTGGCTAAAATAGAATGCCATTGGGTTTTCTTGTGCAGTAATGGTTTTTGGTGCTTGATTAGCAAAGGTCTGTTGTAACTTGTCTTGGGTTAAAATTAGATTTACCGCAAATGGGGTTTGCTGCTGCCAAATCAAACCATGTGACTTGCTAAGACTAAAGGTACCTGTTGAGATGAGAGGTTGATTAAACATCTCAAGGTGGCGACTTTGTTTAAAATTGCCGCGTATGACCTCATTTTTCGACAATTGTGATTGAAGTGACTCGAGATTATGTAACCTTGCCCAACTTAATGTTGAGAATGACATGAGTAAAAGAAAGGGCATGAATACACATAACAAGCATTTACGCATCATGACAGGCTCCAGATTTATGCCATTGTTCAACTTTATCTAAAAAAATGGATGGAGACACAAAACACATCTCTTGTTTTTCGATACAAACTGCGACCTGTGTGGTATGAGCTTTACACATACGTTGGTCGGTTTTTTTATCATAGATAACATAATCTACGCGTAATCGGTTTTCCCATTCAGTGAGTGATGCAGCCACACGAATTTCATGGTTAAAAGGGATGGCTTTGACATATTTAACTCGGGTATCGATGACTGGCCACATATAACCTGACGCTTGCATATCACAGTAACTGTAATTAATTTTTTCCATTAAGACTCTGCGTGCTTCTTCAAAGTAACGGAAAAAGTTACCATGATAGATGACGCCCATGGGGTCTGCATCTTGAAAGGAAGTAACCATAGTGACTTCTGCTTCCAATTGATAAAAGACTTGCTCTTGCATTATACCTCCGCGTATAACGACCAGTAGCGTTGCTGGATTTTCGAGATAAAGTGACGCAAATCGTTTTCAAGTGGACGATCTTCAACAACAAACTCAAATTCTTCCAATACCGAGTCACGAATCATTTTTAAGCTGCTGCTCATATGACATTGGTCTAGTTCGTTATGACGATGACGAATCTCTACTGCCTGTACACTGGCGAGTAAAGAGGCTGCCGCCACCTGTTCTGTCAGCTCTAGAACACGCATACAATCTCGGGCAGCTATGGTACCCATGCTCACTTTATCTTGGTTATGACACTCAGTTGAGCGAGAGAAAACACTAGCAGGCATAGTATGTTTTAACGCTTCTGCGGTCCATGCTGAAATACCAATTTGAACGGCTTTAAAACCATGATTAATAGCCTTACGTTCGCCTACAGCACCAGTCAGATTAAAAGGCAGACCATTGTTAAACTTATAATCCATGAGCTGAGCCATCTGGCGATCCAGCAGGTCGGCTAGGTTTGCAATATTCGCTTTGAGTGTATCCATCGCCATAGCAATATGGCCACCATAGAAATGTCCCCCGTGCAGTACACGTTCATTATCCCCATCAATAATAGGGTTGTCATTGGCGCTATTTAATTCATTTTCAATCAATTGGCGAAGCCAAGGAAGAGAGTCTTGAACCATACCGATAACGTGTGGTGCACAACGAAGAGAATAACGATCTTGAAGACGGTCACTATTACGCGGTGGGCGTTCTGTTTTTAAGTCATCACGCAACCATGCCGCTATTTGTTGCTGACCTGGGTGAGGCTTGACCGCGAATAGGGCTTCATCAAAATGAAAATCGTTACCTTGTATAGCCACAGATACCAAAGAGGTGATCTTAGTACACAGTTGAGCAAGATATTCTGCACGTTTGTACGCAATGCAAGCGAGTGCTGTCATCACTGACGTACCATTCATCAAGGCTAAACCTTCTTTTGGTTTCAGCGTTATGGGACAAATACCTAGTTCGGCAAATACTTGCTGAGTTGGGCGCAGCTCACCTTTGTAAAATACATCACGTTCACCAATAAGAGTCGCAGCAAGGTAAGATAATGGCGTTAAATCACCGCTAGCACCAACCGATCCTTCTTGAGGGATGCGTGGCGTTATATTATAGTTAATCATCTTGATGATTTGATTCAATAAGTCATGAGAGACGCCCGAGACGCCTTGTGACAAAGAACATAAGCGAGTGGCTAGTACCGCTCTTGCTTGTTCATGAGACAAGACTTCACCCAAGCCACAGCCGTGAAACCGAGTCAGGTGCAGAGGCAATTCATCGACCAATGCAGGTGGGATAGCAACCGTACATGAGTCGCCATACCCAGTCGTTACGCCATATATAACGCCTTCTTCTTTAAGAAGCTTTTCTAAAAATGCTACTCCGCGATCAATTTTTTTGGTGAATTCGGGGGATGTATTCATACTTGCTTTTGCACCATGTGCAATCGCTACAACATCTTCAATAGAAAGGCGTCCTGCACCAAAAGTTATGCTTTGATTCTTATTTATTGTCATTGTTATTGCTTAGAGTCCAGAAGTTGAAAAAGTTGTACCACTGCAACGGAGCTTGCAGCGTGTGGTGCTCTAGTCGTTGAGCATATTGCCGCACCACAGAATTGAGCACTTCCTGTCGAGAGTTACGTGGTAACGTTATTTGATCACTAAAATGCTCAAAGTATACGTTGAAGTGTGGTTTATCAGCACCGTCATCTCTTAAGCCAAAGAGAAGATAAACGGGAGCTTTTAATACCGAGGCCAATATAAATGGTCCCTGAGGAAAAGGCGCAGGCTTACCTAAAAAGTCAGTCCAAGTCACTCGGCTTTCAACGCTGGTTGAAGTACGATCCCCGACAATCACCACCCATTCTCCTTGTTCAAGTTTTTGCTGAAGCAAAATGGCGGTGTCTGGTCCTATAGAATTAACTTGAATAATGTTGAGTTCAGAATTTGGGTTCACAGCTGCCATCACCGTATTAAATCGTTCGGCATGTTTTGTGAATACCAGAGCGTTAATTTTCACATGAGAATGTCTACGCCCTAGTGCTCTACACAACTCTATGTTACCGAGGTGAGAAGCAAAAATAACCACTCCTTGTTGGCTTTTGGCCATCTCTTCAAAGTGGTCTCGGCCATGAATCGTTAGGTTATCTACGCTGAAATCACCTTGCCAGGCAGCCAGTTTATCGAGCATAGTGTGTCCGAATGACAATAGGTGCTGATAGCTGTCTAAAGGCTGGGGTAGCACAATATTTTGTTGTCTTGCATATTGCTGTAACTGACACAAGTATACTTCAGAAGCTTGTCGAGCAGATTTACCAGTCAAATGGTAATAGAATATCACTAGCTTCAAAACTTGATTAAAGGATCTACGCCCGAACATACGATATATAGCCAAGAGGGTTTTAATCCCCAACTTTGTGCCTTGCTCTTTTCGCTTTGACCAATGCTCACTGCTGTATGGCTGAGGTTTTCGTTTTCGAGTTATTAATGAACGAACCCTTGGCAACATGCCAAAGAACAAACGCGTATGCATTCGGCTAATTTTGACGTTGTCCCAGAGCACATCGAAGTTTGAAATACCACCTTCTGGGTAGATGACACGAGTCGGAATAAAATCAACATCGGTACCTTCCCAGTACATGCGGACTAAGATCTCTGTATCGAAGTCCATGCGCTTGCCGATATAATGTTTGTTTATTACGTCAACTGTTGGTTTGAGAGGGTAGACACGAAAACCACACATGCTGTCCTTGATAGAAAATGACAGTGTTTCAATCCATACCCAGACATGGGTTAAGTATCGCCCATATAAACGCGATTTAGGCACGCTTTCATCATAAATAGGTTGGCCAGAAATTAGCCTATCCGGATTCGATTGTGAAGCTTCTATTAGTGCTGGAATCGTATCGAGATCGTGCTGACCATCGGCATCTATTTGTATAGCGTGTGAGAACCCTTTAGCAAATAGCTGCTGGAACGCTTCCATCACAGCAACACCTTTGCCCTGATTATCAGGTAGACGAATCAAAGTAATTTTCTTTTCGCTAGCCAAGGTGTCTAAGGTGTTCTTTGTTTTATAATTACTGCCATCATCAACAACCAAAACCGGTAAAGCAAACTCGGACAGTGAATCAACTACAGATTCAATCGTACTGCCATGGTTGTAACATGGGATAAGAAAACATGCATGATAATGTTTCTTGTTGCTCACGGTCGTCACGTTAACTCCCCAGCTTCATTTTACCCGAAGAGTGAATTTTGGTTTGTTCACCAGAGGTAGAAGTATATTTAAATGCAAGCTTTTCTCGTTCGACATCCCAAGACAGCGAAAGAGTAACCTTCATATTTGGTAAGATAGGTTCGTTGAATTTAATGACTTCCATACCTTTAAATACTGCGGGTGTTTCGACGTATTTGACTGCATAAAATAAAGCCCAATCGATTTGTGTAACCCCTGGCAACAATGGGAAATCAGTAAAGTGACCTTGGAAATCTAAGATATCTTCGTCGACATACATGTCTATTGTTACGATGTGGAGGCCGACATCAATCTGGGTGATTGTTGGTTTTCTTTTGTCCATGATGAGTTCTTTTATTCTTGAAACAACTTTTCTATTTCAGACGGGTGTCGTTTACCTTGGCTATTGAGCGGAATTTCATCCAACACTCTAAATTTGCGTGGAATGGCAGCAGGCTCAAGCCATTTAAGAAGCGCTTTTCTTAGGGCTATCCAAAACTTCCCTTTTCCAAGTTCTTTTAATACTTCATTACCTTCAGTAGTAAGAACAATCGCGGCAAATAGCGATAGACGGTCTGCTTCTCTTACTGGAATGACGGCACCTTCTTCAACCAACGATAGTTGCTCCAAACGCTTTTCTACTTCAACAAGTGAAACACGCTTTTCTTCTACCTTTACGACTCTGTCGGTGCGACCGTACAATTCGAAACAACCGTTTTCATGGAAATAGCACTCATCTGCAGTCTGATACCACTGAGTTTTGTCAATGTGGGCCGAACGAAGTTTTAAGCAATTTTTGTCGTTTAAGCTTGCCTCAATTTCAGGGAAAAGTGTCCAAAGTTGATTGACTGAACTTTGTTGTCGGTATGCAATGCCGCCGGTTTCTGTACTGCCTAATACTTCGATTGGGTAATCGCCAAATAATTGCTCAACATGGTAGGCAGAATTGATAGGTAGGGGGCCTCCAGATGAAAAAGTACAACGCAGTGACGATGGTTGGAGTTCTTTACTCAAGCGTCTCAGTAATGCTGGGCTACTGATCAGTACTGTCTCGGGAGAAGCGAAATGACACACCTGTTCTGGAAATTCCAAGTTATAGGTGGCAAAAGGAGTTTCTGAGCATAATGGCCAAAGAACACGAAATAGCAGCCCATAAATATGCTGATGGGAAACCGTACTTTCAATATTAGCGCCTTGCAGCTTGTGACCCCACAACCGGTTAAGAATCGTGATTTCGATATCTAGCTGCTCTAACGTTTTTCGGACTGCTTTGGGATTACCACTCGAGCCGGACGTAAATAATGTAAGGGTTATATCAGCGAGTGATAAAGTTTGCCATTTACAAGCTCCTGAATTGGAGCATATATCTACATATAGAGAGGAGAGCCCATTAGGAGGAATCACTTCACGATCGTGTAACACAAGGTCAAAGTGCTTATCCAACTCTCTTAATGCTTCAGGCTGACAATTACCAGGTAGAACAATTGATTTACCAGAGTAGCAACAGGCGAAAAAACTTATAGCGAAAAGATAGCTGTTGCCAAAACACAATGCGATACGTTGGGCCTGATGATTTTCTAACCTAACTTTCAAGCTGGCGACATTATCTTGAAATGCTTCCCACGTCATCGTTATATTTTTGTCGTATGCAACCCTAGATTGTACCGTTCTATTCGCCGTCATTAAAGTCGCGATAGAAGAGATATTCAACAAGCCTGTGTTCATGCGATTCAATCTTCCTTTCGTAAAATTTGGCGCATTACCCATTCCCCTGCGAATAAGCTACCGGCCGCTATATAACTAATGAAGCCGTTGTAAAATGCCCAGATTTCGATAGGTTGAAAACAGGTGTAAAGTGCGACGGATGCATTCAAAATAAAGAATCCGCACCAAACAGCTGTAAGCTTTCGCGTATAGATAATGCCACTTTGTGGAAGATCAGGATCGCTAAGCCGAGCAAGCCTTTCTATGATGCTTTGTGGTTGTGTCAAGCTCAGTGAGAACAAGCCAAGCATACAGAGGTTTACGAGGACAGGGTAAAATTTTAGCCATCCATGTTGCTCGAAAACAACGCCTGAGATAGCTAAGAGAATACCCACAATACCCGTGGTGAACGAAAGGAACTTAAGCTCTTTGAATGGTGTTTTACTCGCTGTGAACATTCGTAAAAGTAAAGCTACAACGAGTATAACTCCAACCAGATTTAAGCCAAATTGGTCAATACCAAAGTAAACCGCGAAAGGGTAGACAAATAATACGATGGCAGACACAACTGTCAGCACTTGGCGCATTCACTTTCCTTAAGAAGTTCTGTTACCGCATTAACTACATCGTCCACTATACGGACAGTGCTAAATTCAGCTGGCTTAATCTTTTTACCTGTGACCTTCTGTAGATGCACTACAAGGTCTACTGCATCGATACTATCTAGGTCTAAGTCAGCGTATAGGTGAGCCTCTGGTTGAATGTCTTCGGCCTCAATGTCGAATAAATCTACAAGAGCAGCTTTAACTTGTTCAAATACGCGATCTTTGTTTATGTCTGTCATGAATGTACCTACAAACTATTCTTAATCTTGAGAAGAGGTTTGAGAAGAAATGTATCTAGTAAGGTTTGCTACAGAAGCGAAATTTTCTCGAATATTAGAATCGTCAGCATCAATGACAATGCTGTATTTCTTTTTAATCGCTAAACCAAGCTCAAGAGCATCAATAGAATCCAAACCAAGGCCATCACCAAAAAGTGGCGCCTGTGTTTCAATATCGTCGATGGTTAAATCTTCGAGGTTAAGAGCATCAATAATAAGTTGCTTGATCTCATTGTTTAAGTTTTCCACTGGTACCTTCTTATAATTATGAATTTTCTGGAAATATATTTTCAGCCAAATACTGATGTAGGCGACGAGCTGCTTTCGTCGGGGACGTAGTTTGCGTTATAAAAGGCTTAATCTCAACTTTATCTTTAACTTCAACTTTGAAAAATGGCTTTTTTTCCGGCACTTGATACCATTTTTTCTCTTTTGTAAGAAAACTTGGCGTTACTGTAATATGCACAATGCGTAAATCTCGTTCGGTACGAATCGCTATTTGAGCTGCGCCTCTTTGCAATTTCGATTTTATACCTGGCGTCGTTCTAGTACCTTCAGGGAAAATAAGCAAAACGTTACCATCGTTAAATCGCTCTCCACATGCTGCTAATAAATCATCAGGCCCTTCGTTTGGTATATAACCAGCAGCCTTAACAACATGTTTCATAAACGGGTTAGACCATATTGCCGACTTAACAAGGCAATCACAGTGTTTTAACTGTGAGGCGATCAAAACATAATCAATCAAACTTGGATGATTCGCCACTATGATGCAGCTTCTATCTTGCTGAATTATATCTGCACCGATAATTTCGTAGTCAATGACCCCGCAGAGCTTCATCAAATGACAAAAAATGTCGAATGCATATTGAATCGCTTCTTGAACTTTATACTCTCTCTTTTTTGTATCAAGAGTGGTTAAGCGAATTATAGGGATCGCGACAAAGCTAAGAATTAAGCTACCTAGACCAAAAGCTGAAAAGCAACATCCAGTCGCAAATACTCGCCAGTACTGATTTAATTTTCTCATTGATGTTGCCATTCCCATGATTGTTGAGGCGATTGAATGACCCATTTCTTCGCTGGCGATAAAAAGTGTTGGATGAAACTTAGCCCTTGTGGGAGGCTACTGGGTTCCTTTGCCTCCTTTGTCGTTTTGACTTTGAACGCATTCCCATTAGAAACAACTAAGTGTGATCACCAAGCGATTCTGTCGTACCTTAATTACCAAGCGACTTTGTCATTACGTTAAC
>NZ_BSPW01000033.1 GCF_030161235.1 Vibrio zhanjiangensis | reverse complement strand
AGTTAACGTAATGACAAAGTCGCTTGGTAATTAAGGTACGACAGAATCGCTTGGTGATCACAGTGTAGGTAGGTTATAGGCTGACTTAAGTTTGGACAATTGTGAGTTACGATTTCTGATGAATGTTTGGCGTTCGGATAAATTTAGCTAGGGCGAAATGAAAAACCTGCCCCTGAGCATTTTTTAGGTCGCAATAGCGTTTTTAACTACTAATTTAGTGAGATTGAACCTCAGCAATATAGTAAAATGCTCCTTTTACCTTAGTAGATATGTAACGATGAAATCCTCAATTGATAAAGATTCGAAGTATCGAATGAGACTCTTAGATGCGATCGATGAAGAGCACCCCATATATCATGGAATTGATATGCAAGCACATCATATTATTTCAGGTAAAGGAATTGACCTCTCTGGGTTGGGATGGAAACTAGAGGCTTTGGACTATCACATAAACAATATTGAAAATCTTGTATTCATCCCATGTACTCTTGCTGGTGCATGTCATTTAGGTGTACAGCTTCATCGTGGTGATCATAAATATCATGATGATGAACACCCGAAAAGTTACCATGTTGACGTGTCTGATCGAATCAAACGATTGGAAGAAACTATGGATAAGCGGTGTGAAAAAGGAAAGTCAATACAAAGTTTAGTAGATAGGGAAAGTGTTAAAGTCCTAAGTGCAATCAATAACTTTGAGCTTCCTCTGACAAGTATATTTCGGTCTTTTAAGCCCAGCTCAGCAAACAAGATTGGGTGTGGAAATGTGATCACCAAGCGATTCTGTCGTACCTTAATTACCAAGCGACTTTGTCATTACGTTAACT
>NZ_BSPW01000032.1 GCF_030161235.1 Vibrio zhanjiangensis | reverse complement strand
TAAACCGAAATGGGTGATCGGATAATCCCGAAATAACTGATCGGAATGCTCCGAAATATGCACAACACAAAAGAAATAGCAGACAAACGTCTCGAAAAGATAGCGTTAGAATACGAGAAGAAATTTTTTGCTTTGGAAAGAGATCTCAAGCGTAAAACGCGGATCATCAGCGAAAATAACAAAGAGATTGAAAAAATAAATGAAATTCATAATTTGTGGCTACGCGCCCAAAGCTCACCAACGCCAGAGCAACGTATCGATATCTATGACGAAATCCTTTTGATTCGTCCTGGAGATTTAGAAGCGCTCACATACAAAGCTGACGCCGCTATGGAAATCGAGGAATACAACTGGGCGCTGAGCTTGTGCAATAGAGTTCTGGAACTTGACAATACAAACGGCCCAGCGTTATACCAACGTGCATGTGCATATTCGCGTTTAGGTATAGAAGAACTTGCCATTGAAGATTTAGAACGAGCGATTGATGCAAGCCCGTCTATCCGTGATTTATTAGCCGATGAACAGGATCTTGAGCCACTCAGAGGAAATGAAAAATTCGAAAACTTACTCGTACACTACAACGTGACTGACTGATGATTTTTACATACCAACTCTATTTACGACTACTGGATAAATAGAGTTGGTTGATAGAATGGCTTGAGTCGGTCAACTCTATTTAATCATCGTCTGTCGGCGCGATTTTCTTTTTAGGAATAAAGACTGAATCTCCCACAGCCACATTTTGGTAAAAACCTTTGTCACGTTGCGCTGGTTTCTTATTCGGTTTTTTGTTTGCAGGCTTAGATTTCTTAGCCACCTTGTTGTTGCTACGAAAGTCCGGCTTCTTGGGTTTTAAGCCTTTAAATTTACCTTTTAAACCCTCTAACTCAGAGAAAGTAATGTCTTGCTGCAAATAGGCTTCTACACGCTTGAAGCTATCCCAATCTTTGGGACCAACCAAAGACAAAGCATCTCCTTTGTTCCCAGCTCTACCTGTACGGCCAACACGATGAACATATTCTTCGGTATGCTTTGGCATATCGAAATTGATCACATGTGTCACATTGGCAATGTCCAAACCACGAGAGGCAACATCCGTTGTAACCAGAATCTTAAATACCGCGCGCTCAAACTGACTCATAATCGTATTACGTTGTGTCTGATTTAAGTTTCCACTTAGCGCAATAGCTTTTAGCTTTTTCTCGTTGAGCTTTGTGGTCAAACGCTCCGTATCGACTCGTGTTGCAGTGAAAATGATCAGTTGCTTATATTGCGCATCTTCTAATATACGCTCTAAAATGGCTTCTTTGTGATCCAAGTGATCACAGAGATAAAAGGTTTGAGTAATATCCTGATGCTGTTCATTTGATACACCAATAGCAATCCGCTTTGGCGCATCTAACATTTCAAACGCTATTTCATTAACTTCAGCATGGTCAAGTGTTGCAGAGAACATCAAAGTCTGGCGGCGACGATGCTTAGCAGCATTGTGAATACGACGTAACTCTGGAGCAAAACCGAGATCCAGCATACGGTCCGCCTCATCCAAGATCAAAGTTTCCAGACCATCTAAGTATAAAGAACGATGTTCAAGGTGATCGGCCAAACGCCCAGGTGTGGCAACGATAAATTTGGGATACCGACGTAATGCTTTTACTTGATCGTTAAAGTTTTCACCCCCGACAATGAGCGTCGCATCATAGGATAACCCTCCCAGCATAGAACGTAATTCACCATAGACTTGCTTGGCTAACTCTCGAGTCGGAGCGAGTATCACGCCACGAGGATCTTTAGCTGAAAATGCTTTATTCTTTAGCGACTTATGCAGCATAGGTAATACAAAGGCAAGTGTTTTCCCGGAGCCTGTTTTTGAGGAAGCCAGTAAATCTTTACCAGCAATGGATACCGGAATGGCCTGCTGCTGAATTTCTGTCGCTTGCTTAAAGTCAAAGTGCTTCAGATTTTTTAATAAGCGATTGTCTAACCCTAACTCTCTAAAGTGCAAAGTATTCTCCAAGTGAAATATGTGTCTAAGGCTTATTTCTGATTTAAGACCAAACACGGAAGTATTCAAAAACGCGACATGATACCCTGAAAGCGTTGTAGTGGATAGAGATCACAGAAATTTATCCCTATACTTTTGGCTTTAGCGCCCAGTATACTTAGCACATTGACATTTACACTCACCCACTGTGAGACATGTATCAATTAATTCGATAATTGCTTAAATTCTTGGGTTTTTTTGACTTTTCCCTGCTTTTTGACAGGCAAAATAGAGTCTACACTTTAAGGAATCGTCACTATATGAGCCTAAAAGTATAGGACGTCTTTTTGATACTTTACATGCAAGGAGTTCTTCTATGAACAAAATGTTGATCGCAGCTGCGGCCTCTTCTGTACTTTTTCTCGCAGGTTGTGCTTCAGGCCCAGACGATGCATCTTCAGCAAAAATTGACGAGCTAAGCAATCAGGTTAGTCAGCTAAGCCAAGATGTGCAGGCTCTAAAATCTGAGTCAATGTCAGCTCGTGAAGAAGCTGCACGTGCTAACGAGCGCATCGACAACATTGCCCAGTCTTATACTAAATAAGTCTGAAGCGCAGAATAAATTGTTATTTTTCAATAGTTAAGAATAACGATTTATATTCGAATGGCGATGAAGTGGCGACAGTATAAATGTCGCCACTTTTGTTATCGACGTTAGCATTAAAGATTAAAACTTTGCGCTAAATGAAAAAAACAACTAGCAAGAAAATGAAAAATTGACGGTAAGAATACATAGACCAGATACCTAACATTCCGGTTCCTTTGTGTTGTCACTGTGCTCCCAAATTACGCAAAGCTGCCTATAAGTTAACCTCCCTTTATGTGAAGTGAAGTTAACCGTTTTTCTTGGGAGCGCTTCACCACTGATACTAAAGAAATTTAACGCAGTATCACCAGATCAATATTGAAAAAACCAAACAAGTGTAAAAACACGCCTCAACCCTTACCACTACTGGCTTCAATACAAACAAACACGATCCTATTTTTCACACTATAGATCATTAAAAAACACACGAAAAAATCACCACCCCTTTAAATTCAACAACTTAAATCAAATACACACTAACTTTCTGATCTTCATTTTTGCAAAACTGATCAATTAATTTCATTTGTAGAAATTTTGTATAACGCGATATGCAGCGTTTTAAGACGCCTTGAAAATCTGCCCCGTTCCGCTATCCGTAAGGCTTTAACTCTTCTCAGGGGCTGAATTAGCCCCGTTAAATTTCACCAAAATGGAATTTCAATAAACTGCCACACGAAAACATCGCAGGTGGGGAGGGGGAGTGCGTTTTACGTCACTCAATCGTTCGCTTTCGTGGCTATCTGACTGCTGTTGTGCCGGTGAGAGTTCGTTAACGTTTAGACAAAAAGAAACGCAGCCGATTGGCTGCGCATTACTGTGAGATGTTTAGAGTTAGGATTTAGTGATCGGAGTCAGTCTATCTCTCAGTCCCGTGCTGCTTTCACCGTGTCCGGTAAATGCAGTCGCTTGAATAGGTGCGCTAGTCGGTGCTCCGCTTTCTGGGCTAGTGTGTGTATGTGCAGCACATGTATCAGATAAGTCTGTGACTACTTGCATCAATTCACCTAGCAAGTTAAGTACGTTCTCACTTTCTGAACCTAACCATGTTTTAGGCGAACGGTAATCTTGTTCTGAGCTGGCACGCACTTCTCTTAACTTACAATGCAGTTGAGCCAGTTTATCGGTGATGCTGCGAAAGTTACCAGACTGATCAACGTGGTGGTAAACACCTGGTCTTTGTTGGTATCGACTTTCGCCAGCTTTGATTGCTGGAAGTTTCCAACCTAAACCCAAAACCGTTCGAATGAATGGTTTGTCTGGTTCACCGTTAGCAAAACCAATCTCAACTATTGCGCCAATCGCTGGCGGTTCTAATCGCCCGGCTTGTTCACCAATACCTGGTACTGGTAAAGGTACTGCTTGCATGACTGGCACATCTTTACGTTCGACCAACTTAGTATCAAGTAACTGAATATCTGCTGCATAGTGAGGATAGAAACGCTCGGACAAATCACCCTCTTTCGGTAGCTCTGGCAATGCAACGACTTTGGCAAGCTGAGGTAAATGCCAGTTACCTGTCAGTTCTGGGAATAGTCGGTAGACAATACGCTTAATTGTTTTTACGTCCATGTTATGACTGTCTCCGTTCCAACATGTTCAACGGTGGCAAGCTTACGGCCATTCACGATCACACCTGGTTTAAAGTGTGGCGTGCAAGGAACGGTTGCCGTCTTTTGTGCTTGGTGTGGATTGAGCATGTTGGCAGGGATAGTCGCTGGTTTGTCTGCCCAGTAACTATCAGTCCAACTACCTACAAATATTTGTCCATTCCCTTGCTGCTGCCAAATGTAATCAGAAATACTAAAAGCCTGTGCTACCTCATCAAGCACCCTATAGCCATTACCTGTCGAATAGAAACAAGGGATAGCACTATTGGCGTAAGCTCTATCAGGAACCACAAACTGCAGCCCTGTTTGTTGAGTGATATTACTAAGCAACTGAACAAGCGTTGGATGTCGCATGATGACATTCAATGGGTGATAAAGTGCTGCGGCCAGTTCCCTGCAAAAGATAACAACGTAACCTGGTTTATCTGGTGAAACCCTTTCGACAAACCCAGTCAGCACGCGCCTAATGTTATTACCCCAACCCAATTCGATAGCGACTTGCTGCATTGGGTTCGCTTCACCTTGTATCGTTAGCTTTGCTCTACCTGGCGCATTATCAGAAAATGTCAGCCTGTGTTGGCTGACTTTTCTTGGCTCACTGCCAACATAGCATTGAATGGTAAACTCTGGTGTATTCATGCCAATGCCTTATCAATGGATTGCAGATACCCCATTACACCTGTCATTTCCACTTTGGTATCCGGTGGTGTCTCTGCCAAAGTAGTTGATGGTGTGGTCGGTGTTTCTACCCCTGCGGCTTTTTGCTGTGCTGCAGGTTTGGGATCTTCTCTGCTTTCAGTTCGTTCTGCCACACTCATATGTTCTACAAGTTCAAAGCTAATTAACCACTGGCGCAATTGTGCATCTTCTTGTGCTGTAATGGTTCCTTGAAACTTAACTTGGCTAACCTTTAGAGCATTAGCGGTTCGGTTGTCGATACGGTAGATCACTCGAGCCCCGTCAAGTTTTGCTCCAGCCAGTGTATAAAGTTGGTTTAGTGTTTGGGCTTTGTCATATGGCAAAGTCCCTGTGACAGCTAACACCTTACCTTTGTCCCCTGTTTCAGCTTGATCAGTGGATGCAGAGTTGCCGGACATATCTTGTCCGGCTAGTTGTTGTCTTGCAGTGACCTTTAAGCCTTTAAGAGGGATTCGAACTGCTGTGAGTGAAAGCATTTAAGCCACCTCTGGAGAAATTGGCCAAGGGTGTTCAGATTGAATTTTTTCACGTTCTTTGACAGCTAAATCCATTAAACGATTGTATTCGGCTTGGTCGCCCATGTGTTTCTTGATTTCGGCTTCCTCCAAATAGGGCCGCACTCTAGCCGTGTATTCAGCTTGTCGCGCCTTCTTTACCTTAGCGTGCTGCTCTTGATAAACATCGAGCTCATTTTTAACTCGCCAAATACCTTCTTCACAGACCAATTCATCATTAAAATTGCAGTCGATCAGCTGATCAGTTTCATTCTGTTGCGAGATGAACTTCGTACCAAAATGGTCAATGTAGAATTTGTTTCGATTAATGGAAAACGACTCACCCGCCGCAGTGACATGTATATCCGGAGTTATAATCATCGTAAATACTCCACTACAAATTCACCTGATGTAAGGTTGTGATAGTTCATACTTAGGCCGTTTGTTTGCCATGCAAGTAAACATGGTCCTTTTTCTGACATTAATAACCATTCATGATTGCCGATATGAACTAACTCAGTCATACATTGATTCGTTTGATAGCGTTGCAACTGACGACTGAAAGAAAAAGTATTGACTGACACAGTTGTATCAGATGTCTGGTTATTTGTTTCTATTCGTATAAGTGATTTTTGTGACGACTTGACAACACTAACAGATGTAGAACCACCACTATTAAAATGTCCGTACCCCCCCATTTCAGCATTCGCTGGAACTTCAACTTTTTGAGCGCCTGAGTTGCCTAGTTCAAGATTTGAAAACGTAATTCGCATATTGCGTAGACGGGGGCAAATAGGTACTAATATGGATCCACTACCTGTCACGGTAACTGACTTTGACAGCTGGTTTGTATGAACACAACGCATCAACAAGCCTTTATAAACAAGCGCAAGATTCATATCATCGTAATTCGTATCAAACCGTTTGTCTGACTCATCTAGACTGTCGGGGTTATATTCCAATGAGCTCACATCTTTGATGTGAAAACCATCAGTCATGTTAAAACGAACGTGATAAGCTTTCTCTAAATCTACATGAAACGACTTGTTTGGATAGTCAGATGTGTTCACCTCAAGCCAACCATACAATCTAATAACTTGGTTATCACCTATGGTTAATGTCGCACCATCCAAAGACATAGCCAAACGATTTTCATCGTTTACCACTTCGGGATAAAACGGCATGTTTTTTAGTTGTTGAATTTGCTCAGCCAAACCACCCTTAACACGCAAATCCACTATTGAACCATCAGCCTCAATTCGTGCTAGTTTCGCCACATAATGAGGTTGGTTCTCGCTATCGGTGTAATCCACTAAATCATCATTGGTCGCTACAATTTGGAATAAGTTTTCATGTCTAGAAAGCGCGGTACCATCGCGGAAAACATCAACCCATAGCGTTGTTGGTTTGCGATTGAGCGTTTGCACCATCGAAAGCGCATTTTGAATGCGCAGACCGCCAACATAAGCGACACCTGGTGCAATCAAATATTTGGTTTGGTCAATCTCATGGCGTGTCACGTCAAAGCCATCAACAAAAGCGGTATGACCATAATTATCTAGGCAAGATAATCGGTGGTCTTCGTCCATTCCTTTCAATCGGGCTTGGTAGTCTATTTGCCAAGTTGCCGCATCAATTGTCACATTAGCAGCGGCTGCAGCTCCATCGAACTGCATTAGCATCGACTTAGTCAACGCCATGCCCGTTTCTTTGGTTTCGGTTGCCTTGTAAACCACCATACCGCAGCTATTCGGCACGTTCTTATCACGCAGGAACATAGCGTTAAATGTGAATGGTGCTGTGCTACCTGGTATTACCACAGAATAGACAACCGCATTACGGCCAGATTTACCGATTTGGTCGACATCTTGTTGGAACACACATTGCTCTAATGGCGGGAGTGACACGGTACGGTCAATCGGTTGAGACAAATCAAGATCAGGAATCATCGCAAAAATAATTTCATTGAGATCAGTAGGTTGCCTCAAGGAAACCTTGTTTTGCATGTACTGTTCAAACTCTAATGGGATAGCCGCTTGGCTCATGGTTAACGCTCCCTTTTACTTATGTCAGTTTAGGCGCGTCATTGACGCGGTGAAAATCTGTTGGTTGTGTTCGATGCGTTCTTCTCGCACGGACACAGTGGATTCATCATTGGCTTTTGCAGAGTGAAGATTGAACCGGTGACCGAACTCTGCAGCAATCACCTTAAACATTACCGGATAAGTCACATTGAATTGGTAACGACGACACGTGCGACCATATTGGCGAATCATGGCATTCATTAGCCAGTTCTTTTGGGCCAAGTCACTGTCAGCGGTTTCAACAGTAATAACGTCCCATTGTTCTTGGTCTTCACGTTCGTGTATTTCTACCCACTCGATGCCCAGTTTACCAAACATGTTTTTAGATCCAGCCGTCTCACCACCATGACGGGCGAACGAATAAGCGTTGGCGACACGAATACGAAAAATCATTTCGTCTTCACGCTCTAACGGCTCGATGTCTCTTTCCCAAGCAATCAGACGAACGATGCCAATTGGCGCAGTCATTGGGTCATGCTTTTTGAGTGGCATTCGCAATGCTTCGTCCACTCTTAACCAGTAGTTACGCAGTGCGTTGGCAAACTTTGCCAGCTCACCTCTACCCATCCAGTACTTGAATTTAATTGGTGGTAGTTGCATAGCTACTCCTGCATTTTTATCGTCAGCGTAGACAGGCGAGGAATTTTCAAACTGCTCACAATGTCTTCTTGTTCGAACTGCAATGACTCGATGCCCTCAAGCAAGGCATGTAACTCACCTTCTAAACGTGAAAAGCTAAAGCGACCAATAGGATTCGTCGGCGTGACTTCATAATCACTGTTTTCACGAAATGACGCTCTCACTACATTTTCGATGTCTGTTTTTAACGTCACACGCTCTTGCTCTGTCAGCTTCGCTTTCGGCCAGACTTTGACACTGATATCGTGTTGGGTTTCTGGCATCGCTTTCACCAACAAATCATCACCATGACCATGCAAGCCACTGGTTGTCACTTCGTGGTTTAAATCGTCGATCAGCTCTTGTGATGGATTTCCCGTATCTAACAAGATCAGTGCGTTGGCAGTACCTGGTCCACGTGGGGCGTTATGCTCAAAATAGATGTTGTCGTCTTGAATACCTGCTTTTTTCATCAGCAAGGAACGGTAAGCCGCATCAATGTGCCATTTAGCAACCGCACTCCACTGGTTACGCACACGTAATCGAAGTTCGTCTTCGTCTTCATCATCTGCGCCAGCTTCTATCAACCATTCGTCTTCATTGGTTGCGGCAGCAATACCCGAAATAGAAACGGGGATCACATGGTAGTAACCACCCCCCAAGTTATAAGCTGCACCTTCGTGTTCAGCTTCGACGGTTGCTGAAACAGTGGTTTCGTTCTCTGGCATCGTCGTGTCTTCGAGCACTTTCACTCGATAAATGGTGCCGTTAATCGGTTCAGTTTGAACCCACGTGTCTTTAGGGATAATGAGTGCCGGACCTTGCAAAGCAGCACGTTGAAAAACAATGGTACCTTTCGCCTTGGTTTTAGCTTTTGGCTCGATATCCACTTCCCAAGCCTTGAGTTTCAATGACTCCCCGAACGCTGTGGCTAGAAACGTATTGGGTAGCACGTATTTGACTAACAGGTTTTCAATCAGCCAAACAGTTGAGACGATCACGGCTTGCTCTATCATTCGCCAGAAAGGAGAAAAGCGGCTGTCGTTATTAATCACGCTACCTGCTTTTTCCATCTCTTCTTTGAGCACCTTGCGCCAACTCGCTGAATCAGTTGGAATACCCGATTCTTTTAGGATTTCTTCATAATCTGGCTGAGGAATATTTGCCATTAGGTATCAACTCCTATCTCGATGTCGCCAAAGTCTTGTGTTGTTGCGAAAATCCATATTTTGCCTAGTTCTGGCTCTTCCATTCGAACGGTACCTGGTACCAAACGAACCTCTTCTTCAACCAAGAGCTCTATTTGCTTTTTAATGTCACTGCGACCATCACGAGACTTTTCACCAATCAAAGCTACCGCTAAACCGCTTTCGATAATGGCGTGTTTAATGTCTTGGGCAATCACGGCTCTGTCTTGAATCATCACGGGATTTCGACCAGCATCTAAAACGACATCACCATTTTCGATGAGCAAATCTTGGTATAGGTAATCTTTACTCATGGCGCTGCCATCTCTAATTCATTAGCCATGTCTTGAGGGCTATTCATGTATGTTGGATAAATGTTTACGCCGCCGTAATTCGTCGAACGTCCTTGGTTGTATGTCGACATCTGACGAGCAACACCACCTTGTTGAACTCTCGCTTTTGGCGTGGCTTGCTGAACGGCACTAATTGTTTTACCTGGTGCTTCATCATCACCGAAACCCGGTATCCAGCTGATCACCTTATCGAAGCCATTACCAACCCAATCAAACATGCTTCCAAAGTAAGCTTTTATTTCATCGACAATGGCAAACAACCCATCAAAACCCGATAAATCTGTAAAACCACTCGTGACTAAAGTCCAACCAGCAGATAGGAATTGAAATAGCTTGCTAAACACACCGATGACTAAAGAAACCCCTGACACTATTCCCGTCAGTACATAAGAGATTAACTGGATACCTCCGGTAATTAGCTTCGAGATCACTCCGACCGCAACAACCGAAAGAACTTTCATAACCTCGAAAATCGCCGTTCCAATCCATTTAAACAGTGGAAACAAGGGTTCGACAGACTGATAAAGGAACACAAATGATGATTTAACCATTTCAACACCATGTTCTAATGCCTTAAACATGGCGGTATCACCAAAGTGCTCTTTCACTTTGTCCCAATACGCAATCAAACCGACTACTGCCCCAATAGCTAAACCGACCCCACCAACTATCAGCAAGATAGGACTCATTAACATACTGAAAGCTCCTGTAACTACAGTAAGCAATCCGCCAACAGCTACTAGCCCAAAGAAAGCAACCGTTGCATATCCAATGTATCGAGTAATATTTGGGAATAATTTGGTCCACTCAACAAGCTGCATTGCGCCATCTGCCAAACCTTGAACCATTGGCAACAAGGATGGCAGCAAAGCAGTACCAATCGCGGCTCTAATTGCATAAAGCCCTTGTTCCATTCGTTCCCATTGGTCGGTCATTGCGCCTGCCATCTGTTCGGCGGCATCAAGCCCTTTCACCTTACCCAATTGCTCAATTGAACCGGCTAAACCATCGGTGTTTTGCATCAACAGTTGAACCATTGCTGTGGCTTCCTGCGAACCAAAGGCTTTTGACAGTTCCGCAGCTTCCGCAACTGAAATAGTTTCCCCATATCGTTGCTTCAACTTTCCTAGAATGTCGACGATTGGAAGCAACTGACCCTGTGAGTCAGTAAACGACATATTGAGAGTGTCTTGTGCTTTGGCTGCACCAGCTAAGAACGCTCGATACTTGGTACCTGCTTCACTACCACTCATGGTCGATTGAAGAGTGCCAAGAATAGCCATTTGCTCGGTCATCCCAACACCAACAGATGTCGCTGCAGCACCTACCGAAGTAAATGCAGAAGACATTTCCGAACCTGTGGTTTTGAAGATTTGAACTGCTTTAGCAGTTTGACCACCAAGCATATTTACCCAATTGGCTTTACCCATATCGTTAGCGGTGTTCTGGAATATTCCATACATGGTGCCAACGTAATTGGTGATGGTTGCTGTATCGGCTTTCGTGGCAGCGGCCAACACACCAGAGGCGCGAGTAAACTCGGACAACTCATTGCCAGCCAACCCAGCAATTGCAGATTGAATATCATAGGAAGCGGCGACAAAGTCAGAGGCCGACTTGCCATATTCAACAGAGAACTGTAGTGCGGTTTCCGCCAAGTTCTTTAACTGAGCATCAGCAACACCCAGTGATTTTACTTCACCTAATGCTCTGTCCATCTCAATCGCTGGCATTAGAGCTTGTTGCAAAGCAATACCAGCACCAGCTACGCCAGCAGCTCCCGACACCATAGTGTGAGTACCGTCTCGGTAGGATGAAGCCATACTACTAAACTGACGCTGAATATTGCCCAGCGGTTTACTAATTTGGTCTATCAATCCAACGGTGAATCGTAGTGGTTCTGGTAAAGACATTCGTTATCCTGCAAAAGCTTTCGCTGTTCCGTTCGCATTAGAAATCGCGGTGTTATCCCAGTGTTGTTTTTCTAACCATACCGCTTGAGCCAAGCTCATTTCTGTATCGGGTTCGTGGGGCAACCATTTCTTTCGTAATGCATACATCTGGAGTAAGTCGCTTGATTCAAGCGACTTAACCAGCCCTTCTATTTTTTTACTGAGATCGCCACCTTGGGTGCATATTCACCAACTAACGTCCCTGCAACCTGAATCATTGCGCCAGCGTTGTCTTCATCGAGCTTACGTAATGTTTCTCTCTCTTCATCGCCTTGCGCTGACTGCATCACAAAGTTGTGTGCCGAATCGGTCATATCACCACGTGCCATCGCACCGACATACTCACCGTAAAGCTCAGGTGTTGGTGCAAACTGAATATCTGATCCTGCAATAGTTAGAACGATGGTTTTCTTGCTCATGTGATTTTCTCTCTATCTAATTTCGTTTCTAGACGGTCGAACCGTCCGTTAATGGACTCTTTAAGGTCGTCCACGGCTTCCCTGAGCTCGTGTTTTGTTGCGTACTTCTCTGCGTTATCCGCTCGCATCCTTTCAATAGCAATTTCATTTTGGTGAGTTCGCTGCGTTAAGCTGTTCGCTGTGCTATGGGTTTTCTCTGCACGTGCGTACACAAACCCCATAAAAGCGAGCAGAAATCCGGCAACAGTTACCCAAATGTACAATTCGTTCATTCCGTCCATTTAGACTTCCTTTGAAATAGCTTGTTTTAGACTCCCTAATAAGCCTGTTGGCTTAATGCCTTGAACGACTTGTTTATCTTGGCTGCGCTTATGGATACTGATACCCAGCACGGCCAACGCGACGCTGAATAAAGGCGAAAGCGCCACAATACTATTCACAATATCCGCAGCTTGCTGAGGATGAAACACCAGTGAAAACGCCAACCCAAAGAACAGCAATAGCCAAGCCAAACACATCGCGTAACCAAACGTTGGTCGCCAACGTCGAACATAGGCGTCATTGCTGGCTAACTCAGCTTGCTGGGTTGCGGCTTGAGTGGTAATCGCCAACTTACGTTCTTCGCTTTCAATCTTTGAGTGATTCAAAGCCAGCTCTTGCAGTTTGATGCGTTCATCAGTTTCAAGCTGTTTGAGCTTTAACAGCGCGTCAGGATTGTTTCGCAACTCTTGCTCAATGGCTTCTGGCGTATTTTCTACGCCTAAAGTGCTCGCAACCATCGCACCTACGGCACCACCTGCAGGGCCACCGAGCACAGTGCCAATCATTGGAGCAGCAGTTACAAGTAATGATTTCACGCTCTCCCACATAACTCAGTCCTTAACAATGGTTAAAAAAGCCGGCTGACCATCAAGCTCATGCATCAACGCTTCAAATGCAGCGGTTGAATTGACCACGGCCCATTCATTCCCAACAAAACCAAAATCAACACCAGGTGCTAGACACCCTTGAAGTTGGCTTGGCGTGTTCGCTTTATGGACTAGGATGTGGGTTCGTAAGCTTGGCCCCTGACGAGTGACGCCCAACTCGCCTGCTTCTAACGCATAGCAATCACCAAATTTAGGCGATGTATGGGGCAAAAGTTGATAAGAGCCCTCTGGAACACACGATTTACCAGGCAGGTTATTTCGCCAACCACGTTCGGCAATCACACACACTTGGCTTCCGTCCTCACGGTGAAGTGTTCCAAAAGTGCCGTCTTGAAAATAACGGCGTTTCAATACAAATCGTTTCAACGTTTTGCCCTCCTTTCTAGAAGCTCTTGGCAATCAACACAGGTGTAGCAGTGAGGCAGATACACTCGGCGTGCGGCTGGGATTTCCTCATCGCATTCAACGCAATGTGTTTCGCCGTTTGGGTGCTGCGCTTTCGCTTGGGCACTGGCTGCCAATTGCTTGGCCAGTGCCACTTCCGTTTGTTTGGCTTCGATACCACTTGCATGATCAAATAAGTCCGGCATCTATCACCTACCCAATAATGTCGGCGGTTTCTTCTGGGCGTAGGTACGACACGCCATTGATGCGGATGAAATCAGGATCAGTCACATCGAACGGAATCTTATGAACCAGCGCACTGCCACCGTTGCTATCTGCATCAATCAGGTCAGAAATTTTCAACTTAATGCCAAACATCTCTACTTTGAGCTCGTCACGCTCTGTTTTGCCGTAGCCCATAGCGTCGAACGTGGGCAAGCCACGAAATGAACCTGCGCCAGAAGCCGCTTTCATCAGCAAGTTGAATTGACTTGTGATCAGCTCTAATTCGCCAGATGCTTCGACGTCACCTTCTACATAACCATCAGGAACGCCATTGGTTTTGGTCACTGCACTATTGTCAGTAATAGACACCGTCCATTTCTGCGCACTAATCTTGAGGTCATTTAAAGTGAATTTGAGATTCTTACCGGAAATGCGCATGGTTATGCCTCCTGATCAGCTGGGTTAGACAGGTCTAGCGCAACATTGACGACAATGTGCTTAGGGCAGTTATGCGGCTGCACCATTAAACCGATCACCACTTTTGATTTGGTCATCCATTGGATAGTCACATCACCATCACGTGGCGGCATGATTTCACCTGGGAATTGAATGTCACCGAGTTGAATACCTTTGCTCATTTGGCGCATGTCTTTTGAGAAATACTGCTTATTGAGCTCGATAGACTCTGGTGTAGAGTTGAGAATTTTGTCACCAATACGACGAATCGCTTTCACGCGAACACGGCGATTAAGTTTGTGTACCGGACGTACATACTCTAGGTACTGATAGTCACCACCTTTAGCTTCGAGCGTAGTCGCATCAGTCCAATAAATACCTTCGTAATCGGCATACCATTGCGGCACTGAGTAACGAGCGATTGCAAGTGCTTCAATGGTCGACATTTCAAGCTTTTTGCCAGCACTGTCTACAGGTGCATCACCCAAGCCCAGCACGTTACCTGTTGCAACACGCATAGGTGTGTCTGCTACCGTAACACTGCGATCACACAGACGACCAGCGAGTACACCGATGTTATTACCGTGAAGCTGTGGCACTGGTACCACCATATTCGCAGCAACATCTTTCACTAGTGCAAGCATTGCCGTTTCGTATTCAGACCATGTTTGAGTGTCTGAATCGATACCAGGTACTGCAGCCAAGATGAACACCCAACGACCTAGTTTGCTCACTACCTCATTGTGTTTTGCCATCATATCATCAAAAGCGGCTTTATCCGTGGTCTTGTCGACCAGAACAATACCTTCGAACGAATCCGTCTTATTGGCTTCATCTACTGCACCCGTCCAAAGTTCTGGAGCGGTTAAACCATAGATAGCAGCAGTCCAGTTTTGTTTACCGTTGAGCTGAGCGGCGATCACATTCGCCCCCAACTCATCTTCTGCGACAACACCTGATAGGTCAGTCATTGCAGAAACACGAGTGACTTTGCCTTGCAGTTCTGCTTTTGACGTAGTGCCAATGAAAAGCAGATGGCGTTCAATTTCGGGGATATCGCCTTGCCCCAAGTTCAAGTTATTGACTTCTACCTTTCCGGTTGCCATCAGTTCTATCCTCTCTTCGCCTAGCGGTGCTTGGCTTTTTCGATGTTGCGTAACAGTCGTTTAGTGACCAGTTCTTTTCGGGTTCCAAGCAACTCACGTTCTGGTGTTTCTATCGTCCAGCTCTGTTTCCCTTTCGGACTACCTGAACGCATCATGCGGATAATTAGCCCTGCTTGACCTAACGTCAGTCGCTTTTGAATATTGCGTTTACTCAGGCGATTAAATCCGCCATCTTTTCGCCTAATTTTGTAACCTAATCGGCGCAGTGCATGAGCTTGTTGGTCAGTGGCTTGCGCTTCATAATCAGGTTGTCCAAACCTTTTGTTCTGACTTTTTATGTGCTGCCTGGCGGTGACCGTCTCTGTCATGCCTTGTTGATGCACAGCGGCTTTTTTTGCCTGAACCCTGCTTTTCCACGTTAAGTCGAGATCCTTTGCTCCGTTCTTAACGTAGGGTTCCATCCCGTTGGCAAAGCTCGTTAGAACTGTACCTTCGCCTTTCTTTCGCTTGTCATACGCTTTGTTTTTAGTGTCTTTTTGACGCTTAATGCGGCTTCGGGTATTGCGTATTTCCCAGCGACCTAAATCTTTTAGAATCCAAAATCGTTTCTTGGGTGTCATCATCAACGCTTCAAGTGCTTTTCTGGCGCTGATTGCATCATTAGCGTTAAGCGTTATCGTTGGCTGCATTCGTGATTTCGCCTTCTTTCGCTATCCAGATTTCTACTGGATTCACTCGATAAGTCTGGCTGTTCCAAAACACTAACCCTTTGGGGTCTGGTATCAATTCAATGGGTTCTTCAAAGGCAATTTTTATCAATACATCTGCACTTTCTTCATTGTTTACATCTATCTCGATATCAGGATTGCCAAGCTCTTCGTTGTCGTCCCTTTCAGGGTCAAATTCAGAAATCCAACAAGCCACCAAAGCAAACAGAGTGTTGGGGTCCAATTTGTTATGAGGGAAGCTCTCGATCAATATCCCCGCTTGGTAAAACCAGTTAGCAATTCGATAGCCGCCATTGCCTCTGTCTTCACCATTCACTATCAACTCACCGCCAGCTTGAGTCGCATGAATCTTTTTCGCGTGAACGTTACCTTTAAGTTGCTGACATAGGTATTGGTGTAAGGCTTGCAATTTGGTTTGCATCAGATCAAGTCCACCTTGTTAACACTTCTACCGAGCAATAAACTAACGTCCCGTTTTGCTTGCGTTCTAAATCGGTCAGCCTGTTTAAAATCGTCTTCGGCTGTATTTTCTGCCGCTTCTCTTCGGTCTTGAGTTGCGAACTCTGGCAATAAATCAGCATGAGCAGTTCCATACGCCGCACGCTTATAAACGGATGCTTTCAGCGTATCGAATGCAGGTGCTTCACCATCGACCAACAATTCATCCAGTTCACCTTGCACGTACAAACTAGCGGCTTGAAGTGCAGTAATAATTGAGCTTTCATCGAACAGCGAAGGAATACGTCTCATCTGGCGGAACTCACTGGTTTTCAGTACAGGCCAGCCACCGGACTCTATGTCTGTATTTGCATTTTCTTCGACGTATCCACCAAAGCTCATCGTTCAACACTCGCCATTTGATGAAGAACGAACATAACTACCGATGCGATCACTGCAGCGATTAACCAGACTGCTCCCGTAATCCAATAACCAAAATAGATAAATGTGCAGCCGATCAGTGTCACCAGTGTTGATTGCAATTTGCTTTGCCAAGGCTTTAACCCAGATGTTCTAATCCGATCCGCAAAGTCATTTAACTTCTTGTCATCAAAGAATACGAAGAACATGCAAATCAGTAAGGCTGCATTGAGCCAAGCGGCTACCAACGTCAAATTAACCACACCTTCACTGACATAGCCCAACTGGTGATTCACTAACACCGCGATCACTAGCATCAAAGTAACTATCCATCTGACTAAACTCTTCATACTCAATCCTTACGATTCTTCAAAATAGGTGCGCTCTAGCCACTGGGTCGACGGTTTACAATGAACCTTTGCGGTTATTGCAACCTCGCCAGCCGAGCGCGGTGGCGTAGGAGTCTTTGAGTTACAGATTTTTGCCTTCTTGTAAGGCGTTAATACGACTCTTAATTTTGTTAATGTGCGTTTTCACCTGGGCTTTTTCGCTTTTGTCGTCAGCGTGCTCAAGCAGCACTAATGCTTTTTGCAATGTTTCCACACAACCCACCGAAGAAGCGAGTGGTTTACCTTCTTCATTTCGAATCAGGTGCAAACCCGCAAATTTGTACCATTTGGCATGAACCTCTTCATGTAAACGCCACTCTTTTTCAACCTTCTCGAATACCTGGCTAAAGTACGGCTCTACACTGCGACCTTCTGCAGACTCTTTCTCTGCCCACTGAAGAACAAAATCCGCACAGACGGTTCCCCAGTCTTTTCGACGCCAGCCCTCAGGAAGAGGCAAGCCCAAATCGATAGCTTTGAAACACCAGTCGATTGCCAATTCAAGCTCTTGGATATCGAACAACCACACGATCATGTCGCTGAAAATAGGGTTCGAATACACGTCACCATCTTCTAGGTATTTTTCGATATACGGCTTGTACTTAGGCACTAATACAGAACGTTTATGTTCCACTCGATCAGCAATGGCGTTAAAACCTTTTAAGTACTTGCGGTCTTTTTCGAACTCGATGAGCTTTAAATGAAGGCTATCGGTGTTTACCACTTCAATATTCATTGGCTCTTGTTCGGCTTTCATATGCGCCAACTTATGGCGCATTGCTGGGGATAAGTTCATGACTATCGGCTACCTTCATTCATCATCAGGCTTAGGCGCGATATGGACTTTCGCTGGGTTATATGCAGCAAAGGCCTCAAGAACCCCCACGGCATACCCTTCCATACGCCAGTAAGCATTTTCAAACTGCTTACGGTCTTCTTCATGCTTCGCTTTACGCTGGGTAGTACCATGCTGTGTCAGCACTTGCAGGTTGGTAGGAATGGTCACAACCATCGCATTATCTGGAATGAACGGCGGCACATAAGCAGGACGGCCAGCGATAGACTTATCCAGTTTTTGCGCAGCGATTTGCTCTGTTGGCGTGTCGGCTTTGCTGTACGTTTTGTACTGAGCCGCACCAACTAGACCAGAACCAACATAAACAGTTAGGCGTGGGTCATTGCGGAACGCTGGGTGAATCTGGTTGTTGATGATGTCCGATGCCATCGCATCAAGCGTTTTGTAATCGCCAGCGTCATCAAAATAGACATCTTCATCAACAATTTGTGATGGCTTCTTCTCTAACACGTACTGATACCAACCTACGTTGACATCCTGACCAAGTGGGTTGGTCGTTGGGTTAGTTGTTGCAGCAGCAGACACACCATTCCAACCAACACGAATGATATCGAGTGCGAACATCTGGTTAGAGAATTCAGTCAGCAGTTTCATGAACTTGCCACGACCGCCTTGGTTAGCCCACTGACAAAGCATTGCCCAAGTAATTGCAGCACATGAGTCTGTTTCAACTAGCTTGTATTTATGACCGCCAACACCGAGTTGTTTAGTGAAACGACCATCAGCTTTACGACCGGTATACAGACCGCTAACGCCAACATCGACCACTTGACCTTCGATTTGGTCAACGGTTGTTACCGTGATCATTTTTAGAAACTCTGCCGATTCGACGATAGCCGCACGCAGCTTAGTTTCTAACTGAGGTGATACATTGAACAATTGAGCTACATTGGTGACACCATAGCTCTGCGCTAACTTCTGCGCGAAATGGTCCATGTTGTCACGGGCTGATTGAGTAAGAATCTGCGACATTACGCGATCTCTCCTAATTTAGTTAATTCAGTTAGCCAAGTTCTGCGGTTTAAACGGGGCTGTAATCGTCACCGCTACCAGCGTCATTAGGTTCTTGACCTGGTACTTCTTTCGAAAGTTGGTTGAACTTAGTTTCTAAGCCGTCAACTTTTTCCAACAATGGTCTTAGCTGCGTTTCCAAAGTGGTAGAAAACTGCTCAATGGTTGCACCTGCATTCTGTTTGTCAGGCGTTTCTGGTGTTTCGCTTTGCTCTGGAGTTGCTTGCAAGTTGAACTCTTCTTTCAGTTCTTTTTTGAACTCGCCTTTGAACGCAGAAAACTGCTCTTTCAGTGCGGCTTTTAGTTGCTCTTCGGTCACGTCGGTGTCCTCTACTTTTGATGGAGTTTCTGGCTCTTCATCGCCAGAAGAGAAAAATTCATTGAATGCCGCCAAAAAGCGGTCTTTCTTGGTGAAACAGGCTGAGAAGTCGATTTCTTCGAGAGCGCTGCATTCAAGTTCGGTGGTTTCGCCTTGCTTACGAGAGAACTGAAGGAGCGATGTACCTGTGGAGGCTGGGGAGTCAGTCGCAGCTAGGCCCATTAAATAGCAACGCCCTTCGCCCTTGTAGTCGGGATTTGGTTCAATAGATGTAAATAGCTTTTGCTTTTTACGATTGGCTTCTAGCATGTAATCGTTAGGCTCAAGCTTTGCGAACAAGCGTAACTTGCCACCTTTTTCTTCAGCTTTTAGCTCTACGACTTTGCCCCAGTTTTCACCGTAGCCATAAAAACGGCGGTGTTCCGGCCAAATCAGTGCTGTGTACTCTTTGGTGTCATAGCTTGCAGCCATCTGCTCTATCCACTCACGGGTAATTTTTCTCCCGTCAACGGTTGGACCTTCTGTTGCAATGATTTTCCAGTCACTAATTTTTGGCATTGTCGCTCTCAGGTTAGTTATTCACATCTCTGTTTGAGCAAACAATACGCCTTTGAATAAGTCGTTTCAGCCACTTCAATTCCTAGAAATTCGGATTTAGCCCATATCCGAACTCATCCGAATTTTGCTTAGTCATTTGCGAGTTTTCGGGGCGTATGATGCGCTTATGGCATATTCAGATGAAATAAGAGAAGCCGCCAAAAGGATGTATATCCGTGGCGTACTTCCTAAAGAAATAGCAGCGGAACTGAGCTTAAACAGTACACGCATTGTTTATACCTGGGCGGAGAAATTCGGCTGGGATTTACTCGTTAACGATTTATCTGTTGAAGAGATGATTAACCGCCGTTTAGCGGTGTTGATTGATAAAGACGAAAAGAGCGACCAGCAGCTCAAGGAGATGGACCGTCTTATCGAACATCACGTTAAACTACTCAGGGCAAATGCTGACGCTAAAGCCAAAGCTGAAAAACGCTTAAATCCGCCAGAGCCCCAAGCTCGAAATGAAAGCAACAGCAATAGTAATGGCGACGGTAAAAAGTCACGTGGACGTAAAAAGAAAAACAACGTCGACCACCTAACCTCTGATGACTTTGCTCCATGGCACAATTCACTTTATGCCTTTCAAAAAGTCATGCGTGAGAACTTACATCAGCGCATTCGCAACATTTTAAAGTCTCGACAAATTGGCGCGACCTATTACTTTTCTGGTGAAGCCTTTGAAGATGCGGTAATCAATGGTGATGATCAAATATTCCTTTCAGCTTCACGAGCTCAAGCCGAAGTATTCCGCACATACATCATTCGTATTGCTAAAGAGTTTTTCGACCTTGAACTATCTGGCAACCCTATTGTGCTCTCTAATGGCGCAACTCTTAGGTTTCTATCAACCAATGGTAAAACCGCACAGTCCTACAGTGGCCATTTATACACCGACGAATATTTCTGGATTAGCCGATTCGAAGAAGTAAAAAAAGTGTCGTCCGCTATCGCCACTCATAAGCACTGGCGCAGAACGTACTTTTCTACCCCATCAAGTAAAACTCATCCAGCCTATACATTTTGGACAGGTGATGCATGGAAAGAAGGCAAAGATTCTCGTAAAAACATCGAATTTCCTACATTCGATGAATTTAGAGACGGCGGTCGATTATGCCCTGACAAGCAATGGCGTTACGTCATTACGATTGAAGATGCGGTTGCCAGTGGCTTTGACCTAGTAGATCTTGAAGAGCTCCGCGATGAATACAGTGATGCAGAGTTCAACAACCTGTTTATGTGTATTTTTGTCGACGGTGCGAGCTCCATTTTCGAATTTAACAAAATTCAGAAATGTATGGTCGACTCAGGAATATGGCGAGACTACAACCCCGACGACCCTCAACCGTTTGGCAATAGAGAGGTTTGGTTAGGTTACGACCCTTCACGCACTCGTGACAATGCGGTACTAATGGTAGTTGCACCACCGATTGTCGCTGGCGAAAAGTTCAGAGTGTTAAAGAAACTAAGTTGGCGAGGTTTAAGTTTTCAGCATCAGGCCAATGAAATCGCCAAAGTATTCGAACGCTTTAACGTGAGTTACCTTGGTATCGACGTCACTGGTATCGGTGCAGGCGTTTACGACCTACTCCATAATAAATTCCCACGTGAAGTGGTACCCATTCACTATTCGAACGACAGCAAAAACCGACTGGTAATGAAAATGATTGATATCATTGACAGCAATCGTCTTCAATTTGACGAATCACTCAAAGAAACCGCAATGTCATTTATGGCGATAAAACGGGTGCCGACGAATAGTGGTAACGCCTTAACGTTTAAAGCCGATCGAAGCGAGTTGGTTGGTCATGCCGATGATTTCTGGGCACTCTCACACGCATTGATTAACGAACCTATCGATCACTCAACAAAACGCAAATCTACCTACGCAATGGCAGCATAATGACAGAGAAAACAACACACCTTGTAACACAACAAGAAAGTCAATCATCATCGGTGTATGGCGTAGACCTTGGCGCACCAGAATCCATCGATTCAAATAGTTGGATGACAAACTACACGGACTTGTTTTACAACGACACTGACGACTATTGGGAGCCGCCGATTTCCCCCGAGGGGTTGGCAGATATAGCAAGGGCAAACGCCTACCATGGTTCGCTTTTAGTTGCCCGTGGAAATTATGTCACTGGTCGTTTTCAGCAAGGTGCCATCCGTCGAAAGCAAATGCTGGCTTTTTGCCGTGATTACTTCCAATTTGGTCATGGCGCATTATTGAAGATTCGAGATCACTTTGGTCGAGTAGTTCGCTTTCATCCATTGCCTGTTATGTACCTTCGTAAACGCAAGAATGGGAAAATCGTCATTTTGGAGCGTGGCAACAAACAACGCTCCTATAATCCAGATGATGTCATTTTCTTGAGCCAATACGACCCACAACAGCAAGTTTATGGAGTGCCTGATTATCTCGGCAGCATTCAAAGCAGCATGTTGAACCAAGACGCCACATTGTTCAGACGTCGATACTACAAAAACGGTGCCCACATGGGTTTTATCTTCTATGCCACTGACCCTAACTTAAGCGATGAAGACGAGAAGATGCTGAAAGAAAAGATCGCCAGTTCAAAAGGGGTGGGTAACTTTAGAAGCATGTTTGTAAATATTCCCAACGGTCATGAAAAAGGCATTCAGTTGATACCCGTTGGTGATATAGCCACAAAAGATGAATTCGAGCGAATTAAGAACATCACAGCTCAAGACATCCTTGTTGGCCACCGATTCCCAGCAGGCAAAGGGGGAATGATGCCTCAACCTGGTTCAAACTTCCCAGACCCAGAAAAGGTCGGGCGCGAGTATGACAAAGACGAAATCATACCTGTATGCGAACTGATTATGGATGAAGTGAACAACGACCCGGAAATCAGAAACATAAAAAGCCTACATCTAAAGTTTGATGTAGTGAGTGGGGAACAATCATGACACTGTACAAAAAAACATATATTGACGTATTATTAGACTGTCAGTCAGCTATGTTAGGTCAAAATATGCGAGTTTATTGCAAGTGTGGTGAACGCGCGATTGTAAGTAGAAGCATCACCAATGATGCCAATTGCGCAGATTTATCTTGTTCCTGTTCTAACCCAGATTGTGGGCATACCTTTGTAAGTTCTATTAGCTATCGCCACTCACTCAAACAGTCAAAGCTTCACTGTGGACTTGGTGCGATGAGTAAACCGTCAATTGGTTTTGGGAAAATGCTTGGTAGTAGGATTCAATGCGGTTGTGGCGAACGGGCGGTGATTAATAAAACCAACCGCCTATCGAATGACTGTGCAGATTTGTATTGTGAGTGTAAGAACCCAGTGTGCGAACATCAGTTTGTAATGTCTTTGTATTTTAGCCACACGCTAAGCCCATCATCAAAAGATACAAGAGAGTTAGCCGATTGTTTAGTCAAGGTACTTAAGCCTGATCACCGAGACTACCTAAAACAGCAACTCGCTCTGTTCTGATACGTTAGTTTCTTAAGTCACGTTTGTAGTTGTGGGCAGCTTTTAGCTGCCCTTTTTTGTGAGCAAGAATAATGGAAATGAGAAACATACCAACATCGTGATTTTCTTCGTGATTCCCGCTTGTATTCTCAGCCAAAGCGCATAAAACAAACGCCTCCGCCTTATTATGAAGTTCAGACATTAAGCCTCCTGACAGATGCAATTTACTGTATATTAATACAGTGGTTTTTATGTAACAAATTTATTATGAGTGTTTGTCGTCTATAATTTTATGTAATGCGACATTAACCCACGGATTGCCCGCGCATACTACATAAGAGGCACATCGGGTAATTTTAACTAGATCACTATTATTTTATCGCTCGTCACTGTTGGCCTTTTTGATAGGTAAATAAGTCAAAATTGACTTATAAAAAGGTTAATATGTCATCAGTCAATAAAGAAATTGAGCCGATAATAGAGTATTTAGTCCATCTCAGGGTGTCCAAACGAGTCACTCAACAGCAGATAGCTGTTGCAGTAGGTATTAAGCTTTCAACTTATCAACGTCTAGAAAGAGGCGAACGAGATCCCAAGCTGAGCGAGTTAAAAAGCCTGTTTAAGTACCATAGTGTTACTTGGCTAGATTTTGCTTACCTAGAGCTAGGTAAAAGACCGATATATGATCCTGACTTGGCGGCGGCGATAAAGCAGTTGCCTGACCATCTCCGCAAGCCAATTCTAGATTTAATAAGGGCTGTTAGCCACTAAAATGGGCATCTTGCCCTCCATTCAGACTACGTAATCAATTGAATCAAAATTGAGCCGAGTTGAGCTGTAATACTCAATGATGAACGATGATATTGGTGAACATTGACACATATTGAGAAAATTCTTATATGTTAATCATTGCTGCTTGGCTTCAAATCTAGTAATCTTGCGATAAATAAAACATTTACTACTATAACTATATATTCATACTCACCACAAATGAGTATGCTTTGGCCGAAAGGCCCGTATTGGAGATCGAGGTGTAGCTATGAATGCATTTTTAGCAGGGATAGGTAAAGCCTTATCAGTGTGGCCGAATACAGACTACGACCACTTTGTCCCTAAAGTTAGGCCAACTGTAAGAGCATGGACTAGAGCTCAAGGACAAATTAGCGAGAACTGGAGCAAAATAGAAGCAAGCTACTCAGAAGTTCAAGCGCTCAATTGTTATACACGCGCTCGCAAGGGCGACATAGTTCGTATTAATCGTGGCGATGTTGTAGATGCAGCAAGACAAGGTAAGTAACAAAAATCTTCCACAGGATGAACAAACCACTCAAGAGGTTGAACAAGATGTTCAACCTCTTGACGTTCTAATTAATGAAAACCCTGAATTAGCAGAGGCAGTTCATCAAGACCCTAAAGTTGGTGAGTTTTTAGAAAAGTCTCCAGAGCTACAACGAGCCCTATTACAAATCACTCATCAGCAACACTTTTCTGGGCCAATGCCTCCGCCTCACCTGCTCGCTGAGTATGAAAAATTAGTACCTGGCATATCGAAAGAACTATTCACTGGTGTGCAAGAAGATTCAAAACACCTCCGCACGATGGAAACAGGTGCACTAAATGCAAAGAGAATTGAAAGTGTACTGGGTCAAGTATTCGGTTTTCTAATTGGTTTGTTTGCAATTGGATGCGGCACCTATGCTGCAGTCAACGGAGCTCAAGTTGCAGCTAGTTTCATTGGCGGCGGTGGCGTTGCGGCTTTGGTGGCAGTATTTGTGTTAGGCAAAAAACCTAACCCTCCACAAAAACCATCAGAATAAAAAGCTCTAAAAATCAAAATGGGTAAATTAGGCATATTGTTTAATTTTCCTGTCATCAAGCGTTACACCAAAGGCCAATCGTCCCCATCAGGGAAAATCGACAGGTCGGGTTGTTGATACTCTTGCTTTTCTGGTTGGGCGAATAGGTTGTCCCAACCCTCGAAATCCATCCAATTGGTGTCGTCCGAACGTTGACGACTCACTTCTACCAACTGGGCAGGGCGTTTATTGCCGTGTTCGTCTACCTCCGCAGGGCGGATTTGGATACTGGTTGCATCGTCGATGCGGATTGAACTGCCTTTTAGCAGTGCGGCCAGTGCCGCTTCATCGATATTTGGTGGAGAGTCCACTGATTTTTTATCTGGTTCTAATAATCGGGTTAGCTGATCGCAGACCTGTACTTTCTCAGGCTCCGTACAGTTATTGACAGAACTCCGAGAGGAGCCAGAGGCTCCAAAAGCGGTCGCTTCGCTCCCAAGAACGCACGTTTTAGCTTCATCGTTAACCTTTGATTTCTTCTGAATCGTCCAAACTTTGGTGCGTGTTTTGATGGTTTCTTCTGGTGTAGTGAAACCCTCAATTTTGCGAACGTCCTCGCCATGTGGTGAAGCGAACGGCAGAACTTCATAAGAGTTCACGATCAGCAAATCTTTGCGCTTAACGAATGGGCCACCTTGCCCCATGATGTAACCTCGCCAATTACCATGGTCAGCAGCTTTTAAAGTGTCTGTGATGCTTGCGTCTTCGGTCTTCATGCGTGACTGGTAACTATCACCAATCACTTTCATTAACTCTTCATTGGTGATCAGCTTGCTAGGTTTAATAGGTCCAACAAGATCACGTTGCAGCATTGAGTAGATAGTGAGTAGGTCAACACGCTCTTGCATGAAGAGGTATTCCATAAACGCTTTTTTGTTCTGGTTAGCGAAGCGGCGTAGTTCACGGTAAGTCGTGACTGGTGCGCCACCGAAGAACTGGAACTGGCGAATGTTCCAACGGCTTTTCCAAGCACTAACATTCTTCGCCATGTCTTTGACTGGTTTGCCTGTTTCGTCCGAGATCTCGCCGTCCATTGCAAAGCCGTCAATGTTCTTTGAAATGTATTTAGCGATATAGCCCGTTGCAGTGCCTTTCTCTGGGTCAATAAAACCAAAGTCACAACGTGGGCGGTAATCTAGCGGCCCAACGTAAGCACATTTGCGGAATGGCTTTTTCTTCTCTTTCTCAAGCTCAGGGTGCAGTTCGCCACGGTCTTCTTGCGTGGCATAAGAAATAAAGATGTCACGCACTTGCATCACATCTTCTGGTTTTACCCAGATAAGCAAATGCCAGTGTGGTGTGCCGTCATGGTGTGGCTCAGCGACACGTACACCAAACCAGCGGATTTCTTCACGACCTAGTTTGGCGCGGATTCGCTGCCATACGTTGTTTAGGTAAGATTGCGCATCACGTGGGCTTGCACCGTTCCAGTGACCAATAAAGCCGCCTTTCTTGTACGAGTTGTGATACTTAGAAGGCGTGGTCAAGGTTAAGAACAGGCCTTGCAAACCCAACTCGTTACCAATGTCTTCACAACCACGGCAACGCACCATCAATTCATGACGACGAATGGCAGGGTTAGCCACACTCTTTTTGACCATATCCCATAAATCAGCCTCTTCGCCTGTTTCTTCATCTAATAACTGGCATTGCTTGATGTATTCATAGCTAGCAGTTTGCTGCGCTTGGTGCTCTCGAACACAATCCCATGACGCATAAGGTGATGCTTTTGAAGAAACTTGCCCCATAGCAATGGCTAGGTGCTCACGCATGATTTTGCGTGTTTTGTTAAGGCGCCCATACCACCACTTTTCATCTAACATGCGTGAAATGTCATTCAGTGCGGTTAAGTCGGTTTGTTTCTTTTTCTTGCGCGGTGGAGTCATACCAAAGTGGCAGACAAATTCGGCTAGTTCTTCATAGCCGATCACCTCTGGAATTTCGTCTTCATCCAGTTCACGATTAGCCACACGTGCAGCGATAAGAGGAAATTTAGCCTTAGTGATTTGGCTAATCTTGAAAGCCATGTCTTTAACTTCTGACGGCTCAAGCTCTGCCAGTAGTCGGCTTTTAACTGGCTTGCGATTGCGCTCTGCCTTTTCGAAGTCAAAACGCATTTGCTCTTTTTGTGCAAAGTCGCTTTGCTCAGTGTCGCTAAACTCTTCACTAAGCAAAGAAACCTTTTGGGTTGTCGGTAACTTTTTGTATTTGCGTAAAACCATCAGCGCACGTTCAGCGGCTGGCCCCATACGTTCACGCAAAAATATGTTGGCATCTTTACGACCTTTCTTTTCGAACACTGAAACATAACGAGTAACAAAGTACTTGGTTAGGTAGTCCGGCAGGTCTTTAATCTTATCTTTCGCCCACTCGAAATCGTCTGGGTTAGCATCAAATAGCTTACGTTCCAGAACACTAAGATCATCAGGCTCAATAATTGAGTTGTATCGACGCGAACCAAAGCAGCCCGCTTCAACCTCAGTTAAAGGGGCTTGCCATGGAAAATCGTATAGGTCGATTTCAGTTGGTTCTATTAGGGTGTTCATACGAAACACATGCCCGTATCGCAAAACTGGTCGAATATATCTTGCTGTTTCGGCTTGGTAGTAAAAATAATCTCACCCAGTTGCACACCAGACTTATGCAAGTACAACCAAGGAAAATCTTGCTGTAGTTCTTGTTCAAATTGACGAGCAGCAGCAAAATCTTGCGGGACATTTTCTTTCATCCAGATCCATTCTTCATCGTGACGATTTGGACACATCCAACACGCAGAACGTGGCGGCTCTGGTAGACCAAAATATTGCACGATTTGAATTGCTTGCTCACGCAGGATTTCTGCTTCAAATAGTGGGTAACGCTTTTGCCATTTTCCAGATGGGTATTTAACTCGATTGCGCTCATCGAAAGACATTCCTATCCAGAAATCTACACCACGTTTGGTTAACTCCTTTTCTCCAAACCTGTTGTTTAGGTACCTTTGTATCGGCTCCACTTTCCACTTGCTAGAACAGAACCCCGGCTGCTTACCTAACTCTCCTTTTGCACTTCTACCATTGAACTCAGTGAAAAACGCAGGCAGCACCGTTTCATCATCGCTCTCAGTACAAATATCGTTATTTGTCCAATCAGATTTAGGAACGATAACAAACTCAACTCCCATTTCATCGCAAAGAGGTTTGATGTGTCTTTTATGGTAATCAAATACATTGCTCGCTTCGCGCTCTGTATCAGCCATGATAATCAAGTCTGGCTTTGGAATTGCGCCAATATAAATAAGCACAACCATACAAATAGATTGAGTGCCACCACCACTTGATAGAACTTGTAAACGACCATTGCTGTTAGGTACAAACTTTCGGCGTAGTTCTACTTTCATGACTTCACTCCCTCTGATGTCCAACCGTGAATATCTTTCACAGTGCCTAAATCTTTTGCACTGGTTTTACCTGCCAACAGACCTTTGATGGTGTGCTGGCAACCACTACAACCACAGAAATCACCACCGCATTCACACTGTTCTTCTGAGTTATGACGAGCCGCTGTGAAAGGTTTAAGTTTCAAGCAGTCTTGGCAAAGCACTTGTTTTGGTTCGCTCATGCTGCCACCTCATGACCAACTGAAACGATATGGCTTAGCCCTTGAGGAATATCGAAGCGGTTGCCGTTATCCCAGATAAACCAAGCGTATTCACACGAATCTGAACCACCGCCAACAAATCGAGGGTGAGGAATGATGATTGGGCACTTTGGTGGAAAGCCGATTTCAAACCAGAATGGCAAACGCTTTTTAGAGCCTAAATAGTTAACACGCTGCAGGTACGCCATTGTCCCGTCTGGGGCTAACTCACTTAGGCTTTTGCGAATGAATTCTTCCGTTAGTGAAAAAGGTGGATTGGTAATGATCACATCTTGGGTACCGAAATCAGTTGTTAGGTAATCAATACCTTTTTCGATTTCAGCAAATGACTTTTGGCTTTGTGGCAAAGCTATCTTGTCGAAGATTGCACCATTACCGTAACAAGGTTCTAAAAACTTGTCGGTTGGTCGAACGGTTAACTTTGATAGTAAAGCGTCGACAACTTCTGGCGGCGTTGGGTACAGCTCATGAGGTTGCACTTTTCCGGTAGTTGAACTCATGCTACCACCTCTGAACAATCAACAATGAATCTTTGGTCTAACGTAGGCAAGCGGTCGTTATGCGCCCCTCTCTCCATTAGCCTTTCTTTTTCAATTGTTGGTAGCGTAATGTCCTCTACTCGATTGACCATCACGACATCTTTGTATTCATCTTTAAGCGAAATATTTTCACCACGTTTGTGGTACTCACATATAAGAAGATCCATACGAGGTTGTGTATTAACGGGCGGGTCAATTCTAAAATCTGTAAGCCAACGGCTTTCAAACCCACACTGAGCATATTGCATAGTATGGTCGTCACTGATCACATCAAAATCAGTATCAGCTACGGTGTAATTAACTCTATGGGTAAGTGTCTTCTCTTGTTCATCTGTCCAATTGGCACACTTAGCTTTCCAGCATGTAATCACTGAAAAATTCGTTAGTTGTTTATCAACTTCCAAGTACAGACCATGTACTGCCTTGCGTCCAACCTTTCGACATGCAACATGGTAGGATTTGTTTGGAAATGGTTTTCTAACTACAAGGTCTTTACCACCCGTTAGAGTCACATTTAGCTCTGGAATCTGAACGTCGATTAATTCCAAATCAACATTTGAATAACGATTCATTATTTGTGGTACGAGGTGTAATAACATTACGCTTCCTCCAGTGGCAAACTAGCAACCGTTGCACAAGAAGAAAACGCATTCCAAATCGCTGAAACGTATTTAGCTTGGAACTTCGCATCATCTAGCGCGGAATGGTGGACACCTTGACGGGTAAATGTTGTTTTCGGGTCAATGCCAAGAATCGAACGTCCCATTTCAACAATGGTTCTCACGTCACGGTCATTCCAATGAGAAAAGTGAGGTTTGATGCGAACAGCTTTAAAAGCATTCGCCAAGATCACATTATCGAATCCACTACCATTACCCCAAACTTGAATGTCTCTTGAGTCACCAAGATCAGCAAACCACTGGTTCAACTCAAGCAAAGCATCTTTCAAAGACGACTTAGGCGTATCTCTCAGGAAGATTGAACGAGCTTCTTCACTCTGGGTAAGCCACCAAGTTACTGTCGATGCATCAATATCGCTGCAGTAAGCAGAACTATTAAGATTAACCACTACTTCAAAATCAGCACCAAGTGCGCCAGTCACAGGTGAAAACACAACCGCACCAATAGAAACGATTGCTGCATTGCTCGTATTTCCCATGGTTTCTAGGTCTAACATTACGTGTGTGCTCATGCTGTCACCTCCGCTTTTGCTTCGGCTTCTTCACGAGCTTCAATGATCAGCTCGGTGAGTTGTCCCTCAACAAACAAAAGTTGCTCAAACGTATTTTCCTGATTTAGTCGGATATCCTCAGCCAGTAGGGTCTGCTTTGGTATAGATGCTTGATATTTTGTATCTGCTGGGTTTGCATAGACTTGTAAACGATTTACATGTCCGGAAAAATTAACAAACACATGAATCACATCAGTGTTTGCCATTGCCAACGCATTAATTGCGTTAACGATGTCGAATACTTCTCTGTCAGTGTTCAGTCCTCTAAGTAACTTCTGTTTGCTTGCTAAAGCTTCAGCAGGCAAATCGACGTGACCAATTGAACCGACATTGCGGTTAATAACTTGATCTATGAGGTTTCTTGCTTCGGTAAGTGTTTCAAATGTATTCATCTTCTATGCTCCTACGCTAAGACAAAAAAAAGCCCCCTATTACAGGGGCAAGGTTGGCTAGGTTTAATGGGTACTGCTGAATTGGTAATGTCTGAGGCGGCGAACGTCCCCTAAGTGGAAGTCGAAACCTGCTATTGCATCTTTTAGGTAACACATACCCTTGCGAACTTTATGCAGCTCAAGGTCTGTGAAATCTTCGAACTTACGTTGGTAGTCTTTTGGAGGCATTCCGCCTGCAATAAGAATCAAACCACGTGTTTTATCTGGTAGTGAGTTGTAGTACTTACGCAACTTTGCGCGTCTTGCTGAACCACTAAACAACGCCCTACAGCTCTCAATGCTTTCCTGTGCGTTCGGTGCTTCTTGTTGCTGTTCTTGTTTATGTGCCAACTGATTCACAACTACTCCTTAGGCTAAGCCGGGTATGGGAGCACCATTAGCCAGAAAGTCTGTGCCCATTTGTACAAGTGGCTGCAGGCCTGTGGTGCGGTGTTCGAGGTCATTGATTAGCAAAACCAAGTTGCCTAAAGCAGCTTGTGCCTTGGCTAGTGTTTTGCGTTTAGTAGATCGCGGTAAACGCTCTGCGGTGCACATGGCCAACGCATCGCTAGAAAGCTCACCAGAATGGGTGTTGAGTTGTAGAACTCGTTCAAGCAGGTTCAGATCATCTTCTGCTTTTGGTAGTGGGATAGTGACCACCCCATCATCTGCAAATAACGTATTTACGATTGAGTAGTCCCCAGAAACACGGCTGATAGAAGCAAGCACAACAGGTCTAAGCACGTGCGGTTGGTTTGGGTTCAGCATATTGCGAAGCATTGTACCGTTAAGTTCTAGCTTTCTGGCAATCGCTTCAATATCGTGATTGACAACAAAATCGCAGCAAGCCGCATCAAAAGCTTGTTGTTTGCGTTCACGTAATGCGCACATTGAGTTATTTTCGTCCATAACTAATACTCAGTTGAAGAAGATCGGTACGAAAACGAATGTCCAACCAATGATATTTAGCCATAGCGGACATTTGTCTGGATATTTGTCTTCCCAAGACTCACTCATGGCATCTTGCTGGGTGAGTTTGGTTTTAGGTGGGATAGCGAAGCTCATACTTGTTGCTCTGCAGCACGTTGATAAAGCTTTACCAAGTTGATTAGAACGCTGCCGCTTCTGCCTTTTTTTTCTAAGATAGGGATTTCGCCAGCAGTAATTGCGCGGTCAAGTGAAGATGACGACCAACCAGTGCGACGCAGAAACTCTTTTTTAGTACAAAAAGGTGCGTCAACCGCTATTTGAATACTTGCCATAAGTGGTATCCTACTTGTTTGTATGTACTTGATGGTGATTGAGTTAGATTGATTCACCAATTTTGTGTATGTGAAAAGCCTACGATCATTTTTTCTTGTTTGCAAAATTTATTTTTCTTTAATGAGAAATTTTAATTACTAACGTGATCTAGAACAATTCACTTACCTATTTGAATAGGAAAATTTCTCTTATGGGCAGGTTGAAAGCAAAAATTCCTCCATTTGAATATCTTGGAGGTCGGAGTTTCACTGAAAAGCTCAAAAAAGTTACTGGTTGTAAGACTTTTGAATTAATGAGTGACCGCTACGGTGTGCCAAACTCAACTTTCTCTACATGGCACACTCACAATCGAACTGGTTTTGAACTGATAGTTAGGGAGCACTTAGCCACTGGTGCATCTGTTCGCTACATGGCTTTAGGTGAGGGTGAACCGTTCGGTGGAGAGTCAAAAAATGCTCTAACTTCAGAAGAAATGCAAAAATTCCACCTTATCGATGGGGCTTTAGTTGAAGCAGGAAAGACCGCTTTGGATTTGGTCACACTGGATAAATTTGGACTTAAGCCCTCTTTCACCCAAGTCATTGAAGACGATTCCGGTATCTATTACATCAACAAAGAGTCAACCGACCCAGTAGCAGGTGATTACCTTATTGATGTGGATGGCCGCCTATCGATCAACTATTTGCAGCGACTACCTGGCAAAAAATTAGCAATTGCATTTGGCGCATCAACCATTGAAGTATCCGAAGAGGATATAAAAGTACTTGGGCGTATTGCGATGGAGATGAAGAAGAAATAATAGTTGGCTAGGAGTAGGAGTTTATGAATAAATTTTTGTGTACCTTTAGTTTAATTCTTTCAACAACAGCTATTGCTCAAGATGAGTTCAAAGTTACAGATGTCGTGGACAGTTTCACCTTAAATGGTCAACCTGCTGCGAGCATTCTCTATTGTGCAACACAAAATGATGCTGATTGTCTTAGTTTTACTTTAAATAGAGATAGCTTACTAAAGCTACTAAATGAAGGACTCATTAAAAACCAACAAGGCAACAACAAAGACTTTGATGTAACTTCGAGCATAAACGGTCGCCGTAGTACGATCTCAGAAGAATTCACTTCTGGTGCATCATTAAAACTAATGAACCGGCACAAAGACAATAAAACTCTGTCCATCGACTATTTTGCTCAACTTTACAACACTCCTGACAAGCAATTTCCCGAAGGTTCTTACATCAAATTTGAAAGATCTAACTTCATATTGGAGGAGCCACACTACACCACACTTCTTAATATCGTCCTAGACAAACCAAGTAATACGCAATTAGCCCAACTGAATGATTGTGATTATGCAGGTCAAATTATGGGGGCTTTTGAACCTACTCTTGCAAAGATGATGACTATGACCAACTCAACCTATCAGCAAATAGCTGAATGGCGAGTTTCTACATTTTCACCTCGAGTTAGTGAAATCGAAAATAAGTTCAGCCTAACTCCTTCTGAGGCTATTGCTGAGAATCGTGAGATTTCATCTATTGTCTTATCGGATGTAGTCAATCGCTCAAAAATTTTCATTCAAGAAATATTTTCTACAGCTCGTCACAATAAATCTGATGAGGGCATTAAAGAACAGTTAAGAATAATGAAAGGGGCAATATTGACTTACGCCCAAAAATGCACCCCAAAAGAATTTGAACAATATAACCAACCCCAAACGGAGAAAAAGCAAACCACAACAGCCAAAAGTCCAATCATAAAGATGAGCGCTTCTGGTATTTGTCATTCACCTAACAGTTCTTGGTATAACAGAACTAATGATTATACCGCTTATAAAAGCATCGAAAGCTGTATCGCTAATGGTGGCAGGTTGCCAAAACAATAATGAGCGTTCGTAAAGTAGAAGACGGAAACAAAAAGCCATGGATTTGCGAGTGTTACCCGCAAGGCCGAAGCGGTAAGCGCATTCGCAAGCGCTTCGCAACCAAAGGCGAAGCACTTGCATTCGAAAAGTTCACAATGAACGAAGTTGACGATAAACCTTGGCTTGGTAACAAAAAGGACTTGCGCTCTCTTCAAGACCTAGTCGAGCTTTGGTACAAGCTGCACGGACAGTACTTAAAATCAGCTAAAAAAGTTTACCCTCGAATCTGCAGCATAGTTGAAGAACTGGGTAACCCTCTTGCAATCAAGTTCACCGCAAAAGACTTTGTTCACTGGCGTTCTAACCGAATAGCGAAAGACCGATACGGGAATGAGATGACTACAGGCAAATTAATTTCTGCACCTACTAATAATCTCGATTTGAGATATTTAAGGGCTGTCTACAATGAACTGATTTCACTTGGGGAATGGACGCAACCGAACCCACTTGCCAATGTTAAATCGATTCAAGTCACTGAGCCAGAAATGGGGTTTTTCTCAAATGATGAGATTACTGCACTATTCAAAAGGATCAACAAAAGTAAACGGGCTAAAGAGTATGAACTAATCTGCAAGATTTGCTTGTCTACAGGTGCACGTATTTCCGAAGCTAATAACCTTCGTCTGCCACAAATCACGAAATACAAGATCACGTTTCTTGATACCAAAAGCAAAAGGAACCGCACTGTGCCTATCACTGAAAAGCTCTACCACGAGTTAATATCGTTTGAGCGAACAGGCGAAAAGGATAAGTTATTTAAATGCTGCCGACACGGAATCGCCCACATTGTTGATCGTACATTTCCCGACTTACCGGATGGGCAAAATACACACGTGTTTCGCCATACCTTTGCAAGTCGGTTTATGGAAGCAGGCGGAAATATTCTGGTGTTACAAAAAATACTTGGCCATAGTGATATCAAAATGACTATGCGTTATGCCCATTTTTCCCCTGATCACCTTATTCAGGCGGCGGAATTAAATCCTATTTCTCGTTTAGGGCTATAGCTATAAACCGCAGTAAAAATGGCGACAAAATGGCGGCAAATTTTCTTAATATTGATGATTATTGATTAATATTGATAAAACAAGCTTTTCATAAGGCATTGAAATAGATAAGAAATCATTGATTTCATTAGACTTTGGATAGGTATCAGCATTATACTAAATAAGTCTGCCAATATTCGATTAGAAAGGGCCTGTCATTGCAGGCCCTTTCTGTTTTAACCATATACGTCGTTTAACATTTTACCTACTCGATAAAACTGGGTGACACAACCTCAACAGGCACACCGTTTTGGGCAAGGATCACCGCTTTAGCTTTCGCATCTGACAAGTCAAATTCATCTAACCACCAGCGCAATTCTTCGGGTAAGACTAAGGCTTTTTTACTACCATCACTGCGAGTTAGAGGTTCATGCGCTTCAACAAATACGCTTCTATCGGGTTCCAGTGCCACTTTAATCGGTTCATTAATGACTCGCACTTTTTCCCCTAAATTGACCTTGGGAAATAACCAGTCTATATCTTTCGGGTCCATACGAATGCACCCTGAGCTTACACGAAGGCCAATACCAAAGTCTTTATTTGTACCATGGATAAGATATTCTCCCACACCATATGCTAATCTCATCGCATAGTCTCCAAGTGGATTATCAGGACCTGCTGGCATTATGTCTGGAAGCTCAATACCTTTTTCTCGATACTCTTTCCGAATAGACTTAGGTGGCGTCCAGGTAGGGTTCTGTTTTTTCTGGCTAACACTTGTTTCCATTTCAGGTGTATCTCGACCAATCCGGCCAATACCCACAGGAAAAATATGCACCAAATTTTTATCTGGCTGAAAATAATACAAGCGCAGCTCTGCAAGATTAATGACAATCCCTTCTCTTGGCACATTTGGCAATATGATTCTCGTTGGTATGGTTAGTACGTAGTTCTCGGAGGGCAAAAAAGGGTCAACTCCTTTATTGGCCGCCATTAAAGACAAAAAACCAACATCATAGCGCTTTGCAATGTCCGCAAGACTCTCACCTGCAGCAACTTGGTGGTATTGTGTCCGACCAACAATATTGCTTCCTTCGGATGGCAGTTGATACGTTGCTGCGAATGCAGACAGACTCAAGCAATATAATAGTGGAACAAGACTGCGCAGCATGTTAAGCGTCCTTAGCTTCTTTATAAAGACGTAAGGTTACTTCTCTCTCTACCTTGTGATCAACTATTGGTTGAGGATATGACAGATTTCTCACATCAGGCCAAGCCCACGGCTTATGAATATATTTGTCTGGGACATTAGCGAGCTCTGGAATCCATTGCCGAACAAACGCCCCAGACGGGTCAAATCGTTCACCTTGGGTAATGGGATTAAAAATTCTGAAGTAGGGCTGTCCATCACATCCAGTGGATGCACACCACTGCCACCCACCATTATTGGCGGCGTAATCACCATCAATTAAATTGTTAATAAAATAGCGCTCACCGACCCGCCAATCAATGTGCAAATCTTTTATGAGAAAACTCGCCACAATCATCCTCAGACGATTGTGCATCCATCCTGTATGATTCAGTTGTCGCATCGCAGCATCTACAATTGGGTAACCTGTCTGACCATTTTCCCACGCCTCTCTCCATTGAGTATTGGTATGCCAACGTAATTCATCCCCCCAATCAAGAAAGCAACGGCCTTTACTTAGTTTAGTTTCAAAGTAAATAAGGTGCTGATAGAACTCTCTCCAAATCAATTCGCTCTGCCACACTTCTCTCCCTTGGCTTAATGGTAATGTTTGCCCGTACATAAGCCGAGCCATACACTGGCGAACAGATAATGCACCAATAGCGAGATATGGCGATAACTTACTGGTTCCTTGTATCGATGGAAAATCTCGCTCCTTGGCATAACGGTCTATGAGATTAGCATCAAACTCTCTTAGTTCAGTAATGATAGAACCAGTATCTGCTTGCCACTGGGTGCTGTCTTTTCTTGGATAATTGAATAAAACATCTTGGTGAAAGGCCAAGCTACGCATAGCGGATGGTAACTCTGCCTCTACTGCTGTTTGAGCTTTTTTGACGTCAAATGAATGCATTCCTAATTTTGCTAGGTAGGCATTTTTAAATGGCGTAAAAACTTTAAAGTAGCTGCCTTGTTTATTGATGATAGTTCCAGGTGCAAAAATACATTTATCTTCACAACACTGAAAATCGATACCATCAATTGACAATTGACTGGCAAGACGGTCATCACGTTGACATTCATGCACTTCATACTCACGGTTGACAAGTACCATGCAGGCATTAAGCTCTCTTGCAACCTCAGCCACTCTAGACGCACTGTCAGAAAATCGTGGAACTTCGTCATACAACAATTCAATATTAAGTGCCGACAACTCCTTACTCAGCTCACAGAGTCGACGAAATATTAAGTCGGCTTGAATCGGTGCTAAACCATGGCTTTGCCATGTTTCTGGCGTCGCGATATAAATACACACCACAGGCCCACCGCATACAAGAGCCTCATTCAAAGCAGTATTATCATCAACCCTTAAATCTCGTCGTAGCCAAACAAGCTTCATCATTCGCCCCGTAATTGTTGCAAAAGCTCTGAGACAACGAGTTGTCCTGAAAACGTTGCTTCAAGCTGGTCAAGTACCATCAGCTGAGATTCACTGATTGCTGTCGCACTGTATATACCAATCATAGAAAAATCATCAATGGCTGGATGCACCACAAGTCCAGATAAGTCTTCAACTTCATCGAGCATAGTGACATTTAAACCTTGCTCAACCAAAGACAATGCCAGTAAACGAGAGCCAATGTCGGTATTACCTGAAGTGCTCACAAACAAAGCACGCCCAGTACGAGAGGCTTTGTTCTCAGCATCGATTATCGAGTTTAGCTTACTGAGCATCAGTGAGTGGAATAGTCCATGTTGAAGTGATCGCAAAGATGGACGAACAGATGAAAGAGCTTGCTGTATAGGTTGGATAAACTGCTTATCAACGACTTTTAACGGATACTCCTTAATCACCCCATTGATAATTGTTTCCGCTTTTCCTTTATTCAGCTTAGCCAACGCGTCCAACACCAACTCCACATCGTCTAGCTGGTGTACTCGGCCCTCTACTTGGAAGCCATCACTATTGCCTGATTCCATCAGGGCTTTCACTTTACCTATCGACACACCTTTGTTCAGCCATGCTTGGATTTTGTCAATTAAGTCAATGTGCTCTTGAGTGTAGAGCCTATGACCTTTTGAGGTTCTTTCAGGCTCTATTAAACTGTATCTTCTCTGCCAAGCCCTCAAGGTCACAGGTTTAACGCCTGTTATTTCTGAGATTTCTCTTATTGCGTATTTCTTCATTTTATAATCCGTACCTCAGTCTCATTTCCTGAGGATGAGGCTGCAAAAACTTTTGTTCTAATAAATAGTCGTCTGGATAAGTGGCCAAATAATGCTTAATTAGAGTGATTGGCGCTAGCAAAGGTAACGTCCCCTGACGATATTCTTCAATAACAGCACATAACTCCGCTTTCTGATGTTTGTCTAAAGCTCGCTTAAAATAGCCTTGTATATGCATAAGCACATTGGTATTGTTTTTTCGGCTTGCTCGGTTTGAGACTGCCTTCATCAAACCATCTCGATACTTTTGGTAAAAAGTGATTGGATCGTAGTCTTTGGTGTTGGCAACCAAACGACCCAGCTCTTTATAGGATTGAGGATGATGGGCCATCAACGTCAGTTTGTATCGAGAGTGGAAAGCCACTAACTTTCCGGCAGTTGGCTCATCCCCCATCGAATCGTAAAAATCTTTCAACACAAAAATACGAGCAATAAAGTTTTCTTTTAAAACGGGGTCGTTTAAGCGTCCGTCTTCTTCAACAGGAAGCCAAGGCATCTGTTTCATCAACTCCTGAGTAAATAGGCCAACACCAGTATTATCCGCTCCACCTTTTCGATACACTTTGACTCTCTCCATGCCGCATGTTGGCGATTTAGCACAAACGATATAACCGCATAAATCTTGAGTCTTGAGTTCACCCACTTTCTGCTCCGAATAATCAAGCATGTTGGCAGTGTGTTCGTTTTCAGGATTTTTAGTCTCAACCAGTGCAATTCTTTCGTCGTTAGATATCAGACGAATGGTTGGTCTTGGTACGGGCATCCCCATCCCAACCTCAGGACAAACAGAGATAAACTCAAAATACGGTGCTAACTCTTTCGTCACGAACTTACTGATTTTATGCCCAGAGTCGAAACGGACGTTTTCACCCAGCACACAAGAACTGATGCCTACTTTAATTGCATTTGTCATCATTTCATCCCTCAGCAAAAGGTATACAAAAAAAAATCTTGTATAAGAAATAGCACAACTTCATACAATTGTACAAGATTTAAATTTGTATAATTTATCTTTATCTATTCAGCCGCTGATTTGGTTCAAACAAAAAGCCCTCATTTACGCAAATCGATTGCTTTAACTCTTTCAACACAAAACGTTATCAATGTAACTAACAAAAGTAATTAGACTGACTTTTGTGACATAAATCGCATGGAAAAATCATCGATCTGGCTAGTATCTCGTTACTGATTTTTCCCAGTCAATGTGATCACCAAGCGATTCTGTCGTACCTTAATTACCAAGCGACTTTGTCATTACGTTAACT
>NZ_BSPW01000031.1 GCF_030161235.1 Vibrio zhanjiangensis | reverse complement strand
CTGGGTACTATCAAAACAGATCAATCACTTAAAGTCATGTCCGAAAATCGGGGGCCACTTCTATCTAATATGATCAATTGAGGTACATTTCTCTCTATAAATGCAATCGCGTCACGCCCTGTTTCAACGTGAAAGAGATCGAACGGCTCGTCTTTAACATATTGTTTATACAAAATAGCCAGAGATGTAGAGTCTTCAATTAATAATACTTTTGCTCTCATGTGACGTTATCCTCTATTGTTCCTAGCCAGCCGGCTCTATAAAGCCTTGTTTTTTTCTGTACGCTAATGCTGCAAGAGATTTTTCAGCCAAGTCATTTAGCTCATCTTTTAGCTTGTAGGCTTGTTCGACTTCATTTTCAATGCACAAATGTTCTATTTTCCTCGCGAGGTTAGAGAGCACTCGATTACCCAGAGCGAGCGAAGAACTGCCTAGCGTGTGACTCTCAAACTCAAGTGTTTCTTTGTTCTTCTCATCCATTGCTTGATAGATTTTGTTTAGTCTCTCTTGAGATTCTTCAAGGTAGTGCTCAATTAGCATAGGCAGTACATCAGCACTCGTATCTTCTATCATCTGTTCTAGTATTGTTTCGTCGACCAGTTCCAAATTCACATGTTCTCCCTGATTCGCGGTATCGTTACTTGATTGGCTTGACTTTATTGACGGCTCAGAGCGAGTGACTTTGTGTGAAGAATTGCCCGAGTCGTCACCTAAGAATAGATTAATTTTTTCAATTAGTTGTGATAAACGAACGGGTTTTGCCAAATAATCATCCATGCCAGCATCAAGGAACTTCTCTCGGTCACCAGCGAGTGAATGTGCAGTGAGAGCTATGATGGGTATTTGACTGACCACTGGATCGGAATTTTTGCGTATCGCTCTACAGGTTTCCATGCCATCAAGTTTCGGCATCGAAATATCCATAAAAATGAGGTCGTAGTGATACTGAGCTATCATTTCTAAAGCGCGTTGGCCATTTTCGGCAATATCCATGCTTAGGTTTAGCTTTTTGAACATCTCTTGTATAACAAGCTGATTTGCCCTGTTATCTTCAGCTACCAATATGCTAACGTCAGACACGTTCAGTTTTAAATCGGTTGGTGATTTTGGTGGGGTACCGATATGTTGCTTGGCCAATTCTAAGCGGATGGAAAATGAAAAGGTGCTGCCAATAGAGGGAGTGCTCTCTACTTCAATGTGCCCATCCATTAGTTCACACAATCTTTTGCATATTGCCAAGCCTAATCCAGAGCCCTCATGACTGCGAGAGTATGTTTGATCTGCCATGGTGAATTCGTCGAATAGAAAGTCCATGGCGTTGCGGCTTATTCCTATACCAGTATCAATGATCTTGCAGGTGATTTCTGCGTGCGTACTCTCCAAGTCTGCAGCGTGTATTTGCACGGAAACACTGCCATTTTTTGTGAATTTAATAGCGTTACCAATAAGATTATGGAGAACTTGTTTCACACGGTTTTCATCACCGCAAACATTCGAAGGGACTGTTCCATCGATAGTACAACTTATCTCTAGAGCTTGTGCTTTAGCGGCGGGTAAAAAAGTTGCCACGACACTTTCCACGCAATGACGAAAATCGAACGGCCTGTGTTCAAGTCTAAGTGTATTGGACTCCATCCTTGTAAAATCTAAGATATCGTTGATGATGCTCAGCAAAAATTGTCCAGATTCTGTTGCGGTATTGACCAACTTCTTTTGCTCTGGAGTGAGTTTTGATTCTTCTAAAATATTGAGTATTCCCAGTACACCATTCATAGGCGTACGGATTTCATGCGACATGGTTGCTAAGAAGCGGCTTTTTGATTCATTGGCTTGTTCCGCTTCGGAACGAGCTTGTGTCAAGTCTCGATAGCTTTTCTCAAGTTGTCTCGACATGTCATCAAATGCACGAGCAACGTCACCTAATTCGTCCTGAGACTTATCGTTGATTTGATACCCCGGACCTTGCTCACTGACCGTATTAGCTGCTTCGATTAGCTTGACTAAGCTTTTGGTAAGGTAAGTTCCTAAGAAGAAAGAAAATATAGCGACAAGTATCACCTCTACAGAGGCAATGCCAATTATTGATTTTTGGGCATTAACGAGCATGGAATTGATTTCCGAGACCTCAAATCCAATATCGATTGTACCGTAATAAACGCCAGAGCTTACGACCTGTCTGCGTGTGTCAAAAATGCCATCATTGACGGTGTTCAAGCTGAAGTCTTCAGACATCCCACGTTCTAGTATAGATGGCTCTCCCATGCTGGATAACTCCTTTTCACCACGCATGACCTTTATATAGACGATATCCTCTACGGTCATAAACTCTCTGACTAGATCATTTAGGGTGGCGATATCTGTAGAGATCATCGCATCCTTAGCGGCATGCACAAACATTTCAGCAGTGGAGTTAGCTCGTTGAAGCAGTTGTCGCTCATTGGATTCTGACAAAAAGCTCATGGCGCTGAAAGTTAGCGCCATGAGCATCACAATCTCAATGAAAGCAATACCAAGGATAGTTTTAACTCTAAAAGACATAACCTATGCCTCCCAAGCTTAATCAAGTATTTTGATGTTCAGTGCGCGGACATCATCCCAGTCACTGTCTTGCGCTGAAACAAAACCTTTTATTTTGAGTTGTTCTAACTGAGTTTTAACCATTGGCGATGTGTGAAGTTGTTCAAGCGCTGCTTTTAACTTTAATTCAGTTTCAGCAGTTATACGAGGATGGACAGCGATAGCGTGTGGTGTAAATCCTTTTGTTGTCCAAATAGGAACGAGCTGTTTTCGTGTCGTTTCAGGCAACGCATTGAAAGTGCGTAGAATCCCACCTCCGGCAGGAAAGAATCCTTTTGCTACAGATAAATATACAGAATCATGAGAGGAAACATAGCTTGGCGTAAATTCAATGTTCGCGCTTTTTAGGTATGACTGTGTCAGTATTGTTGCCGCAAACGCCGCTGGTGAAGGGAAGGCTAACTTTTGATTTTGAAGCTGCGTAAGTTCGGTAATCTGACTGTCTTTTCGTACGACAATAATACCTTTTATGACTTTATCTTTCGCTTTGGCTGTTGCTCTATATCCAGGCGCTTGGCTAAATACGGTGTAGTGATAGGGATTCATATAAGCAATATCAAACTCTCCCTGAGCAAGCTTCTCCTCATATGAGGGGATGTCGGGAGTGGTCGCAAAAATGACTTCTTGACCTATTGCACTTGATAAGTATGACACAATTGGTGCCCATTGTTGTGCCAGCCGACTTGCTGATTGCTGAGGCACAACACCGAACGTTAAGGGAGCACTTAAACTTAGACTTGGCAATAGAGTAAGCAGCGTGGCGGCGAGATACTTTTTCATATATCGTCCTCTAAGCACTATGAGCTAAAAATTCATTGGTGATTAACGACCTACACCATCTTTCACGCAGTGATTTAGGCAAAAACTTTAATCGGTTTAACTCCCTTGCCATTTCTTGTCCTAGAGTAGCTTGATTTTTTAAGTTTAATACCGAACCCAAAAATGAAATCTTAGGAATATTAAGCAGCTCCTGAGATTTTTTTATTTGTCCGGTTGAGGTTTTCCCGCCCATAACCACTAATATTGTCTGGTCACAGGCGCTTGCCACTACCTGTGCGGGAATGTTTCCTCTATTAATATGGAGTAATGGAGAAGTATCGCATATTACCCTGTCATAGTGTTGCAGCCATTTATCGACAGTAATGCTCAGCATTGCGGGGTCTTTGTAAGCGAGTAGTGTTGATGTTGTTTTAGGAACAGGCATTCCAGTGAAGAGTTGATGAGATACTTTATGTTCTAGTAACACTCCGATATTATCTTGCGTTGAATCCCCATTAAGTACAGGTTCGAAAGATGGATGAAATAGGTTTAGATCAACGAGCAATGTTTTATGTCCTCCTAACAAATACCGTTCGGCGATTGCAGACGCCACTGAAGTGACACCGTCACCTGAGTTGCAGCCCGTAACGCAAAGAGAACGTGCTTCACTAAATTCAGCCGCGAGATAAATTTGTTCTACTTCAGTTAAAGTCGCTGGTATGCTCATTACAGTGCTCCTATTACTACAATGGTTGTTGTTAAGCGCAAGATATCCTCTAAGCCAACACGCAGTCTTTCTAGTAGCCCTTCACTTCGGTCTGGAATGTATATGGTATCTCCAGCGCGAAGAACAGGGAGCTTATAAACATTGGCAGTTTTGCTGAAATCGATAAGATCAAATGTCCGAGCTTGGCCTTGGCAGCATGACATATTAACGATGGAAATTTTTTCCAAGTAAGCTCTGTCTGAAGGACCACCGGCTTCGGCGAGAATATCCAGAATGGTCATATTGTCATCAAAGACATAACGGCCTGGGCTGTTGATGGCACCAAGTACGCGGACTGTCGATTCTTTACTTCGATCAAGCCAAATTTTGTCTTTTTCTGGTATGTAAATGGTGTCTCCCATGGTAATACTGGGCAAGAGGCTTTCATCACCAGTTTCAAAATAGAGAGATAAATTGAGTTTACTGACTTTCGAATAACTTTTGTCACGATGGGTAATTTTTATATTGTGAATATCAGCATCTTTTGTCGGACCATCGGCTGCCGATAAGATATCTAAGAAATGCATTTCGTTGGTGAAACGATAACGACCTGGAGCGTTGACTTGGCCGAAAACATAAATTGAAGCGTCTGAACTTTGCCTCACCCATTGTGATTTGTTGTCGCTTGGATCTTGGGGAAGATCGTGGACTCGAATAATAGTACCTGCTCTAATTATTGGAAGATCTGCGGAAGGTGCGCCATCCAAAATAAATTTATCGAGATTGAACACGATCATTTGACCATCAGGTTCAACCACTTCAATTTTTGACGTATCGGCTCTTAGTGTTGGGCCACCTACGTGTGCTAACAGGTGCATCATGTCCATTTCGTCTGACCATTCTACACGCCCAGGTCTCACAACCTCACCGATGACGCTCACTGCACGATCCGGTGCTATTTTGAGCCAAGACTTTTCGTTCATGTCTGTTTTTTCAGGAACAAATATCGCATCGCCAGCGACAATTTCTGGCGGTGGAAGGGCAGTACTGAGACCTTCGGTATAGGCCGTTAAGTCAAATCTGACCACTTTACCATCGGCTTTAAGAATACGTATCTGTCGTGATTCTGCGTATCTGGTTGGGCCGCCTGCATTGGCGAGAATGTCCATAAATGATGCTCCTTTTTTTCCTTCGTAATGTGATCACCAAGCGATTCTGTCGTACCTTAATTACCAAGCGACTTTGTCATTACGTTAACT
>NZ_BSPW01000030.1 GCF_030161235.1 Vibrio zhanjiangensis | reverse complement strand
AATGTAAGGATACGACAGAGTCGAATGGTATTTATCCCGTCAAGATCCCTCAGTAATGACACTAGTTCACTTTCTTTGACCAATTTTTGTAGACCACGCCAAGATCCTTCAAGCTTTTGAAAATCTTTCTGTTGCATGACTTCAGACAGTTGATTGGAGAGCTTTTTGTCAATCTCTGAAATCGCATTTTCAATCGTTTTAGTAACATTCTTGTCCCACGTTACTGTTCCTGAAAGAGCTTGCTCAGCAAGAACTGAAAAGAGTTCTTTGGTCGTGTCCGCTGGTGTTTGAGTGGTTGCTTCTATCGCTCGATCCAGAAAACTTAGGGAGCCTTCTGCCGTTTCTGCTTGCGGTTGATTTTCGGCTTCTGTACTCATTATTCGCCTCCTTCTTTACTTACGCCTAGCTCTTGAGATAATGCATTGATAGTGTCTGCACTTTGTAAAACTTCTTTGAGTAGCTTCTCAAGATCTCGAGAGCGATCTGCTTTAGAAAGAAGTACTTTGAGTTGATTACGGGTTTCAACAAGCTTTTTCAGTGGCTCAACTTGTTCTACGATTGCTTCTGGCTCGAAGTCTTTCATTGAATTGAACTTCAATGATGCCTCAAACTGACTATCGTCATCAGCAAGGACGTTGTCGACTTTAAGGGATAATTCGGGTCCCACACGTTTCATCACAGTATCAAAATTATCTTTATCTACGTTATAGAAGGTACGGTCTTCAACGTCTTCTTTGTCTTGCTTATGGCCAGAGTAGTCACCAATTACCCCAACCACAAATGGGAGTTCTTTGGTTTCTACGGCGCCATTAGTTTCCACATCGTAAGTAATACTCACACGGTTTTTACTTACACGTTTGTGTTGGGAATTCAGTGCCACAATGGGCCTCCTTTACTTAGTTAGCAGTTGAGGTAACTTTAGCTGTTGTTGCATCGAAGCCAACTTCTGGCCCTTTCTCAATTTTTCCACCTTCTCCCTCGATGTAGTAAGCCTTGGAAATTTGTGTATAGGTTAAAGAAAAGGACTCGTTAGGTAGGCTGCCATCTGACCCAACCATGTTATAGCTAGACATGCGCGCAGCCTGTAATGTAAGAATGAGGTATGGGTCGGCACCAGAACCTTCACGATTAGGTTTAGTCATAACAACTTCGATGGTTTTACCTTCAGCACCTGGCGCATAAAGAAATGTGGTTAGGTAAGGAGTCGCGCCGTCACATCCTCTGGTAACATTAATCTCACCCAGTGCTACCATCCCTTGGTCAGCATTATTTGCATTACCTACATCTATACCGACGCCTCGTACGGCATTCCAAGTGACAGTGTCAATAGCAAAGAACCCGTCTTTACCACCGATTTTTTCTACTGTAGCTGCACCTTTAGGCGTAATACCATCAATTCTCATAAAAATAGAAGCCATTCTGTTCTCCTTTGCTAATTAGCATGTAATGTTTACCACTCGAAATTGCTCAAACCACCATCAGACTGGGTGTTTGTCCCTGTCTTTTGGGAGGTGTTTTCGCTCGAGGTGACAGGTTCAGCTGACACTGAAGCCTGCAATGGCGGTGTGTATACATCCGTCTGTACAAGCCCAGATGGTTGGGAAAATGCTCGGTTGGTTGTTTCAGGAATTCGTCCCAGTTTGGCTGGCTCTAAGTTATCCATACCCGAAATTTGATTGATATGAGTGATAGCGCTTGAATTACCGCCTGTCATCTCATTTAGTAGCTCCGGCAAGCTCATATAACCCCATCGAATTGCTCGTTCAAGCAAAAAGGGAATAGGGCTGTGTGGCTCGGTGTGCTGGAAAAATTGCGAAATTCTTCTTAGTTCGTGAAAGGCTTGATCTCGATTGGCAATTCCGTTTATTAGAGGCGATGTTTGATGGTTATCAGCCTGACTTGTTGATGCATTTTCGACACTTGATGATGGTTCAGGGGTAGGTTTCACGTTAGATACCTTTGAGTCGAGAATATCTTGGTCTAATGCTTTTTGGTCTTGCTCGGGATACTCATCTATTGGTTTAAAGTCGTTGTCCAATGGCCAAGGTGCAAATCGGTCGCCAACTAAATACTGTATTGTCTTTAACAACTCGGACAGGTTAGCTTTGACGAACTTAAAGCTCAGTGGTGAAACCCCCGCTTTTTGGCATTCCTCTGCAATAAGTTTTTCTACCGTATCAAAATTGCCGTAGGCAGTCGCAATGTCACGCACGACATCTTCCATCTCGTTAGAATATAACAAGTATGCCGACTCTTTGAGTTCAGGAAGCGTACCGTTTCTTTCTGCTCGTAGAAAGTCACCATATGTAACGTGTCCTACTAGGTCGGTCATTTGCAGTGGCATAAAAAGAGCCGTTGAATCTTGGCTTTCTCCGACCAGCTGAAGTAATGGCTTTATACGAAACTCGATCAATTCTTTACGACGTCCGGAATCATCGTCACTCTTGAGTTTATCGAGAGGAGGCTGGGGATGAAGCGTATTCCAAAACAATTCGACAAATTGTACTAAGACCTTAGTTGACTCCGCTAGATTAGTATAGGGTGATGGCGTAAATAGCTGGCTTGTAATAAACCAGCCTAGTAATTCTGTATCTTTTGTTTGAGAAGTTAGAGCATCAAATGTAGTTGTTCGGACTAGATTCCAGTTGGTTTCGTTCGCATCTCTTCTAGCCTCGTCGCTTGAGGCGTCAGGCGTTTCGATGAGCTGCCGAAATGATGATTGCGCTGTATTGTAGTGGTTTCGCAAAGTACGATAGGCACTTCGGTCTAACTTAAGATAGCTACCTGAGGGGAATTCTTCAGATATGGGTTTCACCAATGCATCAATATCTACCATATATTGTCCGTCTTTAGCTACTGACAAAAATCATAATCTATTCAATTAGTTATTTGTTATAAACATAAGAGTGCATACCAAAGTTTAGACGCTTTTTTCCAAAAAACTGCATGAAATTCATTATTTTATTAAAATGGTGATCAGTTTCTAAAAACTAGTGGCGCATCATATTAATAAAGTAAATTTATATCGTAATAAGAATGGCTTAGGTGTTGGCATCACCAATTTTACTTGAGGCTACGCAAACGAATAAACTTATCAGTATTACCACTACAGGTTAATAGATAGTTTGTACCAGGTCAGCCACCGATAAGGACTGTGGGCATGCCTAAAACAATAGATCCTCCGTGCGCGGTGGTATCTCCCATTCGAGCAGCAGGCTTATTGTTTATCATCACAGTCACACTTCCTTTGACGATCGAATCAGGAGGACCTACACATACACACACATCGCCCAGCGTTGCTGCTGGCATATTTCCAATAAGAACTGTAGGTGCTCCTGGGCCAGTAATGGGGCCGCCAACATGGGGGATTGGTGGAACCGCTGGAGTCTGCATTGGACAGACGTGCATATCTGTTAGTCTTGCCGCTGGTAATGTCATTCTATACCTCCATTTCCGCCTTGGGCGATGTCAAGAGCGGCTTTAATTGCATCCTCATAATAGATTGCAGTTTTATCCCAAAAGGGTAGGGCCGCAGCGTGGTTAATTGCACCTGCAACGGCTTTCGCGTACAAGTATGGGTCAGGTAGGACTACAGGTAAATCGGGTGCAACAATACTTCCTGAACCATTCCAAAATACAGCTTGACTTAACCAAGATGGCCCACAGTTAAGCTCCAGTCGATTAGCGAGCAGCTCTGACTTTCTGCGCAATTCCTCCGAGGGAGACAAAGCCCAATGTTTTGCCGTATCTAATGACATCTTTTGCGCATCACTCCAGACATCATTGCGAGAAGATAAGCAGCATAGCGCCCACCAAATACACTCTCGAACCGGCAACGCATGAGCAAGAAATTGGACGAGGTCATTGTAGAGTTCTGCTTCTTGAAGACATACTATTGCATGGTCAATAGGTAATTCTTCACTTAAGAGTTTCTGTGCTTCATCTGATGCTTGAAATCTGGGTACAATTTGAGTACTGCTTTGATAAGGTATCTTTTTATACATAGTTTTAATTAACCTTGACGATGGCTCCTTTCAATTCACCTAACACCCCTCCGTCGAATGTTCCTTTTAGCCCTGATTTAAACTCTGCGCTCAGTGAACCTTCGGCTTTTAATGTTGTGCTCGCTTTTATTTCAACGCTGAGGCCTTTGATGCTATTTGAACTGGTTGCCTCTATTGCAGTCGTGGTACCGGACATTTTATTGGCTGAAGTCGCTTTACTAGTGACGTTGGTTGCTTCCAGATTAAGTGCACTACTTGCCTTTATATCAATGTTAGTTGCTTCTATTGATATCGATGAAGACGACATCGATATTTTGCTTGAACCTACCTTTAGATCAATTGAGTCATCCGCTTCTAAAGTGATGGATTTAGCTGAACCATTCATCTCTTTTGTTACTGATAAAGTGTAACTATCTTCGGTTGTAATAGTCATTGCTTTGGTGACAGTCTGGCTGAGCTCTCCTTTAACTGTCTCAGTATGATTGTTCTCAATTTCTTGGGAAATATCTTTGGCGGCATGGAGATAGATAAGCTCGTTGTCCTTTTTGTCATCGAAGTACAGTTCATTTGCTTGCGCTGTTAGCTTGGTTTTTATACCGGTTTTAGTTGTGTTTGCTTCTTTGTAAGGCGGTGAATTTTCGCTGTTGTAGACACTTCCTGTAATAATCGGTTGATCTGGATCGCCATCAATAAAAGACACCAGAACCTCCTGACCAACTCTAGGAATAAACTGAGTCCCATAGCCACTCCCTGCCATCATTTGAGCCACTCGTACATAACAGCTAGTTTTATCTCCACTGGCTTCAGTATCCCAGTGGAATTTAATTCTTACTCGCCCTTGGTCATCTTGATTAATTTCTCCTGCTGTATTGCCGGCAACCGCCGCACTTTGCAATCCTTTGACGGTTTGTTTTCCAATTGGTTTGGGGTAAGTGGGGGTCGATTTCGGAACAAGTTTAACCTCTGTCGCACACTGTACGTCATCTTTGTAATGAGTTGATATGTGAATAACCGAGAAATCACCAAGTTGAGATTTATCTAAATGGCTATTTAGTGAAATCCAAGTCGCAATATCAAACAGGTCGTGTTTTGCTTGGGCGGTAATAGATTGGTAGTCCTGCTCGATATATTCAATACGACGTTTGCCAAGGTTGCTTGAGAGATCGGTCATGTCGCCGGAAATTCCGAGCTCGGGATATATAATTGAGGCTAGTTTGGTGTTGTTTGCAATAGTATGACTGCTATTTTTAGTCTTGCTGGTCACAAGTTTAGATTGTGAGTAATCATACGCGGTGAGTTCAATACTTGTCCCATGAAATGCCATGATGGGAATCCAAGACTCTATTAGTGGTAGACTTCCTGATGGCGTTTCTTTCATATCGAACTTTGCGACATCTGCTTTATCAAACGGAGAGGTTGCGTCTTGAATGACCATTGTATGATCACCAGATTGGTGCTCGAAATAAAAAAGCAATCCTTCCTCAGCAAGTAATCGGGCGACGAAGTCATAATCTGACTCATTATACTGAAGGCAGTATTCTCTTTTGGTTGATGGTAGGCTTGAAAGTTTGTATTTACCCTTAAATCCTGCATTATCAAAGATGTCACTGATTATATCTTTGGTTGATTGGTTCTGATAAACACGAAAAGAATGAGTATGAGAGAGTAGCCAAAACCAAGGTCTGAGAGTGACTCGATACTGCATGAATTTTAGGTTGGAATCTAAACCCATTTGTTCAATGCGCGCAATTACACCATTAAAGGTTCTTTGTAGTTTATTATTCCCTGACTCATTACTGTAACGGTTGATAGTGAGCAGCTGTCCTAGCTGATCCTGCGCACTGAATGTCGAGGAAACGATAGTTGCCGTGATTTCGAATGGGGTAGATAGAGCCTGAGTCACGACAAGGTCGCTAATTAAGTGCTCCTGACTTTTATAATCCTTTGCAGACATAGAGCCAGCTGATGCTGAGTACTTATCAGGCATAAAATATCCTTATGAAAAATTTCTACAAATTAGGCTGACATGCTTTGAGCCCAGCGAATGAATACAAAGTACCTGCCAAATCAGTTTAAATAAAACTTTACTCTCCGGATGCCAGTTGACTCACATTAAAAGCAAACGAATGGATGGCATACACAATTATGTTCCTTTACCTGCTGTCTACGATAAGTAATAGCGCTTTTTCATAGGCAAAGTCCATGCTTGCTATTTCATTTTTGTTTTGCAATATCAAATCGACAGATGGAAGCATTACGAAAAAGACTAAGGGTTCATGGTGTAGTGAACGCCAGCGAGTATCTAAGTCGCTTTTCTTGTGAGCATTCATGTTTATTGTCAGTACCAAGCTATCAAAAGGAAGCTCAGAATCAGGAATACTCCCGAGCTCGTGCACAGCTCCCCATAGTGTTTCAAGTGATCTTTCATGGGTGCTTCTCAGGAAAAACTCGAATTCAATATCGCCAGAGTTTACGCTCACTTTTTTACTTAAACGGTGGTGAACTCTTAAGCCATCAATAAAAGGCAGGTAAGGTATATTATTGTCGACAACATCTTTTGAAAGAGGGCAGAGCTGAATGGAGTCGGCGGGTTGTTGACTCACATAAACTTCGCAAGCAAATTGCTTGATGACTGATTCAATACCATGGTGAAAACCTTGCGTCTTAATATCGTCGATCGACACAGAATAGCTTGTTAGTGCTTCACTAAATACTTTGTCAATATTGCTGTTGAAGGCACCAATATCAGAAACTCTGACATAGTGATTAGATCTAATGGCTTTAGCCACTACATTGTTAGTTTCTATTAAACTCACGTCTGCATCAGAATACACACTGTAGGTAAAGAACGGGTAGTATGGTTGTCTGTCAGTTTTTGAGAGCAGAGAACATGCATTAAGGCCAACTAATACCAAAGCTAGAATTGTAGCTTTGCACACAGGTTTATTCATTCAGCAATTTTTCTCTATACAGCGCCTAAAAATATAGTAGCGAAATACTCATTGATATTCATATCTTTGATGTCCCCAATATCTAGCTGGATCACAAAATTGAATGCATATTGGCAGTAGTATTTCTTTAAAAAATGACATCAAAGGGATAAATACGGGTGATATCGGCTAATTGTCGACAGTTGTCTTGATGTTTGCCGAAATTTCTGGTTATTTGGTCGTAATTACATAACATTGTAGACAATGGTGTTAATCTTAAGTTAATTATGAATGACGAACTGGCCTCTCGAATAAAGACACAACTACTGAGAAATGAAAGTACTAAATCTGAAAATTTAACCGCACTTTTGATCGATGCTATCGTTGTGGGAGGGCTTGAATCTGGCAGTAAAATTTCAGAACCAGACTTAGCTAAACGATTGAATGTTAGTAGGGGGCCACTCAGAGAAGCTTTAATGAGGATTGAGGGGCTTGGACTCATTGAGAGGGTGCCGCATGTTGGTGCCAGAGTGGTTAAGCTGTCCACCAGTAAATTGATTGAAGTGTATTCAGTTCGAGAGGCTCTTGAAGGAATGGCGGCTAGATTGGCCGCCAGATATATTTCACAAGATGAGATTTTGAGTTTAGAAGCCTTACTTGCTAAGCATTCCAAACATATCGAAGAGGTAGAAGGACAGTCTTACTTTCATCAACAGGGTGACTTTGATTTTCATTACCGAGTCATCTTAGCGAGCCGAAATAGCAAACTCATCGCTTTACTGTGTGATGAGTTATATCACCTGCTACGTATGTACAGATACCAGTCTCCACGTTCCCAATCAAGGTCGGAAGATGCTTTAAGCGAGCACAAGTTGATTTTGAAAGCGATAGGTAATCGCGATGAGGAGTTGGCTGAACTTCTAATGAGACGACACATTTCAGACAGCAGAAAGTTAATAGAGCAACAAATTTCAGTAACTCACAATGATTAGAAGGATATGGTCATGAGTTTATCTCAAGGTGCAAAATTTAGAGTTGCCGTAGAGCAGAATGATCCATTGCAGGTCGTTGGAACCATCAATGCATACTGCGCAATGATGGCGAAAAACCTAGGACATAAAGCGATTTATCTCTCAGGTGGCGGGGTAGCCAACGCTTCGTATGGTTTACCCGATCTTGGAATCACGACACTAAACGATGTTTTGGTTGACGTGGAGCGTATTACGAACGCCTGTGATCTACCTCTTTTAGTGGACATTGATACTGGCTTTGGCGGTGCTTTTAATATTGCGCGGACAATAAAAGCGATGGAAAAAGCAGGGGCTGCAGCTGTCCACATGGAGGATCAGGTTGCGCAAAAGCGATGTGGTCATAGGCCAAACAAAGCTATTGTGACTCAACAAGAGATGGTCGATAGAATTAAAGCTGCGGTCGATGCTCGCCAAGATCCAAACTTTGTCATTATGGCCCGAACTGATGCACTTGCTGTTGAAGGCATGGATAAAGCGATAGACAGAGCAATCGCTTGTATTGAAGCAGGGGCAGATATGGTATTTCCAGAAGCGATGAACCAGCTTGACCAATATTCGCAATTTTCCAAAGCACTCAAACAAGCAACGGGTAAAGATGTTCCTATTTTGGCTAATATTACTGAATTTGGTCAAACCCCTCTTTTTAGTACGCAGCAACTCGCTGAAGTCGGTGTTGATATGGTGTTATACCCGCTCAGTGCATTTCGTGCTATGAACAAGGCAGCAGAAGAAGTTTACTCCCATTTATTAAAAGAGGGGAGTCAGGAAACACTTACTGGCACTATGCAGACTCGAAATGAGTTGTATGAGCATCTCAATTATCATGACTATGAACAAAAATTGGATGAGCTTTTCTCTCAAGAAAGCGAATGAGCATAGGTGATAGTTCAAAGATTTAATTACGTGAAATGTGTTTGGTAATCACTCAGTTCTTATAGACAAGAACAAACCAGCCAGACAGAAAAGGAGTTCGTTATGTCAACCAAAGAGTTAGGTGGAGCAGGTCTAAGAGGCCAAAGCGCTGGAAGCACAGCTTTGTGCACGGTAGGAAAAACAGGAACAGGTCTTACTTACCGAGGTTATGATATTGAAGACCTAGCAAACAACGCTCAGTTTGAGGAAGTTGCTCATCTTCTGTTACGTGGTCACCTGCCTACTCAGCAAGAACTAGATGCCTATAAAACTAAGCTTATTAGTTTGCGTGGTCTGCCTGAAGAGTTAAAAAAAGCTCTCGAACTGATTCCTCGCCATGCTCACCCTATGGACGTGATGCGTACTGGATGTTCGATGTTAGGAAATCTAGAGCAAGAGTCGAATTTTTCTGAGCAACTTAATGCTACAGAAAGAATGCTGTCTTTGTTCCCTGCGATTATATGTTACTGGTATCGCTACAGTCACGATGGCGTGAGAATTGATACTGAGGATCAGTCTCAAAACTGCATTGGTGGTTATTTCCTAAAAATGTTAACTGATAAAGAGCCAAGTGAACTGCATAAAAAAGTCATGCACTGTTCTCTGATATTATATGCAGAGCACGAATTCAATGCGTCGACCTTCGCTGCGAGAGTGTGTGCATCAACACTGTCTGACATCCATTCTTGCATAACAGCAGCAATTGGTACTTTACGAGGCCCTTTACACGGCGGGGCAAATGAGGCTGCAATGGATATGATTCAAGATTGGCAGACGCCTGAAGAAGCAGAGTCCAATATTATGCAAATGCTGGCTAACAAAGACAAAATCATGGGTTTTGGGCATGCAATATACAGAGAAAGCGACCCTAGAAACGCATTGATTAAACGTTGGTCTAAAGAATTGTCAGAGCAAGTTGGCGACAAACATTTGTACGCAGTTTCTGAGCGTGTAGAAGCCGTCATGAAACGGGAAAAAGGATTGTTCTGTAATGCGGACTTTTTCCATGCTTCTGCCTACCACTTTATGGACATACCTACCAAGTTGTTTACCCCCATCTTTGTTATGAGTCGTTTGACGGGGTGGGCTGCTCATGTATTTGAACAGCGTTCTAACAATCGTATCATTCGCCCAAGTGCCGATTACACCGGACCAGACGCACGTTGCTGGGTGCCTATTGATAAACGATAGATATTTAAGGTCATAACAGGAGGAGGTTTTTGTTTGCTCACTGAACCTCCTCAAAGGTAAAAATGAACGATAAACATCACTGTTTATCGATTGAACCGCTCTGCGAAATGACAGTTTCTGGTGAGCGGTTATCTTTTCCTGCTATCTACTGCAACTTTTCACTACTTTGAAATTGTAAAACTGTAACATTCAGAGTGGTATACATACGGAAGTAATACTATGAGCTGTAATGTCAACACAAACTATCGTAAAACGCTTCCGGGAACAGATTTAGACTTTTTTGATGCAAGACAAGCCATTAATGACATTTCTCCCGGAGCATACAACCGCCTACCTTATACATCCCGAATTCTTGCTGAGCAACTAGTGCGCCGTTGCTATCCCGGTGCATTAAATGCGTCACTAAAACAGCTGGTTGAGCGTAAAAGAGATTTAGATTTTCCATGGTATCCGGCTCGAGTAGTCTGTCATGATATTCTAGGCCAGACGGCACTAGTCGATCTGGCAGGCTTAAGAGATGCCATAGCAGAGCAAGGCGGCGACCCTTCTAAAGTCAACCCTGTAGTTGAAACTCAATTAATCGTAGATCATTCGTTGGCTGTTGAGCATGGGGGTTATGATCCAGATGCTTTCGAGAAAAATAGAGCCATTGAAGAGCGTAGAAATGAAGATCGCTTCCATTTTATTGAGTGGTGTAAAACGGCCTTTGAGAATGTCAGTGTGATTCCTGCTGGTAACGGCATTATGCACCAAATTAACCTAGAAAAAATGTCGCCTGTTGTACAAGTTAAAGATGGGATTGCATTCCCAGATACTTGTGTTGGTACCGATAGCCATACTCCTCATGTTGATGCACTCGGCGTGATTGCAATTGGTGTGGGTGGACTAGAGGCTGAAACGGTGATGTTAGGTCGTCCTTCAATGATGAGACTCCCCGAAATCATCGGTGTAAAGTTGATAGGTGCACGCAAATCTGGTGTGACGGCAACCGATATAGTACTCGCTATTACCGAGTTCCTACGCGAAGCCAAGGTGGTCTCTTCCTACCTTGAATTTTTTGGTGAGGGCGCAAGTACCCTTACCATAGGTGATAGAGCGACGATTTCAAACATGACGCCAGAATATGGCGCAACTGCTGGCATGTTTTATATTGACGAGCAAACCATTGATTACCTGAAATTGACGGGTCGTGATCCCGAGCAAGTTAAATTGGTGGAACAATACGCGAAACAGACAGGACTATGGGCAAGTGAACTACGAGAAGTTGAATATGAGCGTGTACTTGAGTTTGACTTATCATTAGTCTCTAGAAATTTGGCTGGTCCGTCTAATCCTCACCGTCGTTTACCAACTGCAGAGCTTGCTGCAAAAGGAATCTCTGGCCAGTGGGATAATAGTGACGGACGTTTACCTGATGGCGCTGTCATTATCGCAGCCATCACCTCTTGTACTAATACCAGTAATCCAAGAAATGTTGTCGCAGCAGGACTTGTGGCCAAAAAAGCAAATCAATTAGGGTTGCAGCGCAAACCTTGGGTAAAAACCTCCTTTGCTCCAGGCTCTAAAGTCGCCAAACTCTATCTTGAAGAAGCTGGATTGTTATCTGAAATGGAACAGTTAGGTTTTGGGATTGTTGGCTACGCTTGTACCACTTGTAATGGTATGAGTGGTGCGTTGGATCCAAAAATTCAGCAAGAAATTATAGACAGGGATTTATACTCTACTGCGGTGTTGTCTGGCAATCGTAATTTTGATGGCCGTATCCATCCATACGCTAAGCAAGCGTTTCTAGCTTCCCCCCCTTTGGTGGTGGCCTACGCCATTGCTGGGACGATTCGATTTGATATTGAGCGTGATGTGTTGGGACAAAGTCCTGAAGGTAATCCAATTTATTTGCGAGACTTGTGGCCTAGCGACGAAGAAATCGACCAAGCAGTTGCAGCGTATGTAAAACCAGAGCAGTTTAAACAAGTGTATATACAGATGTTTAAACTTGGTAATCAAGAGACCGCTACACAGCCGCTTTATGATTGGCGTCCGATGAGCACATATATACGTCGTCCTCCATATTGGCAGGGCGCTTTGGCTGGAAAACGAACATTATCTTCGATGAGACCTTTAGCTGTGTTGGGAGATAATATTACCACTGATCATTTATCTCCTTCGAATGCCATACTTGCTTCGAGTGCTGCAGGAGAATACCTGACCAAAATGGGGGTTCCTGAGCACGATTTTAATTCTTATGCGACGCACCGTGGTGATCACCTTACTGCACAACGCGCGACTTTTGCCAATCCCAAGCTGTTTAATGAAATGGTCCAAGAAAATGGCGAAGTGATACAAGGTTCTCTCACGCGAATTGAGCCTGAGGGCAAGGTGTCTCGCATGTGGGAGGCTATTGAAACCTATATGGAGCGTAAACAACCTCTAATTATCATAGCTGGGGCTGACTATGGTCAAGGCTCGTCACGAGATTGGGCAGCGAAAGGGGTACGATTAGCAGGCGTGGAAGTGATTGTTGCTGAAGGTTTCGAGAGAATTCACCGCACTAACCTGGTCGGGATGGGGGTGCTACCGCTTGAGTTTAAACTAGGACAAAATCGCCGAACACTCAAACTAGATGGTAGTGAACTTTATGATGTCGTAGGAAATATTGCGCCAGGCTCGGACCTTAGTTTGAGCATCACGCGTAAGGACGGGGAACGAATAGCAATAGCGGTGACATGTCGCCTCGATACACAAGATGAAGTGTCTGTATATGAAGCGGGTGGTGTGCTGCAACGCTTCGCTCAAGATTTTCTAGCTCAGTAGGGGGAATAATGACCAGTAAAACAAGTCAAATGAAGGTCCCGGCCACGTATATGCGCGGTGGAACGAGCAAAGGTGTATTTTTTAAGTTAAATGATTTACCGGAGAAAGCACAGCAAGCAGGTAAGAACCGTGATGCATTTTTGTTAAGAGTGGTAGGCAGTCCAGATCCCTATTCAAAGCATATTGATGGGATGGGTGGCGCAACGTCAAGCACCAGTAAAGTTGTCATTCTTTCTCAAAGTACACATAAAGATCATGATGTCGATTACTTATTTGGCCAAATTTCAATTGATAGGGCACTTGTCGATTGGAGTGGTAATTGCGGTAACCTCTCTGCAGCAGTGGGACCTTTTGCCATACAGGCAGGTCTAGTTCCATCTGATCGCATTCCACAAAATGGCACTGCTAGTGTTCGAGTATGGCAAGCCAATATCAATAAAACCATTGTTGTTCACGTGCCAATCCGAGATGGGGAAGTACAAGAAATGGGAGACTTTGAGCTCGATGGTGTTACTTTTCCTGCTGCAGAGATACCCGTTGATTTTATTTCGCCCGCTGATGGCACTGGTCATATGTTTCCGACGGGCAATGTAACCGACGATCTTGTTGTTCCAGAGGTGGGGACGTTTCATGCCACATTCATTAATGCCGGTATACCGACGATATTTTTGCAAGCTGATGCGCTGGGTTACTTGGGAACAGAACTTCAAGAAGACATCAATACTGACCAAATCGCGTTGGATAGGCTGGAAAAAATTCGGGCTTATGGTGCATTAAAAATGGGGCTTATCAGCAATGCTGCAGAAGCTGAGATTCATCAACATACGCCCAAAATAGCTTTTGTTTCGAAACCGAAAAGTTACCGAGCGTCTAATGGCAAAGATATTTCTGAAGGGGACGTTGATCTGCTAGTTAGGGCTGTTTCGATGGGAAAACTGCACCATGCCATGATGGGCACAGCTGCAGTTGCAATTGCCTCTGCAGCATGCATTCCCGGTACTATTGTTAACATAGCTGCAGGCGGTGGAGAAAGAAATTCAATCACATTTGGACATCCATCAGGAGTGCTAAAAGTGGGCGCTATTGCCAGTCGTTCTGATACAGGCTGGATCGTAGAAAAAGCGATAATGAGTCGAAGTGCACGAATAATCATGGAAGGTTGGGTGCGTGTTCCCTCGGATATTTTCGAATAAAGAACCCTGTTTTCAAACAGACCTAAAATCTACTTGGGCATACTGGAGGAAGCGTTATGTCTGCTTATCAGGAAGAATATTTATTAGCGAAAGAAGACCCTAAGAAATTTTGGGCAAAGCAAGCTGAACACATTAATTGGTTTACAGAGCCCAGTATAATTTTGCAACAAGACAACAATGGTATTGAGCGCTGGTTTCCCGATGGAGTTCTGAATACCTGTTGGCTGGCGCTAGATTATCACTGTGAGCAGGGACGTGGTGATAATGTTGCTCTTATTTATGATTCTCCAGTGACAGCGAGTCAATGCCAATATACCTATAGTCAATTGCGTGAACAAGTTTCGAAAATTGCTGGAATGCTTGCTAAGCAAGGAGTAGAGAAGGGTGACCGTGTGATTATTTACATGCCAATGATCCCTGAAGCTGCAATGGCGATGTTGGCATGTGCAAGACTAGGCGCGATTCATTCGGTCGTCTTTGGCGGTTTTGCTCCTCATGAGCTTGCTGTACGAATCGATGATGCTCATCCAAAAGCAATTATGACGGCGTCTTGTGGTATTGAATTTACAACCGTGATTCCATACAAGCCACTCGTTGATAAAGCGATTGAAATAAGTCACTGGAAACCCAATAAAGTGTTTGTATTTCAGCGTCCTCAGCATAGAGCAGAGCTCAGCCAGTCTTATGATTTAGATTGGCAAGAAGAAGTTGCAAAAGCCCAACCTCATTCCTGTGTGCCCGTTTTGGCGACGGATCCTTTGTATATACTCTATACATCGGGAACAACGGGTAAGCCCAAAGGTGTGGTTCGCGATAATGGCGGGCATGCTGTGGCACTAAAGTACTCAATGGGCGCAATCTATAATGTGCCGCAAAATGGCGTTTACTGGGCCGTCTCGGATGTTGGTTGGGTGTTGGGACATTCTTATATTGTATATGCACCGTTGATCCACGGTTGCACAAGTATTTTGTACGAAGGTAAGCCGGTAAAAACTCCAGATGCGGGATCATTTTGGCGCGTTTGCGCCGAACATAAAGTCAATGTGTTATTTGCAGCACCAACCGCTTTTCGTGCGATAAAAAAAGAAGACTCGGATGGTGCCCACATTGGAAAATATGACCTCTCCAAATTGCAGACAATCTTTATGGCTGGTGAGCGACTTGATCCTCCAACCCTAAGTTGGGCGCAGGAAAAAACACGTAAACCTATCATTGATAACTGGTGGCAAACCGAAACAGGATGGCCGATTGTTGCAAACCCTATGGGTATAGAACCTATGCCTGTTAAAGCTGGATCATCGACCAAACCTGTGCCGGGTTATCACTTAGAAATACTCAATGAACAAGGCGAAGTGCTGGGACCCAACCAACAAGGGTTCATTGCGATTAAACGTCCTTTACCGCCAAGTTGTTTACCAACAATTTGGCAAAATCATCAAAGGTTTGAATCTGGCTATTTGGATATATTCCCCGGATATTATGTGTGTGGAGATGGTGGCTACTTCGATAGTGACGGTTACCTATTTATTATGGGCCGAATCGACGACGTAATAAATGTTGCGGGACACAGACTTTCGACTGGTGAAATGGAAGAGGTGGTGGCAGGGCATCCTGCTATTGCCGAGTGTGCCGTTGTAGGCGTTAGTGATGAGCTCAAAGGACAATTACCATTAGGCTTAGTGGTATTGAAAGATGGGGTTAAAGTCAATAATACGCAATTGGAAGAAGAAATTGTTGATATTGTTCGCGAAAAAATTGGTGCGGTCGCTTGTTTCAAGCAAGCGTTGATTGTTGAGCGGCTACCCAAAACCCGTTCAGGCAAAATTTTACGAAAAACAATCCGTCAGATAGCGGACGGTGAAGACTACGCAGTCCCTTCAACAATTGATGATCCTTCTAGTCTTAGTGAAATTGAAAAAGTGTTAGAACGATAAACTAACAAGTTGATTTAGCTTGAATAACCATCAAGTAGTCTCTAATATTTGAGGCTATTTGATGGCACAGTAGTGACAATTATTTTCTTCGTGTCAAATGAGATGAACTATGGAAAATATCACCATTCGAGTCGCACAGGTTCATGATTTGGATCAACTCGACGAGTTAATGTTTAGGCTCCATGATGAACACCATCACCAATGCCCAGAGCATTTCAAAACCGCACAAGAGATTGAGCAGGAAAAAAGTATTGCTCGCTACATTAATGACCCAGACTGTCTGGTCATAGTGGCTTGTAAGGATAAGACGCTTGTGGGCTTTATTACTGGGTATTTTTGTGAGCTTACTTCGAGCGTCAGCAAACCCGTCCCGATGGGAAGTGTTGATGAGCTTTATGTGGTACCTGAAATGAGAAAGTGTGGTATTGCGACAGACTTGTATCGCGAGCTAGAACATCGTTTCGATCAATATGGCGTCAAACAAGTATTTGTCGAAGTTTGGGATTTTAACCAAGTAGCACTCAATTTATACAAGGATCTGAAGTTCCAGCATCATATTCATTGGTTACGTAAGCCAATAGGTTAAAGTTACTTTTTCTCGGCCAATCAATTTGTTGGCTTATGGTAGGTAAACTCCACATAAAAAGATTGTGGTTTTTTCTCATTCTGATTTAGTTGACCTTCGTGTTCCAGTCATTTAAGGTCTCGGTCCGGCATTGCACAGATGATGATTTAGGCTGAGATAAACTTGTACAAAATTAACGAAATGTTTGAAACCATACAGGGTGAAGGTGTTTTTACTGGGGTACCGTCGGTATTTATTCGCCTTCAAGAATGCGCCGTTGGCTGCTCTTGGTGTGATACTAAGCATACTTGGGACGCAACACCTCAAAATGAACGCCCTTTGAGTGAGATTTTGACGAAAACGAAAGACTCGCCAACGTGGTGCAGTGCCGCGAGTTCTGATGTTATCGAGCAGTATCATCAATTGGGTTATCAGGCTAAACATATAGTGATTACAGGCGGAGAGCCATGTGTCTATGACTTACGCCCACTCACCGAAGCCTTTGAAAATGTAGGTTGTTGTTGTCAAATTGAAACCAGTGGGACGTCTGAAGTACTAGCCAGCGAAAATACTTGGGTGACAGTGTCACCAAAAGTGGCAATGAAAGGTAAGCTACCTGTGCTGGATAGTGCGTTACAGCGTGCAAATGAAATCAAACACCCAGTGGGAACGACGAAGGATATTGTTCACCTAGATGAATTGCTAAAACGAGCTGATGTTCCCCAAACAACAGTCATCGCCTTACAGCCAATTAGCCAGAAACCTCGAGCCACTCAACTTTGCATAAGTACTTGTATTGAGCGCAACTGGCGTCTTTCGATTCAATCTCACAAATATTTGAACATTGCTTAAAGGAAATAAGAATAATGAAAAAAGCCGTGGTTGTATTTAGTGGAGGTCAAGATTCCACCACATGTTTAATCCAAGCCATAAAGAAATTTGATGAAGTTCATGCGATTACTTTCGACTACGGACAAAGGCACAAACTAGAAATCGAAGTGGCTCAGAGTCTCGCTAAAGAGTTAGGTATCGCTGCTCATAAAGTCATGGATGTTGGTTTGCTCAATGAATTGGCAATCAGCTCTTTAACTCGAGATGATATCCCAGTGTCTCATGAGCTTCAGGATAATGGTCTACCTAATTCTTTTGTTCCTGGACGCAATATTTTATTTTTGACACTCGCGGGTATCTACGCTTATCAAATTGGCGCAAAAACCGTTATTACCGGCGTATGTGAAACAGACTTTTCCGGATACCCTGATTGCCGTGATAGCTTTGTTAAAGCGATGAATACGGCGCTTGAGCAAGGAATGGAGTATAACTTAGAAATTGTGACACCTTTAATGTGGCTGAATAAAGCTGAAACATGGGCGCTTGCGGACCAGTGTCAAGCACTGCCCCTAGTGCAAGAGAAGACATTGACGTGTTACAATGGTGTCATTGGCGATGGTTGCGGAGATTGTCCTGCTTGTGGGTTAAGAAAAACAGGTTTAGATGATTACCTCAATAACCGTGAAGCTGTGATGGCTTCTTTGATAAGCAAACAATAAGCCACCAATAAAATAAGTAGATATAAAAATGCCCTCTAGAAAAGCTTCGAGGGCATTTTGGTATTTAAGCTATTCAATCTGTCTTGATTAATGGGATTAATGGTTAATCCAAATACATTTTAGCTAAATCAGCAGGTTCGACTTCTTTACCTTCTAATTGTGAGTTCCAATTGGTGCCGACTAAAACGCCATCTTCCGATAAGGTCAAAAGCCAATCTTCCACAAAGATATCGAGTGGAATCTCAAGCACTTCAAAGTCTGCCCATTCTTCGACATTGTGAGCTTGCGCATCTTCTTTTGACGACCAGAAGGGCATAACTTCGCTATTCTCAAACTCAGTAGAGTCGCAAGATAGCCAACCTTCTTCGTTACGCAGCCCCCACACTAAATTGTTTTGTTTAGTCTCGGTGACAAAAAGCTCAAGGTTGGCTTGAATGTCAGAGGTTAAGTTGCTCATAGCGTTTATCTCTTAATTGTAATTATGGAATAGGGTAGCACTGTTATTGCGAAAGCTAAATAAAAACCCAGATATTGTATTAGATGACCTTACAGGCAAACCCTTTTAGATAAAATCCTTCAGGGTAGGCAGTGTCTGTCGGGTGATCGGCGGCTTGTTCAAAACGTTCAACAAATTTGACTTGTCGGCCAGCATCCACAGCAGCATCAGCAATGATTTTTTGGAATAAAACTTGATCCATCAAACCAGAGCAAGAATAGGTTAGAAGTGTGCCACTAGGCCTTAGTATCTGCATGGCCAACATATTGATGTCTTTATAGCCTCGGCATGCTCCGTTTAATTGTGTTTTACTTTCGGCAAACTTGGGGGGGTCCATGATCACAACATCAAATTTGGTTCCCTGATCTCGGTATTCTCGAAGCAGCCTAAATACGTCTGCATTGAGGAATACAGCACGTTTTTTTGAGAGATCAAAGTGATTGATTTCGGCGTTATGCTTTGCCATATCCAGAGCAGGTTGTGAAACATCAGCGTTGATAACGCGCTTAGCGTCCCCCTTTAGTGCATATAGCCCAAAAGCGCCTGTGTAAGAAAAGCAGTTGAGTACTTCTTTGTCTTTGCAATACTTCATGGCTTGCTGGCGACTATCACGCTGATCGAGATAAAATCCAGTTTTATGACCTGCCTTAATATCAACACTTATTTTAACGCCGTTCTCTTCTATCACGACAGAATGTGGTGGCTCTTCACCATGTAAAACACCCACTCGCTCACTGAGTCCCTCTTTTTTTCGCACAGCAACATCAGAGCGCTCATAAACATTGTGATTGGGAAACACTTCGAGTAGAGCATGAATAAAAGTGTCTTTGTGGTATTCAGCACCTGCACTGAGTAGCTGACACACTAAATAATTTTGATATTTATCGATTGTAATACCCGGCAAACCATCAGATTCTGCGGCAATTAGGCGATAACCTGTAAGCCCGTCTCGCTCAATAATCTCTTGGCGTAGCGTCTTTGCTTGCTGTATTTTTGTAACAAAAAAGGCTAAATCGATAGCTTGTTTCTCAAAGCTCCAAATTCTTGCTCGGATTTGCGAATGTGGAGAATAGGCCGCTTTTGCTAACCAAGTACCATCGTGAGCAAACACATCGACAGTTTCACCCAACGAAGGTTCCCCCTCAATCTTTTTAATGCCTCGAGAAAAAATCCAAGGATGTCTGCGCTTTAGAGACTTCTCACGGCCATTCTCTAGATAAATCGCTGGGGTCATTATGTTGCTCACTTGATTATTAAAGGTCGGCCATTGTCGTGGAAGTCGATAAGAAAATCAAACAAAACCACCAGTTAGGATTGTGATGTGTTTTTTCAATAAAGCCTTTATACTTTTGCTAGAGATTAGTCACAGTGATTAACAATTACAACCGATTGTACGGATACATCATTATGGGTCTTGAGTGCAAAAAATTTTTTATTCGCGGTCATGTTCAAGGGGTAGGATTTCGCTATCACACCTCACAGCAGGCAGCTAAGCTCGGGTTAACGGGTTATGCAAAAAACCTCTTGAATGGAAATGTTGAGGTTGTAGTTTGTGGAGGTAGCCAGTCAATAATTGAAATGGGGTGCTGGCTACAAACTGGCCCCGAGACATCATCAGTCGCATCCGTTGAGTCTGAATCGATGCCTTTTCAATGTATTACAGGGTTTGATATTTTATAAGCACTTTGCGGGCTTGGGTAAACCTGCCAATTTTGTTGCTTGTTTGGCGGGACCTTGTTTAAAAAGCTTGAATAAATACTTACTATTGCCTTTCTCTGGACCATGTGCTTTTTCCATTGCCTTAACCAACATTCTTACGGCGGGAGAAGTATTAAACTCTTCGTAAAAGGCACGAACAAAATGAATCACCTCTATATGTGCTTCAGTGAGTTCAATACCTTCTTGCTCAGCAAGCAATGTAATCATACCTTCATCCCAATCGGTATGGTTAATAAGGTATCCTTCGTGGTCGGTTTGGATGGTTTTGCCCTTGTACTCTAACATTTCGCTACGTTTTAAATGGTAATCTTGCTGATAGGGTAGCTTAGCTCCGTGTTACATCGCAATACGTTCAAAAGAAAAAGCCCAGAAGATTATACTTCTGGGCTTTTTCTCGACGATATATGACTACAGTTTAGTCATCGTTCATAATGCCAAGGATACTTAACAAACTCGTAAACAAGTTCAAGATGTTTAAGTACATCGAAATTGTTGCACTGACATAGTTAGTTTCTTCACCACGGACAATACGGCTCGTGTCATATAAGATAAAGCCTGAGAACACAAGCGCTGACATACTGCTGATGGCTAGCTGGCCTATCGTTGAGCCAACGAAGATGTTAATGATGGCTGCGACGATGACGATAATAAGTCCTGCGATAAGGAAATTACGCATGAAAGAGAAATCTTTCTTGCTGCTAATTGTGTATGCAGATAGCCCAAGGAACACCATACCTGTTAGTCCTAAGGCTTGAGCAATAATTGAAGGTCCATTAGGAATTGACGCATAGTGGTTAAGCATCGGTCCAAGTGCACCTCCCATCAATGTCGTAAAAACAAATGTCCACACTATACCCATCGATGAGTTAATGCTTCTTGGTAGAGCGAAGAAAAGAATACCGATGGCGGCAAGCTGCATAACAAGCGCCATCATAGGAGAGATACCCATAGCCATTGTTGCAAGTGCTGCAATGGCACTGGTTACCAAAGTCATGGACAGAAGAAAATAAGTGTTCTTCAGTGTTTTGTTGATCTCAAGTGTGTTTGCTGCACTTGTAGAACGTGTAAACATAGGGCTGTTCATAATAGTCCTCGTAAGGTTTATGTTTATAGCTACATTTATGGAGGCAAGCTATGAAAAGATCAAGCCTTAACTGTATATGTATTACAACAAATCATAAATGAATTGCAAAATAATGTATCAAAAAAGATGTAACACAATATAACAAACCAATTTTACATTAATTCAATGTCTTGTGGCATGATTATCCGGTAAGGGCTAATGACTTAATATTTGAGCCAAGAAGTTTTGCGTACGATCTGATTGCGGATTTTCAAAGAAATCGACCGGGTTATTTTCTTCAATGATTTCACCAGCATCCATAAAAATCACGCGATCAGCGACTTCCTTGGCAAAGCCCATTTCATGAGTAACACACAGCATAGTCATGCCCTCTTCTGCAAGCTCGACCATTACATCAAGTACCTCACGAACCATTTCTGGGTCAAGTGCTGAAGTGGGCTCGTCAAAAAGCATGACTTGTGGGCTCATACATAACGAGCGTGCGATTGCTACCCGCTGCTGCTGACCACCCGATAATTGGCCAGGGTATTTCTCCGCTTGATCAGGAATTTTAACTCGCTCTAAGTACTTCATGGCGACTTTCTTAGCTTCATCTTTGGGCATTTTTTTGACCCAAATAGGCGCAAGTGTGCAGTTCTCAAGTACAGTTAGGTGAGGAAATAGATTGAAGTGTTGAAAACACATTCCCACCTCTTTGCGCACCGCTTCTATATTCTTAAGATCTTCAGTAAGTTCGTTTCCAGCCACAATAATCTGGCCTTTCTGATGTTCTTCAAGTCTGTTAATACAGCGAATCATGGTTGATTTTCCTGAACCTGAAGGACCACATATCACGATTCTTTCGCCTTTTTTAACACTCAGATTAATGTTTTTTAGTACGTGAAACTCACCGTACCACTTGTTCATGTCTTTAATCTCGATCATTAAATCTTGCTGTGTCATAACATGTCCTTGAGCATTAAATTATCGTTTGTGGCCAGTGTGGAGTTTGTTTTCGAGCCATATGGAGTACCGAGACATACCAAAACAAAAAATCCAAAACACCAGAGCGACGAATACGTAGCTTTCAGTCGCAAACCCTAACCATTGTGGATCAGTGTTGGCTGCTTGGCCTATACCCAGTACGTCAAACATTCCAATAATGAGAACTAAACTGGTATCTTTGAATAGACCGATAAAAGTATTTACAATCGATGGTATAGTAATTTTCAAAGCTTGTGGTAAAACGATTAAGCCCATTTTTTTCCAATAACTGAGTCCCAGAGCATCTGCAGCCTCATATTGGCCTTTAGGAATGGCCTGTAAACCGCCTCTGACCACTTCAGCCATGTACGCAGCACTGAACATCACGACCCCGATTAGAGCCCGGATAAGCTTATCTGTTTCTGAACCTTGAGCAAGGAAAAGCGGCAACATAACCGATGCCATAAAAAGCACTGTGATCAGAGGTACGCCTCGCCAGACTTCGATGTAAACGGTACAAATACTTCTCACTATAGGCATGTCCGAACGACGTCCAAGGGCAAGAGCGACACCGATTGGTAGCGAAACTACAATTCCAACTAGGGCTATAATTAGAGTAACTAGGAGTCCGCCCCATTTATGTGTTTCAACAACTTCAAGTCCAAACACACCCCCATAAAGTAGCGCGGCAATGATAAAAGGATAGATATTAACGAAAAATAACCAAACCCAAAGTCGCTTGGGTGTTTTTTCATAGGCTAGCAAAACCGTAAAGATGGCCAGCGTAAAATAAAATAAACGCGGTCGCCACAATTCTTCCTGTGGATAGAAACCATACATAAACTGCTCCCAGCGCACACTGATAAATACCCAGCACGCCCCTTCTCGAGAGCAGTCATCTCGAGTTGTCCCTACCCAATCTGCGTGTAGAATAGCCCAATTAAATACCGACCACACAAGAGAAAATACTAAGTAAGCTAAAACAAGGGTAACAATAGAATTAATCGGTCCATTGAATAAGTTTTTGCGCATCCATCCTACAGGGCCGACCGTATTGGCTGGCGGCGGTAAATCTGGCTGAAATTGATGTACTTTCATATCATCTCTCCACCAAGGCAACTTTACGGTTATAGACATTCATCAGTGCTGATGTGATCAAACTTAGCGATAGGTAAACCGCCATGGTCATTGCGATAATTTCAATCGCTTGCCCAGTTTGATTTAGGGTTGTACCTGCAAACACAGAGACTAAATCAGGATAGCCAATTGCCATCGCCAATGATGAGTTCTTCGTTAGATTAAGATATTGACTGGTTAATGGTGGGATAATGATCCTTAACGCCTGTGGAACGATGACAAGCTTAAGAGTACGAGTACGAGGCAAGCCCAGAGACATCGCGGCTTCGGTTTGACCATGACTCACAGCGTTGATTCCAGAGCGTACAATCTCAGCAATAAACGAAGCTGTGTAGATGCTAAGCGCCAACAACAGTGCTGCAAGCTCTGGAATAATGCTTATCCCGCCTTTAAAGTTAAACCCTTGTAACACAGGATATTGAGCTGAAATAGGAGAACCCATCAAAAAGTAAATCACAGTAGGGAATACAATAACCAAGCCAAAGATAATACGTGCCATAGATGTTTGTTGGCCAGTTAGGCGTTGCTTATTATTCGCCCATACGTTGATTAGGCAGCAGGCTACTACGCCTAAAACAAAACACAGTGCGACGATGGAAGAGCCTTCTTCAAAAATCGGCTTAGGGAAATATAAACCACGTACATTCAAAAATATTGCTTCACCAAGACTTAGACTTTGCCTTGCAGACGGGAGTGCCTGAAGGACGGCGAAGTACCAAAAAAAGATTTGCAAAAGCAGTGGGACATTGCGAAAAATTTCGATATATACTGCCGCTAATCGGCTCACCAGCCAGTTTGAGGATAAACGAGCTATACCTACAATAAAACCAATTAGTGTGGCCAAAATAATTCCCAAAATAGACACAAGTGCAGTGTTTAAAAGACCGACGACGAAAGTCCTTCCATAAGAAAACGTTTCGTTGTATTCGACCAGTGTTAAGCCAATTCCAAACCCAGCCTCTTGAGATAAGAAGCCAAATCCTGTTGCGATACCTCGAGCTTCAAGGTTGGTTAGAGCATTGTTAACAATTGTGTAAAAGAAAAAAACCAACGCGAGTATAACGATTATCTGAAACACCACGGATCGAAATGTTGGGTTATAGAAAAGACTTGTTTTCGAGTTTTGGCTGTATGTACTTTGGTCATTAGCATTATTAGGTTTCATCTCGCTATAACCTCAATTTCTTGGTTATAAAAAGGGCGGCAATCCCGCCCATTTGGTTTTATGTCCTAGCTAGCGAATTGGCGGTGCGTACATAAATCCACCTGCATTCCACAATGCATTTACGCCTCTGGCAATTTGCAATGGAGAGCCGCTTCCAACCGTACGTTCGAAACTCTCGCCATAATTCCCTACCTGTTTGACGACTTGATACCCCCAGTCATCAGGTATACCAAGGCCTTTACCTTTCGGACCTTCAACACCCAAAATTCTCTTAACATTAGGGTCAGTAGACTTTAGCATTTCTTCGGCATTTGTGGATGTGATGCCATATTCTTCTGCGTTTACCATGGCAGCCAATGTCCATTTGGCTATGTTGAACCACTGATCATCCCCTTGACGAACGACTGGGCCCAGTGGTTCCTTAGAGATGATTTCAGGTAATACCACAGCAGAAGCTGGGTCTTGCAGATTGAGGCGTAGGGCATAAAGTCCTGATTGGTCGGTTGTCAACACGTCACAACGTCCTGCGTCAAAACCTTTAGACGTTTGTGCAGCGGTGTCAAAAACGACGGGCTTGTATGTCATACCACTGTTTCTGAAATAGTCGGCTAAGTTAAGTTCTGTTGTCGTACCAGACTGAACACAAACTGATGCGCCATTGAGTTCTTTAGCGCTTTTAAGGCCAAGATCTTTTTTGACCATAAAACCTTGACCATCGTAGTAATTGACGCCCACGAAGTTAAGGCCAAGTGCTGTGTCTCTGTGTAGCGTCCATGTTGTATTGCGAGATAATATGTCAATCTCGCCAGATTGCAGGGCAGTAAAACGCTCTTTTGCAGTTAAAGGTACGAACTTAACCTTTTTTTTGTCTCCCAGAACAGCAGCGGCTAACGCTTGACAAAACTCAACGTCGATACCTTCCCATTCACCTTTTGAATTTGGGTTGGAAAACCCCGGTAAACCCGTACTGACCCCACAGGTTAGGAAACCCTGTTTGGTCACTTTGGCTAGAGTTGTCTCTGCTGCAGATACGCCCGTAGACATTAGAGCAGTCGAAGCCACTACTAATGAAGCAATATATGTGAGTTTGTTTGCCATTTGAATCCTTCCTGTATGATCCATGTTAAGTTTGGTACCACTTATCACAACAAATAAAAACGTGTTGTTTATCAATGGTTATTATCAAATCGATTAAAAAATCCACTTGTATATAAATCAACCATTTAGTAAGAATAGGTAAGGATTATCAAATTCTCAAATATATCATTTAAAAGCAATTATTCCGTGAACTTGAATCCCCATGCCTTTATTTAATGATTAAATATTAATCAGAACTGCGTAGTGTGAGACCTCACATTAATGATTCAAACGCAAACAATTTTGCTAATCAACTATTTTCACAGTAGTAACACTTGCAGTATGCGATATTGCTAAAATATAAATTTGTTATTGAGACATTTCTTGGAAGTAAATTTTGCAATGATGACTTATGGCTGTATTTATATCTCACACTTTTGATAGTATCTTGTGCAATAGTTCGTATGTTTGCTTAAGGATAGAAATGCAATATTTTCCACTTTTCATGAATCTAAGAAATAGACCAATTTTGGTTGTTGGGGGAGGAGAGGTCGCTTGTCGTAAGGTTGATAGCTTGATTCGAGCCGGTGCCAACGTATCCATAGTTTCACCCAAAATTGATACTTACTTACAAAATCTTGTCGAACGCAATGAATGTCAATGGATTCAAAATTTCTATTCCAAAGAGCTACTTGATAGAAAGTATCTCCAAGTTTGGGCGACAACGGACAACCCTGACCTGAATCACCGTGTTCATGCTGATGCTAAAGCGTTGGGAATACTAGTCAATGTTGTTGATGATCAGCCCTATTGTGACTTCATTACCCCTTCGATGATAAACCGAGGAAGAATACAAATTGCGATATCAAGCGGGGGGGCATCTCCGGTACTTATCCGCAATATCCGCGAGCAGTTAGAAGCAAACTTAGCTTTTAATCTATCGATATTGGCTGATTTTGGCCTATCGAAGAGAAACGATATTAAACAGCGATTTCCAAGTATCGATGAACGGCGCAAATTTTGGGAGGCCTTCTTTAGCTGTCCCAATGTTCAAAACGCCAATGAGCGCTCGCAACTTGAGGTTGAGTATTCAAAAGTGTTAAACCAAGATGTGGAATCTGTCGGTATAGTGACATGGATTGATTTCGGCCCTGATGTAGAGCTCTTACCTATAAAGGCGTTGCGATTGATGCAACAAGCAGAATTGGTTCTATTCGACCCTAAATGCCCCTATGAATTTGTTGATCTTTGTCGACGAGATGCTGAGCGGCAGGAATACAGTCATGAGGCCGATATATCTGAAAAGCTCATCGATGCAAAACAGAAGAACTTACGTGTAGTCGTATTTGTTGCTTCTGAGACTGCCAAATATGATCTCCTTATCAATAATAGTATGCATATTCGATTAGGAGTGATTTGAGTGGTGCACTCTCCAAGTCCTAAAGTGGGGCTTGGAGAATGGATCTGCAGAGGCTAGTCTCTGAAGTTCTCATACTGAAAAGGTTGGCCTAACTCAGCCTCTCGGATCATCGCAATCGTCGCTTGGAGATCATCCCTTTTTTTGCCAGTTACTCGTACTTTATCACCTTGGATAGAGGCTTGAACTTTGAGTTTGGCGTCTTTAATCGCTTTCACGACTTTTTTAGCCATCGGAGTATCGATGCCTTGCTTAAAAACAACGATTTGATGCCACTTCTTGCCCGTTGCTTCTTCAGTTTTGGCTTCCATTGAATTGACATCAACCCCCCTTTTAGTCAGGTGTGAGCGCAAAATATCACGCATTTGTTTCAGCTGAAAATCGCCTTCAGCATTTAACTTCACCGATTCATCTTTTTGCATTTCAAAAGAAGCTTCCACCCCTCTAAAATCGAAGCGAGTCGATAACTCACGACAGGCATTATCAACGGCGTTACGTAGTTCAACAGTATCAATTTCAGATACAATATCAAAAGATGGCATTGCTTATTCCTCTATATTTAGCCGCGTGACTTTACTGCATTTGCCAGCAAATCTAACATCTTGATTGTGTCTTCCCAGCTCAGGCATGGGTCGGTAATAGATTGCCCATACACTAGATTATCAATGTCTCGCATGGATTGGTTACCTTCAATAATAAAGCTTTCTGCCATAATGCCAGCAATCTGGCTTTTCCCAGATAGGATCTGTTCACAAATATCTTGTGCAACATCTAGCTGCTTTTTGTGTTGCTTAAGACAATTCGCATGGCTAAAGTCTACGATAAGACGTTGAGGGAGATCGAATTTCGCCAGTTGTTGGCAAGCCGAATTTACGGATTCGCTGTCATAGTTTGGGCCTTTATCGCCACCCCGTAGAATGACATGTCCATATGGATTACCACTGGTTCGATAGACAGTCATGCGTCCGTTTTTATCCGGAGAATAGAAATAGTGAGAAGCCTGAGATGCTCGGATAGCATCAATGGAAATTTTCACATTACCATTTGTGCCGTTTTTAAATCCGACAGGGCAAGATAACGCAGAAGCCATTTCTCTGTGTATTTGAGATTCTGTTGTGCGTGCACCAATGGCACCCCAAGAAATTAAATCTGCAATATATTGACCTGTAATCATGTCAAGAAACTCGGTCGCAGTAGCCAACCCAAGTTTGTTTATATCGAGTAAAAGTTTTCGTGCTTTATTAAGACCAGTTTCTAATGCATAAGAACCATCAAGATTGGGATCGGTAATTAGGCCTTTCCATCCAACAACGGTACGTGGCTTTTCAAAATAAGTACGCATAACGATGAAGAGTTCATCTTGGTACTTTTCCTTAACATCAACTAGACGCTGAGCATAATCAAGCGCGGCGTATGTATCGTGAACAGAGCAAGGGCCAACAATAACCAGCAAGCGTTTGTCTTCACCTACCAGAATTCTTTCAATTTGACGACGAGATTCAGCAACTTCTTGTGCCACTTCTTCGGTGATAGGGTGTGCATTACCAAGCTCAGCAGGAGTTGGCATTGGGCCCAATGGTTGGGTTCTTAATTCATCGGTTTTAATTGGCATATATTCGCCTGTTATTTTTTGTCGCGAAGGACTAAAGATAACGGAAACATGGCGAGTAATAAACCTCTAGCATAATATTCTTGATGTTGTTCTAGCTTCATTAAGGGTATGTTACCTTTAATGCACTATTTGGCGGCGTTCGTACAAGCGTTGTTAACAATATGTTGACATTAACTCCAATTCGTTATCAACTAGAGAAATACTAATTAGACATCGGACCAGTTAATGCTTTCTCCTCTAACTAAAGCGAATCTTTACCTCAGACTGTTTGGTTTTTTTAAAGTCCCACTCATTTGGCTATGTAACCCGACAATTTTGAAACTGGATCAAGATACCGTAGAAATTAAAATACCGCTGAAAAGAAAAACAAAAAATCATTTAAACAGTATGTACTTTGGTGTTTTGGCTGTGGGGGCCGATGTTGCTGGGGGTTTTATGGCAATGAACAAAGCAAAGTCTAGAGGACAAAAAATTTCACTCGCCTTTAAAGCTGTAGAAGGGCAATTTCTAAAAAGGCCAGAAGGTGATGTTCACTTTATTTGTCATGATGGCGCATTGATAGATGCAATGCTGGATGAAACAATTGAAACAGGGCAAAGAGTTAATCAAGATGTCAAAATCACCGCGATTTGTCCTAAGCTAAATGGCGATGAACCTATGGCAGAGTTTCTTCTTACTCTGTCGCTGAAGAAAGTGGCTGCGTAGTGGTGTCAAGGTCAACTTGCTCTATTGCGACAATTTTATTTCTGTTGAGTACAATTTTCCAACGATAATAAGTGGGTTCGCCATTGTGATTATCTTCCTTGGCGATTAGATTTATTAAGTGCCGTTTCTCGACTGCTTCTTTACTCACTTGATTATTATTGAGTGTGTATACCTTATTTGATCCTTTATCCATGAGACGCATTAATGGACGCATACTGAGCATCATAGATTCTCGAGTTTCTTCATAGCCACTCATAAACTTGGAGGTGGACATCTCCGTCTCACTTCGATAGTGCAGGATCTGTTCTTCTCTTTGCACAACGCGTTTTTTTCGGATCATTTGTATGCGATCCGGTAGGTTTTGCAAGCTTGTGTAATCCAACCATTCTAATTTTTGGCCAACGGCTTTATTTGTGGTGGGGTCCAAATAGTACTTTCTCCATTTGGGACGTCCTTTTCTAATCCAACGCCAAAGTACATCTCGAAGGTCATCTTTGAAAATTTCACGGAGCGCGTAGACGAAAGACATCCAAATAATGAAGGAGAAGGTGATTTCTCCCCAGTAATCTCTTGCAAGAATGGCAGTAATCGTTACAAACACCATAACAAAACCGGTCGCAGAACCTTTAACGACGCGTTTCATGTTTTTGCCTAGTGATTGGGTTTTAGCGTTTAGAACAACAGGGTGCTCAATTAAGCGACGGAGTAATCGCATCTTATTGCTTAATCTTGTTACGTCGTCACGTACACTTTTTGAATTATAATTGCTCAATTTTCGATGAGCGGCTTCTTTTTCCACAATGGCAAGAAGCCTTTCTTTTATGGTCTTATAATCACTGTCTCTTGGCATATGGGCAATTAAAGACATAAAGCGTTGTCCGGTATACCAAGAAAGGTAGTTGTCTATATTCGCATAGTAGCGTTTTAAGCTCTCTTCATAGGGGATACTTCGTCTGAGTTTTTTCAAAATATCTAATGCAAGTTCAATCACCTCATCCACTTCTTCAGTGGTAATAACTTCACTGTCGTGTTTGTTGAGTTCATTAACAGCGTTGTCCAATGCGATAACATATTGATAAGCAAACAAACTGATACTGACACGATACTGAGTAGAAGAAAGTCGTCCACGTTGCGCGAGTCGGCTATGTACTAAAGGGAGGAGTGTTTTATCACTAAAGTAAGCCCGCTTTTGCAATATGGACTCGTAATAAATTTCATTTTCCTTAAGTACATTGGGCGTCAGCCCTAGTTCGCCAGGAACAAAAAAATAAAGGTCAAGGTCTGACTTTTTTGATGAAGCCATTGAATGGGAAATCTTGAGAGTGATGCCGTCCTGCTTATCAACGGTGATCAAAGAATGCTCCTGAAAAAATTCATTTTATCTGGCGAAAGCATAACAGAGTTTCGCTATAATGACTTCAAATTTAGTAAGAGACCATTGAAATGATAAGAGTTGGACGGATAAATCACTTGGAAATCGTTAAGAAAACAGATTTTGGACTATTTCTTGATGCCGGTGATTATGGCACAAGTTTGTTGCCGAATAGATTTGTTCCACCAGAGGCTGAAATTGGTCAATTCTTAGACGTGTTTTTGTATTTTGACTCGGATAACCAACTTGTCTCAACAACCGAATCACCCATTGCGCAAGTAGGAGAGTGGGGGTTAATGAAAATTGAAGGCGTCAATAATACAGGTGCATTTGCTGACTGGGGTATCAAAGGTAAAGATCTGTTGATTCCATTTAGTGAGCAAAGAACACGTTTTTCTGCGGGGCAAACGGTTCTTGTCTATGTCTATACCGATAAAGCATCGGGTCGTATTGTAGGTACGACCAAATTTAACAAATGGTTAGATAAAACTCCTGCACAATATGAACCCAATCAGCAAGTTGATTTGATCATCGCTGAGCGTAGTGATTTAGGCTTTAAGGCTATCGTTGAGGGACAACATTGGGGCATGATTTTTAAATCTGATGTATTTGGTAAGTTGTTTATTGGTAAACGACTAAAAGGGTATATCAAAGCCGTTCGTGAGGATGGCAAAGTTGACCTTACTTTACAGAAAGTAGGTGTTGCAAAAATGGATGATCTAAGCGGAAAAATTCTTGACCTACTAGAAAAAAAGGGGGGATTCTTGCCGTTGAATGATAAGTCTTCACCCGAAAGTATTTTCTCGACGTTTCGTACAAGCAAAGGTACGTTTAAGAAAACGATTGGCGGACTGTATAAACAGGGGAAAATAACGATCGATGAACAAGGCATTAGGCTAACTACCTAAACCATCACTTATTGAGAAAACCCACTAGGTTTTGGGAATAACCTAGTGGGTAAGAGCGATTTAAAATAGGTTTTTGTCTCGAACCAATTCTCTAGGTAAACCATTTTTTAGTCGATTACCAACCCATTTTCCTAAGCCCAGAATATCATCACCTAGCTTGACAATTGCCTCACCTTTTCCAGTTTGATTTGTGAGTCTAATATCTCGTCCCATAAACCATTCTCTAGCTTCAGGTACTGTTAATTGAACACAATTAGGTTCTTTTCCTGAGGCAAGTGCAGTTGCAACCTGATGCTGCCAGCGATAGCCATTTTTGTGTGATTCCGCGATTTTAATTCCCATTCTTGAAAAGCGAAACTCTCCGATTAAAGGTTCTAACGCACTTGGAAATAGCCACACATCTTTATCTCTGATCCATACGCATGAGTTATCAGGGAGCTCAATTTTCAAACTCTCATAAAGGTGGGAGGTAAGGTGCTGCAGAACTTTATTAGATGCTTTTTCAAACGGAAACTTACCAAGTCGTTTTGTTACAGTAGGTGGAATTGTTGAGCCCAATTTCTTTAATTTTGCTACAAAAAAACCCTCACAGTCATAGACCTGTGGGAAGATGTGTAGGAAGCCATGTTCGGTAAGTGCTTGTTCTGCGCCCTCGAATAGTGACCCCAAGGGCTCAAACGAAACTAAATCAGGATATTTGTCCTGCAAGTAAAGACAGACCTGCTGATTTTCTTCAGCACTTAATGTGCAAGTCGAATAGACCAATATACCGCCGGGTTTTAATGCGTGAAAAGCACTATCAATTAAGTCTTTTTGTGTCTCAGAGATTGAAAGCACTGAATCTTTGCTCCAGTTTTTCATTGCATCAGGATCTTTACGCACAGTCCCTTCGCCAGTGTGATCACCAAGCGATTCTGTCGTACCTTAATTACCAAGCGACTTTGTCATTACGTTAACT
>NZ_BSPW01000029.1 GCF_030161235.1 Vibrio zhanjiangensis | reverse complement strand
AGTTAACGTAATGACAAAGTCGCTTGGTAATTAAGGTACGACAGAATCGCTTGGTGATCACAGCAATGGTTGAAGGGGGACATCATTGCCATTTACAATCCTCATCTAGAGTATCTGATCTAATTTTTGCTTTGGTTAACAAAATTTAAACCCGTGTTTGAGCCTTTCGTGCCCTGGTTGTGTTGCTGTGTTGTAATACCGACCTATTAGAACATGGCGTTTGATTGACATAAGCCAGCTTACTTCGAGGAGTGTTACCGTGGATAAACCTTGGTTGTCACGTTATCCTAGCAATGTGCCAGAGCACATCAATCCAGAACAATACCCATCTTTAGTTGAAATGTTTGAGAGCTCGGCGCATAAGTTTGCCGACCAGCCTGCATTTACAAATATGGGGACGGTAATGACTTTCCGCAAACTAGAAGAGCGTAGCCGAGCATTTGCAGCATATCTGCAAAATGAACTCAAACTTAAGAAAGGTGATCGCGTCGCATTAATGATGCCAAATTTACTGCAGTATCCAGTTGCTTTATTTGGTGTACTGCGTGCTGGCCTTATTGCGGTTAACGTTAATCCTCTGTATACGCCACGAGAGCTACAACATCAATTAAACGACTCAGAAGCTAAGGCTATTGTCATAGTTTCGAATTTCGCGAACACTTTAGAACAAGTTGTAGATAAAACGTCGGTTAGACATGTGGTCTTAACCAGTCTTGGTCAAATGCTTCCGAGAGCAAAGGGTACCTTAGTTGACTTTGTTGTAAAATACGTCAAACGTCTTGTGCCAAAATACAACTTGCCTAGTGCTATTTCAATGCGTAAGGCAATACACAAAGGACGTCGCCTACAGTATGTAAAGCCTTTTATGTCTGGTGATGATATCGCGTTTTTGCAGTATACGGGAGGGACGACAGGGGTTGCTAAAGGTGCGATTCTAACCCACCGTAATATGATTGCTAATATTATGCAGGCCAAAGGGATGTACGGCCCCATCCTAGATGAAGGTCGTGAAATCGTTGTCACAGCACTGCCGCTCTATCATGTCTTCGCCTTAACAGTAAACTGCCTATTATTTTTAGATCTCGGAGGCTGCAATCTTCTCATTACCAATCCACGAGATATTCCCAGTTTTGTAAAAGAATTGCAGAAGTGTCGCTTCACGGCCATCACAGGAGTAAATACTTTATTTAATGCTTTGATAAATAATGAAGACTTTCACGAGTTAAACTTTGGACAATTGAAGCTGGCTGTCGGTGGTGGCATGGCGGTTCAAAGATCAGTTGCTGAACAATGGAAAAAAACGACAGGTATTCACCTTCTTGAAGGCTATGGGCTGACAGAATGCTCTCCTTTAGTCACAGTGAATCCCCATGACTTAACCGAATATACTGGCGCAATTGGCTTGCCAGTTCCTTCAACAGAAGTTCGTATTGTGGATGATCAGGGTAATCCATTACCCAACACTGAGGTAGGGGAACTTCAAGTGAGAGGTCCTCAAGTCATGCAAGGCTACTGGCAGCGCCCAGAGGCGACGAAAGAAGTGATTAATATCGATGGCTGGTTATCGACGGGAGATATAGTGAGGTTCGATGACCAAGGGTTAATTCATATTGTTGATCGTAAAAAGGATATGATCCTAGTATCTGGCTTCAATGTCTATCCAAATGAAATTGAAGATGTTGTGGCGTCTCATGGTAAAGTATTGGAAGTTGCGGCCATTGGCCAGCCACACGAAGTGTCTGGAGAAGTTGTGAAGATTTACGTTGTTAAACGAGACCCCAGCTTAACAAAAGACGAGGTTATTGCCCATTGTCGTCAACATATGACAGGGTACAAGGTCCCTAAATTAGTTGAATTTAAAGACGAATTGCCGAAATCAAATGTCGGAAAAATATTACGGCGGGTCTTGCGTGAAGAGAATGATGCAAAGCTAGACAAAGTTAGCTAAGTTTAAATATGAAAAGAACCAAATACTTATAGAATAGATGCCTATAGGAAATAGCAGATTAAGATAAGTAGACCTTAGTTATAATATTGCCGGCTAGAACCAGCCGGCATTTTTATTTATCGACTCAAGGGTGTGTTGATACTTTAAACAAGGTGATTCAACTCGTCCTAATACTCACAGTGAGAGTGTTGTGAATTATCAGATCATTACCCAATCAGAACAATTAGACTCAGTTTGTCAGCAAGCCAGAAAAGCAGAATGTGTTATGTTAGATACTGAGTTTGTTCGAACTCGTACTTTCTACCCGCAACTTGGGCTTATTCAGTTATATGATGGTGTTCAACTTTGTTTAATTGATCCCTCGGTCATCGAAGATATGTCTTCTTTTATCGCTTTGCTCCAAGATACTGCTGTACTTAAAGTACTGCACGCTTGTGGAGAAGATCTCGAAGTATTTAATAATAGTTTCAATTGTTTGCCTAATCCAATGGTCGATACTCAGATAATGGCTGCATTTTTAGGTCATGGCCTGTCTACTGGATTTGCTGCTTTGGTTGACTCGTATTTAGGGATTGAGCTGGACAAAAGCGAATCTCGAACAGATTGGCTAGCAAGGCCACTTTCTAACAAGCAGCTTGAATATGCGGCAGCTGATGTTTTTTACTTGCTTCCTTTGTACGAAAAATTGCTTGAAGCAACCCAGCAGTCGGGCTGGTGGCTTGCTGCTCAGCAAGAAAGTGAATTGCTGGTAAACAAGCGTATTAAAGACGCTGATCCTGAGCTAGCCTATCTTGATATTAAAGGTGCGTGGCAACTTAAGCCTAAGGAACTGGCGATTTTGAAGCCTCTAGCGACGTGGAGGTATAAAGAAGCTATTCGTCGTGATTTGGCATTAAATTTTATCTTCAAAGAACATGACCTTTTTACGGTTGCCAAGTTAGGGCTGCAGAGTAAGCAAAGTATGGAAAGCGAGGGATTAGATAGCCGTTCAGTTGAGCGCCATAGTGCAAGAATTATATCCATTGTCAAATCAGCTCGGATGCTGCCCAGCGAAAGTTACCCTAACAAAATTGAGCGGCTAATGGATATGCCAAGATACAAGCAAAAATTCAAAGTGCTTAAAGATGAAGTTAAAAAGGTGTCTCAGTCTTCTGGGTTGGCTACTGAATTTTTGGCGTCTAAGAAGCAGCTCAATCAATTCATTTCTTGGGTGTGGAAGAAAGACCGAGACCCAGCACAGATACCTGAGGTGATGCAGGGATGGCGTTTGGCGTTACTTGGTGAAAGGTTGAATAAGCTTCTATAGAAACTAGACTACAAGGGCTTTCAAATGAAAGCCCTATGAACTATTAGCCTGCTAAAACGTCAGTGGCGACTTTGTAGCTTGGATCTTCTTTGACGTTAATTTCAATTAAACTTCCCGCTTTATCGAGCAGTTTACGACAATCTGGACTTAGATGACGTAGATGAAGAGTTTTGCCGACGGAAGAATATCGCTCAGCCAATGTTTCGATCGCTTCTATCGCAGAGTGATCGGTTACTCGTGAATCGGCAAAATCGACGATGACATCTTCAGGATCGGTTTGAGCATTGAATAACTCAAGAAAGTTAGCGGTTGAACCAAAGAAAATTGGCCCATGGATTTTGTACTCTTTTGAGCCTTCTTTATTTATGCTTGTGTCAGCGTAGATGTGTTTCGCATGTTGCCAAGCAAACATCAGCGCTGATGCAACCACGCCAACCCCAACGGCAATGGCAAGATCGGTTAATACAGTCACGACAGTAACAAGTACGATAACAAAAAAATCTTGCTTTGGAACTCGTCGGGCAAGCTTAAACGTAGCCCATTCGAATGTGCCGATTACCACCATGAACATGACGCCGACAAGCGCTGCAAGAGGAATCATTTCAATCAGTGCTGACGCAAATAAAATGAACATCAATAGTGCAATAGCCGCTACTATACCAGAAAGGCGACCACGTCCACCCGAGTTAACGTTAATCATTGATTGCCCAATCATGGCACATCCGCCCATAGCGCCGAATACGGAGCAGGTAATATTCGCCATACCTTGGCCAACACATTCTCGATTTGATTGACCTCGAGTATTGGTCATTTCGTCGAGTACTGTAAGCGTTAAGAGAGACTCTATAAGACCGATAGCGGCTAGAATAATCGAGTAGGGTAGAATGATTTGCAATGTTTCAAAATTAACTGGAACTATAGGCAATGCAAAAGTGGGTAGGGAGCCTGCAAGAGTCGCTTGATCATTCCCAGACATGGTACGAAGGAAATCAACGACCGTCCTTGTTTCAAGATCTAAGCCTATTACTAGTGCTGTTATACTTACTATGGCAACGAGTGAAGAGGGCACGGCTGTTGTGAATTTAGGCAAAAAATGAATGATAGCCATAGTCAGAGCAACCAATCCGAGCATTAGCATCATTTGTTCTTGTGGTAACCAAGTGAGTACGCCATTGATGTCAGGTGCTTTAAACTGCCCTAACTGAGCCAGAAAGATGACGATGGCTAAGCCATTTACGAAACCAATCATAACAGGGTGAGGGACTATGCGGATAAACTTACCTAGCTTACATATTCCAGCGGTTACCTGAAGCAAACCAGCTAGCATAATAGCGGCAAACAAATATTGTACGCCGTGTGATGACACCAGTGACACCATCACAACAGCCATTGCGCCGGTTGCGCCAGAGATCATGCCAGGTCGACCACCGAAAACAGAAGTGACCAGTCCGACAATAAAAGCAGCATAAAGTCCGACCATAGGATCGACACCTGCGACAAACGCAAAGGCAACCGCTTCAGGAACCAGTGCGAGTGCAACAGTTAAACCAGATAACACATCATTTTTTACAGAGTGTTTTGAAAATTGTGGAAATTCAAACATGTTTTCTCAGTTATGCTAAAAGTTATTGTAAATAAAAGATAACGATAAATTAATAAATAAAAGTATAGGCTCTGACTCTGCTTTCATGTAGGCAAAATAAATTGCAAAGAGTGTTGAAAATTAAGTGAAAGCGTCAAGACAGTGTGATGGATGCTACCCAAAACTGTGATTGAGTTCAACAATGAGTCAGAGTTCAGTACTGATAGATAATCTAGATTTTACTTCTATCAGGGATATAAAAAAGCAAAAAAACAGCCCCATTTATGGGGCCGTTTGATGCTTTCAGTATTACTGACTAATAGCTTTGAGGGCGAGCCATTGCTGCACTAGATTGATCACGTGCTACTTGACTGCCTGCACCTTTCGATGAATATCGAGTTTCGCGAAAGGGGGCTGCGATAACAGTGATTTCTTTCATTTCAGTATCACCAGGCGCTTTAGCCATAGGGGCTGACGCATGCCCTTTAAACGCTTTAGGAAGAATGATCTCTGAGTGAATTTTGTCATCTGAGGTCGGTTTTACTTCTTGCGTTTTAACAGGCTCTATCTCTGCTCCATCGATCGGATGCTCGATTGACGTATCGATATTGTCGCTTGGTGGCAATGCTTGCAAGTGGTCGGCATTTTCCATAGATGCGGTTGATTGTTCTTTAACTTGCTCATTAGCAGAACAATGGCGCTGAACAATGACTTTACCCATGGCCATCTCCGGACAAACAACACCACCTATTTGAGCCAGTGGTACAGTCTGAGTCGCATTTTCAACAGATTCAACTTCAACAGATTTCGGCTGTGGTTTGATAATGCCGTAACTTGGCATGACCTTACCCATCGCCATTTCTGGTGATGCCACCCCCCCTTTACGCAGCCTGAAAGGATTAGGGCGACGATCTCGACCACGACGTCTACGCTGACCACTCGCTCTTAGGTGACGTGGTGAACGACGGTTACGACGTTGTTTTGGCTGCTCTGCCTCATCGCTTGATTCAGTATTGGTTTGCTCAGTCACCTCGTCTTGAATCGCCGTAGCTTGAACTTGCTTAACCGCTTCTTCTTCAGCCGACTGAGCCTTCTGATCTTTTACTCTTACTTGTTTTGTCAATTTACGACGTTGACGACGTTCTTTAACTTTGGCCGTTTTCTCTTCAGGTTGCTGAAGCTTTTCTCCGCTTTGTACTTCAGCCGCAAGTTTTAGTCCTTCTTCTGCAACCTTTGTCGTATTCTCGTCTCGTTGCTTATGACGACGTTGTTCCTGTTTTGGCTTACGACTTGGTTGTTTACGCTCGACGGTCGTCGTTTTACTATCAGTGCTCAACTCTTCACGTTGTGGCTTGTTGTATTTATCGTCGCGCTTATCATCTTGGTTTGTTCTGCGGTTATCACGACTATTGCGACGGCGTTGGTCGTTACGATTGCGACGGTTACGATTGTTGCGCTGCCCCTCTTTTTGAGAGTTCTGAGCCTGTTTAGAGTCTGAGGACTGCTGTTCTTTCTGAGCACCAAACAAAAACTTACCAACAGCCTTGAACAGTCGAGAGATCAAACTTGGTTGACTCTTGTCTGATGTCGGTTTTTCAGATGCTTTTGATGACTGCTTAGGTGCAGGTGCTGATTGTGAAGGCGCTGCAAAACCTTTGAGTGCAGGCTCTTCCAGTTTTTTCGGCCTAGCATCAGCTTCTGATGTCTCTTTTCCTTCAGCTTCCTTGATCGCTTCTAACTTACTAGGAAGCAAATAGGATAAAAGGTCAAACTCCTCTCCCTCTCGGATGCGAATAACATCAAAGTGCGGAGTTTCCATATCTGAATTTGGAACGACGGTGATTTTAACTTCTTGAATGCGTTCAATATGATTTATCGAGCGCCGCTTTTCATTAAGAAGGTATGAAGCAATAGGCACGGGAACAACGGCAAGTACCTGAGCAGTATTGTCTTTTAGAGCTTCCTCTTCAATGAGACGAAGAACGGATAGCGCGAGGGATTCATTGTCACGTACCACGCCTGTACCCGTACAGCGAGGACAAATGTGATGGCTGGCTTCTGCTAGAGAAGGACTCAGGCGCTGACGAGACATTTCCAAAAGTCCAAAACGGGAAATGCGTCCAATCTGGACTCGCGCACGGTCTAGCCTCACTGAGTCACGCAGCCGGTTTTCAACTTCACGTTGGTGACGTACTGGCGTCATATCGATAAAATCGATGACGACTAGCCCACCTAGATCACGCAATCTAAGTTGTCGAGCAATTTCCTCTGCCGCTTCGAGGTTTGTGTTGAGAGCGGTTTCTTCAATATCGCCCCCTTTCGTTGCACGGGCCGAGTTGATATCAATGGAGGTGAGTGCTTCTGTTGGATCAATAACAATCGAGCCACCAGAAGGCAGACGAACTTCTCGCTGGAATGCGGACTCTATTTGACTTTCAATTTGATAATGACTAAAGAGAGGGATCTCCAAATCATATTTTCTAACACGATTTTCAAAGTCAGGTCGAACAAGGCGAATATGTTCCTTAGCACGTTGATGTATCGTATTGCTATCAATCCATATCTCGCCGATATCTGGACGAAGATAATCACGGATCGCTCTTACAATTACGTTGCTTTCTTGATGGATCAAAAGAGGAGCAGGCTGCGCTTCAGAGGCTTGCTTTATCGCACCCCAATGATTGAGAAGAACGTTAAGATCCCATTCCAATTCTTCTGCACTTTTGCCAACACCCGCAGTACGAACAATGAGTCCCATACCTTGAGGCAGATCTAGAGTGCTTAAGGCGGCTTTGAGTTGAGTTCGCTCATCCCCCTCGATGCGACGTGAAATTCCCCCTGCGCGAGGGTTGTTCGGCATCAAAACAAGATAGCTGCCTGCGAGAGAAACGAACGTAGTAAGTGCCGCTCCTTTACTGCCTCGTTCTTCCTTTTCTACCTGAACGATGACCTCTTGGCCTTCATTGAGTACCTCTTTGATACTCGGTCGACCTTGATAGGTGTATCCTTCAGGAAAGTATTCTCGTGCAATTTCTTTTAGAGGAAGGAAACCGTGTCTTTCTGAACCGTAGTCAACAAAAGCAGCTTCTAAGCTTGGTTCAATTCGAGTGATGCGTCCTTTGTATATATTTGCTTTTTTGGATTCGTGTCCTGGGCTTTCGATATCTAAATCATAGAGCCTTTGACCGTCGACCAAAGCGACACGCAACTCTTCTTTCTGAGTTGCGTTAATTAACATTCTTTTCATTAATAAATCTCGTTGTCATTCTATGGCTTTTGTTGCCTGTCGATTTCTTTCAAGGTGCCTGACCCCATGGCTAAATCTGTGCAGCCTCCCGGCTGGAGGGGTGCTCTGTGGGCACATCAGCCTCACAAGCGTTTGCCTGTGAGCCGCATACTAATGGCGGATAATACTCAACATGAAAGAGTTATGAGTAGGGCAACAATCTTGACTAATTCTAAAAATGTCTTACGCCATATGCTGCATTTCATTAAATTAGCGGCTACTCAATATCTTGCTTAACAATGACTGGGTTTTTGTAAAATAAGACCTAATCATCCATTGCAGGTGTGAACTATAGCAGTACCCAGTAAAGTCAGCAATCTGCTTTGCTATAAAAGGTTAAAAAACCTATTTTACATATTTTTAACTCGTTGTATTTAATGAAATTAAGTCAAACTAGTGTGGTTCATTAATTGTAATGAGAAATTTTTATGCTGAGTTAAAGTAAAACTCAGTTTTTTAGTCGTGTCAGGTAATATGTTAGCTATAAAACGTGAACTTAATGCCGTCTCAGTGGTAGAATGGGAAAATGAACGAAATTAGAACTCAAGTCCAGTTTGTTGAGATCGATGAAGACATGTCTGGGCAACGTATAGATAACTTTTTACGTAACCAACTGAAAAATATCCCTAAGAGCATGGTTTATAGAATCTTGCGCAAGGGGGAAGTGCGGGTAAACAAAAAGCGAATCAAGGCGGAATATAAACTTCAAGCAGGAGACTTAGTGCGCATTCCTCCTGTGACCATTGAAGAATCAGCTATCGAGCCAAAAACACTGAGCACTAAGCTAAACAAGGTCGCAGAACTCGAAGATATGATTCTTTATGAAGACGATCATATGTTGGTGCTCAATAAGCCATCAGGTACTGCGGTTCACGGTGGAAGCGGGCTAAAATTTGGTGCTATTGAAGCTCTGCGCGCACTGAGGCCTCAAGCACGTTTTCTCGAATTGGTACATCGTATTGACCGTGATACGTCAGGAATATTACTTGTTGCAAAAAAACGCTCTGCTCTTCGTCATCTTCAGGCACAATTTCGCGCCAAAACTGTACAGAAGTATTACTTTGCTTTGGTCATGGGTCAGTGGCCGTCGAGTTGTAAAAAGGTGACGGCGCCGCTACTCAAGAACGAAGTCAATAGTATTGTGCGCGTAAATTCACAAGGCAAAGCTTCTGAAACACGATTTAAAATTGTCGAAAAGTTTCGTGAAGCCACATTAGTTCAAGCGAGTCCAATCACAGGGCGTACGCATCAAATTCGAGTTCATAGCCAATATACAGGTCATCCAATTGCTTGGGATGATCGCTACGGGGATAGAAGATTTGATGCTTATATGGCTAAAGTGGGACTAGACAGACTGTTTTTGCATGCAGCCAATATCAAGTTTCAGCACCCCATGAATGATCAATGGATGATTATAGACGCACCAATGGGAGATAAGCTTAACAAAGTATTAGTGGATTTGCGTCAACTCAAACATTGAAAAATGTAGCCAGTACTCGCTGGCTACTCAAAGCAAGACTTATAAGATGTTCATCCCTTGTTGTTCCAAAATCTCAACCAGGTCGATGAGAGGAAGGCCGATTAATGTATTTGGGTCTTTACCCTCCAACTTTTTGAACAATGCGATACCTAACCCCTCACTTTTAAAACTGCCAGCGCAGTCATAGGGCATTTCTTTATCGATGTAGTTTTCGATTTGCGACTGTGTTAGCTCTCGAAAGTGGACATTGAAGGTATCTAAATGAACATGAGTTTGCTTACTGGTCGTATTGTGAACGGCTAGACCAGTATAAAACTGGATCATTTTTCCATTTTGGCGATGAAGCTGTTCAATGGCTACTTGCCGATTGAGCGGTTTGCCAATGATCTCTCCTTCAATCACACATATCTGATCGCTGCCGATAATCAGGCTTGGCTGATCTACTATGCAAGATTCGGCTTTGGTTTTTGCTAGGCGCTTAACCAAATTTTCAGGGCTTTCACCTTTTAGCGGCGTTTCATCACAAGTAGGTGATGCGGTGATAAAAGGTATCGACAGTTTGGCCATGATTTCTTGCCTGTATTTAGAGGTTGAGGCAAGGACAAGTTGATAATTTGTCATGTTTTTTATTTACAATCTATTTTTTAGGATGCGAAGAGATTAAAGTATATTGAGCAAAACGTCTTAATGGTTTTGCTACAAATGAAAAAAACTATAACTTTTTGTCCTTTTTCTTTGACTAAAAATGAATAGGAAGATAGAATTCGCGCCCTATGCAAAAGGTAAAAATACCGCGAACAGTTGATCCGGCACGGGCTGCGCAAAAACGTCTAGACTACGATGGAATCATCCAAGTCAGTCTTTTTAAGCGCTTGTTCGAATCAGTTGAAGGCGTTAAACGCGACGCTCATGTGTCATTGTCATTTGAGTTAGATGAACAGCGACTTGTTGTTATCTCTGGTAAAGCTAACATCGAAGTTGATTTAGAGTGTCAACGCTGTAACGAGAACTTTGCTTACGAATGCGAAGTTGAATTCACTTACACACCCTATTTAGGTGAAAAAAGTGAAGAGAATGCACCGGAAGAGTACGATTTGGTAGATCTGAACGAGTACGGTGAAATTGACTTGATACAGTTAGTTGAAGATGAGTTCATTCTAAACTTACCTCAGATTGCCAAGCATGATGAAGCGGATTGTAGCGTTCAATCAGATAATTTGGTATTTGGTGAAATTCCACAAGAGATTTTGGAAGACAAGCCAAATCCATTCGATGTTTTAAAAAACTTAAAGAACTAGTTCTTTAAGCGTTAACATAGGAGTAGGGTCAATGGCCGTACAAAAGAGCAAGAAATCACGTTCTAAGCGTGGCATGCGTCGTTCTCACGATGCCCTAAGCACAGCTGCGCTATCTGTAGATGCGACTTCAGGTGAAACACACCTACGCCACAATGTAACTGCTGAAGGTTACTACCGTGGTAAAAAGGTCATCAACAAGTAAGGTTGACCTTTGCCTAATATAACCGTTGCACTTGATGCAATGGGCGGGGATTTCGGTCCTCGCGTTATAGTGCCTGCCGCTGTGCAGGCACTGTCACATTTCCCTGAGCTGAAAGTGATTCTTGTCGGTGATCGCAATGCGATTACTGCACAATTAGCATCGCTTGGCTATCCCGCCAACTCTCGATTGGATATACAGCATAGCGATAGAGTTATTTCCAATTCAGAGAAGCCCTCTCTAGCTCTCAGAAATAGTGAAGGAACGTCTATGTCCCAAGCTATTGATGCTGTGGCAAAAGGAGAAGCTGATGCGTGTGTTAGTGGTGGAAACACAGGTGCCTTGATGGCATTGTCCCGTTTTAAGCTTAAACTCTTACCTGGTATAGAGCGGCCTGCACTTGTCTCGGCATTGCCAACCGCCTCCGGTTCGCAAGTTTGGATGTTAGACCTCGGTGCTAATGTTTCCTGTGATGCCGATTCACTATTTCAATTTGCTATTATGGGAAGTGCGCTAGCTGAGCAATACCTACCTCACTCTCCTCGTGTCGCGATTCTCAACATAGGTGCAGAAGAAATCAAAGGTAATGATCTAGTGAAGCGTTGCGCTGAAATGCTATCTCAAACCAGTTCGATCAATTATATTGGCTATATTGAAGGAAACCAATTGCTCAGTGATGCGGCTGATGTCGTAGTTTGCGATGGTTTTGTGGGCAATGTTTGTTTGAAAGCGTGTGAGGGTACTGCGCAAATATTTATCAACAAGCTAAGGTCAAGTCTTACGGCTTCATCGATAAAGGGTTGGATCGCAAGAATTTTGTTTTCTAGGTTATTTAATGACCTCAAAATGCTGAACCCCGACCAGTATAATGGCGCAAGTTTGTTAGGATTGCGAGGCATTGTTATAAAAAGCCACGGAAGTGCTGATGTAGATGCTCTTGTCAATGCAATTGGCGAAGCAATACACGAGGTCAAACGACAAGTACCCAGCCGTATTAGCGATCGTTTGGAAGCGGTTTTACTCGAGAGGCATTATTAGTCTTCATGTACAGCAAAATTTTAGGTACTGGCAGCTACCTGCCATCTCAGGTGCGTTCTAACGCAGATTTAGAGAAAATGGTAGAGACAAGTGATGAGTGGATCGTAACTCGTACGGGGATACGGGAGAGGCGCATTTCTGCTGACGATGAAACGGTTGCAGATATGGGAGCTATTGCAGCACAGAACGCGATTGAAATGGCAGGAATTAAAGCTGATGAAATTGACCTTATCATAGTCGCAACGACGAGTGGTAGCCATACGTTTCCATCTTCAGCCTGTCAGGTTCAAGCTAAACTGGGAAATTCCAATTGCCCAGCATTTGATATTGCCGCGGCTTGCTCTGGTTTTATCTATGCGCTTTCTGTGGCCGACCAGCACATCAAAACAGGCATGTGCAAAAATGTTTTAGTGATAGGCTCAGATGCTTTGTCTAAAACATGTGACCCAACCGATCGTTCAACCATTATTTTGTTTGGTGATGGGGCTGGTGCTGTCGTTGTAGGCGCGAGTGATGAACCAGGAATTCTTTCGACTCACGTTTATTCCGATGGTCGTTTTGGCGAGCTATTGAGTCTCGAAGTCCCTGAGCGTGGTAAAGATGCGGACAAATGGCTGCATATGGCCGGAAACGAGGTTTTTAAAGTTGCGGTCACACAACTCTCGAAATTGGTAAAAGATACTCTTGCTGCCAACAATATGCATAAATCTGAGCTAGACTGGCTGGTACCTCACCAAGCCAACTATCGTATTATCTCTGCGACGGCTAAAAAGCTGTCAATGTCTCTTGATCAAGTTGTTATAACGCTTGATAAGCATGGTAATACCTCCGCAGCAACGGTTCCAACAGCGCTTGATGAAGCAGTGCGTGATGGTCGTATTCAACGAGGTCAAACGCTCTTACTTGAAGCGTTTGGTGGCGGTTTTACTTGGGGATCTGCGCTCGTTAAGTTCTAAAACTAGCGTAAATTTTTAAATTTTTGATGTCTAGATTCTCCCTTTTGATCGATCCTAAGTGATGTGATCTGAGAGGTAGATTCTAGAGTAAGCATCGTTTATTTGTTACTTTATTTTAAGGTAAATAAAATGAGCAATTTTGCTATCGTATTTCCGGGTCAAGGTTCGCAATCTGTTGGTATGCTGGCTGAACTTGGTGAGCAGTATGATGTAATAAAAAGTACATTTTCAGAAGCATCTGAGGCTTTGGGCTATGATCTTTGGGCGTTGATTCAAAATGGTCCTGCTGAAGATTTAAATCAAACTTTTCGTACTCAACCGGCCTTATTGGCGTCTTCAGTAGCTATTTGGAGAGTATGGCAAGAATTAGGTTTGGATCAACCAAGCACTATTGCAGGCCACAGTCTTGGTGAATATTCTGCTTTAGTTTGTGCAGGTGTGATTGATTTTAAACAGGCGATCAAGCTGGTTGAGTTACGTGGACAGCTTATGCAAGAAGCCGTTCCGGCTGGCACAGGCGCGATGTACGCAATTATAGGTCTTGATGATGCATCTATAGCTAAGGCGTGTGAAGAAGCGGCTCAAGGAGAAGTAGTCTCCCCTGTTAACTTCAATTCTCCTGGGCAAGTGGTTATCGCTGGTAGCAAAGATGCGGTTGAGCGCGCCGGCATTTTGTGTAAGGAAGCAGGAGCGAAACGAGCGCTTCCTTTACCAGTCTCAGTGCCTTCTCACTGTGCGCTGATGAAGCCCGCCGCAGATAAACTGGCAATTGCGCTGAAAGACACAGAGTTTAATGCCCCTCAGCTGCCTGTCATTAATAATGTCGACGTGGTTGCTGAAACGGATCCAGAGAAAATCAAAGATGCGTTAGTTCGTCAGTTGTACAGCCCTGTTCGTTGGACGGAAACCGTTCAGCTTATGAGTGAGCAAGGGGTCGAAAAACTATTTGAACTTGGCCCTGGCAAGGTGTTAACCGGCTTGACTAAGCGTATCGTTAAGACACTTGGTGGCTGTGCAGTGAATGACGTAGCATCGTTTGAGACGGCTAAATAAATTATTGAGGAATAACACATATGATGAATCTTGAAGGCAAAGTTGCTTTGGTGACTGGCGCGAGCCGTGGCATCGGTCGTGCTATTGCTGAACTTTTGGCCGAGAGAGGCGCGACAGTTATTGGTACAGCGACTTCCGAAGGTGGTGCTGCAGCAATTAGTGATTACCTAGCGGATAAGGGTAAAGGATTGACCCTAAACGTGACGGATATCGAATCAATTGAAGCAACTTTAAAAAATATTAACGATGAGTTTGGCGCGATCGATATTTTAGTGAACAATGCTGGTATCACTCGTGATAACTTGCTGATGCGCATGAAGGATGACGAGTGGAATGACATCATCGAAACGAACTTAACGCCTATTTATCGTATGTCTAAAGCAGTGCTTCGCGGTATGATGAAAAAGCGTTCAGGTCGCATTATCAATGTTGGTTCAGTTGTTGGTACCATGGGTAATGCAGGTCAAGCCAATTATGCCGCAGCGAAGGCGGGTGTAATAGGTTTTACCAAATCTATGGCTCGTGAGGTTGCTTCTCGTGGTGTGACAGTAAATACGGTTGCTCCCGGTTTTATCGAAACGGATATGACCAAAGCACTGAACGAAGAGCAGAGAGCGACGACTTTATCTAATGTTCCAGCAGGTCGTCTTGGCGAACCAAGTGAAATCGCTTCAGCAGTTGTGTTTCTTGCTTCACCAGAAGCTGGGTACATTACGGGTGAAACTTTGCACGTTAATGGTGGCATGTACATGGTTTGATGCTAACTTGAACGAAGTGGGTTATTTACTGTTATAAAATAGCCTATAGTTTGTGATGATCAGCGTCCATATGCGCAAGATTTGTGCATGATATAAGTCAAAAATGTATTGAATTTCGGTAAAAATCGCTAAATTTGTGGTTTGACCAGCAAGTACCCCCTTGCAACTTTCAATAGTTCGAATAAACTACGGAACCATCGCATTGAGCGAAATCTGTAAAGGAAAAGAAAAATGAGCAACATCGAAGAACGCGTAAAGAAAATCATTGTTGAACAGCTAGGTGTAGATGAAGCAGAAGTAAAAAATGAAGCTTCCTTCGTTGACGATCTAGGTGCTGATTCTCTAGACACTGTTGAACTAGTAATGGCTCTAGAAGAAGAATTTGACACTGAGATTCCAGACGAAGAAGCTGAGAAGATCACAACTGTTCAAGCTGCAATCGACTACGTAAACAGCGCTCAGTAATATCTCTCCCAGGCGGCCTTCTGGCCGCCTGTGTTCTTTTTAACTCTTCTATACCTTTTCATAGAATCACATCAATTCCGGAGAATAAAATCGTGTCCAAGCGTCGTGTTGTTGTCACTGGCATGGGTATGTTGTCACCGGTCGGCAACACTGTAGAATCATCCTGGAAAGCCCTGCTAGAAGGTCAAAGTGGTATCGTAAATATCGAGCATTTTGACACGGAAAACTTTTCTACTCGCTTTGCGGGCTTAGTGAAAGATTTTGATTGCACAGAATACATGTCAAAAAAAGATGCGCGTAAAATGGATTTATTTATCCAATACGGCATCGCAGCAGGTATTCAAGCTATTGATGACTCAGGCTTAGAAATTAATCACGAGAACGCAGCGCGCGTTGGTGTAGCTATAGGCTCTGGCATCGGTGGTCTAGACCTTATAGAAGCAGGTCATACCGCTTTGGTTGAAAAGGGACCACGGAAAGTGAGTCCATTTTTTGTTCCTTCAACCATAGTGAATATGGTCGCTGGAAATCTCTCTATTATGCGCGGTCTTCGTGGACCGAATATTGCCATCTCTACAGCGTGTACAACTGGTCTGCACAATATTGGTCATGCAGCCCGTATGATTGCTTACGGTGATGCCGATGCTATGGTTGCTGGTGGTGCTGAAAAAGCCTCTACGCCTCTCGGGATGGCTGGATTTGGTGCAGCTAAAGCACTTTCTACTCGTAATGATGAGCCGCATAAAGCGTCAAGGCCTTGGGATAAAGACCGTGATGGCTTTGTTCTAGGTGATGGCGCTGGTGTTATCGTTTTGGAAGAATATGAGCACGCAAAGGCTCGAGGTGCAAAGATTTACGCGGAGCTTGTTGGCTTCGGTATGTCTGGTGACGCTTACCACATGACATCTCCTAGTGAGGATGGCTCTGGTGGTGCCTTGGCAATGGAAGCGGCAATGCGTGATGCGGGCATTACGGGCACACAAGTTGGATACGTAAATGCTCATGGAACGTCGACTCCAGCAGGAGACGTTGCGGAAGCAAAAGGTATTCGGCGTGCGCTCGGTGAGGAAGGCATCAAGCAAGTAAAAGTATCTTCTACCAAGTCCATGACTGGCCATCTTTTAGGTGCTGCAGGCTCTGTTGAAGCCATCATTACGATTATGGCTCTGGTTGATCAGAGGGTCCCACCAACTATCAACTTAGATAACTGTGACGAAGGTCTAGAAGATATCGATCTTGTCCCACATACGGCAAAGCCAATCAATTCAGAGTACGCTATTTGTAACTCATTCGGATTTGGTGGCACGAATGGCTCTTTGGTGTTTAAAAAAATCTAAAGAGTTAGCAAGTAATTTATGATAAAACGGCTTAATGCACAGGCATTAGGCCGTTTCTTTATATATGTGGAAGATGATATGTATTGGCTCAATGGACAACTCGCAGAGACTATCTCGTTAAGTGATCGTTCGTTTCAGTATGGGGACGGTTGCTTTACCACCATGCTGGTCAAAAAAGGTTCGGTACAATATTGGGATATGCATAAAGAAAGGATGCAATCGTGTTTGGATCTACTCAAAATCCCTTCGCCTGATTGGTTACAAGTCGAAAACTGGTTAGACAAAGCGAGTATCCAAAGCGCTAAATCCGGCCTTAAGCTTCACGTTAGTCGAGGTGAAGGTGGCCGTGGATACAGCCCTAACCATATAGCAAAGATGAACATTACCATAAGTGCTTTTGATTACCCTGAACATTACAATAAGTGGTCTACAGATGGGCTTAGTCTGGGTATCTGCTCCTTACGCCTTGGCCTTAATCCGATGCTAGCTGGCCATAAGCACAATAACCGGCTTGAACAGGTTTTACTAAAAGGTGAAATGGATGAAAAGGGCTTTTCTGATGGAATCGTGCTTGATATCAATGGCAATGTCATCGAAACTACGGTGGCGAATATTTTTTGGGTGAAGGAAGGTATTATCTACACGCCAAATCTTTCTTATGCAGGTGTAAAGGGTGTTATGCAACGCGTTATTTTTGAGCTTACCTCCAAAGGAAGGCTCGATGTTCAAGTTGGTCATTATGATCTGCAACAGCTTTATAACGCGGAAGAAGTCTTTGTATCAAACTCGCTCCTAGGTGTGGCGCCGATAACGGCTGTTGGTACTCAAACTTATGTTAAGGGCCCGATTACAAAACAAATTCAGGAGATGATAAACCTGTGATAAAGAAAATCACTTTGTCTTTGGTATGCGTTATATTGTTGTTGATGGCGGGTTATTTTTACATTGCTCAACATGTTGAGAAATACGTCAATCAGACGTTGGCGTTAGATAAAGAGCAAGTATATACAATTACATCCGGTGATAGTTTTAAACGAGTATTAGCTGGGTTGATAAAAAAGCAGCTGATCAAATCAGATAGTTTTACTCCTCTATTACATCGATTTTATCCTCAAATGATTGAGGTCAAAGCAGGTACCTATCTTTTAACTCCTCAAATGACCCTGAAGCAGGCATTGGAATTGTTTCAAGCCGGTAAAGAGCATCAGTTTGCCATTACCTTTGTTGAAGGTTCAACATTTTCCGAATGGCTTGAATCCTTGCAACAAGCGCCATATCTTGAACATAAAGCGAACAAGCTGACAGAAGCACAAATAGCTGAGAGCATAGGACTTAAGAAGCAGAAAGTAGAAGGCTTATTGCTAGCAGAAACCTATCATTATACCCTTGGCACCTCTGATCTTGATATATTGCGTCGCGCAGCGGCAAAATTGCAACAAGTTCTTGATGAGCAATGGTCTAAGCGCCAAGCAAACCTTCCAATTCGTTCTCCTTATGATGCTCTGATTTTAGCTTCTATTATCGAAAAAGAAACGGCAGTAGAGTCAGAACGAAAGCGGATTTCAGCCGTGTTCGTCAACCGACTTAACAAGCGGATGCGATTGCAGACTGATCCCACGGTTATATATGGTATGGGAGATAAATACAATGGTAATATTCGCAAGAAAGATCTTCGAACGCCAACACCGTATAACACTTATACCATTTTCGGTTTGCCACCTACGCCAATTGCTATGCCCGGTGAAGCATCCATTAACGCTGCACTCAACCCGGAGAATAGTGACTACCTCTATTTTGTCGCCAGCGGTGATGGTGGACATGTATTTTCAAAAACGTTATCCGAACACAATCGAGCCGTTCGATCCTATTTAAAACAATTAAGAAGTAATAAATGAGAAACGCAAAGTTCATTGTTATCGAAGGTCTAGAAGGCGCGGGCAAAAGTACTGCGATTAAAGCGGTATTAGCCACTCTTAAGAATGCGGGTGTAGAGTGTATTCAAACTACGCGTGAGCCAGGTGGGACAGCATTAGCGGAGCAGTTGCGCACTTTGGTTAAGCAAGAACATGAAGGTGAGAAGTTACAGGATATGACAGAGCTCTTGCTTATGTATGCCGCTCGTGTTCAGTTAGTTGAGAATGTAATTAAGCCGGCATTGGCTTCAGGAATTTGGGTCGTTGGTGATCGGCATGATATGTCTTCTCAAGCCTATCAAGGTGGAGGTCGTGGGCTTGCACAGAACACGTTAGCGGACCTTAAGCGGACAACACTCGGTGATTTTAAGCCAGATTTGACCATTTATCTCGATATCGACCCTCAAGTAGGTCTTTCACGGGCAAGAGGCAGAGGAGCGTTAGATCGTATCGAGAAGATGGATTTAGGCTTTTTCGAGCGCACCAGAAAACGCTACCTCGAATTAGCGGCAGCGGAAGAGAATGTTGTGACCATTGATGCTGGTAAAAGTATCGATTCGGTTGCGATTGATATACAAAATGTGTTGAGCGAATGGTTAAAACAGTCATGACATCTAGCCACCCATGGTTAAGTGATATTTGGAGTGAATGGCAATCGAGTTTGGAAAATGACACGTTTTCAAATGCGGCTCTGTTGATCTCTCAGCCTGGCTTAGCGACTGAAGAGTTGGTTGCAGCATTCAGTCGCGCTGTTCTGTGTGGAAATTATGTCAGTGACGCATGTGGTGTTTGCCACAGCTGTCAATTAATGAATGCGCACAATCACCCTGATTATCATGTAATTAATCCTGAAAAAGCGGGAAAATCTATCAGTGTTGATCAAATTCGAACTTGTAATCGATTAGCACAAGAGTCGTCGCAGTTATCTGGTAAGCGATTATTTGTTATTGAGCCTGCAGAGGTAATGACAGAGTCTGCGACCAATGCTTTGTTAAAAACGCTTGAAGAGCCTTCAAGTACTTGCATGTTTCTTCTGGTTACCTACCAGCCACAGCGGTTACTTTCGACAGTAACTAGTCGTTGTCAAAAATGGCAAATTCCTAAACCGTCATCTCAAGTTATCCAAGAGTGGTTAACTCAGCAGTATACATCAACAATTCCTGCCTATTTCGCACATATTAATGATAATGCACCAACGAGGATTCAGTCATTTATCGAAAAAGAGCAGGAAGGGTTTTATCAGCAAATAGAACGAGGTTTATTAGATTGCGTAATGCATAAGGGCGACCTTGTTTACCTAGCTAAACTTTTGGAAAGCGCTAAGGAAGACTCTTTGAGATGGATCTGGTATATGCTTACTGACGCGCAGAAGGTGCATTTTGGCCTCGATGCTCCCTATCTAACTCCCGGTTCTAAAGTGTTGGCCCAAAACATAAGCTATGAGAAGTTGTATCGGCAGGCAGAAAGTTTATCTAGGCTAACTGATCAGTTGCGAGAGCACTCCGGTCTCAATGGCGAATTGCTTATTCTGGATTGGTTAATTAAATTCAATGAGGAAGTATGTTCGTAGATTCGCATTGTCATCTTGATAAGTTAGATTATAGCAGCACGCATTCAGGGATTGGTGAGGTAATTGCAAAGGCGAAGGCTTGCAACGTTACCGACATACTTTCTGTAGGGGTTACCCTTGATGCTTTTCCTCATATGATGGAGCTAATTAGGCCTTTTGATAATGTATATGCTTCGTGTGGTGTACACCCTCTTGACGTTGAAAGTGAATTTTCCTTGGAGCGTCTTTATAGATTTTCCTCGGATTCTAGAGTTGTTGCAATTGGCGAAACAGGCTTGGACTATCATTATCAGCCCGAGACAAAAGATTTACAAAAAGTACGTTTTGAGCAGCATGTCGCGCTTGCTGTAGATATAGACAAACCACTCATTATACACACTAGACAGGCGAGAAAAGATACTTTAAGTATTTTACGCTCCGGTCATGCTGAGCAATGCGGAGGTGTGATTCATTGTTTCACGGAGGATCTTGCCTTTGCAAAGGCCGCGTTAGACCTTGGATTTTATATATCCATCTCTGGCATAGTCACGTTTAAGCAAGCCTCTGAATTAAAGGAAGTGGTTAAAGCGCTTCCCCTTGATTGTTTGTTGATAGAAACCGACTCTCCGTATTTGGCCCCTGTTCCTCATCGTGGGAAGCAGAATCAACCTGCCTATGTAGTGGAAGTTGCATCATATATTGCCCAGTTAAAAGGTTTATCTTTGTCTGAAGTTGGTTTGAAAACCAGCAAAAACTTCCACGATCTTTTTTTAAGAAGAAAAAATAGTTTCGACCAATAAATGAGCTTTCAGCCAATTTCTTTTGCCAAGCATCACGATAATTGAACTGATTTTCCTTGTTAACCCATATTGTTGAATCTGTGTAGTGTATTGAACGCCAATCTAATTTTGTTACATAAAATAACAATGGGTGTGATTTTATTTTTACAGTAAAATTAATACTGTCATTATTAATTGTAATAAAAATCAGTCACTTGTCATGATATTTGTGCCATGAGATTAGATTTTGGACTGTGATCTATCTATTAGTTTGGAACTTATTTTCGTAAGCAGCTAGAAAGTTTGTTTACCATCAATATATATTTAGAGCCGGAAAATATACTGTCATATGTGGTTACATTTTCCATGGGTGCTAACATTTAAGGCTGCGGGGGTGTGCCGTTAGAACCCAAGAATTCTTAAAATTTTTCAGGAGCATAAATATGAAAGGTTTCTTCAGTAAACTTTCACAAGCCATTATGCTACCCATCGCATTATTGCCTGCAGCAGGCATAATGTTGGGTATCGGCGGCAGTTTTACTAACCCAACAATGATAGAGGCATACCAAATAGGTGCCCTTCAGGATGGAAGTGTACTTAACAGCTTCCTACAAGTAATGACAGCAGCAGGGGGGATAGTTTTTGCGAACTTACCTGTTATGTTTGCTCTGGCAATTGCTGTTGGTTTTGCACGAGCAGAGAAAGGTGCGGCGGCACTGGCGGCTCTCATCTCTTATCTTGTGATGAATGTTGCCATCGCCAAGACTTTGGTCGTTGCGCACATGATAAACGTAGACAGCAACACAGTTGTCTTGATGGGAAGTGAGTATCCTGGTGTGCTTGCCGATATCTTAGGTATTTCGAATACTCTAAGTATGGGTGTCTTTGGCGGTTTGATCGCAGGTGCTATTACGGTCGTTCTTCACAACAAATACCATGATGTTAAGTTGCCAGATTATCTAGGCTTCTTTGGCGGTGCTCGTTTCGTACCGATTATCAGTGCCTTCGCCGCGCTTTTCTACGGCATTGTATTAACCTTTATCTGGCCATTTTTCGGCGCTGCCTTTGGTGCTATCGGCTCTGCTCTTGGTGAAATGACGGCGGCAGGACATGGTTATGTGGCATCTCTAATTTTTGGTGTTATTGAGCGCTCCTTGATTCCAGTTGGTCTGCATCACGTATTCTATTTACCGTTATGGCAAACAGAGATTGGTGGTACTGCAGAAATTGCGGGAGAAGTGATTAAAGGTACTCAAAACATCTTCTTTAATTCTCTTGCAACAGGTGACTTCTCTCAGTTTACGTCAACTAACTTTATGACAGGTAAATTTCCTTTCATGATGTTTGGTTTGCCAGCAGCAGCTTACGCTATGTATACCTTAGCGGACAAAGAAAACAAAAAAGCGGCAGGTGGCTTACTATTCTCTGTTGCTCTGACAGCCTTTCTAACGGGTATTACGGAGCCTATTGAATTTACCTTCTTGTTCTTGTCACCAGCGCTGTACTATGCCATTCATGTCCCTCTAGCAGGTCTATCATTTATGTTGATGGACATGTTGAATGTAAAAGTTGGTATGACGTTCAGTGGAGGCTTCATTGACTTCACTCTGTTCGGTATGCTTCCTGGACTAACAGGTGTAGAGAACAATTGGTTCTACATTCCATTAGTTGGTATCGCTTATGCGTTTGTCTACTTCTTTGTTTTCCGTTGGTACATCTTGAAATTTGATATCAAGACTCCAGGGCGTAAAGGAAGTGCGGTTGCTGTAGTCTCTAAGCAAGATTACCATGCGTCAAAAGGCGGCGCTGGTGATAGCGAGAAAGCAACACTCATGGTGACTGCACTTGGCGGAGCAGAGAATATTGTGGATGTTGATGCTTGTATTACCCGTTTGAGAATTACGGTAAAAGATGGTGAGCAAGTAAAAGACAACGATTACTGGACCAAAGAGCTTGGTGCTAAAGGTTTAGTTAAAGTTGGTGATACGGGCATCCAGGTTATCTATGGTGCGGAAGCTGCTGGCTATAAATCTCAGATTAACGCTTTACTTGGTAAGTAATGACAGTAGCGGAAAAATTTAGGAGGACAGGGGCATTTGTTGTCGACATCTTGATAGCTAAAATGTTCGCACAAGTTTTGCTCTCTGGCCTCATGTTTTTCATGCATCAGGTACTTAGCGGGATGGATATTAGTTTGTCCTTAAACGACGACAAAGCCTTACCGCTAATGTTAGGTTTGATAATCTTAGCTATGATCACTTTTATTGGAGTCTATGCCGCTTACTGCTTGATTTGTTTTAAACTCTTAGGTTTAACGTTAGGAAAATACCTGCTAAGTGTAAAAGAAGCATACAGCCAAGTTAGCTTAAGGGCATATTCAAGGAAAGAGCTGATTAAGATTACCCTTACGGTGGCATCGTTAGGTGTTTATCCAGTTTATGCAGGGCTGCAGTTCTATCTGTTCAACAAGACGCCTTACCATGAATTAACCTAGTAGCAAAATACCTATTATATGTGTAACGCCACTCGCTTAAAAAGTGAGTGGCGTTTTTGTTGTTTGCAAAATTTGTGTGAGTTTATTAGCGATATAACGGGTTCCTAGAGCGAGGCTTTTTCTTCAATTTTATATTGTTATTATTGTTGTTAGCATGACCTAGTTTTACTCTTTCCTGACATATGACTGTTTCTTGTCTGTAGATTTGAACGGTGTTTTATTAGCTTAGAGAAATAGAGTAATGAAAAGAAATATCCTACTCAGAAGTGTTCTGGCGGGTGCTATTTTAGCCGCTAGTGCAACAGCTTCGGCAGAAGGTGGAAATACTCATCAGTGGTCAGCAGGCATGGCGTTCGATCAAGACTTGAGTGCGGTTGTTGAATTAGATAACAAATACCGTTTCACACTAGGGAACGACGGCGCAGCTTTTGATTACATTTTTGCCAGAGGTAAGTTCGATGCAGATGTACCATTTACTTGGTACGTTGGAGCAGGTGCATGGAGTGAGTGGGACCATGATGAGTTTGGCGTACGCGTGCCGCTTGGAGTGAACTGGAATTTTCATAAAGATTGGGATATGTATGCACAAGTTCATCCTGAACTGGATCTACATGGCGGTCCAGAGCTACAGGTGGGCGGAGCTTTTGGCATTAAGTATACATTCTAGCTTTCGAAAGATGCTGGCACTACTGTGTGCCGGCATCTTTAATTCCAATTTATTGGGATTGTTTATCCATCGCTCTTTTTATACATAGAGCAGCCCCACCCCAGGTAAGGCCTAATCCTAATACCATCATGATGATTGCGCCTGTGGTCATAGTGATTTCTCCTGCTGACTTGTTGTATTGATCAGAATTCCGATGACAAGTAATGCTGCAATGATGGCCCAGCCTAAGGTAAGATCGTAGTCACCGTAACCTTCAGTAAACAAAGTGTGCAGTTTGGTTGCTAAGATAATAGCGAGCATAATCGGAGTGATGAACTTCAGACATACGATAAACCAAGCACCTATTGAAAAATCGGAGATATCATTAGCATATTGGCGAACATCAGCTGCTTTGTTCAAAAGCCAAGCCATCAAAACGACTTCAACGAGTCCACCAACCATAATTCCAACGTTATTAGCAAAATGATCAACTAAATCAAGAAGTAGTAGTCCACCATTGGTGGCGAATGCCATTGAGACAACGACGCCAATACCGATGACGATAGTTGCTGCTTTTCTGCGGCTCCAGCTTAACTTGTCCATTATTGCGGAAGTGACCGCTTCCATAATTGAAATATGCGAGCTCAGCCCTGCCACTACTAGGGCGAAGAAAAACAGAGGGCCCAAAATATAAGGAGCAGGGAGTAGATTGATAGCCGCGGGCAGGGTTACAAACGCTAACCCAACACCAGCAGACACAACATCAGTGAGGGGTTTTCCTTGCTCGTAAGCCATGTAACCCAGTACTGAAAAAATCATAATTCCCGCCAAAATTGAGAATCCGCAGTTTATGAGGACAGTCATAAAGGCATTATTGGTAATGTCTGACTTTTCCGGCAAGTAGCTAGAATAGGCAAGCATGATGGCAAATCCGATACTCAGAGTGAAGAAAATCTGCCCGTATGCTGCGGCCCAAACTTTGACATCCCATATTTTACTGAAGTCAGGCTCAAACATATAGTTAATGCCATTGAGAGCTCCGGGAAGAAAAACCATTCTAGCGATAAGTAAGATCACCATGATAAAAAGAACGGGCATCATTATTTTTGAAGCACGTTCTATTCCCGCTTTTACACCACCCACAATCGCCGCGTATGTAATAGCCCATGCTATCAGCATAGCGAGCGCTATTTTCCATTGAATACTACCTAAGTTGGTGGGAGAATTATCACCCAAGGACAAGTACTCTTTAAAAAAGTACGCATTAGTGTCTGTGCCCCAACTTTGGTTGAATGACATGCCAAAGTACGAGATTGCCCAGCCAATAACGGCAACGTAGTAAACGGCGATGACGGCGGCTACTCCAACTTGAAACCATCCAAGCCATTCAAACTTTGAGTGAATCTTTGCTAGAGTCCTTGGAGCACTCCCTCTGTATTTTTGTCCCATACTGAATTCAAGGATCATGAAAGGTATACCAGCTGTGATCATGGCAAAAAGGTAAGGAATAAAGAAAGCGCCACCACCATTGTCATAAGCCATGTATGGAAAGCGCCATATGTTTCCCAACCCGATAGCCGATCCAACTGCGGCTAAAACAAAGCCTGCTCTGGATCCCCATTGCTCTCTTTTCATATAGGACTCCTGTAAATCCAGTATTTGTAAGATAAGTGATTAAATATTCGGTGTTTCAGGCTGAACGTTAGCCCATTACACTTCTGTAGCATAAAAGTCGATACACCTTAATGAACGGGGAATTAAGTATGTAATCAACTATCAATCGATAATCTGTTAGTTTATGGTGCTGAAATTTAATTGATACTAGCATTTTTTGCCACTGGTGTAACGAATGGCCTTTTTTAGTGAAATAATCCACTGTCTTCAATAGAAAGACTAACTACTAAAATGGGTTAACGCAATAGTTAAATTATGTAAAAAATAACTTAATATCTTGACGTTATCTTAGGTACGACTAGGATGCTTTGTTGGCAAAGCAAACTTTTTCACCAGAGGTTAGAAGTTCCAAGTTAGGCCTAAATTGGCAGAAAACTGATTCATCCAATCAGTTTTAAATTTAATAATGCAACTATCGGATTCCGAAGCTGATAAGTTACATATACCACTGGTATCGCTATCTACCACAGTCCCAAGCCAGCGGAGCTGGGTATTTAGTGCCATATTTTCATGAAAGCGGTATTCAAGACCGCCAAATATACTAGTCGAGAATCCCAAGCCATCGTCCACCCAATCTGCATTTATGTATGAAGCCCCTAATCCCACGCCAAGGTAAAATGATACTGTTTCTTCAGTAGGGTAGTAGATACTGCTTTGGAATTGAAGATAGTGGATCGATGAGTCTACATTAATGGAATCTACTTTGGTTTTTTGGTTGGAATAGAATAATCCCACCCTACCTTGGTCTAAATCCACCTCGCCAGTGATAGCGTAACTTTCAGAGCCTTCCAAGTCATAGACTTGCTCATTTTGAGCAATGACCTTTCCACCACCTGTGTATCCAAACCAAGGAGTCAGATAGACCGCTGAGGATACGGGAAGGGGTGTAAGTAGTACCAAAATTATTAGGGTTACAAGAAAAGGTCTAACCTTATTGTCCACATTGTCTGTCCTTAAGAGCAAGATAGTCTTGTAATTGTGATAGTAACGTCATAACTACGCACAAAAAAAAGGAAATATTTGAAGATACCTCACAAGGGTGTTATTACTTTGTTACATAACATTGGAGGTGTTTATGGAGCTTGAGTTAAAGTATGCGATAGCTATTACGGTAATCGTCTTCACAGTACTTATCAGTTTCGGTTTGATCGCCATTACGTCCGTTTAGGTAAGCTCTATGGGCAACAGCGGTGTCGTTACTGGTGCGGCTATCGATCTTGATACTCATCGTCTTGCAAAATATACGGGGGGGAAAAATGCGCTCGTAGCCCAAGGTGGCGGTCAGAGAGGCATATTCACCTCTGGCGTTCTCGACGCCTTTCTTCTATCCAATTTTGATCCTTTCGATGTCTTTTACGGTACTTCCGCTGGTGCCCTGAATTTGTGTGGTTTTCTTTGTCGCCAGAGAGGGATAGGGCGTGCTTTTATTTTGGAACTCACGACAGATCCTATGTTTTTCAATTTGTTTCGGTATATCAGGCGTAAGCAGTACCTTGGTATAGATTGGGCTGTTGATAAAATAAGCGATTACCCATATAAGTTGGATGTGGATATGGGGAGAAAAGTATTAGGCAACAGGAAAGCTTTTGCAGCGGTTACTGATACTAGTCGGCTATTTGATCACTATTTGCCTATGTTGCAGGAAGACTGGAGAAAAGTCATGATCGCAACATGTGCAATTCCAAGGCTTTATAACCAAGCTGTTGAGTTTGACCATGGTGTTTACGTTGATGGCGGTGTTTCGGCATCTATTCCCGTGCAGGAAGCTTGGCGAAAAGAAGCGAGGTGTATCATTGTCATAAGAACAGAAGGGGAAGATTTGGAAACTGAGGTAGAAGAAGAGATGCGAGATGATAATGTGCAATGGTATAGAGGTTCTTTCAATCTTATCCAAGAGCGGTGGCAACAGAAGTTGGCAAGTTGGAAAGATGATTGGGCAAGCTTTTTTACTGAGCAATTACAGCGCTCTAAGGAAGATAAACTAAAACATATTAAACTTGAAGCACTCAATGGCGGGCGATGGTTATTTGGGGCCGAGGATATTTATCGTTTAAGTTATCTACTCGGAGAAAAGTTTGATTCGGGATTAGCAGACATGTTGATGGTGCACTACCAAACGTATTCCCTCACCCAAGACTTTCTTCATAATCCTCCCGATGACTGTTTTATTGTTCAGATTAAACCAGAAAAACCACTTCTATCGAATTCCTTAATGAGTGAAAAGGGCGCGCTATTACATGACTATCAGATGGGCCTTGATGCAGGCTTCCGATTTGTCGAAATGTTTTCTTCAGTATGCACTAAAGTCACGCCCTAAATCCGTGGTCTCGCTTTTTGATAGTATCAAGCAGAGAGCACGCGCATACAATTGGTCGAACCTATCACATCCATCGTATCGCCGAGTGTAATGATGACGAGATCGCCATCATGAAGCAATCCTTTCTTTTTCAAGCATTGAATTGCATCTTTGGTAATGGATAAACCGGAATCACTTTTTGAGTCAAAGTAAATAGGGGTTACTCCACGATACAGGGCCGATTGATTTAACGTACTTTCGTTACGCGATAAGGCAAAAATAGGTAACCCTGAACTGAGTCTTGACATCATAAGGGCTGTTCGGCCGGATTCTGTCAGTGTGATGATGCCTTTCACCCCTTCTAGATGATTGGCTGCGAACATAGTTGTCATAGCGATGGTTTCTTCGCATGTTTTAAATACAGAGTTCATTCTGTATGTCGAGCGGTTTATCGCGGACATTTTCTCTGCACCTAAGCAGACTTCAGCCATTGAACGGACCGTTTCTAGAGGGTATTTTCCTGAGGCTGTCTCACCAGATAGCATTACAGCATCGGTTCCATCTAACACAGCATTTGCCACATCCATGACCTCAGCTCGAGTAGGCATAGGGTTTTCTATCATCGATTCCATCATTTGTGTTGCAGTAATGACCGCACGATTGAGACTTCTTGCTCTGCGAATCAATTGTTTTTGCACACCAATTAGCTCAGGGTCTCCAATTTCGACGCCCAAATCTCCACGTGCAACCATAACCGCATCTGAAGCAAGGATAATATCATCCATATTCTCTACGCTTTCGACCGTTTCAGCACGTTCAATCTTAGCGATTAGTTTGGCTTCTAGCCCTGCGTCACGGGCAAGGTGTCTGGCATATTTCATATCTTCGCCATTTCTTGGAAAGGAGATGGCCAAATAGTCGACTTTTATTTTAGCCGCTGTCTTAATGTCTTCTTTGTCCTTCTCGGTTAACGCGCCGGCAGAGAGACCTCCGCCTTTTTTGTTAATGCCTTTATTGTTCGACAGCGGACCACCTACGACGACTTTTGTAATGACCTGATTTCCAGATACCTTGGTGACTTCTAATTGTACCCGGCCATCATCGAGCAGCAATAAGTCGCCGTTTGATACGTCGTGTGGTAGCTCTTTGTAGTCGAGCCCGACGGAATTTTGATCCCCTTGGCCTTTAGGCAAATCGCTATCAAGTACAAAGGTATCACCCACGGATAGATATATCTTGTTATCCTTGAATGTTGACACGCGTATTTTGGGACCTTGAAGATCACCGAGTATCGCAACATGGGTATCATACTTAGCAGCGATATTACGAATCTGGGTTGCTCTTTGGATGTGTTCTTCGGTAGAGCCATGGGAGAAGTTCATTCTAACGACGTTAGCGCCTGCTTTAATCATTGCTTCTAGCATGCCTTCCGTGTCTGTCGATGGGCCTAATGTGGTGACAATTTTTGTTCTTCTTTGGATACAGGTCATGATATGTTCCTTGATCACAATTGGAGTGAAACGACTTTTCAACCAAAAAACTTATTTGAGTATACGCAAAATACTGAGTTGTGAGTGATTGAGGTGTTTAAATATACACATATTTATTAATGCAAAAAAATATAGTGTCAAATGTTGGATTTGTTTAGCAATTTGATGAAACGCTCAAACAATCATCTTTATACGTGATGGCTGTCACGGCAATTTGTTAAAGTCCTTCACAATTACTTCGCAAAGTAAAAAAATCGCGATGTTGTTGATATTCGGAGCATACTATGTACATGGCTCAACCAGGTCATATTGACCATATTAAGCGGGTCAATGCTGGCCGTGTATATAAACTCATTGATCAAAAAGGTCCTATTTCTCGAATCGATTTATCTAAAGAGAGTGAGCTTGCCCCAGCCAGCATCACTAAGATAACGCGTGAATTGATAGAAGCGCATCTTATTCATGAAACCACGGTTCAGGAAGCAACGAGTCGAGGACGCCCAGCAATTGGGTTACAGGTAAATAATCAGGACTGGCAATTTCTCTCTATGCGTCTTGGGCGTGGCTATCTCACAATTGCACTTCACGAACTCGGCGGTGAAGTGCTTATCGATACGAAAATTGATATTCATGAAATCGATCAAGAAGATGTATTAGCCCGTTTACTACATGAAATTGAAGAGTTTTTCCAAAGCTACTCAGAACAACTAGGTCGTGTAACTAGCATTGCTCTTACTTTGCCCGGATTAGTCAACTCAGAGCAAGGCATTGTTATGCAAATGCCTCATTATAATGTTGAAAACTTAGCACTCGGCCCAGAGATATTTAAAGCGACGGGGTTACCCGTTTTTATTGCAAATGACACTCGTGCTTGGGCTTTGGCGGAGAGATTATTTGGTCATTCACAAGACAATGAAAACTCGGTGCTGATTTCTATTCACCATGGTTTAGGTGCTGGTATCATTGTTGATGGCCGTGTTTTGCAAGGACGACATGGCAATATCGGTGAGCTGGGCCATATTCAAATTGATCCCAATGGTAAACCCTGCCATTGTGGTAATCGTGGATGCTTGGAGACAGTCGCTAGCTCGCAAGCTATCCGAGATGAGGTGGCTGAGCGCTTGGCCAAAGGTGAGTCATCCGTATTGTCGAGTATTGAAGAAGTTTCTGTGGAAGATATATGTGAAGCAGCGGCTAATGGTGATGTTTTAGCGGTTGAAGTCATCGAAAAGCTTGGTCGTTATTTGGGGGCTGCGATATCCATTGTGGTGAATTTGTTTAACCCAGAGAAAGTTTTAATAGGTGGGGCGATCAATCAAGCAAAAAATATACTCTATCCTGCGATCCAAACTTGTATTCGAGAGCAAAGTTTGCCTGCCTACCAGCGAGGATTACAAGTTGTTGAATCTCGTTTCTACAAGCAGGCGACTATGCCAGGTGCGGCTTTGGTTAAACAAGCACTTTATGATGGTTTATTGTTAATGAAAGTTATTGAAGGTTAGCTTTTGTTATTACTAGCATTTGTCCATTTTTTTCGCATATGCAACATTTAAGTTGCATCGGTTTATTTTGGTTTAGGCCAGCTTTAGTCTATTTTTGATATATTACATTGTTGTTGAGAAGTCGTATGTCTGGAGTTTTAAATAGCGTTGATCAGCGAACCAATTTGGTGGGTGAAAACCGGCTGGAGCTATTGCTATTTCGTCTAAACAGCCGGCAGATTTTCGCGATCAATGTGTTTAAAGTTCGTGAGGTGATTAAAGTACCCCCACTAACCAAAATGCCTGGTAGTCACCACCACATCACAGGGGTTGCCTCTTTGCGTGGGACTTCAGTTCCTGTCATTGATCTTCGCGGTGCAATTGGTTTTCCGCCACTTCAAGATGAAGAGGTCGAATATAACCTGATTATCACTGAATACAATCGGTCAATTCAGGGCTTTTTGGTCGGTCAAGTTCGCAATATTATCAACACGACTTGGGCTGAAATCCAGCCACCACCCAAGACCGCAGGACGTGCTAATTATTTGACCGCTATTACTCATGTCAAAGAAAACAATGAGCAGGCTATCGTTGAGATCATTGATGTTGAAAAAGTCTTGGCAGAAATTATTGAGTATGATATTTCGATATCCGAAGGTGTACTTGATGAAGAACTTGCTTCTCAAATGGTCGGTCGAAACGTTCTTATTGTTGATGATTCCTCCACGGCTCGTTCTCAGGTTAGAGGCTGTCTGTCACAACTGGGGCTTAATATTTTGGAATGTTGTGATGGACTTGAAGCCTTAAATCTTCTCAAGAAATGGACTGAAGAGGGGAAAGATGTGCCGCGCGAGTTACTATTGATGATCACAGATGCAGAAATGCCCGAAATGGACGGTTATAAGCTTACGTATGAGATTCGTAATGATCCCAAGCTTAAAGATCTTTACGTTACATTGAACACTTCACTTAGTGGCAGTTTTAATGATGCCATGGTAAAAAAAGTCGGTTGTGACCGATTTATCTCCAAATTTCAACCTGATCTGTTGGTTCAAGTAGCCCAAGATAGGCTGCGAGATGTATTGTCAAACTAGCCCAATGTTAGTCTTTGTGGGCTAATGGAAATCACGGGAACGTGTTGTCAGCCCAATAAGTTTCTCTGTCATATCAATAAGCTGACCCGCAATGATATGTGTGACTTGCCCTTCTCTTTCTAATGTTCCTTTGACCATCATGATCTTGGCGGTTAGGTAGGCTTGCTTCTGAGCTCTAGCGGTTGCTTGCCAAACAATGACATTCACGTTGCCAGTATCATCTTCTAAGGTCAGAAAAGTCACACCCGCTGCTGTGCCGGGGGCTTGCTTTCCTGTGACCACACCGACGACAGTCACAAAAGAACGATGTGGTTTATGGAGCAGATCTTTCGCTCGCGTAAATCGCCCTATTTTTTTTGCCTGTTGCAGAAGTGTTATCGGATGTTGGCTCAGTGATAGACCTGTAGAAGCATAGTCTTCCAATAATGTTTGCATGTCAGATGGTAAAGGCAGAGCGCTTTCTATACTTTCTGGCAGCTCCTTAAATAAAGGTAAATCTGATAACGAATTCATTATTTTCCAGCGGGTTTGGAATCGGTCACTCGCAATGGATGACATAGCGTTAGCTGATGCCAGCTTTTCTAAATCTTGCTTACTTAAGCCGATATTTTTAAGTTCTCTTAAGTGCTGAAATATTTTTGTAGCGCGAGCTTTTATAAGTAATTTGCTGCTTTGGCTACTAAACCCTTTTATTTGACAAAATCCGAGCCGTATTGCCAATCTGTCATTATACTGAACGACTTGGTGCTCGTAGATAGAGTGGTTGATACAAATGGGCAAAACTATCACCTTGTGGCGTTTTGCATCCTGTATTAATTGTGATGCGCTATAAAATCCCATAGGAAGGCTGTTTAGGATAGAAACGTAAAAGGCCTCTGGATAGTAATACTTGAGCCATGCGGAGCAGTAAGCTAAGACAGCAAATGAAGCAGAATGGCTCTCTGGAAAGCCGTATTCACCAAAGCCAAGAATTTGTTCAAATAGACGCTCAGCAAATACCTGTTCATAGCCCCGTTCGAGCATACCTTGGACTAATTTTTGGCGGAACTTGAGTAATTTGCCATTTTTCTTCCAAGAGGCCATAGCTCGGCGTAGCTGATCTGCTTCTCCGCCGCTAAAGCCTGCGGCCACCATGGCTAACTTGATCACCTGCTCTTGAAAAATTGGCACACCCATTGTGCGTGATAGTACTTCTCTGACTTCCTCTGAAGGATACGTTACCGATTCTAATCCGTCGCGTCGTTTGAGAAAGGGGTGTACCATGTCACCTTGAATGGGGCCTGGCCTAACAATAGCTATTTGGATAACTAAATCGTAGTAAGTTTGAGGCTTGAGTCTAGGCAGCATGCTCATCTGTGCTCTAGATTCAATTTGAAACACGCCTATTGTATCGGCTTTTTGAATCATATGGTATACGGCTTTATCGTCTTGAAGGTTGGTAATATGTGCAATGGTTAATGACTGGTTATGTAAGCGTTTAACCAGTTTAAAGCATTTTTGAATGGCGCTAAGCATACCCAGTGCCAGCACGTCGACCTTCATCAACTTAAGGCTTTCTAGGTCGTCTTTATCCCATTGAATAACGGTTCTGTCTGGCATGGCTGCATTTTCAATGGGGACCAGTTCATATAGAGGACCTGCTGCAATAACAAAACCACCAACGTGTTGCGAAAGGTGCCGTGGGAAGCCAAGGATACTATTGACTAGGGTGATAAACTGCTTGCCTTTGAGTGATTCAGGCTTTAAACCGAGTTCAACAATTTGTGCTTGCCAATCAAGCTCGTGGTCGCGTCGATTAATATTTTTAATGAAATAATTGAGCTGAATCTCTTCGATACCCAGCGCTTTACCCACATCTCGAACCGCACTTTTAAAACGATAAGTAATGACTGTTGCTGCCAGAGCAGCACGTTCACGGCCATACTTTTGATAGATATATTGAATGACCTCTTCTCGGCGCTCATGCTCAAAATCGACGTCGATATCGGGTGGCTCATCGCGTTCTTCACTGATAAAACGTTCAAACAGGACCGAGATCTGCCTTGGATCGACCGCGGTAATCTCAAGGCAATAACAGACAACAGAATTGGCAGCTGATCCTCTTCCTTGGTAGAGAATATTGTGTTTCTGAGCAAATTGAACCATGTCGTGGATGGTCAAAAAGTAGTATGGATAGTTAAGCTTTTCAATAAGATGGAGCTCTTTGTTGATGGTGTTATTGATATCTTCTGGGGTACCATTAGGAAAACGCCGCTTCTTTCCTATTTCGACCAAATTGCGCAGATGGTTCATGGCACTTTGACCATCAGGAACAAGCTCGCTTGGGTACTCATATTGTAATTCTGATAAGCTGAAGTTACATTGCTTAGCGATATGCACACTTTCATTGAGCCATTGTGGTTTGAATAGTCGGGCCAGTTTGTCTTTAGTACGCAGACTGCGCTCTGTGTTGTTCAAAAGATGTCTGCAAGTATTTTCAACACTGCTTTGGTGTTTAATTGCAGTTAAGACATGCTGCAAGGGGAGCCGACTTGGTGTGTGCATTAAAACCCCGCCAACGGCAGTTATGGGCAGTGTTAACGCTAGCGCTAATTGCTGGCAATGGGTGATATATTGTTTGTCATTGGAGCCGAGGTGACGCTGAACTCCTAGCCACATTCTGGATGAGTGGTGCTGAGCCAACCAAGCTCCCCATTTTTGACTACTGCGTTCAGGATTAGGTAGCCAGATAATTAGGCAATAACGTATAGACATTAAATCCCACTCGGCTAATTGGTAATGCCCCTTTTTACAACGCTTTCTCGCGTTAGTGATAATTCGGCATAGCTCGGCATAGGCTTTACGGTTAGGACAAAGTAGGACTAGCTGACAGTCATTGTGTAACCAGAACATGCTACCAATGATGAGTTTAATATTGAGTTTGTGTGTTTTGATGGCGTTATAGGCTTTTACTACGCCAGCGACAGAACATTCATCCGTGATAGCGAGAGAATGATACCGTAGAAAGTCTGCTTGTAGCATTAGCTCTTCTGCGTGAGAAGCGCCAGTAAGAAACGAAAAGTTAGTTTGGCAAAATAACTCGGCATATTTCATGAGTGACTTCTCAACTGAACAAACCATGGAGGAACCACTGCATTTTCCGATCACGAAAAACCCATAACCAGCGGCCTTCTTTACTGCGAGCGATGAAATAATCACGAGTAATGGCTTCGCCATCCCACCAGCCTGTTGCAATACGTTCAGGGCCATGCAACAGACTAACTTTATCAGTTAATACCTCGGGGGTTGGGAGTATTAGCGAGGGCCTTAGTGCGGCTAATTGAGGCTGTGGTGGAATTGTTTTTCCGAGATGACAGAAGATAGTTGATTTTTCTGGCCTGGGATCATCGGTTGGAGCAATTTTATGTATCTGTGCCTTGCCTAGTTTCGCTTGGAGTGTTGTGATGAGCTCAAGAGCAGTTTGATGGCCTATATAGCCAGAAAAAATATCTTGACTACTGGCATCAAATTCACCGCTACGTAGTACTTTAAGTGTTAGCCCCTGAACTGGACGACTAAGCATGAGGGATTCCATAGCCAGTTGACTCAGCTTTTCCCACCTAGCTGTTAAGTAGTCACCACATGCAGAAGTTAAAATGATGGCTTCTGATTGGTTATCACGTTGGTGAAATCGTAATTCAAGCTCATAAGCAACTTGACCACGTAATGACAGAAAATGTTCAAGTTTGACCAAAAGCTTTTTAAGTGGTTTGTTAAGCCATTGCGTATTTTCAACCTCAAACAGCAACTCAAGGTAACTTTGGAATCTCTCTGGTGGGCGGTAAAAATCCACCGGATGTCTGAATTGGCCTGTCAACTTTCCAATATAGTTGACTAGTTCAATATCGAAGCGCCTAGCAATTTCTGAAATGGGTAGTTTCAGTAAATCATTCAATGCGACAATCCCAACTCGGGCTAACTTTTCAATCTGCTTTTGATTGAGCTCAGCCGCGGAAACAGGGCAATGCCTTAGCATGTCCTCTATATGCTTTTTTTCTTCAGTCACCAGATTAGAGCCTAACTTAGTTAAGAGAATGGCTGAAAATGGCGAAAATCCAGTGGCATAGTGAAACTGAACGTTGAGATATTGTAAGTGTTGAGAAATCTTATTCCAGTAAGACTCAAGCCCCCCATACAGCGTTAGCATATCGGTCAGTTTCAGCAAAAGCCCTTGAGGTGGAAATAAGGCTAGGTCGGAGGTGACAAGATAAAGCCACTGTGCGATATCGGCCAGAGCTTGTTGCTCGACACTTTCATCATAAGGGGACACCTGTAGTGATGGACAAAGAGTACTCGCACTTCCTAGGCCCATGCCATTTTTAATGCCTTGTTTTTGTGCTGCATCACTACACTGTATGATTTGAAAACGTTTGGCATCAACAACGACCAAAGGCTGTTGAGACTTGTCTGCATACATGGTGTCGAGTTGCAGTTTTGGGAAGTGTAAGTAAAGCCACAATTGCATGGTTAGCCTTGTTTGCTTCGTCGAAAAGGGAGTACAACTGGCTGAGGTTTTGTTTCTGCAAGATCAGGCCAGTAAACGCTCATATCGAGTAAAAAACTCGATTGTGGCCATCCCCCTTTACGTTTGTTGATGGTAATTTCCAGTCCATGGATATGGGGTTTGAGGGTCATGCTCAAACTGACCGGAAGAGAAAACAGCTTACTGGGTGCTTTAAATAAAAAGGATAAGCAGTTGCCAGCTTCACTGGCAACTTGAAGGCGACGAACGTGATGCACTTCAAGCTTGCAATGCCAGAGGAGTACGTTACTACAGGCACCACTTCTAAGACATTGTTCAGCGGCCCATAGAGCATCTTTGTGGGTTTCGGGGTAGATCAGTAGGACATGGTTTAGATCAATGCCTTCTGCAATTAAGTATTGTGCTGAAAGTTGTCCTGGAGGCTGGATGAATACAGACAATTTTCCTCCATGGTTGCTTCTTAGATGAGGACATAATAAACGCAGCTCACCTATGCTAGATTGGCTATGCAGCTCGACAAGACCATGGAGTGGGAAGCCACCATCTAGCCTGTCATCCAAAAGCTTAAACCCCGTTGGATGGTATCCCTGAGGGGGGAGCTCTGTACTTCCCAGCCAAAGCCATTGTTTTTTCTTAAGATGTTCGATTAATTCATACATAATAAAATACCTGTACATATATACAGTATATGTTGTAATTATTAATCGGCAAGAGAGAAGATAAGTAAATGAACAAAAAAACGCCTTGTTTGTTAACAAGGCGTTGAATGAACGGGAAATTTATTTTTTGGGCTGGGCGTCAATACATTGGCCGTTGATACTTTGACTCTCATTCGACATTAAATAGAGATACAAAGGCATAATGTCTAAAGGTGTTTTGAGCAAATCGGCATCTTCGGCTGGATACGCTTTTGCACGCATGCCCGTCCTTGTACCGCCGGGGTTAATGGCATTAACCCGGATATGGGAATTGCTGAGTTCATCGGCTAAGATTTGCATCATACCCTCGGTTGCAAATTTTGACATCGAATATGTTCCCCAAAACGCGCGCCCGCAATGACCCACGGTTGAAGAGGTAAAAATGAGACTGGCTTGCTCTGATTTATGCAGAAGTGGCAGAACGGCTTGAGTCATTAAAAATTGAGCTTTGACATTCACTTGCATCACATCATCATACGTTTCTTCACTGATTTGCTCGAATGGACTTAGCACTCCTAGCAAACTGGCGTTATGCAAAACACCGTCGAGTCGACCAAATTGACTATCAATGGTATCAGCCATATCTTGGTAGTTTTGTTTAGATGCGCCTTTCATATCTAGAGGTATGATGGCTGGTTGGGGAAAGCCTTGAGCTTCAATTTCATCGTAGGTTTGCTCAAGCTTTTTCACTGTACGACCCAGTAATATAACAGTGGCACCATGTTGAGCATAGGACAGTGCAGCTTGTTTTCCGATACCGTCACCGGCACCTGTGACGAGTATGACTTTGTCTTTTAAAGCATCAGAGGGAACAGAATAATTCACGTCATATATCCTTAATTGTTACGTTCTGCTTTATGAATACGTAAGATGGTGGTTACAATACACTAATTCGCATATTAGGGGATATCACATTGGAATTTTTGTTGGACTATGGGCTGTTTTTGGCCAAGATTGTGACCGTAGTAGTCGCGGTAGTTGCTCTTTTAGTGGTTGCTAAAGCCGTTGGTGGAAAAAGTGGTGCAGCCAAAGGTGAATTAGAGATCACGAACTTGACTGAACAGCATAAAGAGACGGTTGAGCAGCTTGAACATCACTTACATGATTCGGCCTTTCTTAAAGCACGTGATAAAGCGGAAAAGAAACAAGAGAAGGAAAAGCTCAAAACAAGAGAAAAGGAAGTGAAGCAAGCTTCAAAAGAGGGGGATCTTGAAGGTAAGAGGGAACCTCATTTGTTTGTTCTTGATTTTAAAGGAAGCATTGATGCCAAAGAAGTTTCCTCATTGCGCGAAGAAGTCACCGCCATTCTCTCTGTTGCAAAAGAAGGTGATGAAGTCTTACTGCGCTTAGAATCTGGTGGCGGTATGGTACATGGTTATGGATTAGCCTCTTCTCAATTGGACCGTATTAAGGCTGCTAAACTACCGTTGACCATTGCGGTTGATAAAGTTGCCGCCAGTGGTGGTTATATGATGGCTTGTATAGCAGACAAGTTGGTTTCAGCTCCCTTTGCCATAGTGGGTTCAATTGGAGTGATAGCGCAACTACCAAACTTCAATAAGCTATTGAAAAAGCATGATATTGAGTATGAGCAACTGACCGCTGGAGAGTATAAGCGCACGTTAACCATGTTTGGTGAAAATACAGACAAAGCTCGTGATAAATTTAAGCAAGAGCTAGAAGACACTCATGATTTGTTTAAAGACTTTATCCGTGAACGTCGACCATCTCTAGAACTGGAGAAAGTGGCAACAGGTGAGCACTGGTTCGGTATTCGAGCACACCAATTGGGTCTTGTCGACGAAGTTTGCACCTCTGATGATTTGGTCGTCGCGGCTTGTAAAGATAAGACGGTATTGTCCATTCGCTATGTTGAGAAGAAAAAGCTTACATCGAAGCTAGCGGGTTTGGCGGGAGAAGCCGCCGATAATGTTTTGCTAAAGCTTATCGATCGAGGCCAACGTCCGGTAGTGTAATGTCTAATCGCTACTAAAAAAGCCCTCATTAGTTGAGGGCTTACTAATTAACTAACTTGCTACACTAATACTAATTAGCGCTTAGCCGAAAGTTGTGCTTCTAGACGCTCAATTCTTTGCTGAAGTGACTCATTTTTTTGTCGAAGTGACTCATTTTCAGCAGTTAGGCCTACATAAGTGAACGTTTTACATTGTGTTTGTAACTTGTTCAGTACAAAATCACCAATGCTTTTTTCTAACGTGTCAGGGTTATCAATGCTCCCACGAAATTCTGATTCAAGTTTCTGTGCTGCATCTTTGTCTATTTTTGCGAATAAGCCAGTGAATATTGGGTCCTCTTTAAGTGCCGCTGTCACTTGATTTTTATAGTTATTTTTAAGCAATTCAGAACGTGTTTCATTATCTAAGCTCTTAGATGCCTTTTCTTGAGCTTCAGCAAATACAGAGCTGCTTTCTTTTGGTGTCCTAACGACTGTTCCACTTTTTTCATGCCATGATGTTGCTTCTAGGCGCTTATTTATCTGAAGCTTTTCTAGCACTTCTGCTACATTTTGCCATTGAGTTTGCTGCTGGCCTTTTTGAGCTCCCTGTGGTGTTTTGCCTTTCAAGTGACTCATTTCACTACCAGCATTGATTTTTTGGTAGTTTTCCTTCTCAGCCTTCCTGCATAGGGCATTGCCAAAGGGAGCAGAAGTATAGATATCATGGGTATAAGGCCTTATCACTGAGAAATAGTCTTGGCAATATTTTGGCATATCACTAATGTGCTTTTCAGTAACTTCATTGGCTGGTAGATGACCTATCTGCTTTTTCAGTTCACCTAGAATATCGGGTTTAGCGGCATGAACAATCATCTTACTCGTAAATGCGGCAATGGCTTTTTTATCAGCCTCTGGTAATTGATCGGCTTGGTCTAGAATTTGGTCTGGGTTTTCAAACAGCAACTGTTTTCCTTTTTCTGACATGCCGTCAATAAGAGGGTTATGATTATTGATGTTAGAGTCTTCATTACTGTTCGAGCGTTGAACTGGTTGCGTACTTGTTTTTCTTAAACCCGTGGCCCCTTTTTCTCTTATTTCAGCAAATAGGGCCTCTCTACCCTGAGTGGCCACGTTAGTATTAGCTGATTTGGCTGGTAGCGGTGGAGGAGGAGGCGGTGTCCCTTTCACTGTATTATCAGTTAGGTTTGTTTTTCTTAAACCAGTAGCCCCTTTTTCTCTTATTTCAGCAAATAGGGCCTCTCTACCCTGAGTGGCCACGTTAGTATTAGCTGATTTGGCTGGTAGCGGTGGAGGAGGAGGAGGCGGTGTCCCTTTCACTGTATTATCAGTCAGGTTTGTTTTTCGTAAGCCAGTAGCCCCTTTTTCTCTTATTTCAGCGAGTAGAGCCTCTCTACCTTGGATGGCCACGTTAGTATTATCTGATTTACTTGGCGGCGGCGGAGCTGTTGGTGGCGAGCTTTTAGCTTCTTTTGAGGGTTCAGATGCAACCTGTCGCTGACTTTTGTCTTGCTCGTTAAGGTAGCTATCAAGATTGAGTGTCAGCTTTTCTACATTATTCCTGTCTATAGAGGAGCTCAAGTTCAAAGAGATAATCTTTTCAATTAAGTTATGAATGTCTTTTTCAGAAACCGACCTTACAGAAGATACATCTAGAGAGTTGCTGCTGCTTGATTTATCGGTACTGTGAATATTATCAGCGCCAGCTGTTTTTTGAGTTTGAAAACTAGGTTGCATTTTAAGTCTACCATATAGCACTTACACGTTATGCTCAGTATGTTTATTGGCCGTAAAATATTCACGAGACTATTTATGAAATATAGGTAATAACTTTTCATTACCTCATTTGGTGAACTTCTAGGTTGTAAAAGTATTTGGAAGTTAACTTTAATGAAGAGATTTGAGTTAATTATGGCTTGCTAGAACTAGAATATCATTGGTGATTTAAATGTTTACCATCATAACGAGTTGTATAATATAGGGCGTTATTTTTATGGTGAATTCATTGGTTTTATCGATTTGTTTTGCTTATGGGTTTTTGGAGTTTTTAAAACATCCTCAGCTATCATCATAGTTTTTCGTACCAATTCATGGAAAATCTTCATTAGAATTTGCATGAAGTTGCCAATTAGGTTTAATTAAATAAAGATTTTCTGAATCAAAGCATTAATACGATGTTTCTAACATAAAGTATAAAACCCTCGGTATATTCTCAAGGGTTTTACTGTATACCTAGTTTGAACAAGGAGAGCAGCTATTAGCCATTTGCACTACCTTTGCTGTTTCGGCATTGTGGTGTGTTACGAGCAAAATGACGCTTATTTTTTCCAGCAGGTTTGTGACCACGAGCATTATTACCAGAACGCTGACCATCAATATGATCGATTTTAGGTTTTTTAGGTTTTTTAGGTTTTTTAGGTTTGATTGGTCGAGTATCCAACTTAGATTGAGGAAGTTCATTAACAGGTTTAAAGCCTTCTAGTTCGTAACGAGGCAATACTTGTTGAATAAGTCTTTCTATAGCAAATAATTCACTGACTTCTTCTGCTTCTACTAGGGAAATAGCTTTCCCAACTTCTCCGGCACGTCCCGTACGGCCAATTCTGTGTACGTAATCTTCGGCAACATGAGGCAGTTCGAAGTTAACGACTTGGGGTAGCTGGGGGATATCAATACCGCGTGCAGCGATATCGGTTGCGACTAATACGCGCACGTCACCAGATTTAAACTCTGCTAATGCTTTGGTGCGAGCGTTTTGACTTTTATTACCATGAATAGGGGCTGCAGTAATACCTTGGCTATTGAGGTAATAAGATAAGCGGTTGGCGCCATGTTTTGTTCGACAGAAAACCAAGACTTGTTTCCAGTCGCCTTCTTGGATTAATTTACACAACATTGGCGCCTTTTTGCGTTTGTCTGTTGGATAAATAGACTGTTCAATTGTTGTGGCCGTCGAGTTTGCCGGTGTAACAGAAATTTCTACTGGATTGTTGACCAGCCCTTTGGCAAGCGTGCGAATGTCATCAGAAAAGGTTGCAGAGAAAAGAAGGTTTTGACGTTTTTGTGGTAGCAATGCCAGTATCTTGCGAATATCACGAATAAATCCCATATCTAGCATGCGGTCAGCTTCGTCTAATACGAGTACTTCCAGCTGTGAAAACTGAATGGCATTTTGCTGATATAAATCGAGTAGACGGCCTGGGGTTGCGACAAGAATGTCAGTGCCTTTGCGCAGCTTCATCATTTGCGGGTTGATTTTGACGCCACCAAACACCACGTGAGAGGTCAGGCACTGGTAACGGCTGTACTTGAATATGTTTTCTTGTACTTGAGCGGCCAGTTCACGTGTCGGTGTCAATACCAGTGCTCTCACATGATTGGGCTTAACTCTTGAACCATTGTCGAGAAGTTCAAGAATCGGTAGGGTAAAGCCTGCGGTTTTGCCAGTACCAGTCTGCGCAGCTGCCATAACATCTTTACCCGCTAACACAGCAGGGATTGCTTGCTCTTGAATTGGTGATGGTTTGTCATAACCTTGATCACTTATGGCTTTAAGGATTGGAGCAGAAAGGCCTAAAGAGGTAAAACCCATAATATTTCTCTATATACGTTGAGCTCATTGCTCAGGCAACCATTATCGGCTGCAAAAGGGCGCTATTGTGAGTCCTTTGTAACACAACATCAATAGAAATTATCATTGACGCTATTTGAATCTTGTAAGTAATTGAGCTTTATTGGCAATAAGAGCCAAAATTAAACCTGTGAGTACGCCAAAAAAGTGTGACTCCACCGCTACAGCTGCATTAATTAACTCACTTGTGGATTGAGATGCCCCCATGGTCATTTCCCAGCCTGTTTTCACCACTACCCCAACAACTAATAACCAGCTACTTTTTCTACCACATAGAGCCTCACTAAGAGCATAGTAAGCAAATATACCGTGCAGCGCTCCTGATAAGCCAACATAGCTGCCCATGGTAGTGGTTAAATTAAGTAAGCCAACAGATAAGCTGACAAGCAATAGCACGAACAGAAGTGAATTCGGGCTCGGCTTGAACAAATAAGTGATGATCCAAAGTCCTACAATGTTCATGACAAAATGAATCCAGTTGGTGTGGGTAAAATTTCCTGTTAGGATCCGCCACCATTGTCCCTGCTCTATGAGCTGGTGCTGCCAATAGGCTAGGCTCGCTAATGGCTCAAGTTGCACGCTCAAGCAAATTAAGCTAATCATAACCAGTAGAAGAAATAAACGCACTTTATGTCTCGGTATTGTTTTAAATGTGGTAAATCAACCAAAGCTTGTATCTGTCAATGGATACGAAGCCTATCGTCCAATGTGGAACTGATCATTCTACAACATCCCACCGAAGCGAAGAAGCCTATGGGGACGGCAAAAATTCTGCAGTTATCACTGACAGGGTGTTATTTGTTTCAAGGTGAAGACTTTACTCAACATGAGAAACTTAATCATCTACTTTCTGACGATGCATATCGGCACTTTATTTTGTATCCTAGCGATGAATCTTTCAGTTTGACTCTGGTTAAAGAGACTCTTCATAATCAAAAAAAAGTACGTATTCTTCTTCTTGATGGTACTTGGAAAAAGGCGTATAAAATCTGGAAGCTATCAAAAAATTTAAAAAGCTTGCCAATAGTCCACTTACCTAAAAATCTTAAGGGCAATTATCGAATCCGCAAAGCTCCCAGCGATAATAGTCTATCTACAGTAGAAGCTGGTTATCACGTGTTGTCGCTCCTTGAACCGGAACGTAATTTCTCATCGCTACTCGATACCTTTAATCATATGATTGATTTTCAAATTAAAAATATGCCACCGGGTACATTTGAAAAAAATTACTCATAGCTGTTAGGATTATAAATTTTGCTTGCACTGCAGTTTTTGCCTTTTAAATCGTAAGCTATCACTTATGACGTTCTTCCAGAGCCCGTCACTTTCTCCAGTCTTACATCTTATAGATTTACAAGGCAATGATCTTATCTATATAAATATCGATGCATATTCTGCTAAGTTTATTAATAGTTCATATGGCAATATCAGCGTCCTTTGAGTTGGTTTAGTACGGACTACCCCAATAGATAACGATCATTTGCCGAATCCATTTGCCTAATTGCCAGCTGTGGTGCTTACAATCTAAGTGTAAAGGGTTAGGTGTTACGTTTTAGGACAGAGCGGCGCTACAGTAAAAAGGAGATAACGCATGGACCAAAGAGCATTTATTCGTCAGCTGCCTAAGGTGGAGTTACACATGCATATTGAAGGTTCTCTAGAACCTGAAATGATGTTTCAATTGGCCAAACGTAATCAAATTCCTCTTTCCTTTAACACGCCTCAAGAGGTGAAAGCGGCTTACCAATTTACCGATCTTCAATCATTTTTGGATATCTATTATCAAGGTGCAAATGTACTCGTTCATGAACAGGATTTTTATGACTTGACGTGGGCATATTTGTGTCGCTGCCAGCAAGATAATGTTGTTCATACTGAGATTTTTTTCGACCCGCAGACTCACACTGAGCGGGGCATATCCTTTGATACCGTGATTAATGGTATCTCTCGTGCCCTTGAAGACGGAAAAGAAAAAATAGGGATTAGCAGTCGTATTATTATGTGTTTTTTGCGTCATTTGGATCAAAAGAGTGCCTTTCTAACTTTAGAGCAGGCGATGGCACATAAAGATAAGATCGCGGCTGTGGGTCTTGATTCTTCTGAAGTTGGTCATCCGCCAGAAAAATTTGTCCAAGTGTTTGCCAAAGCAAGGGAGGAGGGCTTTTTAACTGTGGCTCATGCAGGAGAAGAAGGCCCAGTAGATAACATATACAATAGTATTGAGTTACTTCAAGTGTCACGTATTGATCACGGTGTTCGCTGCTCTGATGATAGCCACCTAGTTGAGTTACTGGCTCAATCTCGGATGCCTTTAACTGTGTGCCCATTATCCAATGTTAAATTGAAAGTGTTTGATAAAATGGAGTCGCACAATGTGGTTGATTTACTTAGACAAAATCTTTGTGTCACGCTTAACTCGGACGACCCTGCCTATTTTGGTGGCTATATGACTGACAATTTTCTTGCGGTTGCACAAAGTCACAGCTTGACAGAGAAAGAGCTCGTCCAGTTTACAAAAAATGCCATCGAAGCGAGCTTTACTAGTGACAATGAAAAATACCATATGCGCTGTATATTGGATGAATTTTTCAGCCGCTCAATAGGATGAAAATAGCTGCTGGTGGAGCCTTTGAGCATGGCCATCGGTCATCGACGAAATGTAGTCGCTTATAACTCGGTAGCTGTGATTAATGCATTGTGATTTTTGCCACTCATGGCGAACTGTGATTGGAAGCAGTCTTTCAGGATCGGCACTAAGCGCTTCAAAAATATCCATGATAATTTGCTGTCCCTTATATTCTGCGACTTGCACTTGTGGAACTTGAATAACATAGTCGCTGACAAAGCACTTAAGTATTTGTAAAGCTTCAGCCATTTCTGGCTTTAGGTAAGCGTTAAAGGCCAATAAATCACTGGTAAAAGATTCGTCGACTTGCTGAATTGAAATACTGGTCAATAGCGCATTAACCATACCTCCAATAACATCTTTTCTTTGATAATGAGTGCCTGAGAACAACATATTGGTAATGGACTCAATATGTTGTTCAAACCAAGGTTCACCACATTTAGAGAGGGCAGTTTGAGCGCCTTCTACCCACTGATGTTGCGTCACTTTCCCAAGGACGATCGCATCTTCTAAATCATGCACGCCATAGGCAATATCATCCGCAAGTTCCATGATCGAGCAGTCAACCGATTTAAATCGGGTATGTTTGTGCTGTTGTTTCTTGGTTGGATCACTGAATGTTTGCATCAAAAGCTGTTTGTCTGATTTATTTAACGGGTCCAATACCCATTCAAATAGCGCTTGATCACAGTCATATAGCCCCTTTGCCGGGGTCCAATGTTTGGCTTTCAGCTGCCTTTGATGTAAAACACTCTCTGGGGTGTAGTTTGAACAAGTATCGCTAAGTAAAGCCGGATACTTGAGTAAGCCCAGCAATGTTCGGCGAGTTAAATTCATCCCAAAGTGTTCAGTGTAGGGTTCTAGCTTGGTTACGATACGAAAGGTCTGGGCATTACCTTCAAACCCGCCATGACCTCTCATCATATAGTTCAAAGCGATCTCACCACCATGACCATAGGGAGGATGGCCGATATCATGAGCAAGGCAAAGTGAGTCAATTAAGCTGTCGCTTGGTAAAAGATCGCGAAATTTGGGCTGTTTTTTCTTGATTTGGGCGACAATACCAGTACCAAGTTGAGCCGCTTCTAATGAGTGAGTAAGCCGTGTGCGATGAAAATCATCAAAGCTGTTACCATGTACTTGTGTTTTGGATTGCAAACGTCTAAACGCTGCCGAGTGAAGTATTCTAGCTCGATCGCGTTGATAAGGTGTACGGTGATCATCTCGGCGGATTTTATGTTCGTCATCATGGCGTTCATGCCATAAACTGCTGATTTTAAATGTCATAGATATCTTCTCAAGCGTTTTAATCATAACGTACACAAAAATCTGAGAAACTACAAAGATCAACCTGTGAATAACAAAATTTAATCTAGTACCATATGATTTGCCGAATACCATTGACATATTTTGAGTGTCGAGATGGGCGTAATGGGCAAGTTGCTATCAATTGAGACAGGGCACTTTCGTGCTCGGCGTTGGTTTTTATCTCCAGCAAGACATAGTCACCTAGAGATCTCCCTTTCTGGATGTTCATTTTATTGGAATATCTTTGGTCATAACACTGCATCTCATCATCGAACGTTGCGCGAATATTGCCGCAGGTTGAGATTAGGTATCGCCGCCGATAGCGTGAAATCAATACTGGAATGTTTTCACATTCCCAGCATACTTGAGCATCTAAAGGCAGTTGTCGACGACAACTATCTAACAAGTTTTGCCAAGAGCTGTGCTGAGACCAATCAACATCTAAAGGGTAAACACATTTGGAACCTTTGCCACCACGACGATATTTAAACTCCAGCATGCTCTCTTTTGGGTTAGCTAGATCGCCATACCAGCGAATTCGTGTTTTTCTTCTTTGACTAATACCGCTCAAGTTTTCTTCAAAGCGCCTGAAGTCAGGGCTATCCAAGTACAAGCTGTTGACATACCTGTCTGGGTGATGTGTCTTGAACTGTTGTGGATGAAGCATAAGCCAATTCTCAACCATTTGTAGGCGATTGAGAGGGATAGGTACTTTGATTTCAAATCGTCTGCTCATAAAGGCTTATCCGACTTCATGACAGTGTTATAGAGTTTGCCAACATCAAGTGCTTGGCTTGTTATGGCAACGCCATTGACATGCAGGTCACTGCCCATCTCAGAGACAATCTTTGTCTCACATCCAGAGCAATGAAACTCGGAGGCTTTGAGAGTTGCGGAACCAAATAAAGGCTTTTTGGTGTAAGTCATTAGTGCGTAATGATTCACTTCTTTAGCGGTGATTGACTCAGCCTCGACTGCTGATGCATCTTTAGCGACAAGACCGAAGTTTACTCTATCGAATTTGATGTCTTTTAGTCGCATTTGGCTTTCCTCACCGACAGAAACGGCTTTATCCCGAATATCAGAGAAGTGAATACTGGTTACGTCCAAATCAGAGCCACTGACATCGAGCCCATCTCCTCCCGAACGTTTACCTATGTTGGCAAACTCACTGTCATAAAGTTTGCCTGTACAATAATCACAGTCAAATGCGTCAGATAATGCTTCTTTAATGGATAGATGGGCAATGTCTACATTACTGTTGACTATATTGAGCGCGTCTTCCGATACATTGTCACTGATAAACAAACCGTCGATGGACAATTGTCCTCCAACAAGGTAAGTTGCGCCTCTAGGTTGCCATAATCCTAAGTCAGGCCTGCCAGCATAAGATATGTGTAAATTTCGAATTGTTGAGCGTGTTTCAGAATTGGTGTTAAACAGGCTAAGGCCAGACCAATTAGGAATTTGACCTCGCCGCGATAATTTGACAGGTTTATCTTGGGTACCTTCAACCTCTAGTTGTCCGAACACCATGATACCAGCATCTTTACCAAACTGAATGTTGACGCCTTTCTCTAGGTATAAAGTCCAGTTTTCAGGTGTTACCAAGTAGTCATTAATCACCCAATTTCCTGCTGGAATTCGCCAAGCGTTTTGCTCTTTTTTAATAAAGGCGTAATGGGCGATGTTGTCATTTTGTGAGGGCCTTGGTAGAAAGCTCATTGGGTCAATGTTACGTCTAAATTGATAATTGCCCATGGACTGGCCCAAGGTCGATGCACGCAGTTGAACGGTTTTTATATGCGCTGGCAGTTCAACGACAAAGTGCTCTCCTGACGCGATTTCCAACGGGAACGAATAGTTAGCTTCCTCAAGGCTTGAGCGCTCATTGAAGTCTGTCCATCCGGTCAAGCCGAGAATACGAAGTGGCTGGTTTTCAGGATTGTTAATAATGAGCTGATTGTTGGGGTTGCTTACATAGTGGCTCTCTAAATCCCATAACGGTAGCGACTCCATAGAGTCCATTTGCTGGTGTAGTTCTGCTCTAACGTTGTCAATGTTACTGCATGACTTATCCTGATAATCTGACTTTAGACAACGCATTTGAGCTTGCAAGTTATCGGGGTTAAATGGTGTGGTAAGAGGTAAACCACTATGAAGGGCCTTTAAAATGGGAGTTTGTACTTGTTGCAGATATTGTTGGAGGCTATCACTAGCCATTGAAGCGTCGAGTTTTGTCAGCGCATCATGGTAGTGTTTTCTGACTTCTTTATCCGCCAGCATTTGCTTGCTGAGCAAGAAAAATTGGCTGGGAGATTTCATCACTAGAGAATGCTTAGCAGGTGAAACGTTCACATCACTTTGTATCGGTTCAAGTTTTGCAGTGTGAGGATTGTAATACCAGCGCCAATTGTTCCAAGCTAGAGCGTGCCATGCTCCCCAAGTATCGATGACGGCTAAGTATTGTCCCAATCGTTTACTATCAAACACTTGGTCTGCACTGAGTTTGCCATTGATAAAATCACCAATCAGAGATAGAGCAATTTGGCGCTGAAAGTTGAGTGCTTGATTATTAAGAATGGTATTGCGCTGCAATACTCTTGGCTTAAATATTCGATGTATTTTACCTTGGGTCTCCTTTTGCTCTTCTAAATCGAGTCGAACAATCAGCCCTTCGGTGCGTTTGTTTATCGCAAGGAGGTCCTGACCAAAGCCTTGCTCATGAAACATAACTCCCCACTCCTCGCCATTGACGATAACATTTACGGGAGTATAACGCGGCGAAATAATATCAAAGCCAGCGAACTTCATCGTTTCAGCAAAAAGTATTGGTCCGTGACTAATGCGTACATGTGGGCTAATTAAAGCAAAACGGCGAGAAGAAAAAAGCGCTTGCTTATTGGCAATAGTAAACTTGAGAGACCAACGGTTTACGCCATTGACATGGTCGAGTAGGTCACCTTGGAGACGAACTTTCGCATCGAGAACTTTATTATCTGAATAAATTCTAGCTTTGACTTCTGAACGTTTACTAGGAATAAACCCTTGATCAAACGCGGTTTCTCTATCCTTTACTAACAGTGACCAGTTTGGGTAAGTAATGTCGACACGCACTGTAGGAAGGTGGTGGTTAGCCGTGACAAGATTGATGGGAGCCTTAGTCATATCTGTAACGAACTGGACCAATTTTTCTTTAGGGTCTTGTGATAAAGCGGTATATCCGCGTTGTAACAAGAAAACTTTAATACTATCTAAGGACGGAATGATCAGTGCGCATACCAATAACAACCCTATCGCTATGGCAAACCATTCTTTTGCTTTTAAGGAGGTTCGCTCATGTGTCAGTTTCATTGCTAGACTCCAGAGATATTATGCTGCTCAAGCATCGAAACCTGTATACCTGGAAATTGCTGTCTGAGTTGAGAAAGCATGTCATCAAGGTGCTGAGATTGATAGGCCGTAATGAAAAAAGTGGCACTGAACATATTTTCTTGGCTATCAAATCTTCTGAGGTCTAGCCCGTTTCCCTTACTTGACAGCAGCTCTTTCAGCTGTGTTATTGGAACATTTTGTGCCTGATCTGCATTGTATTGAAGTGATAGGAATAGGCCTTGCTCCTCCGACATTTTAGACTGATGACGTTTGGCAATTGTGACGAGAAATAAAGTGATGATACATGCGATGACAGCAGCCAGTGTTTGGCCTGCACCTAAAGCGACGGCTACTCCGATATTCAAAAAAAGATAAACTAACTCTTCGGGTTCTTTAATTGGTGTTCTAAATCGTACTATAGAAAGTGCACCGACAAGACCAAGGGCGAGAGCTAAAGAGGCTTTCACGACCGTGATGATAAGGATGACGGTCAACATCAGTAAGGGGAAGAGGCGAGAAAAATCTTGTCGATTACAAAACGCAGATGCATAGCGCCTAAAGTGATAACCAATAAGAGAGGCAAGGCCAAACCCTAAGATTAGGTTGATTAATAGTGAACCCAGTTGAACACTGGCATAAGGGAAAAACATATTTCGTACATCTTTGGGAAGAAATCCTAGCAAGAGCGGATCGACGGAATCCATATTACCCCCTTGGAAAAGTGCCAGAACAAGATTGTGTTTCAAAGGCTATCTTCTGACGGGCTCTCATTGGATACCAGAAGTTAATGAAACGACATGAACATTGAGTAAGCTGCGACCAAATACCCGTAGGAACGCATTACCAATAAACATAGACAGCAAATAGAGGGCTTGCAAAATGCCAAATAAAAACCGTCCCAAATAAGGCTGCATGGATTGAATAATGGACTGAAAACAATGAAATTGAGTGAGTCAAAAACAAGGCTCTGGGGCGATGTCTTTTGACTCAGTATTAGCGTACTTCACTGATTTTGTGTCTGTTTGGACTGTATATAATTTTTTGCTGAGGATTCAAGCTTATCAAGCAAATGTGCTTTCGAAACATGAAGGTAATGGTATAGTTCACCTCTTGCGATCCTTGGGCTCGCCACTTTTATATCTGGAAATTGCTGTTTTAAAAACAGATAAGACACCTCTGGAGCAAGCCAAACAGAGACTCTTCCCTGAGTTAGCATCAATGCCGCTTGTTTGGCATTGTGGACTAGGTAGAGGTGTTTGTAATGTTTCAATAATTTTGTATATCGAGTGCCGTGAAACGAAACGACAGTTTGATCTTTCAAGTCATCTAGGCTGTTGTATCGCGCACCATCGATGGAGTAGAGGTATATATCAAAGCTAACCAAAGGCACATCGATTTTTAAAAGTTGCTTCTCTTTTTCAAGCGTCTCCACTCTCATATCAAGCGCGTCGTATTGACCACTAATAACAGATTGAATTGCCCTTTCATTGGGGAGATAGGTAAATTCTGCTTTGAGACCGGCTCCGGAGTAGATAGCTTGCAGGTCATCCTCTACTTGTATACCATATTTCGCAGTCTGATCTTGATCTTTGTAAATATTGCCTATTGCTACTTTGATAGGCTCTTCTTCTGCAAGTGCTGATAATGGACTGATGGAAACCAGCAAAAGAATAAATTTCAGCCAATGAGTCATAACAACCTCGCTTTTGATACTTTCCTACTAACTATAGAACGGATCATGGAATTTCTTACTCTGTCCGATTTAGAAGCCGCTACCCTAATTCTTTCATGGTAGAGCTATGCAGTAATAAGAAACAAACTAGACGCCACTATCATAAGTCTTTCTTTTTTTTATCATTAACATAAGCCTTTGCAGAGGCTTCAATCTTGTCGAACAAATGAGCTTTTGAAAAGTGAATATAGTGATACAAGCTACTTTGATAAATAATTGGGCTAGCAATCTTGATCTGAGGGAAGCGTTTTTTTGCCTCCCGATACTTAGGTTCTGATGAAAACCAGACGGTTGCTCGATTTTTGGTGAGCATTAGAGCGGCTTGCTCTAAATCATGGACAAAATATATACGCTTATAATGCTTTATCTTGTTTGTGTGTCGACTGCCATGGAAAGCCACAACAATTTCGTCTTTTAAATCCTCTAAACGGTTATAAAATTTTCCATTAGAGGCATAGAAATAATAATTAATGCTTGCCAAAGGGACGTTAACCCTAAGGAGTTGGTCTTCAGTTTTGAGGGTTGCAAGTCGCATATCGAGCGCATCATATTCCCCATCAATTACCGACCGTATGGCTCTCTCGGGAGGCAAAAAAATGAACTGGCTATCAATTCCCGCATTTGAGTATATTGCCCTGAGATCGCCTTCTAGATCGATGCCATGTTCTATGGCTCTTTCTCGATCTTTGTAAACTTCGCCCATCGCTATTGTCATCAATTCATTTGTTTTGGTCATTACTGTTGCTGGATAAATAACGACCAACAAACAAAGAAGTTGTTTCCACATAGTTTACGCCCATTAGCCTAACTTACTGCTTACTCTAGAAATGATAGTAGATATCACCGATTTATTCACAGAAAAGTCAGCACAACACGTTGAAGCCAAGTCTTGCAAATGAAAGAGGGCAACTTGTCCGAGTGCCTAAAGGCAAAATGTCGAAAACATCAGTAATAAATTTAAGCATTTAAATTAGCACATGGCGTTTTTCTCTACTATGTTGGAAATGATTGATGTGTTTACTCAATGTTAATCATTAAGTTATTTCACATATCGATAAAACAAAGGATGGAAAAATGAGAAAGCTAGGAAAAATGAATAAATTAACCTTAGCGCTAAGCAGTGTGTGCATTCTTTGCCCAGTTTCCGTTAACGCAGAGATTGACTGGAGAGGGTACGCAACCATAGCTGGCGGTAAAACATTTGATGGTGGTACGTCATACGATAAAGTCACTGACCAGCTTAGAGTAGACCGCATGTCGTTGCTTGGTTTGCAGGGCTCCTCAGACCTTTCGGATGGCCTGAGTGCAACAGTCCAGATTGTGGGACGAGGCATCAACAACTTTGACCCAGAATTTGAATGGGCTTTTGTCAAATATGAATTTAATGACAAATTTGACGTGAAGTTTGGTCGTCTTAGAGCGCCATTTTACTACTACTCTGAGTATCTCGATGTCAGTTATGCTTACAGCTGGATTACACCACCAATCGAGATGTACGCCAGTAACGTCACTTCCTATGATGGTATAGCCTTTTATTATGCAGATAGTATCGGCTCTTTTGACTATGCTGCGTATGCTGGCATGGGTACCAGAGAGCTAACGTTAACTGCGGGAGATTTGGCAGGCAATTACGATGCCATCACCGTTTTTGATTTGGGCTATGGTGATTTTAAAACTAAGTTTATTTACTCAGTATTTGAAATCTCACTAACCAGCGACACTTTAGAAACTGTTCAAAACGCTCTTGCTGGTCTTGACGGTGCATTTGTGGTCAAGGATATGCCTGGATATATCGCGGGCGTTGCGGCTTACTATGACCCCGGAAGCTACTATCTTGGAGTTGAGTATGCGGAGTTAAGGTTTGATAAAGATATTATTGCTGTGTCAGAAGATGATCGTTTCCTTGCGACTGTCGGCTACCGATACAGTGATTTCACGCTTCACTACTCCTTTTCTAGCTCTGATAAGACCAACGGTATAGAGAAGCTGTTAACGACCAGTGATCCTAGATACGCAACAGCGAAAAGTGTGGCTGATGCGGTTACAAGTGACGATAAAACCCATATTGTGGGGCTTCGTTATGATTTCCACCCAAATGCAGCGCTGAAGTTTGAGTATGGCTTTACCGATGATGACTACATCGATCAAGATACTCAGTTTTTTAGAACTGGCGTCAGCATAATATTTTAAGGGGGTCACATGAAAACAGTACTTACTTTAATAGTGTCGTTGCTTTTTTCGGCCCAAGCGTTGTCAGCAGTTGCCGTGATTGTTAACAAATCAAGCACTGCAACGTTAGACAAAGAGCAAATCTCGCGTATTTACTTGAATCTGGACAAGAAGTTACCTGACGGTAAACCAGTTATTCCAATCGCGCATTCATCATCCAGTGCCATCGCTGGTGAGTTCAATCAAAATGTTGTTGGTAAATCGAGCTCACAATATAAAGCATATTGGTCTAAGCTTATCTTTACGGGAAAGGGTACGCCTCCTAAAGAAGTCGATAGCGACAGTGAGGTTATCCAGCTAATTTCAAATAATCCCGACTTGATTGGCTACATCGATAAAGGCAGTGTGACGGATAGCGTCAAAGTTATTGGTGAGTTTTAAGTAGATAACTAACGTCGAAGTTGTTGGTGTATTTTCAATATCGAGAGGCTTAGCTGACGTCTCCGTTAAGTCTCTCAGTTGGTGTTTGGAGTCACTATGAAGTCAATGTATCTTTCGATACGAATGAAAATTCATTCGATTACTGCCATTGCGCTGTGCGCTTTCCTGTCCATCGGATTTCTTAACATTAGTTCGATTTCATCTAACACAGTCTTTCTTGACAAACTTACTGGCCAGCAATTTTCCAATACCATTGCTGCTGAGCTTTCAAGTTTTGCGATTAAAGGCGTTGAAGATCTTTTCACACAAAGTGTTACCTTTGGCGATGAAGCTATTTTGAAAGATGCTCGAGTAAGTGCGGATGCTTTGTTACAAAAGCTGACGCTATTATTCTCTAACTCTGACACGGTTGATCAACAAATGCTTGATGAGTTTGCAGAATACGTCCGTTTGTCAGGTTTGGTGTCCCAAGCGATGCTTGGCGGCGACTTTGAAGGGGGGTTTGAAGCACTTACTCAGGCAGCAAACCAGAAAAGCGCAATTTATGAAAAACTGGTTGCTGCGATTAATGTGGCCGTTGAGCAAGAGCGAAGCAAACTTAACCAGCTTGCGATAGAAAGTAATGAAGCGCTTGAGAACCAATTAAAAATCATATTAGCCATATCTTCAATCTCGGTCCTGCTTGTGATTATTATCGCGCAGTTGATTGCAAGAAATGTGTCATTTTCTATTTTAAACATCTCGGAAAATCTGGCTAAGTTGAGCCAAGGTCGAGGTGATCTAACTTATCGATTGCAGCCTAAAAGCAATGACGAAACCGGTCAGTTAGCCCGTAACTTCAATGCTTTTATTGCCAATCTTGAAAAGTCGGTCGCAGCCGTAGTTGCGGTGTGTAACCCAATGCTCAATATTTCGGACAAGCTTAAAGTGAGCACGTCAAGTTCCAGCCAAGCCATGGAAGATTTGAATAATCTCTCGACTGAACTGGTAGAGGAAATGTCAGCTTTGGCACTAAGTGTTGAGCACGTTGCTGCTTCCACAACCGAAACGTCGGATCTTATTGTTGAAGCGGAGCAAGAGCTTAGTTCTTGTGAAGAAAAGATGAATCGCTCTGTTACTCAGTCGGAGCAATTGCAAGAAGATTTACAAAACACCTTCTCTGTTATCCAGAACTTGGCTGCAGACACTGAGAACGTGACCAGTATTTTAAGTGTTATCAATGATATTGCTGACCAAACCAACTTACTCGCATTGAATGCGGCTATCGAGGCAGCTCGGGCAGGTGAACAAGGGCGAGGGTTTGCAGTTGTTGCCGAAGAAGTGCGGGAACTGGCCTCACGAACTGTGAAGTCAACCGAGCAAATCAATTCGCTATTAAGCAATTTGATCGAATCAGTGCAAAGTGCCAATAGTGTACTCGAAACGTCTAAAGATAGAGCACTATCGAATGCGGAGATGGTTTCTAAAGCAGGCGAATCTCTCCAGCTAATTTCTCAGCAGGTGAAAGATATTCAAGCTCAGAGCGCATCAATTAAGTCCGCGACCGAAGAGCAAACACGAGCAACTGAAAAAGTGAAATCCAATACGGTGAATTCTCGAGGTGCGATAGGGACAACGTTAGATACGGTAGGTAAAGTCGGTGACCTGTCTGTCGAATTAGCGGATTTGTCTTCTAGCTTATCTCAAGCTATCAGCCAGTTTTCTAAATGAGATAACTCTTAGGGTATCTATGTTAAGAATATGTTTGCTAATTTTGTGTGTGTTATATGGTCAGACGATTTATGCTCTAGAAGCGACATTCAGCGGAAATTTATTTTTTGCGCCTGTGGATGAGACTTATATAAAAGGCGAAGATATTGGGGACTCGTACGTAAAATTTACCTTAGATGAGTCGTGGAAAGACGTTTACTTTCATACCAGTATGTTATCACGTCTGTATGAAAATGAAATTGGTGTTTCAGAGCTTTATGTAGCCAAGCAAACGGATTCGTTTGGCTGGTTTGCGCTAGGTCGGCTACATATTTTCAACGAAAATGTCTACAACGCAATGAGTTATCCGTGGTTGTCTTTGCCGAGAGAGGTGAATCCTTTAGATGTCACGTCATATGAGGGTTTTCAGTGGCGCCACGATTGGGATAAACATCATGTCCGCTTTGTTTCCGGAAGAACGGACAACAATGAATTTGGCACAAATTTATTGAATATGGTGATACCCTATGGCTTGGAAGTACGAAGCAAGTGGGACTATTTCACGACAAAATTTGCGTTTGCAGAAACCAGAGTTGATTTGTCTGGTCAATCCCTCACGGGTATTCAAAATAATCTAGTTGGGCTTCCTAACACCGTAGTCCTCGAAGATAAAAAGTCATACTACTATGATGCGGTGGTGACCATTCCAATAAGGCCTGTTATATTTTCGTTTAAATACTCACAGGTAGACTACGTAGAAGAGCAGTACACGGTTTTTGATGGGTACAGGTTAAGAGCAATGGTCGCAGTGAGGCCAGAAAAAAGCTTAACTTTGTATTATACCTATGGCGAAAGTGAAGCGCAGAACGATTTTAGCGCGATATCAGATCAGCTTCCCACAGCGGCGGCAGCACTTTCCAAATCACTCACTGAGAAGCAGTACCATTCCCATCATCTCGGTATGGTTAAAAATATCTCGAAAAACGTTAAACTCAAATTTCAGTCTGGGCTGGCAAAAAGCGATTATTCCCATGAAATTGAGAGGTTCATATTGTTGGGTTTTAGCTTCGATACAAAAGGTCTATAACGGTATTCACCTCGTATCGCTATCCGGAGATTTTATCGAATGTGGTTGTGCAGCTGTCACAAAATATCTCCATAAAGTCTTTGACCTCAGGCATGGTTAAGATCAGCTGTTGAATACGTGGCTCGAGACCTTCTTTAACATGCAAAAACTCATTATTGTTAAACCTAAGCTCATTTAGGGTCTTAATGTACGCCGCTAGAATATCGGCGGCTTTAACGATGGCTTTATAGTCAGCATCGACATTTTTTTGTACCAATAAGTTTGAAAACTCATCACGTAAATCGATAGGTAATGTTTCTAAACATTCTTGTTCAGCAATATCTTCCAGTTTCTTAAACGCAGCAGTAAATTCAGGGCTGTGATATTTGGTCTTTGAGTTGATATCCTGCAATTTTGTTTCAGAAATTTCGTGGTAAATGGCAACGACAGCGGCTTTTTCAGGATTGAGTTGGCCATTGTAACGCTTGTTTTTGATTACAGTGAGAAGATGGGCAATCACAGAAACTTGGTGAGAGTGTTCGGACACATTTTCTTCTTGGAAACAATGCATCAAGGCCCAGCGTTTAATTAAGGGCATGCGGGTGACCCATGCCATAAAAGTACTTTGTTCCACAACTATCCCCTAATGAATGTTTCTACAATATAAATGTAGGCCAGTTTATTGATATGCTGTTTGAAGAGTACTGTTCCAGTACTCTTTTCTTCGCGTATTTTCAGGTCTAAAACTACTGGCTATAGCCTGATAAGAAGCGTTCAAAGCGTCCTATCGCTATTTCCAGATCGTCGACATGAGGCAAAGTCACTATGCGAAAGTGATCAGGCTCAGGCCAGTTGAAACCAGACCCTTGTACCAATAAGACTTTTTCTTGGATAAGGAAATCGAGCACCATTTTTTGGTCATCTTTGATGTTATACATCTTGGTATCAATCTTGGGAAAGAGATACATTGCACCTTTGGGCTTGACACATGATACGCCCGGAATTTGATTGATGAGCTCAAAGGCACGGTCGCGTTGTTCTAGCAATCGTCCTCCAGGAAGAATCAATTCATTGATACTTTGATAGCCACCAAGTGCGGTTTGTATTGCATGCTGCATTGGAACATTTGCACATAATCGCATAGAGGCGAGCATATCCAGTCCGTTGATGTAGCCTTGAGCAAGATGCTTGGGACCGGTAATAAACATCCATCCACTTCGAAAACCACAGACTCGGTAGGCTTTGGACAATCCATTGAATGTGACAACCAGCAAGTCATCCGTTAGAGTTGCTACTGAGGTATGGGTGGCACCGTCGTAAAGAACTTTGTCGTATATTTCATCTGCAAAGATGATCAGTTTGTGTTGGCGCGCAATTTCTATGACTTCCAATAAAAAGTCACGGCTATAGACAGCGCCGGTCGGGTTATTTGGATTAATCAGTACGATACCACGTGTTTTTGGGGTGATTTTTTGACGGATATCCTCCAAATCTGGGTACCAATCTGACTGCTCGTCGCATCGATAATGGACAGCGTTACCACCGGAAAGCGCGACAGATGCAGTCCAAAGTGGGTAATCAGGTGACGGCACCAACATTTCATCGCCATTATTCAATAAAGCTTGCATTGCCATGACTATCAGTTCAGAGACGCCATTACCAATATAGACATCTTCGACGTCTAGAGAGCGAATTCCCTTGCGCTGATAGTATTGCACCACGGCTTTGCGTGCCGAGTAGATCCCTTTCGAATCACAATATCCCTGTGATGTTGGCAAATTGCGAATAACATCAACCAAAATTTCATCAGGGGCATCAAACCCAAAGGGCGCTGGGTTTCCGATATTGAGCTTAAGTATTTTATGCCCCTCTTCCTCCATGCGCTTAGCATGTTTGAGTATAGGACCCCTAATGTCATAGCAGACATTATCGAGTTTTGAAGACATCTCGATATTTTGCATTATATACAACCTAAAACTGTTTTGATTTCTTTATTAAACTACACCAAAAACGAATTTTTTAGAATAAAAAACTAGCTTGATGGGGGTTTTGTGAGGTAAGGCTTTATTTAAAGGATTTGGTATATCGTGGGCTACAACATTGATCTAGGTAAGGGTAATGTATAAATCGACGAGGTAAAATGAATTATATTTTTGAGGTGTAACGAGGTGGGTTTGTCTTTGTTTCATCAAGCAATAACACACCTGATTCAGCGTGTAAAAACAGCAAGATACGACCAAAAGCGGCTGGTTTATCATTTTCAAACTACCCCTGTCGCTGGCTGTCTAGACTGGATGGACGCCCAGTCGCTGTTTCCCAAATTTTACTGGCAATCTCGCAATGCCAATGAAGAAGTTGTGGCATTAGGCCAAATAAGCACCTTTTCTGATTCGATTGATATTGATTCCCTAGATAAGGAACAACGCGTATGGGGAGGAAGCCCTTTTGACGCTGAATGTATAGCCTTACAGCCTCACTTTTTTATTCTGCCGCTTATAGAGCTAATCCGAGAGGGACAAAATTGGTCTGTTGCTGTTAACTTGAATCAAAATAGACAAGATATTATCAATCGATTGCAAGCACTTATCGTAGACGCGGTTCCCATTCAGTCACTTTCTTCACGTATAACAGGTCTCAACCACTATCCAGATAAAGCTGAGTGGTCCCAATTGGTGAATAACGTACTCAGTGGAATCGATCGGCACGATTTTAAAAAAGTCGTTCTAGCACGAAAAACGGTTCTTCAATTTACTGGCAGTGTTACCGCAGCTCAATTACTTAAGTCAAGTTGTGTGGCTAATGGCAATAGCTTTCACTTTTTGTTTGCTATGGACGATTCATGCAGTTTTATTGGTTCCAGTCCTGAACGCTTGTACGTAAAAAATGAGCGTCATCTTTGTACAGAGGCATTAGCTGGAACGGTTGGTCGGGGCGAGAGCTCCAGCAAGGATATGGCGCTAGCAAACTGGCTCTGTTTGGACGGCAAAAACATCAATGAGAATAGTCTTGTTGTTGATGATATTGTTGAGCGTCTTACTCCCTATACAGTTCACATTGAGTTAGATAAGGAGCCCCATTTACTCAAGCTGAGAAAAGTTCAGCATCTAAAACGTAATGTCAGCGCGTATCTCAAACACGATACCAGTGCTGTTGATATATTGCATGCATTGAAACCGACTGCCGCAGTTGCCGGTCTACCGCGTAAAGAGTCAATGGCATTTATTCAGCGACATGAATCGTTTAAACGAGGATGGTATGCTGGTGCATTGGGTTTCATTGGACATCGGCATGCAGAGTTTTGTGTCACGATTCGAAGTGCTGTAGTGAAAAAAAATGGAATCGAACTATTTTCTGGGGCAGGCATTGTTGCTGGATCGGTTGCGAGCAATGAGTGGGACGAGCTTGATAAAAAGATGTCAACCTTACTGTCTTTACTTGATACCTCGGCTGAGTTGGAGGTTGCGTCCTAGATGAAGAGTAACAATCAAGCGGCGCTCAATCGAATCTGGAGCCAAGTGTTACTTGAAGAACTCGCTCGGCTTGGCGTTGAACAGGTATGCATTGCGCCAGGTTCTAGGTCAACGCCTCTCGCGATAGAAGCCTGTGATAATCCAAAATTGACATTGCATACTCACTTTGATGAGCGTGGCTTAGCATTTTTGGCTCATGGTTTGTCTAAGGTAAGTGACAAACCCGTTGCCATTATCGTCACATCCGGAACTGCGGTAGCTAATCTCTTGCCAGCGATTGTTGAGGCCAATATTACAGGTGAGAAATTGGTTGTGATAACGGCGGATAGACCTGTGGAACTCATTAGTTGTGGTGCAAATCAAGCGATTGTTCAAACCAATGTATTTTCGGCTCATGTTAGAGAACACATAGCTCTTCCAACTCCCTCGAGTTCAGTGCCACTCAGTTGGCTTCTGACGTCTATCGATCACGCAATGCATAGGCAAAACCTGGAAGGGGGAGTCGTTCATATAAACTGTCCGTTTCCCGAGCCTTTGTATGAACCCGCTGAAAAAAGTGTTTATCAGTCGTATCTGGATAAGGTTGATGCGTGGTGGTGCTCAGAGCAAGCATACAGTCGCAAATCTATAGTCAGCTCAATGTTTATTGACCAAGATCCCTCGTTGTTTCCCCGTCGAGGCGTGGTATTAATCGGTGATGTGGGTATTGCAGAGGCAAAATCCGCAAAGAAGCTTGCTGAAATCATGGGCTGGCCATGTTTATGCGATCCTCAATCCGGTACATCTAGTGCATTGGCACATTATGATATTTGGTTACAGAACGCTGTGGCGAGAACGATCCTTAGTCAGACAGAAGTCATTGTTCAGTTTGGATCTCGCTTTGTTTCAAAACGGCTAACACTCTGGATCAAGCAACAGGTTGAAGAACGCAGGGCGCAATATCACTATATATCGCCCCAATCTGAGCGCAATAATCCCAATCATTTAATGCAAGTTCACCACGTATCAGAGATCTGCCCATGGGTTGATGTTTATTTATCCAATTGTCAGCATGGTCAGCCAGTGGATATCTGGGCAAAAGAGCTGGAAATATATAGCAAAAAAGTACGTATGCTTGCGCAGAGTTACGCGATAGAGAATGAAAGTGTAACGGAAATAGGTCTGGCAACGACATTAGAAAATCTGCCACCTGACATACAGATAATATTGGGCAATAGCTTATTTGTTCGCTTAGTTGATATGTTTGGTGTGCTGCCAAACACATCCGTTTATAGTAACAGGGGTGCGTCTGGTATTGATGGATTAATCGCGACATCCGCTGGCATTGTGCGCTCGAACAATAAGCCGAGCATCCTTTTTATTGGCGACACGTCAGCTTTATATGATCTTAACTCTTTGGCTTTGTTAACGCAGGTAAAAGCACCGATTGTTATTGTCATTATCAACAATGATGGCGGAGCAATTTTTGATTTGCTTCCAATTGATAAAGCACATAAACGTCAACTTTATCAAATGCCACATGGGTATCAGTTTGAATGTGCGGCTCGCCAATTTGGTCTTAGCTACCAAAAACCGACAACATTGGCCGAATATAATTTTGCAGTGACTCAGCATCTTAGATCGGGTCAAGGGGCGCTGGTACTAGAGTTGATAACGCCTTCAGATCAGGCCTCATCCCAGTTACATGACGTGGTACGACATATTGATGCTTGCTAGTTATTTCTATCACAAAATGAATACCTCTAAACTCCCTGTGATTGTGTGTTTACATGGTCTATTGGGAAGCAGTGAGGACTGGTCTGGCTGTACAGAGCTTCTTACTGACTACCCATTACTCTGTATTGATTTGCCGGGACACGGCTTAAGTCAACACCTGCATTGTGATGATTTCAAAATGTGTTGCGATCAAATTTCTCATGTATTGCGTCATCACATTCCCAGTCAAGCGCCTATTGTTTTATTGGGGTACTCATTGGGGGCCCGGATATTCATGAATGGGTTGGCAAGAAATCATTTTAATGCTTTTAATATCAAGCTATTAATCTGTGAATCTGGTCATTTTGGTCTAAAAAGTGATGAGCAAAAACGGCAGCGTTTTAGTCAGGATTACGCTTGGGCGGCGCGTTTTACCAACGAAGCCTTAGAGACTGTACTGGATGATTGGTATCAGCAGCCCGTTTTCCAATCACTGAGTCAAATGCAGCGCAATGCACTGATCAATAAACGTTTAAAAAATGTGGGCACATCCGTTGCGTCTACATTGATGGCAACAACGCTCGCAAAGCAAGATTATTTATTGGATTTACTCAAAAACTCAAACATCCCCATCCACTGCATATGTGGTGAGAAAGATAATAAATTCAAACAGCTAAATGAATATAGCGGTTTGCCTTACAGCTTCATCCATCAGGCTGGTCACAATGCTCATATTGATGATCCGCAGGCCTTTACTAATATTGTTAAATCTAATGTTAGTGCTCTATGGTTAGACGCTAATTAACTAACAGGAATCATGATGTCAAAAACAGTCGGTCTTTCAGAACAAGAGTTATATGCCCCAGTGCATTGGAATGATTGTGGTGAGGAATTTGAAGATATCCAGTACCACAAATCCGAAGATGGTATTGCCAAAATTACGATTGCGCGGCCTCAGGTACATAATGCTTTCCGTCCTCAAACCGTGAATGAAATGATCAAAGCTCTGGCTGATGCTCGTTACGATGAGAGAGTCGGTGTGGTTATTCTCACTGGACTGGGCGAAAAGGCATTTTGCTCTGGAGGCGATCAGAAAATACGTGGTGATTATGGGGGTTATAAAGATGACTCAGGCACTCATCATTTGAACGTTTTGGACTTTCAACGCCAGATTCGGACTTGCCCTAAACCAATCATAGCGTCAGTGGCTGGGTGGGCGGTCGGTGGAGGACACGTATTGCACATGATGTGTGATTTGACGATAGCTGCCGACAATGCACAATTTGGTCAGACAGGCCCTAAAGTAGGCTCATTTGATGGTGGATGGGGGGCCGCGTACATGGCTCGAATTGTGGGTCAGAAAAAAGCCCGTGAAATTTGGTTTTTATGCCGCTTTTATAATGCAGAAGAAGCGCTCAATATGGGCCTTGTTAATACTGTTGTGCCATTGGATGAGTTGGAAAGAGAAACCGTTCGTTGGTGCAGGGAGACCCTACAACACAGTCCTATGGCACTTCGTTGCTTGAAAGCGGCGTTGAATGCGGACTGTGATGGCCAAGCTGGGCTGCAAGAATTGGCAGGTAACGCAACAATGATGTTCTATATGACAGAAGAAGGGCAAGAAGGACGCAACGCATTTAATGAAAAGCGTCGACCTGACTTTGACCAGTTTCCGCGTAATCCTTAATATCATAAATGTGTATCGGATATAGGCAGTTCCCGATGTCTTTGGTTGGACCATGAATGAGCAAACGCTAACGAGTACAAAAATAAATACAAGGGATATGGGTGTATGAGAACAGCCAAACTTTATCGCTATCAGTTGCCAATGGATAGTGGGGTGGTACTGAGAGACCATCGACTCACGGAAAGAGAAGGCTTTGTGCTTGTTTTGGAGTGTGATGGACAAATAGGTATGGGGGAAGTTGCTCCACTACCGGGTTTTAGCCACGAAACCATTGATGAGGTATATCCGCAGTTAATCAATCAATTGACTCTTTGGTACAAAGGAAAGTCATTTGATTATTCATCTCTTTATCCCTCAGTTGCTTTTGGCTTATCGATGGCTCAATTCGAATTGGATCATATTTTACCTGACGCTGGGTGTGATCATGCTGCGCCTCTTTGCTCGGGCGACCCCGATGCGCTTTTGGTTAGGTTAAGTTCTATGGAGGGTCGCAAAGTCGCCAAAGTAAAAGTGGGGATATATGAGCCTATTCGCGATGGTTTGATAGTCAGTATGCTACTTGAATCGATTCCAGATCTGATTTTGCGATTGGATGCTAATCGTGCTTGGACAGCGGAGAAAGCAGAGCAGTTTGCCAATAAAGTTGCCCCTTCGCTTCGTCAACGAATTGCCTTTGTTGAAGAGCCGTGTGTAACGCCAGGAGAGAGCTTCTCGTTTGCCATTAAAACGGGGATTGCAATTGCTTGGGATGAAACGCTGCAAGAGGCCGTTCGTAAACAGGACTTTCAGCTTGAGGACATGAATGGCGCAAAAGCCATTATCATCAAGCCAACATTAATTGGGTCCATTGAAACGTGTATCGCGCTGATAGAACGCGCAAAAGCATTGGGCATCAAGCCTATTATCAGTTCAAGTTTAGAGTCGACAATCGGGTTAACTCAGCTCGCTCGATTATCCCTTTGGCAACTTCCCGACGAAGTTCCAGGATTGGATACCGTCGGGCTGTTTGCGGAGCAATTAGAGCGAAATTGGCCCAGTTGTGAGCTTCCTGTCTCTCACTTAACCGATCATCAACTTGTGTGGCAGCTTCAGTGAGCAGTTTGTCTCCACTCAAAAAGTGGGCGCAGCAACGGCCCTCTTGTTTGGCGTTAAAGTCTCTAGAAAAAAACTACACATGGGTTGAACTCGCCGATGATGTTGATTGCATGGCTGCTGGCTTATCTTCGCAGGGTATAAAGGCGGGTGAGGTGCTGGCTTGCGTGGGGCAAAATAGCGTAGATAATGTCTTAGCCTATTTAGCTTGCATGGAGCTCGGTGCTATTTGTGCTCTCATTATGCCGCAAACTCAAGTCGATTTAGAGGCCAAGTTAGCAACCCTCTACCCAGAGAAAGCGCAAGCAAACATTGGTTGCATACAGCTAAATTGGCCGCTAAGTCTGTATGCTAATATTGATTTGGATTTACGGTCTGAGCGAGGCTTTACCGCGGCCTATCATCAAGATAAGCCCGCATCGATAATATTTACGTCAGGTTCGACAGGTAGGCCTAAAGCCGTTGTTCATACTTCGCGCCAGCACCTTGCATCAGCGTCTGGGTTACTTGAGACGTTACCATTTACGCAGCGTGATACTTGGTTACTCAGTCTACCAATTTATCATGTTTCTGGGCTGGCCATTATTTATCGTTGGTTGTTGACAGGTGCCGCCCTAAAGCTGGCTAACGGGGATTGGCAAGATGACCTTATTGGTGTTACCCATGCGTCCTTTGTTGCTACTCAGCTTCAAAGAGTCTTGGACAGCAAGGTATTGCAAGATCTTTCCCATGTGTTGCTTGGGGGAAGTCATATTCCACTTTCGCTGAGTCAACAAGCATCAAAGAGAGGTATTGAAACTTGGGTAGGTTACGGAATGACTGAGGCGGCTTCAACCGTAACGGCGAAAAAGGTCGATGGCAGTGAAGGTGTTGGCCAAGTGCTAGCCAAACGCAATCTGATGCTCAAAGATAAACGCATCCATATCTCAGGGGAAACACTGGCGCTTGGCTACTATGAGCAAGGTCAGATAGTGCCATTAAAGCAACATTCTTGGTTTGATACTAAGGATTTGGGCCTGTGGAAAAATGGGGAATTACACATCATAGGCCGAGTGGATAACTTATTTATATCCGGCGGTGAAAATATTCACTGTGAGGAGATTGAAGCTGTGTTACATCAAGTGCCAAACATCATTCAGGCCATTGTTGTGCCTGTTGAAGACAAAGAGTTTGGCCATAGACCTGTCGCTGTAATTAAAAGTGGCTTTAGCCTAGATATCGAAGAAATAGAGAAGAGTTTAAGCGGGGAACTGGTTAAATTTAAGTGGCCTATCGCCTATTATGAGATGCCAGAGCATCTGTCTCGTCAGGCGATAAAAGTCTCTCGCTCCGCGGTAAATCATTGGGTTCGGCAGCATCGATCATCAGCTGCTCCCTTATAACGCTCAAGTCACAGATGATCGGTGGTTAGCAGATGTTTTCAAAGTAAAACTTAGTTGAAATGGATCTTTCATAGTCCAAAAGTGTCTTTTCGAACCTTATAACTCTAATTCATAATGATCTCTATGTCGCGTAAATATGGATATATAGAGATGACAGTGAAAACCATCATAGTACTCGTCACCCTACTGCAAATTATTGTGGCAACTCAAAGTGAAGGGATTGTAAAAGCATTAGCTGAGCTATCGGCGTTTCTCATATTGGTCTCTCTACTCTTGCTTGCAAAAGCAAAGAGACGCAATCAGCCAAATGAAGAACAAGTGTTTGAACACTAAGTCAGCATAAGCCAAGCAAGAGAGCTACATGAGATACCTATCCATAATGTGACGCCAAAGATGAGAGGTTTAGGACCTGCTGATTTAAGTTTTTCCATTGAAATACCACAGCCAATTAAAAACAGGCAAACGACCAAAGTACGTTTGGCTAAGTCAAATAAAGAAAGATACACAACCTCAAACTGAGGTAATAGGTCACTAATGGCAATCGCTAAACAGTAAAATAGGATGAAGTAAGGAATAGTGATTTTCTTCGAGTCGCTGCGAAATAGAAACGCGCTAAAAAACGCGACTGGGATAATCCATAATGCCCGAGCGAGTTTGAGCGTGGTGGCTGTGGTTAAGGCTTCCTCGCCATACGCCGATGCTGCACCGACCACAGAGGATGTATCGTGAATAGCGATCGCTGCCCATGTACCAAAGGTATTCTGACTCAGCTCAAGGCTGTGTCCAATAACAGGAAAAATGAATAAAGCTAATGAATTGAGTACAAATACGGTGGCTAAAGATAGGCCGATTTGTTCGTCATTGGCCTTTATTGCGGGAGCGACAGCTGCGATAGCACTACCTCCGCAAATTGCCGTGCCAGAGCAAATTAAATAGCTGGTTTTTTTGTCAAGCCCAAAAGCTTTTGCAACCCACCAGCCGATAATCAAAGTGCCCACTATGGTAGCGATAATTAAGCCTATTCCATTGGAGGTGACGGTTAAGGCGTCTTTAAAATGGATACCAAAGCCCAAGCCGACGATCGAGTAAGCCAATAACTTCTTAGTCACTTTGGCAAGATTAAACTGATGCGGCACTAAACCAAGTGTTGCAATCAAAAAGCCGATCACAAGTGCGGTTGGTGAACTCACGTAGGGAGTCAGGCATGCAACCAACGCAAGCCAGAATACAAGTTGGTTTTTTAATGTGGTCATAGAAAAACAATGTCTCATAAATGGCGATAAAGTCTAACGGAGTTTGGTAAACAAATAGATTTAATTTGATTGAACATAGGTTCAGAAAATCTGAACAATAGTGTGATCACCAAGCGATTCTGTCGTACCTTAATTACCAAGCGACTTTGTCATTACGTTAACT
>NZ_BSPW01000028.1 GCF_030161235.1 Vibrio zhanjiangensis | reverse complement strand
AGCAGTTAGAGTTGTTTTACCGTGGTCAACGTGGCCGATAGTACCAACGTTTACGTGCGGTTTCGTACGTTCAAATTTTTCTTTAGACATGAGTTGTCCCTCTAGGTACGGATTTAGGTGGCTTTGATGACCACGCAACCAAAAAGTATTGGTGATAAAGTATATATCAAAAGGAAAACTTTGCTTTAGAGCTGGTGCTGATAGGCAGATTCGAACTGCCGACCTCATCCTTACCAAGGATGCGCTCTACCACCTGAGCTATATCAGCACTCTAAAAGAGTGGAGCGGGCAGCGGGAATCGAACCCGCATCATCAGCTTGGAAGGCTGAGGTAATAGCCATTATACGATGCCCGCAACACGTAACTCTGTGAGCTATTTCCTAAAAATATGGTGGGGGGGGACGGATTCGAACCATCGAAGGCAGTGCCGGCAGATTTACAGTCTGCTCCCTTTGGCCACTCGGGAACCCCCCCAAATTAAACCATTAAAACAATTAAAGTAGTAATGGTGCCGACTACCGGAATCGAACTGGTGACCTACTGATTACAAGTCAGTTGCTCTACCTACTGAGCTAAGTCGGCATAAGTGGAGCGCATTCTATTGAAGGAAACGCTACCTTGCAATAGATAAATTGAAAAAAAACGTTTTTTTACTCTGTTTAAGATTATTTGCTTAAAATTCGAACAGCCATACCAAAATAATGATGTATTTTTGCCACTGCTATTTGGCAATTAGGCTCGCTTATTGTATTTTCGCTGCTCTATCGCGAATCTCTGTTAGGAAGACTATGACGCCATATCTCTCTTTTACTCGCCAACATTGGGCAGAACTGCGTAATTCTGTACCTATGACGCTTTCCGAACATGATCTCATCGAATTGCAAGGTGTGAATGAAAAGCTGTCGATGAAAGAAGCTGTTGAGATTTACCTACCACTCTCGCGTCTACTCAACCTCTATGTCGCAGCAAGACAAAGCCGTAACTCAGTGCTCAATAACTTTCTTGATAACTCGGAAAAGGCCCCCCCCTTTATCATTGGAGTGGCCGGAAGTGTTGCTGTAGGGAAAAGTACCACGGCACGTCTTCTTAAAGAATTGCTTTCTCGCTGGGAGAATCATCCTAAGGTAGAATTGGTCACAACCGATGGGTTCTTGTACCCCAAAAAGGTCTTGGAAGACAACGGAATAATACACCGCAAAGGCTTCCCAGAATCTTATGATATTAAACGCCTGATTGAATTTGTTTCTGATGTCAAAGCGGGCAAGCCAAACTTAGAAGTCCCTGTATATTCCCACATTACGTATGATATTACTGATGACGTCAAAGTCGTCGATCGCCCAGATGTTCTTATTATCGAGGGACTCAACGTATTGCAAAGTGGCATGGATTACCCCCACGCACCACACAGAGTGTTTGTTTCCGACTTCCTCGATTTTTCTTTGTATGTCGATGCCAAAAGCGAAGTTATTGAGCAGTGGTATGTTGAGCGCTTTCTTAACTTCCGCTTAGGAGCTTTTACCGAACCAGGCTCCTTCTTTAGCCATTATACTAAGCTCAGTGAGAAAGAAGCCGCGCTGGAAGCGCATCGTATTTGGCAGTCCATTAATGGGATAAACTTAGAAGAAAATATTTCTCCTACCAAAGGCCGAGCTCAGCTTATTCTCAAAAAAGGCCAAGACCACACAGTAGAAGAAATTTTGTTGCGCAAATAACGCATGCCACCTCAGCTAGGGCAGCCCATCTTACAACCCTAGTTGAGCACTTTTTGAAAACACTCACGGTCCATATCACGGATATTAATTGTCAAACTGTGGACATCTCCTGCGCTTTCTTTAAGGGTTTGCATGAGCTGATGTGACAGGCTTATTTTTTGCTCTTGTGTCCGACCACTTAGTAAATCAAAGTTTATATGAATAAAATCAACGCTAGTGTCATCTTTGCCAATAAGCCAGTTTTGGTAACAAACCGCACGTGATTTCACAGAGTCCAAATCAAACAAGCCGCTGTTTAGCGCTACTTGATGCAGAGTTTTAAGCAGTTGTCTTACGTCAATACTGTCTTCAACAGGAAGGGAGTATTCCATTACTAAATTAGGCATAGTGTTCCTCAGTAAGTAAAGTTCATCTGAGACAAGTCAGCTCTCGCCAAATCAATTGCCTCTGTTTTAAATGTCAACAGAACCTAACAGCTTCTCTTGCCAATACCGAGTCCATTACGCATAAACTGCTTTATCGATCACTCAATCAAAGCGAACAAGACATGACGCGAATCATGATCTCCTAGTGTTTATCTGTTATATTCTTACGAAGATTTTTTACATTAATTGAATAAACACGGAGATATTCCTATGCGTCGTCCTGTAGTCATGGGTAACTGGAAGCTTAACGGCAGTAAAGCAATGGTAAAGGAGCTAATTACTGGCCTTAACACCGAACTTGAAGGTGTTGACGGTGTTGACGTAGCGATCGCTCCACCAGCCCTCTACATTGATTTAGCAGAAAAGCTGATCAAAGAAGGTGGAAACAAAATCATCTTAGGTGCACAAAACACTGACCTTAACAACAGCGGTGCATTCACTGGCGACATGTCTCCTGAAATGCTTAAAGATTTCGGTGCAACTCATATCATTATTGGTCATTCTGAGCGACGTGAATATCACAATGAATCTGATCAGTTCATTGCCCAAAAATTTAACTTCTTAAAAGAAAACGGCCTCAAGCCTGTATTTTGTATCGGCGAGTCAGAAGCCCAAAACGAAGCAGGTGAAACAGAAGCCGTTTGTGCTCGCCAAATTAATGCGGTTATCGACGCATACGGCGTTGAAGCACTCAATGGCGCGATTATCGCGTATGAACCTATCTGGGCTATCGGCACAGGTAAAGCCGCCACGGCTGAAGATGCCCAGCGCATTCATGCTTCAATCCGAGCTTTAATTGCAGAGAAAAGTCCTGCGGTAGCTGAGCAAGTAATTATTCAATATGGCGGTAGTGTGAAACCAGAAAATGCCGAAGCTTACTTCTCTCAACCAGATATCGATGGCGCTCTCGTTGGAGGTGCATCTCTGGATGCTAAGAGCTTTGCTGCAATTGCCAAAGCCGCGGCAGCAGCCAAAGCATAAATTGACAGTTTAAAATACAAGGTCAGCCATTGCTGACCTTTTTTGTTTCTTGCTCACCAATCAAGTATCCTAACCTTTTCGTCCATTTGAGCCGTTGTTCGAGATGCAGGATAAACATGGCCTTTTAAGCGCCCCCATTCCCAAAGTACTCAGACAAATGACCATCCCGATGATATTCGGCATGATCTCTATTCTTATGTTCAACTTGGTGGACACCTTCTTTATTTCATTATTGGGCACTCAAGCTCTCGCTTCGATCAGCTATACCTTTCCTGTGACATTCGCTCTAAACTGCATAACCATGGGAATGGGTGTTGGTTTGTCAACCAACATTGCTCATCTACTGGGCCAGAAGAAAACCATTGGAGCCACGCGATTTGCAACGCATGGCCTCTTGCTCACTGTGGTTCTCATCACTCTAGCGTCTGGGATAGGACTCATGACGATACAGCCTATATTTTCTTTATTGGGTGCGTCGCCAGAGCTTATACCCGCGATAGATGAATATATGCATATCTGGTATCTCAGTATTCCTTTACTCGCAATCCCTATGATTGGCAATAGCGTGATTCGAGCAACTGGTGATACCAGAACCCCAGCGACAATCATGGTACTTGCTGGCGTAATCAATGGCGTGTTGGACCCTTTACTGATCTTCGGTTGGGGGCCATTTCCTGAGTTAGGCATACAAGGCGCAGCGATTGCTAGCGCTCTAAGTTGGCTTGGCGCTTGTCTTTGGTCTCTCTATATTCTCACCCAGCGAGAGCCAATGTTAGCGCCACCTCATTTAAGCTGTATTGTCGAAGACTGCAAACAAATCCTCAGAATCGCCACGCCAGCAGCTCTATCCAATAGCATGATCCCATTATCTGGCGCATTGCTGATGATTATCATGTCACGTCATGGAACCGCAGCCGTTGCCGCTTATGGCGCAGCTCAGAGGATAGAATCGATTTTAATTCTGGTCTTAATGTCTCTGGCTTCCGCTTTGACCCCTTTTATTGCTCAAAATCTAGGGGCAGAAAAGCATAAGCGTAGCTTCACGGGTTTGTTCATCAGCATGCGTTTTGCACTGGTATTTCAAATGGGCGTTTTTATTGCCATGGTTCCACTTAGCATTCCTATTGCATCACTCTTTTCTCAAGAGCAATCTGTGAAAGAACTGCTTTGGCACTATCTGCTGGTTGTCCCTTTTAGCTATGGCTTTCAAGGCATTGCCATGATACTTGTGTCTGGCCTCAATGCCCTACATCAACCGCTAAAAGCATTTCAATGGAGCTTTATGCGACTATTTCTATTCACGCTACCCAGCGCTTGGCTTGGAAGTTACTGGTTTGGGACGAAAGGCATCTTTGTGGGTATTGCTCTTGGCAATATTATTGTAGGGGTATTGGGGTACCTGTACGCCTTAAAATTAAGGCGCAAGTACTTACACCAAACGATATAAACGCTTACTCGGCAAGTAAATCGTCTTCTTCAACTTCAAGATCAACATCCAGCCTTTCTTGAGAAAGGATAACCCCAGTGTTATCTGCATACAGATAATCTTCTGGTAGAAAGGTGACGCCACCAAAATTGACTGCGACATCCACTTCACCAATTCCTTGAGAGGATGCTCCCGCAGGAATCGATGCTAAGGCTTGAATGCCAATACTCATATCTTCAAGCTCATCGACTTCACGAACACAGCCGTAGACAACAATCCCTTCCCATTCGTTTTCTTCAGCTATCGACGCTATTTCTGCGTCAATCAAAGCACGACGCAGCGATCCCCCTCCATCAACGAGCAGGATGCGCCCAAGACCATCTTGTTCTAGGACTTCTCGAATCAGACCGTTGTCTTCAAAACACTTAATTGTGGTGATCTGTCCAGCAAACGAGGCGCTGCCACCAAAGTTGCTAAACATGGGCTCTAGCACATCCACTTGTTCTGAATATATGTCACATAAAGCCGACGTGTTGTATTCCATAGTGTTCCTTCCCATACGGTTCGTCATCTCAATCGAGTATATAGGTACATTAAGTCATTGCAATGACAAGTCTCAATTAACTAACCAGAGTTTGAGCTATAACCACTCCAGCAAACAATAAATTGGTAATTAATGAACATTTAACGATGGTCGGCATCATAGGTGCAATATGCACTGGTTGCCGTGCTTCCCAGACTAACTTACCATGTTTATAGACCATCAGAGCACTCAACAAAAAAGGCAAACTTAGCCATAGAGATGCTGGTTGATCAATTAAATAGCTGGTAAAAGACAACAAAGCGCCAGCAAGTAGTAAGACATGATAATGTTTAGCCCTGCGAGACCCCAATCTAACGGCAATGGTTCTCTTACCACATTCCTGATCATTTTCGATATCTCGCATATTGTTTACATTCAGCACAGCAACAGCCAATAAACCACAGCCTACAGCTGGCAGTACGAGAGACAGAGTGATAGTGCCTGTATGAAGGAAAAAGGTTCCCATTACACCAAGCAAGCCAAAAAAGATAAAAACAGAGACATCCCCCAGACCGACATACCCGTAGGGCTTATTACCAACGGTGTAGGCAACTGCGGCAATCATTGCCAGTCCGCCAAGAGCAACAAATATTAAAATACTTTTTACACTATCCAATGAGTAAAAGATCAAAACCAATCCAAAGACTAAAGTGAACGCAAGATTGATTTTTATTGCTGACTTCATATCTTTTAGCGTCACTGCACCAGACTGAATCGCACGCATCGGTCCAAGCCGATTAGAGTTATCAGTCCCTTTAACTGCATCACCATAATCATTAGCTAGGTTAGATAATATTTGCAGTAATGTTGCCGTTGTGAAGGCAAGCAAAGTGACCAATATCGAAGCTTGGTGGGTAGAATACGCAAGCACACTCCCCGTTAAAATTGAAACTAAAGCAAGTGGTAGCGTTTTGGGACGAGCGGCGTCTAGCCATATACGTAAAGACTGTTTCATGCTCACTAGTCTATCGTCATTATGAATAACAACACTTGTGATACATCAAAATTTGACTAAATACAACAAAGACCACGAATGTGGCCTTTATTCTCGTATTAAAACGATATTTGGCTTATTTAACGCGACCTACGTATTCGCCCGAACGCGTGTCAACCTTAATCACTTCACCAATCGAAATAAACAAAGGAACACGAACCACGGCACCAGTCGCCAACGTGGCAGGTTTACCACCTGTACCTTGCGTATCCCCCTTGAGGCCTGGGTCAGTATCAGTCACTTCAAGCTCAACAAAATTAGGTGGTGTTACCGCGATTGGGTTATTATTCCACAGCGTCAGCATACAAGTGTCATTTTCAACTAACCATTTCGCATTGTCACCGACCGCTTTTTTATCAGCGGCTAGCTGTTCGAATGTTTCGTTGTTCATAAAGTGGTAGAATTCACCATCGTTGTACAAGTAATCTAAGTCGATATCCATTACATCCGCGACTTCTACTGTGTCACCAGATTTGAATGTCTTCTCTAGAACTTTACCTGAAAGCAGTTTACGGATTTTTACGCGGTTAAACGCTTGACCTTTGCCCGGTTTGACATACTCGTTTTCGAGAATGACACAAGGCTCATTATCAAGCATAATTTTAAGACCGCCTTTGAATTCATTTGTGCTAACAGTAGCCATTTTTTCCTCTTACCATTCTTCGAGTTAAATTTAATGTCGCACATCATAACCCGAAAAGTTGATTCTGTTGAGCAAAACTGGATCAAACAACTAGCGAATGGGATCTCAGATCCCGAAAAGCTACTCATGATCCTTGATATTGATCCCTCTCCTTGGCAAGGTGGTTTTGCCGCCCGAAAGCTCTTTGCCCAGCGGGTACCGCAAAGCTTTGTCGATAGAATGGAAAAGGGGAATCCCTTTGATCCACTACTCAGACAAGTCCTACCATTAGAGCAAGAGTTTGAGGTCCACGCTGGCTACTCAAACGATCCACTGAAAGAACAAGACAATACTGTTCCCGGACTATTACACAAATACCGCAATCGAGTCCTAATGATTGTAAAGGGTGGCTGTGCCATCAATTGCCGTTACTGCTTTCGACGCCATTTTCCCTATGAGGAAAACAAAGGGGGTAAATCCGTCTGGCAACAAAGCCTGACCTATATTCGCGAGCACACAGAACTGAATGAGGTGATTTTGTCAGGCGGCGATCCTCTTATGGCAAAAGATGCAGAATTACACTGGCTCATTGATGCTATTGCTGACATCCCACACATTAAACGATTACGAATTCACACACGTTTGCCTGTTGTTATCCCTGACAGAATTACTCTTACACTACGAGAGCTGCTTTCAAGCACTCGTTTGCAAATCATTTTGGTCACCCATATCAATCACCCTAATGAAATCAATCAGGATTTAATAAACGCACTGAGTCATTTGCACGCAGCTGGCGTCACTTTACTCAATCAAGGCGTAATGCTTAAGGGGGTAAATGATAACATTGATACACAGGTATCCCTGAGCGAAGCTTTATTTGATGCTGGTGTCATGCCCTATTACATGCACGTACTGGATAAAGTGCAGGGAGCTGCGCATTTTTATATCTCAGATGACAAAGCAAAGGCCATTATGTCAGGAGTGATAGAGAGTGTATCCGGTTATTTGGTGCCTAAATTAACCCGAGAGATCGCCGGTAGAGCCAGTAAAACGCCACTCGATCTATACTTGGAATAATCTCATCGTAACGACAAAAAAGATTTGTTCGATTATTTGTATCTTTCTTTACATACTTGATGGTTTAGGGGGGGCAATATGCAAACAAACATCGAACAATTTTTCGATCTCGGACCTTTTACTTGGCCTGCTTTATTATGCTGTGCCATTAATGGAGTTTTAATCGGGGTAGAGCGCCAAACTCGTGGCAAACCCGTCGGTATTAGAACCTCTATTCTCATCATTGCTGGTACTTACCTATTTATGGCCATGGCGGTGTCTTTATCACCAAGCACGTTAGATCAAGCTCGTGTGCTTGGACAAATTATAACCGGCATCGGCTTTTTAGGTGCTGGCGTTATGATGACTCTTGATGGCAAAATCCATGGAGTGACATCGGCTGCGGTGATCTGGGTACTCGCTGCAATAGGCATGATGATAGGATTAGGTTATCTGCAACAATCGGTCTTAATTACCTTGTTAGCTTTAAGCGTTTTGCTCGGTGTTGATAAAGCCGAAAACCAATTCCAATCGCTGCGCCGAGGCGTACATCAAAAATTTCAACGTCGTAAGCTACCTAACAGAAATAACTCAATAGACAATTGAGCAGGCTTCTCCATTACCTCGCTATCAATAGTGAAAGATTGGCTAATTAGTCGGGCCAGTATCCCTACTGACCCTCTATTTTATGTGGATAAATCTTAGTTAACAAATAGCGTAGAAATAATATAAGCCATGGTTGTCGCGGTAGAGACACCAATGAACCCCGGCAACAAAAAGCTATGATTTAGCACGTACTTACCAATTCGAGTTGTTCCTGAACGGTCAAAAGTAATTGCCGCCAGATCGCTAGGATAAAACGGGAAGAAAAAGTAGGCATAGCAAGCCGGAAGAACACCGATAAGCACGGGTGTTGGAATGCCCATGGCAAAACCAAGAGGCAACATAATGGTCAACACCGCAGCTTGGCTCTTGAGGAAAATGGATACGACAAACATAGCTAAAGCAAAAGTCCAAGGATGAGCAGCAACCAAGTCACTAACAAGACTTATCAAATATGGCTTATGGAAGCTAATGATCGTATCACTCATCCATGCAATACCGAAAATAATGACAACCGCGGTCATTCCTGCAATAAAAACATTACAATGAACGATCTTTTTCGGCTCTACTTTTGTCGCTAACAAGATAATTGCGCCAATTGAGAGCATTAGAAATTGAATCGCGACCGACATCTTCACCCCTTGAGGCAGCAGTGCGAGGTCATGGCCAAACATAGCGACAAACACAACAACAACAATACCGGCTAAGAAAATAGACAGTCCTTTTTTAGCCTGAGCATTGACTCCTTCTGCCTGAACATTATCTTGCTCATTATCAATCAACTGAGCTTTAAACTCAGGATCGGCACAACGTTGAATAAACTCAGGATCATGCGCGAGATCTTTTCCTCGTCTTAAGCTCCAAGCACATCCAGTTAAAACACCGAACAGTGTCGCCGGAATCGTCACAAGAAGCACACTGCCTAAACTTATCGTCAAATGGTTGTCAGCTGCAGTTGCCATAACGACAGCGGCAGCGGCGGCAATAGGGCTCGCAGTAATCCCCATTTGAGATGCTACAGAAGCCATTGCCATCGGGCGCTCTGGTCTAATGCCTTTTTTATAAGCCACATCGTATATCACTGGTAAAAGTGGGTAAACGGAGTGTCCCGTCCCCACTAAAACCGTCAGTGTATAAGTACATAAAGGGCCGAGAAAAACGATCTGACTGGGGTGCTTGCGTAAAAGACGTTCTGCAAAACGCACTAAAAGTTGAAGACCTCCACTGGCCTCTAGCGTCGCAGATGCAGCAACCACAGCGAGAATAATTAACATGACGCTGATGGGCGGAGACCCCGGTGCTATACCAAACACAAAAGCAAGTACAGAGACACCGAGTCCACCGAGTAAACCAAAGGCGATGCCCCCATGACGAATACCAATAAAAATGATGGTTAAAAGCAGGAGCATATGTACATAAAACATAATTTTTCCCTACAATAATGGTGATATTTTCTTCAATCCTAATCAAAAAAAGTGAGCTCGGAAAGTGAATTGACGGCTTTATCAAAGCCTCAAGGAAGATATCTTGCCTTTCTTTGTCAGGAATCAAAAATAGACCGCAAAATTGACCTAATCAGCCTCTATTTAGCTTCTTATCAAGACGGTATGATCTTTTTGTAGACTGAAATAAAAAACCCTCGCATAACACGAGGGTTTACTTAAACAGCACAGTGCGATAGAGAAAATCTAGAACAACTCTTCTGCTACTTTATAAAGATCTTCTCGTACTGGACGTTTCATGTTTTCAATGGCATCAATAATGTCATGATGCACAAGTTGCTCTTTTTGGATGCCGACACAACGACCGCCTTGACCTTCCATTAACAGATGCACAGCATAATTGCCCATACGAGATGCTAAAACGCGGTCAAAAGCGGTTGGGCGACCACCACGCTGAATATGGCCAAGCACGGTTGCTCTCGTCTCACGACCCGTCGCTTGTTCAATCTCTTTGGCTAATTCATTCGCATCCATCATCAACTCAGTCAACGCGATGATTGCATGCTTTTTACCCTTTGTGATGCCATCTTTAATATTATTAATCAGCTTTTCTTTGTCTAAGCCCGTTTCTGGAGTAATGATATATTCACACCCACCCGCAATAGCGGACATCAGGGTCAAGTCACCACAGTGACGTCCCATAATTTCAACGATAGAGATGCGTTGATGTGAAGAGGAAGTATCACGCAAACGGTCAATCGCGTCGATAACCGTGTTAAGTGCAGTGAGATAGCCTATCGTGTAGTCGGTACCCGCAATATCATTGTCTATGGTCCCAGGGAGACCAACACATGGATATCCCATTTCGGTGAGCTTTTTCGCGCCCATGTAAGAGCCGTCACCACCAATCACGACTAGCGCTTCAATGCCATGTTTTTTTAGGTTTTCAATCGCTTTCTCGCGTACTGCAACTTCTTTGAATTCAGGGAAACGTGCAGAGCCAAGAAAGGTTCCACCTTTATTGATGACATCAGAAACACTAGAACGATCTAATTTCTCAATTCTGTTTTCATATAGGCCAAGGTAACCATCTTGAACACCATAGACCTCTAAACCTTCCGATAACGCCGTACGCACTACACCACGAACTGCTGCGTTCATGCCCGGTGCATCACCGCCGCTTGTCAAAACACCGATCTTTTTAATCATGCTCACCCTCAATTTTTGGGAATCTTATTTCAATTTTTACGTCAGCAATTTTCACTATAATGACTGACAAGACCCTTTTAGTTGCGCAATATGTTACCTTGAAGCCCAAGGAATACTACTTTTATTTGCACTAAACTATGTAACTTTTCTACTTATGTAAAAGTATTACAGTTCAGCCCGAACAAAGATTTGATACATATCAGGATAGCTGCAAATTCTCACCGTGTTGCAAAGATAATCAGCAATCCATCTATATGTGCTACGCCCTATAGACACCATTACCAATCATCCACTTTCTGCTCTTTTTCTGGACCAAGCACCACTGAATAGGGATCTTGATGAATCAGTACATCGGCATGAGGGAAGCGGTCCAATAACCTATGTTCAACCATATCTGAGATTCGGTGTGCTTCAATCAAAGGCATTTGATCACCAAGCTCCAAATGAAGCTGGATAAACCGAGTTGGACCCGACATCCGGGTTCGCAATTGATGCACACCCAAAACGCCTTCGACAGAAAGACACTGAGATTTTATCTCCTCTAATTCTTCATCGGGCAGCTTGCGATCTAACAAGGTCTGCGTTGCTTCACGTACCATTTGCACAGCGCTGTACAAAATATAAAACCCAATCCCAATAGCAAATACAGCATCAGCCTGAGTTACGCCAAACCAACTCAGCGTTAAGGCCAACATGATCGCCGCATTCATATACAAATCAGATTGATAATGAAGCGAATCCGCCGCGATTGCCTGACTACCAGTTTTCTTGACCACATGTTTTTGAAAGACCACCAAAGCGAAGGTTACCACCATTGCGAAAAAGCTAACGTACACACCATATTCCGGTGACTGGAGATCATGAGGTCTAAAAAAGCGATCCACGCCATTTAAAATGAGAAATACTGCCGAGCCTGAGATGAACATTGATTGCGCAAGAGCCGCCAAAGACTCTGCTTTACCATGGCCAAAAGTATGCTCTCGGTCTGCCGGTTGCAGCGAATACCTCACTACGACCAAATTCACTAAAGATGCGGCAATATCAAGCATGGAATCGATCAATGAGGCCAATAAACTCACTGAACCTGTCACCCACCAAGCCACTAGCTTAACAATAAGTAGCATGCTCGCAACGATTGTTGCCGTCCAAGCAGCAAGAGTAACTAAACGTGCATATTCGTGTTTCATAAAGTAAAGATGTTCAAAAACATTATCTTAAGTATAACTTGTCGTAAGTTGAATAAAAACAAAACTAAAAAGACGGCCAGAGGCCGCCAATTATATTAGCAAAATCACCCATCCGGACTAATTTTTTGTTAAACGCTCGTGTCGCTTTTGCGCGCGTTTTTCATCACGCTCCTTTTGCAGTTCAACATATTTAGCCTTTTGTTGCGGCGTTAAAATACTTAGCATTTGATGCTGCTTTTCGAGCAACATCACTTTATGCTCCGCCTGCTTATCGAGCATCGCTCTAACTAGCTCATCAGCCGCCGACTTATCAAAGGACTCAGCCAGTAAAAGGGCTTGCATTTTTTCTCTGTTGGCCTGCATCTCTGCTTGGTGAGCAGCAAAGTTCTCTTGACGCTGTGCCTTCAAACCATTTTTCATCGTATTACGCAATTCTTTAAGCTGCGTCTGCTGCTCTGGCGATAAATCAAGCTCACGCATCAAACTGGGGTCCACAGCAAATTCTTTGTGTTCTGGTTTGCCATGCCCTTTGCCACTATTTGCATAGGCACTGACTGAAGTGAGACTGAGTGGAAGCACAATTGTCGCTAGTACTAATTTTGTTACTGTTTTCATATTCGAACCTTTCCTATCAAAGAAGTAAACTCAGCTGTATAACAGCTCTGAATCTAGCATAGAAATTGCAGCGTAAAGTGACGTCTAGAGAGAGTAAAAAATCGTAAAGAGGCAAGATTAAACTAAAGTTCAGCCCAATTAATCAGTACTATTAGTAAAAAGGAAAAACTGAGGTTACAAGTCATGGCGCATATTCTGTTGATAGACGACGATACCGAGCTCACGGGCTTACTAAAAGAGGTGTTAACTCTGGAAGATTATCAGGTATCGGAGGCGAATGATGGAGAAGCGGGACTTAAAGTCATAGATAAGAGTGTTGATTTGATACTTTTGGACATCATGATGCCCAAACTCAATGGTGTCGAAACTCTCAAACGTCTACGTGAGCATTGGGAAACACCAGTCCTCATGCTTACAGCGAAAGGTGAAGAGATAGACAGGGTCATTGGTCTTGAATTAGGGGCTGACGACTACCTACCTAAACCTTTTAGTGATCGTGAGCTGCTGGCACGTATACGAGCTATTTTGCGCCGAACTCAGTCCAAATCAAATACTAAAAGCATTGATTGTATTGAATATCAAGACATCAAAGTTTTTCCAGGCAAACAGGAAGCGTATTGCCAAGAAACGTATCTTGAATTAACCACTACCGAATTTGCGCTTCTTAGCCACTTTGTGCAACATCCAGGAGAAACGCTCACCAAAGAAACACTCAGTCTGGATGTACTTGGAAAACGTCTCGCAGCTTTCGATCGTGCAATCGACATGCATGTGTCCAACTTACGCAAAAAGCTTCCCGAAAGACAAGATGGGAAACCACGCATTAAGACATTAAGAGGGCGTGGTTACTTGTTGGTTGAGGAAGATTGATGCGTCTACCTAAGATCACAAGCCTATACGGACGTATTTTCGCGATTTTCTGGTTCACTATGTTTTTAGTTTTGGTGGCGGTACTTTCTCTACCACATTTGGATCCGAGAAAATCAAGAGACATTCCAAGTGCCCACTACGCCAAGTTACTTGAAGCGAAACAAAAAATAGAGCAGCGTTTTGCTAATGAGAGTGAACTTGGCAAGATAATTTTCCAGTTGGAGAGGCCACGTCGCTCTCCACGAGACCTTCGTCCTCGTTACGTACTCACTGATCTTGAAGGCAACCTATTAACCACTCAGGAGCGTAAAGACTTTACACTCAAAGCGGTACAAAACTTTATTACTAGCATTGAAGACCCGCAAAAGCCCAAACAAAGACTCTATGGACATTACATGGTCGCTGGACCTTTGCCCATTACCCTAGCAAACAATGAACTGCTACTTTATATCGGCGTAAAATGGACCCAACCGCCCCCTTTTATGCTGCAATTGTTTGACAAACCATTCCAATTACTGTTCGCCGTCATGCTCGTCAGTACTCCGTTACTACTTTGGCTCGCATGGGCATTGAGCCAACCTGCGCGGAAGCTTGAGCGAGCAGCAAAACGTGTCGCGAAAGGCGAATTTGTTGTTGATCCCGAGCTTGAGAAAGGAACCTCAGAGTTTAGACAAGCAGGCAAAAGTTTTAACCAAATGGTCAAAGCTGTGAATCAAATGGTGTCTGGACAACAAAGGTTGCTATCCGACATCTCCCATGAATTACGCTCCCCTCTTACTCGTTTGAGAATGGCAACGGCTCTGGTATCGCGTAAACAAGGTGATAGTGCTGAACTCAATCGTATTGATACCGAAGCGCAGCGACTGGAACAAATGATCAGTGAACTGCTAGATCTATCGCGTATGCAATTAGACAGTCATGTGGCGAGAGAGCTACAGCCTCTGAGTAGTCTGTGGGAAGCCATTCTCTCCGATGCGCAATTTGAAGCAGAGCAAATGAACAAATCTCTCACCTACAGTTCTATCCCAGAACGGAGTATTTCAGGCAACCCTAAACTTCTGATGAGCGCACTGGATAACATTGTACGCAATGCCATCTACTACAGCAAAGATCTTGTCCAAGTCACTCTAAGCGTTGAACATGACAGGCTTTCTATCACAGTCGAAGACAATGGTGAAGGCGTTCCAGAGCAAGAGTTGGAGGCGATATTTCGCCCCTTTTATCGTGTATCTACTGCAAGAGATAGGCACACTGGAGGTACTGGTCTAGGTCTAGCCATTACAGAAAATGCCATTCGCCAGCATAGCGGGAGGATAACAGCGCAGCGCAGTATGCTGGGTGGCTTATGCATGGAAATATCTCTGCCTCTATGTGACTATAATAACCTTACAAAATTACAGTTGATAATAGATCTCATTATCATTTAACCTATATCCTCTAGATTGAGGAGAATGACTATGTCGCACACGTTTCCCGAACTGCCTTACGCTTACGATTCACTTGAACCGTATATTGATGCCAAAACCATGGAAGTACATTACAGCAAGCACCACAAAACTTACTTCGACAAGTTTATCGCTGCGATCAAAGATACTGAACTTGCGTCTGCGAAGATAGATGACATTTTTGCCAACATTTCGCAGCATTCTCCAGCGATACGAAATAATGGAGGGGGCTACTACAATCACATTGTGTACTGGAATTGCATGGCACCAAATGGTGGCGGCAAACCGAGCGGCAGACTCGCAGATGACATCAACTCAACTTTTGGCAGCTTCGCAAACTTCCAGCAATTGTTTGCTGAGGCCGCTATCAATACTTTTGGGTCAGGATTTGTATGGTTGATAGTAAAAGATGGACAACTGAAAATCACCTCAACCAGCAATCAAGATAATCCTCTCATGGATGTAGCCGTTGAACAAGGTGAGCCTATTTTAGCACTCGATGTGTGGGAGCATGCCTATTACATCAGTTACCAAAACCGCCGCCCAGAGTACATTGATGCGTGGTGGAATGTGGTCGATTGGGATGCCATTGGCGAGAATTACACTCAAGCGCTTGCCCTGAATAAATAGCAAAATGCTCTTTACCCACTTGGCGGCGATGATAAGCCGCCTTATAATTTCTCATCTCAGTCAACAAGAACAAAACCCAGATCATGTTTGATATCGCTTTGTACGAGCCAGAAATTGCTCCAAATACTGGTAACATCATCCGCCTATGTGCCAATTGTGGTGCCAACCTTCATCTTATTGAGCCGCTTGGTTTTGATTTGGAAGAGAAAAAAGTACGTCGTGCCGGTTTAGACTATCACGACCTTGCACGTGTCACTCGGCACAACAACTACCAAGCATTCGTTGATCATCTTGAAGCAAGGCATGACACCTACCGTATTTTTGCCTGTACAACAAAAACAACGGGGCATCATGTCGATGCTCAATTTGAGCAAGGTGATGTACTATTATTTGGTCCTGAAACTCGGGGCTTACCCGCAGAGCTCATTGAGAGCCTGCCAATGGAACAGAGAATACGCATTCCCATGATGCCAGACGCTCGTAGTTTAAACCTGTCCAACGCGGTTGCTATCATAGCGTTTGAAGCGTGGCGTCAAATGGACTTTGCTGGCGCTCAATAAATGAGTGGGCTCAGGGATAGAAAAAACGGACTTGGTTAAGTCCGTTTTTTTGACTGAAATAGGTGTTTTCTATGGACGAGTAACAAAACCGACAGCTTTGTATACCTTGCTCAAGGTTTGCGCCGCGCGCTCGGAAGCTTTCTCAGAACCTTGTTTCATTACGCTATCCATATAGGCACGATCTTCACGAATACGACGGTATTGCGCTTGAATTGGCTCAAGCATCGCAACGATAGCTTCACCAACATCTTTCTTAAATGGGCCATACATTTCCACCCCTTTATACTGGGCTTCAATTTCTTCAAAGCTCATTCCTGTTGCCGCTGAATACAATCCCATTAAGTTAGAAATACCCGCTTTATTATCCCAGTCATGAGCAATACGTGGCGGTGTTTCCGTGTCAGTTTGCGCCTTGTTGATCTTCTTAATAATCGATTTTGGTTCTTCTAACAAGGTGATGACATTTTTACGGTTATCGTCCGATTTGGACATTTTCTTCGTTGCATCCTGCAAGCTCATAACACGCGCATTGACTGTTGGAATGTATGGCTCAGGAATCGTAAAAATCGGTGAGTCCGGCGCATAGATATTGTTGAAACGCGTCGCAATGTCACGCGCCAGTTCCAAGTGCTGCTTTTGATCGTTCCCTACCGGAACCTGATTGGCACCGTACAATAAAATATCCGCTGCCATCAAAACTGGGTAACCAAATAAGCCTGCATTCACATCATTGGCATAACGAGCAGATTTATCCTTAAACTGAGTCATTCGACTTAGCTCACCCATCTGAGTATAACAGTTAAGAAGCCAGCCCAATTGCGCATGCTCTGGGACATGAGACTGAACAAATAACGTGCTCTTTTGTGGGTCAACACCAACGGCTAAACAAATAGCCAACGCATCTAACGTCGCTTCATGCAGTGCTTTGGGATCTTGACGAACCGTTATCGCATGAAGATCTACCACGCAATACTGGCAATCATAATCGTCTTGCATCTGGTGCCATTGACGTAGAGCACCCAAGTAGTTACCGATACTTAGTTCACCTGAAGGTTGAACACCACTCAATACAATGGGCTTGCTCATGGGAATAATTCCTTGACTTCTTAATCTAAAAATGAAAAACCGCATAGCTTACTTTGCCACGCGGTTTACTCAGTGTACTCATTAACGAGTATTTTGGAAGATCTTTTGTTACAAGTGTGCACAAACCTGAACCACATCGACCAAATCAGTGATGCAGTCAGAGACAAAATCTGGCTGAGAATCTGAGATCGGCTCACCGTGATTGTAGCCATAAGTCAATCCAAATGATAAACAGCCAGCATTTTTTGCCGCTAAAATATCGTTCTTTGAATCCCCCACCATCAGCATTTGTTGTGGCTGCAAATGGTACTTATTCAGCAACCAATTAAGCGCAACGGGACTAGGCTTTTTATCCGAAAACGTATCACCACCAATGACGTCAGCAAAAAAAGTATCAATTCGATGCTTTTTCAACACTTCAGGCACAAACTTAGACGGTTTATTGGTCACCAATGCTAAGACAAACCCTGCCTGATAAAGTTGCTCAAGGGTTTCCCTAACTTGAGAATAAAGGTGGCTAAGTTGATGGCCGCTTTTCTCATAATAGTCATCAAATAGCTGACGAGCTTTGTCGAGAAGCTCTGCATCTAAATCTGGGTTTACGGCAAGGCTGCGACTCAAGGCTCTTGCGATAAGAACATCGGCACCATTACCGACATAGTCACGTACCTGCTCTTCTGTGACACTCGGGAAGCCCAAAGCCTTGACAGTTTGCTCTGCTGCAACAGCAAGATCTGGCACACTATCAAGTAAGGTGCCATCGAGATCAAAAGCGATCAATTTAATACTACTCATTGAATTATCTTACCTTGGCTAACTCTGCTCGCATTTGGTCAATGACCTGTTTATAGTCTGGTTGGTTAAAAATTGCCGAACCCGCAACAAACATATCTGCGCCAGCTTGAGCAATTTCTTTGATATTATCGACTTTAACCCCACCATCAATTTCCAAACGGATATCATGTCCAGAGTCATCAATCAACTTACGCACCGCTCTGAGCTTATCGAGTGTGTTGGGAATAAATGACTGACCGCCAAATCCTGGATTGACTGACATGAGCAAAATCATATCCAGCTTGTCCATAATGTACTCTAGATGAGACAAAGGTGTGGCAGGATTTAACACAACGCCAGCTTTACAGCCATGTTGTTTGATAAGCTGCAAAGTACGATCAACATGCTCAGAAGCTTCGATATGAAAGGTGATCATAGAAGCGCCAGCTTGAGCAAAATCAGGAATGATGCGATCTACTGGTTTCACCATCAAATGGACATCAATGGGTGCCGTGATACCGTAATCGCGCAGTGCTTGGCAAATTGGAGCACCAAAAGTTAGGTTTGGTACATAATGATTGTCCATCACGTCAAAATGAACCACATCAGCACCTGCAGCAAGAACCTTGTCAACGTCCTCACCAAGACGCGCCATATCCGCAGACAATATCGATGGAGCGATAAGGAAATCTTTCATACCAAACCTCTATGTGAATGTGGGCAAGCCCAAAAGACTGATTGGTTCCCATTCTACCCAAGCAAAAGCGTTTAAGATAGCTTAGATAAGAGAAATATCGCTAGCGATTAACGCTCGGTTTAAACAGAGCCAATAACTCATCAACTTTGTTGCGTCCTGAACCATTACGGCTAATGGTACGTTTCACTTTGACGACATTAAGCTCTGCACCGTGATATAAACGACGTGTCAGCGTGGTGTCGTGATTCGAAATCAAAACGGGGATATGTCGCTCCTTGGCGGCTTTTTCTGCCACATCGGCTAAGGCAGCTTGATCATCCAAAGTAAACCCATTGCCAGAGTAGGAGGTAAAATTCGCAGTTGTCGATAACGGCGCATAGGGAGGATCACAATAAACCACACTTCCTTTGCGAGCTCGCCTAAAAGTTTCTGGGTAGCTTTCACAAACGAATGATGCTTTTTTGGCTTTATCTGCGAAAAACTCTAGCTCAGCTTGAGGAAAATAGGGTTTTTTGTACGAACCAAAAGGAACATTAAAGCCGCCTTTCTTGTTGTAACGACATAGACCGTTAAAGCCAAAGCGGTTCATATAAAGGAAAGCCAGTGAGCGATACATGATATCGTCTGTACCGTTAAACTCTGCTCGTATCGATAAATACGCGTCTTTACGATTATTTTCTGCAATAAACCAACGTCTCGCCTCTGAAATATATTCTTGCGGCTTCTCTTTTAATAAATTGTAGAGATTAATCAGATCTGGATTGATATCGGCTAAAAGATAATGTTCGTAATCCGTGTTAAGAAAGACGGAACCAGCACCTACGAATGGCTCCACAAGCTTGCGCCCTTCTGGTAGGTACCGCTGGATATCTTCAACTAGTCCGTATTTTCCACCAGCCCATTTGAGAAAGGCACGTTGCTTTTTCATCTAATGCTCTAAATCAATCAACCAAAATTAAGGCTGCGAAATGTAACATATTTTCCATCTCGACTCAGCGTTATTTCACTCGATCGATTTCTCGATGCACTTGACTGAGTGATTTAGCCCAAGGGTCCAATTGCTGCAATTCCGCAGGTAAGGATTCCACCGCATCTCTGGCAACTTGAATCGTCGGGTAGTTTTGATAGGTGATGATATACCACTCAGCGTCATTACGTATCGTTGGATAGACATACACGCTGCCTGCCAGTTTATGCTTGTCCAAAAATGCCTGTACTTCTTGCAAAGACTGAACAGCAGCCAATTGTAGCGTGTAGCTGCGAGATGAAAAGTTTTTTAATTCATCTTTAGTAAACGAAAATGATATCACCGCTTTGGCTGGCTCAACCGGTTCAGATACTGCCGCATCTGTTGTTGATACCTTGTCAGGTTCAGCGGGCAAAATACGAATACCTGGATTACTCACCTCTTTCTCTGCAACTGGGGCTTCCGCTGTAACTGGGGTTTTCGCTTGTTCAGATTTACCTTCGATGAGAGCATCAACCACTTCTGAGGTGATAATAACTCTCTGCTGGCCATCTTGCGTATTTCCTACACTTGACGTTTGCTCGGTTACTTTGGGTGGCAGAGCCTCCGAATCATCTTCTGTCGACATCCCAGCGGTGTCCATCTCTTGTTGTGACTCAAGCTTTTGAGAAGAAGAATCAACTTGGGGTTCAGATGACAAAACTGGAATAACTAGTTCATCAGACATCTGCAACGCCTGTTGGGTCTTCTCTTCTGGGGAAGGCTGCCCCATCAACCACCAATACCCTCCTCCAATAAACAAAAGAAGAGTGAAAACAAGTAAAGCAATATTCACTGGTGAGCCAATGATTGAACGGATAATAATCCTTTTTTCCACTTTATGGTCCCCTAAAGCCATAATGTCACCCGGCCGAAGGGCGACGGTACGATATGCGTTACGCACACGCTTTTCTCTATCATCTTCGACAAAACGAATCACTAAGTGCTCAAAGAATCGGTCTGCCTCGTCTTGGGTCAAAGGATCTATATCTAGATCAATTGGCTTGTGTTCTTGACCATAACTCAACCGAGTTAGCAGAACATCAAGCGAGTTGGATTGAGCAAATAACACCACATTGACTGTCCAAGACGGATGCTCCTGAGCTTCGAGCACCAACATCCACAACTCAGAAACAAACGACTCCTTTAACTGCTGCGCATCATCAATCACGATGACCACATCGCAGCCTTCTTCACCGATTTGACGAGAGAAACTTTCAGTCAAAGGATCGACCGGATCGAACATAGGCTCGGAAAAAAGCTGCGTAAGAATCATAGTTCTGCGCTGCTGGTCATCCTGATTTGGGTGGCACATAAGCAGAGATTGGTTCTTATCCGTTGCCCACGCCTCCAAGTAACGCTGAGCCAACCACGATTTTCCCGCTCCCGGAGCGCCACCAACCGTGACTAAGTTCGAACCAAAATTAGTCAGCAATTGCATGCGCTCAAGTAGCTCTACTTGAGAATCCAACTCCAAAACACGGGATTCATGCGTGAAACTCATTCAAACCATCCTAATGACAGTCCACTGTCCAAAGCAAACAACTCAGAGATTGCGACAAAAATCGATCGCTTGGCGAATAATCGATTCAGGCACACCTTTCACAACTTCAGCACTACCGATTCCAGTAGGTAACACCAAACGCAGTTCACCAGACAGTACTTTTTTGTCACGCATCATATGTTTCATGAAGTCGTCAAAATTCATTGACTCTGGCGTATGCACAGGTAATTGCGCTTTCTTCAGTATAGAGAGTATTCGACCTACTTGCTGCTCGGTGATAAGCCCCTGAAGCTCGGCTGTTTTAGCCGCCATAAGGGTACCAGAAGAGACAGCCTCACCATGCAGCCACTTACCATAACCCAATTCTGCTTCAATCGCGTGGCCGAATGTATGCCCAAGGTTTAATAAAGCTCTAATTCCCGATTCTTTTTCATCTTTGGCCACCACCTCTGCTTTGATTTGGCAACAACGTGAAATGGCGTAAGTCAAAGCCTGCTCATCTAGTGCATATAGACGGTCTAAATTTTCCTCCAGCCAAGCGAAAAATTCTCCGTCATAGATAATTCCGTATTTGATGACTTCAGCAATACCGGCAGAAAATTCTCTTAAAGGCAAGGTTTTAAGGCATTCCGTGTCGATGATGACCGACTTGGGCTGATAGAACGCGCCTATCATATTTTTGCCCAACGGATGGTTGACTGCCGTTTTACCACCAACCGATGAATCGACTTGAGCCAGAAGAGTTGTCGGAATCTGGATAAAATCAACACCACGTTGGTAACATGCAGCGGAAAAACCGACCAAATCACCGATAACACCACCACCAAGAGCAATCACCACCACATCGCGGGCAAAATTGCCTTCGAGCAAATAACTCATGACCGTATTGAAGGTGTCCAATGACTTATATTGCTCACCGTCTGGCAGTTGCAGTACCGATGCATTGCAACCTAAGTGTTCAAGAAGATTGAGTATTTTTTCAGCGTACAAGGGCGCAACCGTGACATTAGTAATCACAACAACTTTTTGTTTGGCTGATAAAAATGAAAGGTGGGCCGGATCATCAAATAATCCGGCACCAATTGAGATTGGATAGCTACGTTCGCCTAAACAAACCGTAATCCTTTCCATGGGTATTCTCCAGTTGCTAATATTTAACGTATTAACGTTCTTCTAGCATTTTTACAATCTGGTTGGCTACCACTTTTGCACTTTGATCGTCAGTTCGCACCGTGTAGTCCGCAATTTCCTCATAAAGAGGGTTACGTTCACCCGCCAGCGACTCAAGCACGTCTCGTGGGTTGTCCGTCTGCAACAGAGGACGTTTTTTGTCACGATTCGTGCGTGCAAGTTGCTTTTCAATTGTTGTTTCTAAATAAACAACAATCCCGCGCGCAGAAAGACGATTGCGGTTTTCTTTACTTTTGATAGAGCCACCACCTGTCGCCAAAACAATGCCTTGTTCTTCTGTCAGGTCGTTGATCACCTTCTCTTCACGCACACGAAAGCCGTCTTCGCCTTCAACGTCAAATACCCAAGCGATATCTGCTCCAGTGCGTTCTTCAATTACGGTATCCGAATCAACAAACTCCATGTGAAGCTGTTGAGCGAGATGTCTACCAATTGTACTTTTGCCAGCACCCATAGGGCCAACAAGAAAAATATTGCGTTTTTCAGCCATGTTTAGCAGTAATTTACAACGTTAATTCAATGACATCGCCACAAGAAAACCAGATATATCTGGTCCAAGATATGCTCGTGGCACCAATTCCTCACAGATAATTCGTGATAAGACCCGAAATTATCTAGGTAAGGTGACACTATTGCAAATTTATTTTCATCTGTTTTTCTATTTCATTGGGAACCTATTGTCTTTCATGGTTATATTTCATGCAATTTAGACACTCTTCATTCCCAATATTGCTCTATGGAGTAATCAGAGTTGGTGTGACAAAAATAAACAATTCACTTTTACCCATCTGTTGATAACTCCGACGAAAAATCCCTCCGAGCAGTGGAAGATCCCCCAACAGTGGCACCTTTTCTATCGCATCCGAGACACTATGTTGATATATTCCTCCCAGTACTATGGTTTGACCATTGTTAACCAGCACTTGAGTACCAATGCGTTGAGTATCTATTGCGACGGCTTCCCCTGTGCCAGTTTTCACAACCTGCCCAGGCCTGTCCTGAGTCACTTTCAAATCAAGAATTAAGCGATCGTCAGCGGTAATTTGAGGTGTGACTTTAAGACTGAGCACGGCCTTTTTAAAATTAACGCTGGTTGCCCCACTTGATGCTGCTTCCAAATACGGAATTTCCGTACCCTGCTCTATATAAGCAGGCTGTTTATTGGTTGTGATCAAACGCGGGCTAGAGATCACTTCAGCTCTTGCTTCCCTTTGCAAAGCGGATAGCTCGAGATCAAGCAAAATCCCACTACTCAATTTAGCGACTTGAAAAGCAATTGTCGAGGCCGTGTTGGATGTCACTGCAAGATCGACATTAAGCAAACCATCAAGAGTGTCTTCACCATCTGAATATAAGCTAATGTTTGATAAATTATTTTCAATAGATCCACCAATCGCGTAATGGCCTTTTTGACCATTCAATCCCCAGCGCACCCCAAGTTCTTGTAAATCGCCTTCATTGAGACTGATGATTCGCGCCTCTATCTGAACCTGTTTTACGGGTACGTCCAAAGCCGAAATGATGGGTTTCATGGCCCGAATGTTTGCTGCATAGTCGCGAATCAAAAGGGCATTCGTCCTTGCATCTACTGAAATCGAACCACGTGCAGACAACATGGAAGTGGTCGCTTCACTTCCCAGCATGGCAGCAATGTCGGTTGCATTAGCAAATTTCATCGCAATAATGGTAGATTCAAGCGATTGCGTGTCAGGTGACAACGCATTATTTATCATGCTTGATTCAGATTCGTTGAACACCAATAAGCTATCGCCGATTCGACGCTTTTGCAGTCCTTTGACGACTAAAATCATATCGAGCAATTCCGCCCAAAACACGTCATTGACTTTTAGTGTCAGCGTCCCAGAGACAGAATCAGATACCACTATATTAAAATCACTGTAGTCTGCGAGCTGCTGTAATACGCTACGTACCGGAATATCGTCAACATTGAGTGACAATTTCTTATCACTGGAATCGATTTCTTGAATGTCGGATTCATAGGAAGCTTTATTACTGGCGTAAACAAATGGCGCCGAAAAAGTTATGCCTACCATTAATATCACCCATTTCTTAATGAGATCATCGAGCATAAATTGATCCTATTGTGAAATTGCCAATATGGTATTTTTCACCAATCGGCATTCTTGCTCATCGGCTATCCAAAAGCCGATACTGAGCTCCTCAGGTGTAATATTGGTTATCCTGCCCTTTTCAAGGCCAATTTCTTGTCCAACCAAACCTTTATTAACCCTTCCATCAGGAAGTTCAATTAAAGCAACATAGTCAGTTTGACGATGAATGACCCCTGCCAGTCTTAAGCTCTCAATCGGAAAATTAATCGTGCTAACACGAGAAGGATTAGAGAGTGAGTCACAAGGGGTTTCTGGTGAACGCATCTGAGAAAACAACGCCGGAAAAGAAAAAGGATCGCGTTTTAAGTCAAGTTTTGATTCAAACACGGATGGTGAATAACGATAAGTGAGGTCAACAGTGTCGGCCTCAATTTCTATGTGGGGCCTTGACCCGCGATTATTCTCTATTGGCAAAGGACCTTGGTTTGCCCTACATCCAAACAAAAAGCCACATATCAACGCCATTACTTTAACCTGCATCATCATTTCCTAAACGATCGCTCACAAGGCTAAGATGACCTTGCACATGCAACTTTCCATACTCTGTAGACCGATTCCAGCTAACGGCATCAAAATGAATAGAATGGGACGCCTTGGTAACAGAATCAAAAAAGGCCATTACTTTTTGATATTCACCATAAATATCAAGATTAATTGCTGATTGAGAGCCAACATCACTAGCCACAGTATCAACTCGAACTAGAATCGATAGACGCAACTCATGTTGCTCCGCAAGACGACTTAAACTTTGTATGGCGTGTGGCAAACTCTCCGAATCAACCATTAACGCCTGCCATTGTTTTTCAACCCGCTTTAACTCCTCCAGTTCAATCGCCAACTGCGCCAATAACCACTGATGATCGCCATCTAGACTGAGTGTCTGTATTAATTGAGTTTCCTTTTCTCGCAGAGAATCCAGTCGAGTCAGTTGTGGATAAATAAAAATGGAAAACAGCAGAGTCGCCGTGGCCACCACATACCCACCAAGGTAGTAGCATTGGACTATCGGATTACACTTTATTTGAGACAGAGAAAAGAACGACTGAACATCACTCATAGAGAGTTTCCGACAACACAAACAAAATGGAAAATGACGGATAGTCTCGTTGTAAACCTTCACCATAAGTATTTAATTGCCGCATAAAAGCAGCATCAACAAGACCCGAATGGTTTAATCTCGTCAGTAGAGCATCAATCCCACTTACTGTAGCTGCCACCCCCTGAACTTCCACTTGTTCGCCCGTCAAATTGATTTGATTTAGATACACATCCTCAGGCATCTCTTTAGCCATAAGAAACATTAAAATAAGAGGGTTGAAGCGCCTTGCGTCCTGCTTAGCTAGGTGAACGATATTGGATTTGACACTATCTACACTTTGTTGCAAATGATTAACCTTTTGTTTTTGACAAGAAATAAAATCGATTTCCTGGTTTATCTGAGCCACTCTTTCCTGCTGTATCTCCAGCTGTAAAACAAGATAGTCTGTTATGTAAAAAGTGGTCACGGCAGCTATCAAGGTTATTGTGGCCAAACACACGATAAGCCTACGTTTTAGATAACTGGTTCGCTTCTGCCTCCAAGGAATAAGATTAACGTTATATCCCATCAAAATACCCCAACCAATTGGCTCCACTTAATGCCAGCCCGAATGCATGGAAGCATTCCCGAGGCAACGACAGTTGATTTTGGCACTTAGCTAATTTAACTAAAGGTAAATCAATACAGGGAAATGTCGCTTCTGATAGTGACTTCATCACTTGAACGGAGTCCAAAGAAGCTTCACCAGTCAGCCATATCCCTTTTGGGGTTATCTTGAGTAGTTGGATATGAAGAAAAAGACTTCGTAGTCCATCGCTAATTGCACTTATTTCTTTGCCTACTTCTACTTGATGATACACACTGCCATGTTGTTTAGACTCAAAGCACATAGCAAGACAAGACCCATTTAAACCAATCAGTAACCAATTTTTATCTCGATAGTGATGAAGCGCATATCGCAAAAGCTGAATCAGGTTGGATGAATAGGGATTAATGAGCAAAGATGTCAATCCTGCTCTAGAACAAGCAGACATCAAACCATCAATATCGTGTTTACGAGCTGCGTACACTTGATAGCGACTAGCAGTGTGGTTTTGGCTTTCACTAGGCAAAACCTCAAAATCAAAGTAGAGTTCGTCTATCTCTATTACAGAATGCTTTGATAGAGTCTGTTTGATAACAAATTGACATTCTTCTTGGTTTAAGTCGCTATCTAACTGTAATTGCTTAGTTATTAGCATATTGTCGGGAATACTCAGACACACTTTGCGACTAAATAAAGGTAAGGCCTTTCTTAGTTCTTCAAGTTTCTTTACAATTTTCTGATAATTTAACCTGTCGTTATCAGTAAGAATGTGGTTATCCAGTGGCATTTGATAACAACGAACAAGTTTGCAAGTGTTTTTTATCGGCTTTATAACCACAGCTCGAATATGCTGGTGACTGATATCAATGCCTGTGATAAATGATTGAATCATGTAAATCAACTCCGACAGGTTAACGTGGCCCACGAATTTAACTCTTTGATTTAGTGGGAACATAAATACATATGAGCTACGTTTTTAGCTTAAACTGTCAGGGTTTGCATAACGTAAGCGTAATTAATCAGGGATTCTCCGGTGAAGTTCATAAAGCGATTGTTTGTTTTCGTATTGGTTTGCACACTGCTTGGGATAGGCACCATTTTTGGTTTCTACCTTTACGTCAAGCCTGAGCTACCTGATGTAGCAACCTTAAAAGACGTCAAACTGCAAACACCGATGCAGATATTCAGTCAAGACGGCAAGCTTATCTCTCAATTCGGTGAAAAACGTCGTATTCCAGTAACCTATGATGAAATCCCCCCTCATCTTATCGAGGCTCTAATAGCGACAGAAGACAGCCGATTCTATGAGCATCCGGGAATAGACCCTATCGGTATTACTCGCGCAGCACTTGTGGTTGCCGTTTCAGGGTCAGCCAAGCAAGGGGCAAGTACTATCACTCAGCAGCTCGCTCGTAACTTCTTTCTTTCGAATGAGAAGAAGATCATGCGCAAGATAAAAGAGATTTTTATTGCCATTCACATCGAGCAGTTACTGAGCAAGCAAGAAATCATGGAACTGTATGTCAATAAAATTTTCTTAGGCTATCGTTCTTACGGATTTGGTGCCGCAGCGCAAACATACTTTGGCAAAGATCTTAAAGATCTCACCTTAAGTGAAGTCGCCACTCTCGCGGGTATGCCCAAAGCACCTTCAACTATGAACCCAATATACTCACTAGAGCGCGCAACAAACCGCAGGAATGTCGTGCTCCAGCGCATGCTAAATGAAGAATACATTACTCAAGCTGAATACGAACAAGCTCGAAACGAGGTGCTTATTTCACGCTATCATGGTGCAGAGATAGAGCTCAGCGCACCTTATGTTGCCGAACTCGCTCGAGCTTGGATGGTTGCTCGATATGGAGAGGATGCTTATACCTCAGGCATGAATGTATATACTACGGTTGACTCTAAGTTGCAGTCAGCTGCAAACGATGCCGCTATCAACAACTTGCTTGCCTATGATGAAAGGCATGGCTATCGAGGTGCAGAGACCATCCTTTGGAAAAAAGATCAACCAGCTCTCGACACTCAACAAATGGATGACGTATTGGACAAAGTCCCAACTTATGGTGAACTTACTCCAGCGGTTGTGACAAGTGTTACCGCTCAGCAAGCCAAGGTTTGGGTTAAAAATCAAGGAGCTCAAACGCTCAACTGGGATGGCATCAAGTGGGCTCGTAAGTTTTTGACCGATGAACGTCAAGGTCCAGCACCAAACTCTGCTACAGAAGTCCTCACAGCCGGAGAGCAAATTTGGGTTCGAAAAATAAACACCCAATCAGAAAGCCAAACGCAAACGAGCGACTGGCAATTGAGTCAAGTACCCAACGCCAACACAGCATTTGTCGCAATGAATCCAGAAAACGGTGCCGTCCTATCTCTTGTTGGCGGGTTTAACTTTGTACACAATAAATTTAATCGTGCGACACAATCGGTCAGGCAAGTAGGTTCAAGCATTAAACCTTTTATCTATTCGGCAGCTATCGATAAGGGATTAACATTAGCAACCTTAGTTAACGATGCGCCTATCAATCAATGGGACCAAAGCCAAGGTACCGCTTGGAGACCCAAAAACTCTCCGCCAACCTATATTGGCCCTACTCGCTTAAGAATCGGGCTTGCTCAGTCTAAAAACGTTATGGCAGTAAGAGTACTGCGAGAAGTGGGCCTAGATGAAACTCGAGAGTATTTAACTCGGTTTGGATTCGAACTTGATCAATTACCACGCTCTGAAACTATCGCTCTAGGAGCAGGTAGCTTAACACCCATGAAAATGGCACAAGGCTACTCTGTGTTTGCCAATGGTGGATACTATGTAGAGCCATACTATATCAGTAAAGTTGAAGGGCCGTTTGGTGATATGGAATTTGAGGCAAAACCTAAAACTATCTGCCGAGAATCCTGCATGCCAACAGATTCAGGTCTACTAGAAAATGAATTTTTGGAACAAGATATTGAGCCAGATGAAATACAGCAGACCGCTCAATACGCTCCGCAAGTTATCACTGAGCAAACCGCGTTCTTAGTACGTGAAATGATGTACAGTAATATTTGGGGTGGAGGTAACTGGAGTGAAGGAACGGGCTGGAATGGCACGGGCTGGCGAGCACAGGCACTTAAACGTCGCGATATTGGTGGCAAAACTGGTACAACGAATGACTCCAAAGACACCTGGTATAACGGCTATGGTCCGGGGATGGTCGCCATCTCATGGGTTGGCTTTGATGATCACACTCGTGATTTGGGCCGTACCGTACCAAACAGCAACCTAGGTCAAGATCAAAACTCTGGGGTAGAAGCAGGAGCGAGAACGGCTCAACCTGCTTGGGTTAACTTTATGAAAGTCGCGCTTGCTGATGTTCCAGAACAAGACAAGGACATTCCTACCAACATTGTTCGCGTGCGCATCGATCGTGACTCAGGTCTACTGACGAATAAATTTGATTCAAGTTCAATGTTTGAATACTTCCTTGAAGGTACAGAGCCAACTGACTTTGTCAGTGAAGAAGTCACCGATAGTATTTACACGTCAACAGAAAACGAAGAACTGTTTTAAGCTTCAGCCTCTCCGATGTTCTACTCTCGTGAGAGGCTGTAGTAACTAACACAATAGATGTACACTCAGCCAAACAGGTCAATCTATTGCTTTTCCAGTTGCCGCTTTATCGCTTCTGCCAGTTGTTCAAAACGGGCTCGCAGAGGGGAACCCGGACGATATGCGACGACGATACTGCGGGAAGGCACCGGATTGGTCGCTTTAACGTAGCAAACCCCATCTTTATACTTTTCTTTAGGTAAAGACAGCTCTGGTAGCAAAGTAATCCCAGCGCCTGCTGCAACCATGTTACGTAATGTTTCAAGACTGGTTGCTTTGAAGCGTTCATCATCTTTTGCCCCTGCGGCAAAGCAAAAGCCTAACGCTTGGTCTCTCAAACAATGCCCATCACCTAAGGCAAGCACCGTTTTACCATTGAGCTCTAGCATATCTATTTCGTCTAGCTTTGCCCATTCATGATCACAAGGAACAGCAACGCTTAACGGCTCTTCATAGACCTCTATTTCTTTAAACGGTGCGGTTTCCGCAACAGAAGCCAATACCAAACAATCCAATTTGCCATCTTCTAATTGCCTTACTAACTGATTGGTTTGTGCTTCATGAAGAAAAAGCTCAAGTTCAGGGAATTGCTCTTTTAATACCGGCACAATTTTAGGCAGTAAGTAAGGTCCCACCGTTGGAATAAACCCTATGTGCATAGGCCCACTCATTGCCTTGCCCTGACCACTCGCCATATCACGAAACGTTTTTACCTCAGACAAAATCCTTTTTGCTTGTCCAACCAATTGGAGACCAGCATCAGTAAATAACACTCTGCGGCTACTTCGCTCCAGCAAAGCCGTACCTAACTCATCCTCTAGCTTGCGAATTTGTCCACTCAAGGTTGGCTGGCTAACAAAGCATGCTTCTGCGGCCTTACGAAAGTGATTGTGTTCTGCCAATGCCACCAAATACTCAAAGTCGCGGATATTCATTTTTAGTTACCTATCCAAAAATAGAAAAAACCTATCGATACCATAGCATCTAACGATTGGAGCTATCAAAGCAAATTTCAAATAATAGCGTCATCAACATCAAACACTTTAAGTGCTGATACAATTTTTATTCTTATCAAAGGAATCCATAATGTTTACATCGAAAGAAGGCCACCAAGTACCACAAGTTACATTTGCAACTCGTCAAGGAGATGCATGGGTAAACGTCACTAGCAACGATATTTTTAAAAACAAAACGGTCATTGTTTTTAGCTTACCTGGTGCTTTCACTCCAACTTGTTCATCTAGTCATTTGCCACGCTACAATGAACTATTCCCTGTATTCAAAGAGCACGGTGTAGATGAAATCTTATGTGTTTCTGTCAATGACACCTTCGTTATGAACGCTTGGAAATCCGATCAAGAAGCCGACAATGTCACCTTTTTACCGGATGGTAATGGTGAGTTTACCGACGGCATGGGCATGTTGGTCGACAAAAACGACATTGGTTTTGGCAAACGTTCATGGCGCTACAGTATGCTGGTCAAAGATGGCGTGGTAGAGAAGATGTTTATCGAGCCGAATGAACCTGGCGACCCATTCAAAGTTTCTGACGCAGATACCATGCTTAGCTACATTGCCCCTGAGCATAAAGTCCAAGAATCAATTACGGTATTTAGCAAGCCAGGCTGCCCGTTCTGCGCCAAAGCCAAACAGAATTTGATCGATCATAATCTTCAGTATGAAGAAGTCATCTTGGGCAAAGATGCAACAACCGTCAGCTTACGTGCTATCTCAGGTCGCTCAACAGTGCCACAGATTTTCATTGGTGGTAAACACATTGGCGGTAGTGAAGAGCTTGAATCTTACTTAGGCTAATTTTATCTCTCAAGATTTGACTGCAAATATCGCCGCTCCAGATTTTCGTGAAAGCGCGATGCTCAATCTCATCACCGAAGCAATCTTTCGCTTCGGTGATTTACTGAACAGGAATAGGAAATGAAACAGCTTAATGTTGACGTGGCGGTGATTGGTGGGGGTACTGCAGGTCTTGGAGCCTACCGTGCTGCGAAGGCGCATACATCAAGTGTGGTGATGATTGAAGGTGGTCCGTATGGCACAACTTGTGCGCGTGTTGGATGCATGCCATCAAAGCTACTTATCGCAGCAGCTGAAAGTGTTCACCACATTGAAAAAGCGCCACAATTTGGTATTTATCCGCAAGGTGATATTGAAATAAACGGCCGTGAAGTGATGGATCGCGTCAAGCGAGAGCGTGATCGCTTCGTTGGTTTTGTGATTGAGGGTGTCGACGAAATACCTGCCGAAGATAAAATCAGTGGATACGCTCAGTTTGTTGATAACCACACACTTCAAGTCGATGACCATACCAAAATCACTGCGAAACGTATTGTGATTGCCACTGGATCACGCCCTACCTACCCTGGTGTTTGGAATGAATTAGGCGACCGCTTAGTGATAAACGATGATGTCTTTGAATGGGATGATCTGCCAAAATCAGTGGCTGTGTTTGGACCTGGTGTTATTGGATTGGAGCTGGGTCAAGCCTTGCATCGCTTAGGTGTTGAAATCAAGCTATTTGGTCTTGGTGGTCAAGTTGGCCCACTGACTGACCCACAAATAATGAGCTATGCAGACAAAGCATTTAAACAAGAATTTTATCTCGATGCGGACGTTAAAGTAGAACAAATGAAGCGCATTGAATCTAAGGATGGCTCAGGCTCGGATCAAGTTGAAATACAATTTATCAACCATGATGGTGAGCTAGAAACCTTCATTGTTGATTACGTTCTTGCCGCAACCGGTCGTCGCCCAAATGTCGATAAACTGGGGCTAGAAAACACTGCAGTTCAGTTGGATGAGCGAGGCGTACCTACAGCAGATCACTACACTTTACAAACATCTGTTGAGAATATATTCATTGCGGGTGATGCAAGTAACCAAATCCCTTTGCTACATGAAGCGGCCGATCAAGGACGTATCGCAGGTGATAATGCTGGACGCTACCCAGATATTCGCGCAGGACTTCGCCGCTCTTCCATTTCAGCAGTATTCTCAGACCCTCAAATTGCCATGGTCGGAGAAAGCTTCAAACAGCTTGAAAATCGGCTAGGCAACTGTGGCTGTTTTGCCATCGGTGAGGTGTCTTTTGAAAATCAGGGCCGCTCGCGAGTCATGCTGCGAAATAAAGGCTTGCTGCATGTCTACGGAGAGCAAGGAACTGGTCGATTTCTGGGTGCAGAAATGATGGGGCCTAATGTTGAGCACTTAGCCCACCTACTCGCATGGGCACATCAAAACAAGATGACAATATCTGACATGTTGGACATGCCTTTCTACCACCCAGTGATAGAAGAAGGCGTTAGGACAGCGCTACGTGATCTCAATGCGAAACTGCACTTGGGTCCAGAAATGATCAAGCACTGCCTTGACTGTGGTCCCGGTTGCTAATCTATCTGCTGTCAAATCACATCAAAGCGAGCCAAATGGCTCGCTTTAAATTTATCTCAGACTGACTGTGTTCATCGATGAGTTTTCGCTAAGATTGAGTCATACTTTCCATTTGACCCATTAGCAATCAATTATATGCCATGTCAGTACTGCAACGAACATTGGTTTTGGAAAAAGGTCGGCCGATGCCAGCGCTGTATGAAACAGCTGATTTGCTTATCCATCTTTAGCTGGCTAGCTTGGTGGTATGCAGGTGCGAGCAATCCTAAATCGATCGAGTCTGTCACAATACTCGTAGCAGGATTTGGCTTTCATGCCTTGCTCTTTCTTCATCTCTGGATGCGCTTTGTCGTTTTTCCTTGGCGACGAAAAAAGATCAAATCGTAGCTTCAATTCCAGAATCAAAGGCGAAAAAAAGCCCCAAAACCAATTTTGGTCTTGGGGCTCTCTTAGAAAATTCTAAGAAAAAGCAGTGGTATATTAATAGACCCCGCTTTTTCAATATGGTTCCAAAAAAATGCGATCTTTTTTGATCTTTTTAAAAAGACGTATGTGATTATGCAACGTTAGCTCGTGCTATCGACTTTTCAACCAAATTAATTTCCAGTGCAACTTCATCACAAGCATGCTGACGAGGGCACTGCTCACAATCTTTCAGTACTTTTTCTGGTAACAAAGATTTAGAGGTGGGTAAAAACTTCAGTTTCATGAAAAACTCTGGCGTTCGGGTCAGTACAAACACTTTCTTGATTGCCATTTGACGAGCTTTTTCAACCAAGTAATGCACAATTGCACTGCCTTGTCCCTGCCCTTGCCATCCCGCTTCAACACCTAATGAGCGTATTTCAGCCAACCCTGAATCATAAACATAAAGCGAGGCGCAACCTGTTACTTCACCATGGTGCTCCGCCACTGCAAACGAACCTATGTCACGAACCAACTCACTGCGAGAACGTGGGAGATTTTCGCCCATACTTGCCCAGTATGCCACCATACCTTCCAAAGACTCTATATCTGTCAACCGCGCAGGACGAACATTGACCGCATAAGCATCACGAGCAATCAAACGTCCTTCAGCTTGTTCAACGGCATGCGCAACCTGCTTTGGCGATACGCCGCCCAATGCACTTCGCTTTTCTAAGCACGACTCAATAGTCAAAATCTGGTATACATCGTGTTCGATAACTGGCGAAAATTCTTTCAGTTCATCTAGGGATAATTCTTCAAGCGCACAGCCTTTCGCAATCGCACCGACCACGGCCACTCCAACAATATGGTGAGCTTCACGAAACGGGATACCTTTCGCCACCAGATAATCGGCCAGCTCAGTGGCATTCGCATAGCCTTGTTTAGCCGCTTCTAGCGTCCGTTGTTGATTCACTTTAATACCATCAAAACACAAAGCAGCCATTTCCATACAATCATGCCAAGTATCTAATGCATCAAACAAGCCTTCCTTGTCTTCTTGCATGTCCTTGTTATAGGCCAGCGGCAGCGCTTTTACAGTCATCATCATGCCAGCAAGTGAGCCGTAAACACGGCCAGTTTTGCCACGTATTAGCTCTAATGCATCTGGGTTTTTCTTTTGCGGCATCAGAGATGACCCTGAAGTCACGGTGTCCGCAAGCTCAATAAAATTGGACTCACCAGAGTTATAGAAGATCATATCTTCTGCTAAGCGCGATAAGTGCAACATAGAGATAGAAGCCACTGACATCAGTTCCATCACATGGTCACGATCAGAGACTGAATCCAACGAGTTTCGTGTTGCACGTTGAAAACCTAAGTTGTGGGCAAGCTTCTCACGATCAATCGGATAAGCGGTACCAGCCAAAGCTCCAGAACCCAGCGGGCAGGTGTCGAGGCGTTTAATCGCATCTTGCAGGCGCGAGTAATCACGTTCAAACATTTCGACGTAGGCCAAACACCAATGGGCAAAGGTTACAGGCTGAGCTCGCTGTAAATGCGTATAGCCAGGCAATACCGTTTCTTGGTGCACTTTTGCTATCGAAACCATTTGGGATTGAAGACGATCAAGAGCCAGAAGGAGTTGTTGACCTTGTTGGCGACACCACAGCTTAAGATCTGTGGCAACTTGGTCATTACGAGAACGGCCTGTATGCAGTTTTTTCCCTAAGTCTCCCACTTTGCTTATCAGCTGTTGTTCAACCCAAGAGTGGATATCTTCTGCGTCAGAGTGCAAGATCTGGTGTGGATCTTCCATTACTGCCAATTTAAGCTCATTCAATGCTAACTCAAGTTTCTGCTGCTCTGTTTCACTCAGAACACCAACAGACAGCAATGCCTTAGACCAAGCGATCGACCCAACAATGTCTTGCTCTGCCAGTCGGTAATCGAAGCGCAATGAATCGTTAAATTCTTTGAATCTTGTATCTGCTGCTTGGGTAAATCTTCCGCCCCATAATGCCATTGCGTTTCTCCTGATGACCAGTGCTCACTCGCTCGAGGAACTGTTTCGTTTGCTATACAACTCTGGGTTTAACCCAGTTTTTATCTTATGCTGCAAAGTTACGGTAATTCACACCAAAAATAAAGTATTAATTCAATATTAATACATATTTATTCATGCGTTTTTGATTCTTGCTTATCGGACGAATAAAAAAGCCCATTCAATATGCGAATGGGCTGTGGTGTATTATCTACGATTAATTTTTTTGCTGCTTGAGCGCCCGAATACGACTAGAAAGTGAGTAAAGACGAATAAAGCCTTCAGCGTGACTCTGATCATAAACCTCGTCCTCACCAAAAGTTGCAAACTCTTCACAGTATAAGCTGTTTTCAGAGCGCTTCTGAGTCACGGTAGCTTGGCCTTTGTATAGCTTGATAACCACTTCTCCATTTACGTCTTGAGCCAGTTCCTGTGATGCTGCCAGAATGGACTTACACAAAGGTGTAAACCAGCGACCATCATACACAAGGTGGGAAGCTTTAACGCCAAGTTCTTCACGAAACTCAAAAGCGGTTTTATCAAGAACCAATTGTTCAACCGCACGCAGAGCTTCCATTATGATGGTGCCTCCCGGAGTCTCATAGCAACCTCGAGATTTCATACCCACCAAACGGTTTTCGACGATATCGATGCGACCGACACCATGTTTGGCTCCTTTCTCGTTTAGGTAAACAAGCGTGTTGTATGGTGTCATGGCTTCACCATCGACACTCACTACCTCCCCTTTTTCAACTTTCAAGCTCACGTATTCTGCTTCGTTTGGCGCCTGTTCTGGATCAACCGTCCACACCCAGCAATCTTCATTCGGTGCATTCCAAGTATCTTCAAGTACACCACCTTCCGTTGAAATATGCCAAGCATTCGCATCTCTTGAGTAGATTTTGGTTAATGATGCAGCACAAGGAATGTTACGCTCAGCAAGATAATCAAGACACTGTTCACGGCTGACAAGATCCCATTCACGCCAAGGTGCAATAACATGAAGATCCGGTGCTAACGCGGCAAATGCACCTTCAAAACGTACCTGATCATTGCCTTTACCAGTACATCCATGACACAAGGCATCCGCGCCCACTTTGCGAGCGACTTCAACTTGAGCTTTGGCAATAATAGGTCTTGCCATTGATGTACCAAGCAAGTATTTGCCTTCATAGCAAGCACCCGTTTTTAACGTCGGATAGATATAATCGGCAACCATGGCTTCCTTTAGATCAGCAACGTAACATTCAGATGCACCAGATGCTTTGGCCTTGGCTTCAATTCCTTCCAGCTCTTCTGCACCTTGACCTACGTCAGCCACAAACGCGACAACTTCACAGTCATAGTTTTCTTTAAGCCACGGGATAATGACCGAGGTATCGAGACCGCCAGAGTATGCGACAACAACTTTACTAACTTTTACTTTGCTCATTTCTTACTTATCTCCAAAAATATCAGCCCTGCACATGGCGGTCAGCGCTGTAGTTAAATTTTTATTATTCAGGTAAAAACTGGGTTCCAATGCTTTCCCCAGCAAATAGCTTTCCAAGCTTTTCTGGGTAACGCCAAGTCGCAACCTCAATCGCTCGTCCCAAGGTACTAGCCGCTTCTAGCGCTGCTTTTACTTTAACTATCATGCCGTCAGTAATAACCTGACCATTAATAAGACTTTGTGCTTCTTGCTCATTGAGACTCTTGATAAGACGTCCCTTTCCATCCAGCACTCCACTGACATCTGATAGCAATACAAGCTCCGCATCTAATGCGCCCGCCACCGCTACCGCGGCCTGATCGGCGTTGACGTTCATCATTTGTCCATTCGTCGTCAAACCAATGGAGCTTATAATTGGCAAAGCACCTGCATTAAGAATCGCCTGCAATAGCGATGAATCACCGGGCATGACCTTACCGACTGCCCCAAGCTGTGGGTCCAATTCTTCAACTTGACACAAACCTCCATCAGCAAGACTGAGGCCGATTGCATTCAGACCATCTTTAATTGCCTGTCCCTGCAACATTTTGTTCGCAGTACCAGCCAAAGCACCCGTAATCAAAGGAATTTGGTCATATGGCGTAACGCGTAAACCCTCTTTTTTGACTGTTTTTAGTTGCAGCTTAGCCATCAGCTCATCCACCAGATATCCGCCTCCGTGAACGATCACCATGTGTCGGCGAGCCAGATTTTGATAATCAGAAATGGCACAAAATACCTGGCTTAGCGTTTCTGTACATGACAAGGCAGCGCCGCCGAGTTTGATCACTAATGGAGTTTGTTTGTTATCTGTCATTACTTTTCCTTATTGCCCACTGGTTTAGAGAAGGGCAGTTAACTCTGGAAATCCGTAGTGGATGTTGAGGCATTGCATCGCTTGGCTAGAAGCACCTTTGAGTAAGTTGTCTATCGCTGAAACAACTATGATGTGCTGACCCTGCACCTTCCAACCAATATCGCAAAACGGGGTATTCTCGACATTTTGAATACTAGGTAAGTCTTGCGACAATAGACGCACGGCGGGTTTGTTACCATAAGCCGTCTTAAACGCTTGTTCTACATCGTCTTCGGTCACGCCATCGACTAACTTCATCGTTATGGTAGCCAAGATGCCACGTTTAAAATTACCCAAATGAGGCGTGAATATAACGTCAGTACCAAGGTGGTGAGCAATTTCAGGCTGGTGTCTATGAGAAAACACACCGTAAGGTTTTAAACTGACTTCACAATAGCTGTTTGTCATGGACGCCTTTCTGCCTGCGCCCGATACACCACTGGTGGCATTAATCACGGGCCACTGCTGACTGTTTAGAAGCCCAGCTTCAACTAAAGGCTTAATTGCAAGTTGCGAAGCGGTAGGATAACAGCCTGGTACAGCAATCAATTGGTTGCTCTTAATGTCATCCGTATTCCATTCAGCTAAACCATAAACAGCCGCATCTAACCAATTCTGATGCTGATGTTCAAAGCCATAGAAGTGCTCATAAAAACCTTGTTGTTTAACTCTAAACGCACCCGACAAATCAAAAACTTGGCAACCTTTTGCAAGAAAAATAGGGGCTAAGTCATGACTCACTTGATGATCTGTAGCCAAAAAGATCACATCACTTTGGCAAGCAACCCGTTCCGGATCTTGCAACGGCTCGACCAAGTGCTTCACCACACCCGATAACTTGCCATGTAACTGGGAAATACACTTACCTGCATCTACACTCTTGGCTGAAACATACAAACCAGATAATGTAAGCTTTGGGTGTTTATGCACCATAAGTGCGAGTTCAGCTCCGGTATAACCGCTAGCGCCGACAATGGTGGTTTTAAGCATATAGACATCCGACTTGTTATTTAGTAGTCACTATTAATCGTGATTATAAATTTAAGAAAACACCAGTTTATTGGTTTTTTATTCATTATAAATGATTTATTATGTTTTTACCTTCATTAATCATTTATGTCAACAGGCAAAGCGAAACTAATATGCAATTACCCAGTTTTATGGAGGTCTACCAAGGCCTAATATCGACGTCTTCCATCAGTTCAACTGACCCTAGTTGGGATGAAGGCAATGCCAATGTTATAGAGAAGCTTGACTGTTGGATGCAATCAATAGGCTTTGAAACGGACGTTATCCAAGTATCGGATGGAAAATTCAATTTACTGGCTAAAAAAGGAACTGGCGATGGAGGGCTACTTCTGGCTGGCCATAGTGACACTGTTCCTTTCGACCAAGGGCGGTGGAATTTTGAACCTCACAAGCTTACTCAAGCCGATAATCGCTTTTATGGCCTAGGTACAGCAGACATGAAAGGCTTTTTTGCCTTTATCTTAGAGGCAGTAAAAAAAGTTGACTGGAGCCAACAAAGCAAACCTCTGTATGTACTGGCAACATGCGATGAAGAAACCACTATGCTGGGTGCTAGGCATTTTACTGACAATAGCCCTATCACGCCTGACTACTGTATTATTGGCGAACCCACCAGCCTTGTACCAATAAGGGGCCATAAAGGCCACATGGCGAATTCGATTCGAGTAACGGGTAAATCAGGACACTCGTCAGATCCTGCTCTTGGGGTCAATGCGATTGAAATTATGCATGAGATCCTCTTTGCCATGATGACACTGCGCGATAAACTCATTAAAGAGTATCACCACCCAGGATTTGCGATACCGAGCCCGACTCTCAACCTTGGTCATATCCACGGTGGGGACAGCGCCAACCGCATTTGTGGCTGCTGTGAACTGCACTATGATGTTCGGCCTCTTCCTGGCATTAGTTTGGACAGTTTGGATAATATGCTGCGAGGTGCATTAACAGAAGTGGAATCGAAGTGGCCAGGACGAATCGAAATCACGCCTCTCCATGAGCCTATTCCAGGCTATGAATGCCAAAGTGATCACCCTTTTATTGCTGGTGTAGAGGCAATATGTGGCACTGACAGTACAACCGTCAACTACTGTACAGAAGCGCCGTTTCTTCAGCAACTATGCCCAACACTCGTTTTAGGTCCTGGGTCTATAGAACAAGCCCATCAACCTGATGAATATCTTGGATTTGAGTTTATCGATCCCACAATAGACATACTGGCAAAGGCAATGCATAAATATTGTTTCTAGCTAGAACCAGACTGGCAATTCAGTCAGTTTGGCTCATTGTTGTAATAAAATTTCAACATGCGCTAAATAAATAACCAAATTAAGTCACTTGCTTCACTTGGTTAATATTGGCAAATAGAGTCAAGAGTATTTGACTCCCATTGATATTTTTCGCTAGATTGTCTTCTCAACAAGGAACAATGGATGTAATTTTTTTACAAGGTAGGATAATAATGAACGAAAAATACTCTGCTCTCAGAAGTAACGTAAGCATGCTTGGGCACTTACTGGGTAATACCATCAAGGACGCTCACGGTGATGCCCTTCTGGAAAAAGTAGAAACCATTCGTAAACTCTCCAAATCTGCTCTTTCTGGTAATAAATCTGATCGAGAAAGCTTGATAGAAGAAATCAAGAACCTACCTGACGATCAACTTACCCCCGTTGCTCACGCCTTCAATCAATTTCTCAACCTCACCAATATGGCCGAGCAATATCACACCATTTCTCGCCATTGCGATGCTGACGTCAGTGAACCAGATGCCATCAACGCTTTGTTTGCAAAACTGGACCAAAATGGTATTGGAAAACTCGATACTGCTCAGGCGATTCGTGATCTCAATATCGAATTAGTACTGACAGCACATCCGACTGAAATTACACGTCGCACCATGATCAATAAACTGGTCAAAATTAACCAATGTCTGTCGAAATTAGATTTAAATGAACTTTCAAGCAAAGAGCGCTTGAAAACTGAGCGGCGACTCGAACAGTTGATCGCTCAAGGATGGCATTCCGATACCATTCGTCAGCAACGCCCCACCCCACTCGATGAAGCCAAATGGGGTTTCGCTGTGGTTGAGAACTCACTCTGGGAAGCGGTTCCAGATTTTCTACGCGAACTCGACAGCAGAGTTCGTGAATACTTACAAGAAGGGTTACCTATCGATGCTAGGCCGGTTCACTTCTCATCATGGATGGGAGGAGATAGAGACGGTAATCCATTTGTAACACATACGATCACTCGTGAAGTCATGTTGCTGTCACGCTGGAAAGCGGCCGATCTTTATCTAAATGATATCCATGAATTAATCAGCGAATTGTCTATGACTCGCTGCAACGAAACCGTGCGCTCACTGGCTGGTGCCGACGAACACGAACCTTATCGCGCTATTCTTAAACAGTTACGTTCTCTTTTGTCTGAAACCAAAGATATCTTGGATGGCAAAATAAAAGGCCAAAAGATTGCGGTCAAAGCGCCGCTACAAAAAATAGACCAGCTTTGGGAGCCGTTATACGCCTGCTACCAATCTTTACACCAATGTGGGATGGGAATCATCGCAGATGGATCTTTGTTAGATACTCTGCGCCGGATTAAGGCCTTCGGTGTCCATTTGGTCCGCTTAGATATCCGTCAAGAAAGCACACGCCATTCCGATGTGTTATCAGAGCTTACTCGTTATTTGGGCATTGGTGATTACAATCATTGGAATGAACAAGATAGAATTGCCTTCTTAACCAATGAACTGGCTTCCAAACGACCCTTGCTACCGAGAGATTGGCAACCATCAGAGCCAGTACAGGAAGTGCTCGATACTTGCAAAATTATCGCCACTCAACCACGTGAAGCATTTGGCGCTTATGTCATTTCCATGGCACGCACCGCATCGGATGTGCTCGCGGTACATTTACTGCTTCAAGAAGCAGGCTGCCCATATAGAATGGATGTGTGTCCCCTGTTTGAGACACTTGACGACCTCAATAACGCCGAGTCCGTCATTACACAATTGATGGCAATCGACTTATACCGAGGGTTTATTCAAAACCATCAAATGGTCATGATAGGTTATTCAGATTCAGCCAAAGACGCCGGTGTTATGTCGGCGGGCTGGGCCCAATATCATGCCATGGAATCCCTAGTAAAAGTGGCTGATGAAGCAGGAATTGAACTCACCCTCTTTCATGGACGTGGCGGTACAATTGGCCGTGGCGGCGCGCCTGCTCATGCAGCATTGCTCTCCCAGCCACCAAAAAGTTTGAAGGGTGGACTGAGAGTCACTGAACAAGGAGAGATGATTCGTTTTAAACTCGGCCTGCCTGAAGTTGCGGTCAATAGCTTTACTCTCTACGCAAGTGCTATCTTAGAGGCTAATCTACTGCCACCACCAGAACCAAAGCAAGAGTGGCGCGACCAGATGAACCTTCTATCTAAAGTGAGCTGTGAAGCCTATAGAAGTATCGTTCGAGGAGAGCCTGACTTTGTACCCTACTTTCGCCAAGCAACACCTGAGCTTGAACTGGGTAAATTACCGCTAGGATCTCGCCCTGCGAAAAGAAATCCCAATGGGGGGGTGGAAAGCCTGCGCGCCATACCTTGGATTTTCTCATGGAGTCAAAATCGTTTAGTCTTACCTGCTTGGCTTGGTGCGGGTGAGGCGATCCAACACTCGATAGATAACGGGCAACAAACCCTACTTGAAGAAATGTGCCGTGAATGGCCATTTTTCTCTACGCGACTGGGTATGCTAGAAATGGTCTACATAAAATGTAACCTAGAAATCTCTCGCTATTACGATGAACGACTGGTAGAGGCCAAACTATTGCCTCTTGGAGAGAAGCTACGTCAGCAGCTCAGCCAAGACATTAAGGCCGTATTAAATGTCGAAAACAACGAGAACTTAATGCAAAGCGATCCATGGGGGCAAGAGTCCATTCGTTTGCGTAACATATACGTAGAACCTCTTAACATGCTGCAAGCTGAATTACTCTATCGAAATCGCCAAAATGAAGCGACTTCTCCAGAGCTCGAAGAAGCCTTAATGATCACCATCGCCGGTATCGCAGCAGGGATGCGAAACACCGGATAATCCACCAAGAAGAATGTATTGAGGCTGATTTATACTCTCACCTCAATACTTCTGATGCTAAAAACCCCAAATAGAGCAAAATAAAATTACAATTTCTCATTAAAAAAGACAAAAAAACAGAATAATATTCTGATATATTAATTTATTGAGTTAATTATCAGTTTTTTGACTTTATTGATTTTTCTATTCCACTTTATGCTTATTATTTAGATATAATACTGCTCCTTTGCGATGAACAATAACATTATAAATCGCTCTAGGTGATAAAACGGCTTTTAAGGTGACATGGCCAACACTGTTGGCGCTGCTTGAATTTCCGCTGATGATTAGTGCCATAGAAGCACAACAGTAGCTAAGCAGTTGTAAGTATTTATTTGACCATTTGGATTAAAGACATGTCATTACCACACGTTATCCTAACAGTTCTCAGCACACGTGATGCAACTGGATATGATATCACCAAAGAATTTTCAGCCACCATCGGTTACTTTTGGAAAGCAAGTCATCAGCAAGTGTATCGCGAGCTCAACAAAATGGCTCAAAATCAACTTGTTACTTGTGTACTAGAGCCTCAGGAAGGTAAGCCTGACCGCAAAGTGTACTCAATTACACCAGCAGGACGCGTGGCACTCGGTGAATGGTTCGACCAACCGACGGCTCATCCAACGGTTCGTGATGAGTTTTGCGCAAAACTCATGGCTTGTGCAGTACAGCCATCAGCACCTTATCGTCAGCAGCTCGCTGAACTGGTTGAAGAGTCTCGCAAACTCGTCTCGCACTACAAAGAAATAGAAAGTGCGTATTATTCTAAAACAGCGACGCTCGATAAACAGCAGCGCCTTGAGCGTCTAACGCTTCGCCGCAACCTACTTGTACGCCAAGCGTGGGTAGAATGGGCTGAAGAAGCCCTTGCAGAGCTAGAAGCACTCGCATAAATGAAAGCAAAAAATAAAGGGTTGACCGAACGTCAACCCCTTGTTTTCAGTAGGCTAAGATAAGTACTAAATACCATCACCACCGACAAAGCTTTGTGAACGTCCGTTGAATTGTTGGTCCATATCAAGAGAAGGCTTATCTGTTTTAGGACGCCCAACAATCTTAGCAGGTACACCAGCGACTGTGGTATGGGGAGGAACAGGCTGCAACACAACCGAACAAGAGCCTATTTTAGCACCCTCCCCGACTTCAATATTGCCAAGAATTTTAGCGCCCGCTCCTATCATTACACCTTCGCGTATTTTAGGATGTCGATCACCACAGGCTTTACCTGTACCACCTAGAGTCACGTCTTGGAGTATAGACACATCATTTTCAACAACGGCAGTTTCACCAATGACTATCCCAGTGGCATGATCAAGCATAATCCCTTGCCCTATGCGTGCAGCAGGGTGGATATCTACCTGACAAGCGACGGATAATTGATTTTGTAGATAAGTCGCAAGCGCTATTCTTCCTTGCTTCCAGAGCCAGTTCGCCACACGATACCCTTGCAAAGCATGGTAGCCTTTCAAATACAGCAAAGGCATTGAATACATAGAAACCGCAGGATCCCGGTTGACGGTTGCACTGATATCACACGCAGCAGCCTCAGTGATCGAGCCATCAGAATTAAATGCCTCTTCAATCACTTCTCGAATAGCCATAGCGGGCATTGATGCAGTGTGAAGTTTATTCGCCAAAATGTAACTCAACGCCGATGCTAAACTATCATGTTTGATAATGGTGGCATGGTAAAAGCTCGCCAGCATAGGCTCTTGCTCAGACAATTCACGAGCTTCTGCCACAACAGCCTGCCAAACTTTTTGTTTTTCACAATGTTTCATTTCTCAACCTTACATCTAACCTCAGCTAGATACCTTCACTCTGGTTGCATCAAGCGTTAAGCTTCTGCTTTTTTATCACGGGCAAGCAAATCCTTTGCAGCAAGATGCGCATCTTTACCTTGATACAATACTTGATAGATTTGGTCAACAATGGGTAGTTCAACCCCAACTCTTTTCGAAAGTAACCATACTTCTTTTGTATTACGATATCCTTCGACAACTTGCCCTATCTCATCTTGAGCAGTTTGCACATTTTTACCTTGTCCTAGGGCTAAACCGAAGCGGCGATTGCGAGATTGATTGTCTGTGCAAGTCAATACCAAATCACCAAGACCTGCCATGCCCATGAATGTTTCAGGCTGAGCACCGAGCGCTATGCCAAGTCGCGTCATTTCCGCAAGACCACGAGTAATCAACGCAGTTCGAGCATTCGCCCCAAAGCCAATACCATCAGACATACCAGCCCCAATCGCAATCACATTTTTTACTGCGCCGCCGAGCTGCATACCAATAAAGTCGCTATTGGCATAGACGCGAAATGTTTTACTGCAGTGTATTTTATCTTGAAGATCAGCGACAAAGCCCGCATCAGGTGAGGCCACAGAAATGGCAGTGGGCATGCCCATAGCCAATTCTTTCGCAAATGTTGGACCAGATAGAACCGCTAAGGGATACCCATTGCCCAAGATATCTTTAGCAACCTCTTGAAGCAGACGACCCGTTTCAGGTTCAAGCCCTTTTGTTGCCCAGCACAATCTAGAGTCGCTGCGCAAATAGGGTTTCACCTTGGTCAGCACGTCAGAAAATACATGACTTGGAACCACGACTAATAGATCTTTGCTAGCTTGTACCACCTTTGCCAAATCAGACTCGACCACCAAAGATGGCGGGAAATCAATACCCGGCAAAAAGGCATGATTGGCGCGTTCTGATTGTAAACGCCTCATATGCTCAGCATCATGCCCCCAAAGCATCACCTTAGCGCCATTTCGCGCCAGTGATATCGCAAGAGATGTACCGTATGATCCAGCACCGAGCACCGCCATTACTGTATCGTTACTGTCGCTACTTATGGTGTGAGTTTCTGTCATGATTGTACCTGATTACTATTTAAGCCTGTGGAGTCATACCCCCAGTCTTTCAGTTAAACATTTTCCGAATGGTGTGAGCAAGTCACCAGAAGCGTTAGCGCCACTTAGCCATATTGTACGTCGCAAATGAAAAATGCACATTGCATCATCAATGTGATTGCTCTGTGCATTTCAGTTTAACACCAAGGTTTTGCCCTAGTCGTGTCGTGTACCTAAGATTAAGCCTCAGCTTTACCTTCTTGCTGAGCTTGCTGCTGCAAGTAGTTCATAAACAAGGCATCAAAGTTAACTGGTGCAAGGTTTAGCTGTGGGAAAGTACCTTTTACTACTAGGCTTGAAATAGTTTCACGCGCATAAGGGAAAAGAATATTTGGGCAGAATGCTCCCAAACAATGCGCTAGTTGGCCCGATTCCATTTTTTCCGCAGTGAAGATACCACCTTGCTGAACTTCACATAAAAATGCTGTTTCTTCAGCATTTTTTACCGTAACCGTCAAACGTAGTATCACTTCATATACACCTTCGCCCAGCTCACGACTTTGGGTATCCAAATCCAGCTTTACATCTGGGTTCCATTCTTTTTGGAACATGGTTGGTGAATTAGGTGCTTCAAAAGACACATCTTTAAGAAAAATGCGTTGAATTGCGAAGTTCTGAGTTTCTTGTTGTGGTGCTGCTTCAGCCATGTGTAAATCCTTTAGGTTCAAATTGTCTACATAGAGACTAAGTGAGAGGTGAATTGTGAGTGCATTTAGTCGCTAATATCTCATGCCTCTCATATTAACGCTGCTCTATTAAGCAACATCCAAAAATTGAAAATTACTTTTTGCCTTTCACTAATGGTAGATTTGCTTCATTCCAAGCAATTAAACCATTTTTAAGTAAGTTGACGTTTTCAAATCCGCCTTTTGCTAGAAGGTTAGCGCTCTCTTGAGCCGTTTGACCTGTCTGGCATACTAGGATAATTGGGCTAGATTTATGCTTTTCAAGTTTCCCTAAGTTACCCGCTTTGATATCAGAAGGCAAAATGTGAACTGCGTCTGTAATATGACCTTTTCGATAATCTTCTTGACTACGAATATCAACCACAATGCCATTCTCTCTATTCATCAAGTATGTGGTTTGTGATGCGGTGATTTCTTTGTAAGCCGCTGTGCTTGATTTTACTATGTTCATGATAAGGGCAACCAATATGCCTACCCAAACCAAAGAAAGGATCATATTTTCTTGAAAAAATGCGATGTACTCTTGCATGTCCCGTGCTCTTCAATGCTAGGGCTGCTTATTAGCAGCAGCCCTGAAATGTAAATTTAGACTGGCAGTATAGCGAGGATGTCCTCGCTTAGCGAGACATAACCTATAGAATCACGCTCTATCGAAAGGAAAAGCGATGACTTGGTCAATATGTTCAATTTGATTCGCCAGCATCATAAGACGATCAACCCCTAGCGCAACACCAGCGCAGTCAGGTAAACCATTCTTTAACGCTGCGATTAGGTGATAATCAATTGGCTGAGACGGCAGCCCCGAAAGCTGGCGCTTGCGGTTATCGTCTTCAAAACGCTGCAACTGCTCCTCTGCACTATCAAGTTCATGAAAACCATTCGCAAGCTCAACGCCTTTAAAATAGACCTCAAACCTCTCTGCAACCCGACAGTCTTGAGGGCTAATTCTAGCAAGCGCAGCTTGCGATGCTGGAAAATCGTAAACAAAAATAGGGTGCTGCTGACCAATTTGAGGTTCAATTCCAATACTAAACAACAGCTGGAGTAAGGTATCTCTATCTTGTTCCTCCTGAGCGATATCTCCAAGCCCTAAAACACTAGCAGTGTCTTTTAGCTCAGATATCGACGCCTCTAAGGGACATATACCTAAAACGTCTAGAAACACCTGTTGATAAGTGGCGCGACTCGCTGACGGTACTTTAAGAGTCAATTGAAGAAGCTCATCGATTTCATCCATTAATTTATGATGGTCAAAACCCACTCGATACCATTCTAACATGGTAAACTCGGGATTATGATGGCGCCCACTTTCTTCATTTCTGAAAGATTTACCGATTTGGTAAATACACCCGCTTCCTGCTGATAGCAAACGTTTCATGTGAAACTCAGGGCTAGTCATTAAATATAAGGTCTGGCCTCTAGCATAATTGGGTCCCACAAACTCTGTCTTAAAAGTATGCAAATGCATATCCGTCACTGTGGCATGACTAAGCGCTGGCGTATCAACTTCCAATACCGATCTATCACTGAAAAATTGACGAATTTGTCTCAGTAAATCAGCCCTAAGTTTGAGTTGTTCGATTGATGCTGCAGGTTGCCAAGTTATACTCATGTTTGACTACTCATGTATTTCAATTGAAGTGGGAAACTATCACCTTTGATTAGGTTTGCAAATCCCAATAACGACTGACCTTTCCATAGACACACTCAAGATTGAAAACCCAACATAGATAAAATAATTCACAAAACCACAGTCATTGGAATAAACAAGTGACTGTCGTGACCAAACCATCCACCAGCGTCATTCCCCCCACCGAATGGCAATTAGATTATAAATATGTCGTGATAACACTCACATTACGCAGATTTTTTATGCGTTGCAGCTGATTACCAGAGCAAAAACCTAAATACATCAATTTTTGTCTTCTGCCTCTCTTTTACACTAACCCTAATCTTTATGGGGATTACCCTTTTGACAATAACAAGCGGATAACTCCGCAATTTCATACTGGAGGATAACTGTGCAAACTATCACCACAGATATCGCAGTCATCGGCGCCGGCGGTGCTGGTCTTCGTACTGCTATTGCAGCAGCTGAAGCAAACCCTGATTTAGACATCGCACTGATCTCTAAAGTTTACCCAATGCGTTCTCATACCGTCGCAGCAGAAGGTGGCTCAGCAGCAGTTATCAAGGATGAAGATAGCTTAGACAACCACTTCAACGATACTGTTGGGGGAGGTGACTGGCTCTGCGAACAGGATGTCGTCGAATATTTTGTAGAAAATGCAACTCGTGAAATGATCCAAATGGAGCAATGGGGTTGCCCATGGAGCCGAAAACCCAACGGTGAGGTCAATGTGCGCCGATTTGGGGGCATGAAAGTAGAACGGACTTGGTTTGCTGCGGATAAGACCGGCTTTCATATGCTACATACCCTGTTTCAAACCTCAATAAAGTACAAAAACATCAAAAGACTGGATGAGTATTTTGTGCTTGATCTGCTCGTTGACAACGGCGAGATCCAAGGACTGGTCGCGATTCAAATGTCTGAGGGTGAACTCATCACGATAAAAGCCAAATCTGTTGTATTGGCCACAGGGGGCGCAGGTCGTGTTTATCACTGCAATACCAATGGAGGCATTGTGACTGGTGATGGCATGGCAATGGCTTATCGTCATGGCGTACCACTCAGAGATATGGAGTTTGTTCAATACCATCCCACAGGATTACCCGGTACGGGGATATTGATGACCGAGGGCTGCCGTGGTGAAGGTGGCATCATAGTTAACAAAGATGGTTATCGATATTTGCAAGATTATGGCATGGGGCCAGAAACGCCGGTCGGCCAGCCCAAAAATAAATACATGGAACTTGGCCCACGCGATAAAGTTTCTCAAGCGTTTTGGCACGAACAACAAAAAGGCAATACCATCAAACATCCTCTTGGCGACGTCGTCCATTTAGATCTTCGTCATTTAGGAGAAGAATACCTGCAAGAGCGCTTACCTTTCATCTGTGAACTGGCAAAGGCATATGTCAATGTTGATCCTGCGAAAGAGCCAATACCCATTCGACCCACCGTCCACTACACCATGGGCGGTATCGAAACAAACCAAGAGTGTGAGACTCGAATCAAAGGCCTGTTTGCTGTAGGAGAATGTGCTTCTGTCGGGCTTCATGGCGCCAATCGTTTAGGCTCGAACTCACTGGCTGAATTTGTGGTCTTTGGTCGAGTCGCGGGTGAACAAGCTGTCAAACATGCTGAAAACTTTACAGGTTGGAACCAAACCGCCATATCTGAACAAGTTCAATCAGTTGAAGAGAGAATCAACAGCCTAATCAATCAAGAAGGCGACGAAAACTGGGCCGATATACGTAACGAAATGGGCCATACTATGGAAGCTGGGTGTGGTATTTACCGTCAACACGACTTGATGCAAGCGACCATGGATAAAATTGCGGAACTCAAAGAACGCTTCAAACGAGTGAGCATAAAAGATAAGGGCAAGGTATTTAATACTGACCTCCTTTACGCTATTGAGGTAGGTTACGGGTTGGAAGTTGCAGAAGCCATGGTACATTCTGCCATGCTACGCAGAGAATCTCGCGGTGCCCATCAACGCCTTGATGAGGGCTGTACAGAAAGAGATGACGTCAATTTCCTCAAACACTCTTTGGCTTTCTTTAACCACAATGCTGCCCCAAACATCGAATACAGTGATGTGACGATTACCAAATCACAACCAAAGGCTCGTCTGTACGGCGAAGCGGCAGAAAAAGCCGCAGCTCAGGAAAATGCCAATTCATTACAGGAGGGCATGTAATGTCGAATAGTCGAATCCAAAAAATCGAAATTTTGCGATACGATCCTGAACAAGACGCAAAACCGCATTGGCAAAGCTTTGATGTCCCCTTTGATGACACTATGTCTACCTTGGATGCTCTTGGTTATATCAAAGATAACTTGGATAAAAACCTCTCCTATCGGTGGTCGTGCCGAATGGCAATCTGTGGCTCTTGTGGAATCATGGTCAATGGTGTACCCAAATTGGCGTGTAAAAGCTTTTTGCGCGACTATCCGAATGGAATCAAAATTGAACCTCTGGCTAACTTTCCTATTGAAAAAGACTTGATTGTTGATATGACGCCTTTTATCGAGCGCCTCGAAGCCATCAAGCCCTATATCATCGGCAATGATCGCACACCGGAAGATGGCGCCAATATCCAGACTCCGGAACAAATGGCCAAATATAAGCAATTTGCAGGCTGCATAAACTGCGGATTATGTTACGCGGCCTGTCCTCAATTTGGTCTCAACCCAGAGTTTATTGGGCCTGCTGCACTGACTTTAGCCCATCGCTATAACTTGGATAGCCGAGATAATGGTAAATCTCAACGTATGGCTATGATCAATGGTGCCAATGGTGCTTGGGGATGTACTTTTGTTGGTTATTGCTCTGAAGTATGCCCAAAAAATGTCGACCCCGCCGCTGCCGTCAATCAAGGTAAGGTAGAATCTTCGATGGATTTTGTCATTGCTATGTTTAAACCTGATGGCAAACCCGCATCACAGGAGGCTTAAGGATGAGTAATAGAAAACCCTACATCCGAGAAATCACACCAACGTGGTGGAAAAATCATCCCTTCTATCGTTTCTATATGCTAAGAGAGGCGACGGTACTCCCCTTGGTGATCTTTACGATATTTCTGACCATTGGTCTGGCTGCCTTAGTGAGAGGCCCCGAAGCTTGGCACACTTGGCTTGAATTTATGGCCAATCCTATTGTTATCCTGATTAACCTTGTGGCTTTGATCGGCAGTCTCTTTCATGCACAAACCTTTTTTAGCATGATGCCTCAGGTGGTACCGATTCGATTCAAAGCCAAGCTCATCGATAAAAAGCTGATTGTGATGACGCAATGGGCAGCCGTAGTGTTTATTTCCCTAATTGTGCTGATTGTGGTGTAAGGAGCGAAGACTATGAAAACGAATTTTTCCGTTGATACTGCACCAAAGCGTTCCGATGAGCCTATTTGGTGGAGCTTGTTTGGCGCTGGGGGAACATGGTTTGCGATGATCACTCCAGTCACCATTCTAGTATTGGGAATCTTGGTTCCTACGGGATTGATTGATTCAGATGCACTAGATTATGAGCGTGTAAAAGGCTTTGCTAGCAGCGTGATTGGCGGGCTATTTATTATTGCAACTCTAGCACTTCCCATGTGGCATGCGATGCATCGTATCCATCATGGTATGCACGATCTAAAAATACACGCTGGACTGGCGGGCAAAATAGCATGTTATGCTTTTTCGGGCCTTATATCAGCCCTAGCGGTACTGCTTGTCGTCATGATATAGACATAAAACTGGGCCTGACTAGCACAATAAGTTTATTTGGTGACAAGTAGGCCCACTATCTTCAGCCGTATTTACCTCTGGCTACAGCTATTCAATAAAGGTCGCAATATCATCAAGTGTTTTCTTATTTAGTGCATGGGCCGGTATCGTCGCTCCAGTGTCAGGGTAGCCAGTGACGATTAACATATATGGTCTCTCCACGTCTGAGTCACGACCACAAATACCGGTCAAAAAGCTCATAGGTTTAGGAGTATGCGTCAACGTGGCTAATCCGGCATTATGTAAAGCCTGCAACAAAAAACCTGTCGCAATACCCACAGATTCATGGACATAGTAGTTGGTCTGCTCCCCATCATTGTTCAAACCACCTTTTTTCTTGGCAAAAACAGCAATTAGCCATGGAGCTTTCTCCAAGTATGGTTTATCAGCGTCCGTTCCTAGAGGCTTTAGTGCCTCTAACCACTCTTGCCCAGCCCGTCCTTGATAAAACGATTGTTCAAGCTCTTCAGCGGCCTGTCTTATCTGTCCTTTTACTTGGCTATTATGAATGGCAACAAAATGCCAAGGCTGATGATTCGCACCGCTTGGCGCTGTTCCTGCGGCACGTATACAGTTTTCAATGACCTCTTTGGCGACAGGCCTGTGTGAAAACTGTCGAATCGAATGACGACGTTTAAGTTGCTGGTAATTTTGCTCGGCACGAGCAGACATTTCCTCCGCTGGATATTCAATAAAATCGCTCAGTGGATAATGAGATTCTAGGCTCGACATATGATTTCCTTGCACTTTTAATATCATTCCAATATAGCGACCCTTTGCTTTGGCGTATCAACAAAAAGATGCCAAAGGAAAACACTGAGAGTCAGAACAAATTTTCTAACGGGATATAGGCAAAGAAAAAGCCGATCTTGTGATCGGCTCTACTAAGAAATGTTAAGCTTCAAGCTAAAGAATAAAGCGGCTGAGATCTTCGTCTTCTATGGTGTCGCCGAGCTTTTCTTTTACATATTGGGCATCAATCGTCAGCTTGGAACCCGCTTTATCTGTCGCCTCGAACGAAATTTCGTCCATTAAACGTTCCATAACCGTATGTAAACGGCGAGCACCGATATTTTCAGTGGTTTCATTGACCGTCCAAGCCGCATCCGCAATTTGCGCGATGCCATCTTGAGTGAACTCAATGTCCACTTGCTCTGTTTTCATCAGCGCAACATATTGCTCTGTCAAAGAGGCTTTTGGCTCGGTCAAAATGCGCTTAAAGTCATCACTTGACAAGGCTTCAAGTTCAACTCGAATCGGCAAGCGTCCTTGAAGCTCTGGAATAAGATCCGATGGTCTAGCGACTTGGAATGCACCTGAGGCCACGAATAAGATATGATCCGTTTTCACCATACCATGCTTAGTCGATACGGTACTGCCCTCTATCAAAGGCAGTAAGTCTCTCTGCACACCCTCACGAGAGACATCAGGGCCTGAACTCTCACCACGCTTGCAGATTTTGTCGATTTCATCGATAAATACAATGCCATTGTTCTCAACATTGAAAATGGCCTGCTCTTTGAGCTCTTCCTGATTAACTAACTTGGCGGCTTCTTCTTCGGTCAACGCTTTAAACGCATCCTTAATCTTAAGTTTGCGCTTTCTCTTGGTATCCCCTGCTAAATTTTGGAACATACCTTGAAGCTGGTTCGTCATTTCTTCCATTCCTGGAGGCGCCATGATTTCAACCCCCATTTGTGGTGCCGCAACATCAACTTCAATTTCCTTGTCGTCTAACTTGCCCTCACGCAATTTCTTGCGAAAAGCCTGACGAGTATTGGAGTTTTCATCGCTTTGCTCGTTTTGTCCCCAAGCATCACGTGCTGGCGGCAGAAGTGCATCCAAAATGCGCTCTTCTGCTTGCTCTTCAGCTCGGAATTTGACCTTTTCCATCGCTTGTTGATGAGTCATCTTAATCGCCACATCGGTCAAGTCACGGATAATCGTTTCCACTTCTTTACCCACATAGCCAACCTCTGTAAACTTTGTCGCCTCAACTTTGATAAAAGGCGCGTTAGCCAGCTTAGCAAGGCGACGAGCTATTTCGGTTTTACCGACACCTGTTGGGCCTATCATCAGAATATTCTTAGGGGTCACTTCAACTCGTAAGCTTTCCTCTAATTGCATTCTTCTCCAACGGTTACGCAAAGCGATGGCAACAGAACGTTTGGCTTTATCTTGACCAATAATATGGCAATTGAGCTCATGAACAATTTCGCGAGGAGTCATTTCAGACATAATCAAATTCCTTAAATTCTATAACCACTATCTTTGTTTATTCAGCTTCAGCGGCTGGCGTTTCTAGTTCTTCGATAGTGTGGTATTGGTTAGTGAACACACAGATATCACCCGCAATTTTTAGTGACTTCTCGGCAATTTCACGCGCGTCTAACTCAGTGTTTTCTAATAATGCCGTTGCGGCCGCTTGGGCAAAGTTACCGCCAGAACCAATCGCAATCAGATCATTTTCTGGCTGAACAACATCGCCGTTTCCGGTAATAATCAGCGACGCTGTCTCATCTGCTACCGCCAACAAAGCTTCCAATTTTCTCAACGCTCGGTCACTGCGCCAATCTTTAGCGAGTTCAACGGCAGCCTTAGTCAGATGCCCCTGATGCATTTGCAGTTTGCTTTCAAAACGCTCAAAAAGAGTAAACGCATCGGCTGTGCCACCAGCAAAACCAGCCAACACTTTATTATTGTATAGGCGACGAACTTTACGCGCATTGCCTTTCATTACAGTGTTACCCAGTGATACTTGTCCATCACCTGCGATGACGACTTTGTTGTTTCGACGTACAGATACAATAGTAGTCACGAGTAGGGCCTCATAATTATTTTAATTTCAATGTTAGACAATATATGAGGCTAAGAAATGACAAATTCAAGGGAAAAAGCACTTCTGTTGATAATATCAATTTGAATGGGGCGTATATCAGTCGTCTACAAATTAATTTGCTATGCCGGCCCATAACACCTCTTCAATCGTCAGATCTTAACCCATCAAGGACCAAGCTATAAAAATCTAACAGCAAACCCGCTGACACAGCCAAGCGCACGACACCAGAGATCTATTGCGTATCTTTCCATATTGCGCATGGCTCAATTTTGGCGCGTTGCAGCTTATGTTTATCTCTTTCGGCGTCACGCTTGTATTTATAAGGTCCCAGAACAACGCGATACCATTTGCTGTCTTCTTTTTTCCGTATTTTGCTGTTTATGCCTTGAAAAGCAATATCCAGCTTACGAGCTTCGGCTTGTGCTGCATTGGTGTAAGCCCCGCATTGCATTATGTAAGGAATCTCCGAAACAACTTGCTCTTTTGCTGTCACTTCGATTTCTCGACTTGGTAGAGATTCAACGTAATCCCACTTCTCCTCTGGAGGTGGAGGAAGCAGTTTTTGAGTTTTAGGTTTTGGCTTGGCTTGCTGCACTAGAGGTTGAGGAGGCTCTGGATCATTACTCAGGGTATAAAGCCCATAACCGAACACACCAAGCAAACCCACAGCCAACAAACCACTTCGCCATGGTTTTCTTGATGATGATGGTTTATTACGTTGTGTTTTTTTTCCGCTATTGCCGCGACCGCGTTTTACGTAATCTCTATTTGCCACTGTTGTCAATCAATGTCGGTTACTTCTATCGCTATGGTAATCCAGATTGACCTTTGATGACAGTGATGAAATGGAAGCGACACATCAAAATGTATCGCTTAATTGCCAAAGGCGAGATAGCCATTCTCTATAGAAATGCAAACGCATGTAATGATTGCCATGCAATACATAGGAGAATGTAAAAATCAGTGAAAGCGTGATTATGCTGTTAGCAACTTCTGCTTCTAGGAGGCGCGGCGCTCTCTCTGATAATTAATTGGGTCTCAAGTAGACGAGAGCCTGCGCGAACCTCATGCCCTCGCAAGAGATCCAGCATCATCAGCATAGCCTGACGACCTATTTCATAACGCGGCTGCGAAATCGTTGTTAATGGTGGATCGCAATATTGTGCAAAATGAATATCATCGAAACCGACCACTGACAAATCATGAGGAACCCGCAAACCGTGTGATCACCAAGCGATTCTGTCGTACCTTAATTACCAAGCGACTTTGTCATTACGTTAACT
>NZ_BSPW01000027.1 GCF_030161235.1 Vibrio zhanjiangensis | reverse complement strand
GAATGTAAGGATACGACAGAGTCGAATGGTATTTATCCCGTCAAGATCCCTCAGTAATGACATCCTCGTCCATTTGTTCACTACCAATATTGCAGTCAGCAATAAACTGGAACTCTTCATCGAGAGCGTGCTGCGTGTCTTGGAGTGTTGCTTTTAAATCGGCTTCATTCCCCCCCTTGTACAGTCCTTGCCAGTAATCGGACTCTGCTTGAACTTTGAGAAGTTCGAAGCGCATTCTGACTTCGTGTATGCGATCGTAAATGGTTTCGAGTTTAGTGGCTTTGTCTATGACGTATTCTGGCGTTGTGACCTTACCACAATCATGGAGCCAAGCGGCCAATTTAAGTTCTTCCCATTGCTCCTCACTCATGGAAAATTGTGGGAAGTAGCCTTTATCTTTGTGGGCTACGTTAGTTAACATTTGAGTGAGTTCCGGCACACGTTGGCAATGGCTTCCTGTGTAAGGTGACTTGGTATCAATCGCGGAAGCAATAAGCTCGATAAAAGCATTCATCATATCTTTTTGTTGCTGCATTTGATGGATGTTTTCTTTGGCAATCTCGGCAAAGCTCAATAGCTCTTTTAAGAAAGCATGTTTGTCACTCTGCTCTTGAGTGATTGCCCTCTCATAACCAAGGAGCAACACACCGACAAGCTGAGACTCTCGATTAAGCAAAGGAAAGAAATAAATATCCGAGTTGTAAACGATGTCTATATATCGGTTTAAAGAGTTGTCACTGCGGTTTAGATGAACAATTTCACCTTGACGGAGATCTTTTTCAAGCCACGCGGTTTCTTTAAGAAATTCGTTGATATCTATTTTAAAAGGAATAATGGCGTGATTGGCGATGATCTCAAAGTGGTTGTCATTTTCTTCTTGTACGGAAAAGAGCACGATAGTTTCAGCGCGAGTAACCAAATAACTCTGATGAGTGATGGTTTTGGCCAGAACGGAAAAGTCTTTGTTGCTTGCTGTTTCACGTAGCAATCTCAACAGATCGTGCAAGGTGTGTTCCATTAGCTCGATTGATTCTGTTAAGTTAGAAACTTCACGTATAAGGCTTTTCGGATAGCGCGTTTTTTTAAAATCAAAGCGCGCGATGTTATCTGTGAGCTGGACTAAATTTTGCAATGGCGTAGCCAGTTTAGTTGCAACTAACCAAACGGTTGCAAAGCTAATTGCAAGCATTGTCACGGCGACCGTTATTTGTCGGTTGCGCATTGACAACAAATCACCGAGTAATTCTTCTTGTGGCACGGCTTCAGCAAGAAGAAGCCGGACATGTTCATTCAACCACACTGGCGTTAAGGTGACCGACCAACTCTTTCCACCACGTTCAATGACTTCATAAAGGGTTTGAGTACTATGGCGGTTAAGAATTGGCTCAAATAAACTCTCTTTGACCGCTTGCTGGATAGACTCTGCATCTTGCTCTAGGTCTATTTGGGTTTGATGTTGGGCTAACAGTCTAAATTGAGTATCGAACAACGCGACTTGAGTCGTTTTGGATGGGCTTAGCTCAGCGATTTGGTCGGACAATGAAGCAAGAGTGAAATCTGCTGCGACAACCTCCTGACCATCAGTTGATCTTCGTGACAGTGTCACGCCGTTTGTTTTCAAAAAATAAAAGAAGTAGGGCTCTGTTAAGCGAATTTCTCCGTCTGCTTGTGCATTGATATACCAAGGCCTGATTCTGGGATCGAATTTATTATCGTTAGTTTTTTTGTAGCCTACCCGTTTGTAATCGTGGTCAAGAAAATGAAATTCATTTAGTCCTTCAGCTTTTGTAAAGTTAATCATCATCCTAGCGTCTGGTGGGGCTTCAAATCTTTGGCGCGATGATTCGTCATGCAGTGGCCTAAGCATGATAAACTCACCATGTTCATTGCCATAAAATAGAGCAACTAGGCCTTGGTTTCGTTCGAAGATAAGATTGGTAGACGCTAAGAAACGCTTCGCTTTTACAGGGGGCTCGCGCCCTTTAACCACAGCGTTGAGCGCCATAAAGTCAAGGGTAGTGAGAATCGGACCTGCACGTACTTTAAAGGTCGATTCAAGTTTGCGACTGTTTTCATTGCTCAGTTCCTTAGCGCTTACCGCTAACAGCTCTTGAGAATGATGATAACTAATGGCGATAAGAACGATACCGACCAAAGTGGTCAGTACGAGAAACAAGCTTGTGATATGGATGCTCAGAGAATAGTGGCGTTTCTTCATTTGATTACCATTTAGTTGCTTATCAGTAAGTATCGACCAATATACCAATCATGCCAAAGTAAAGATTAATGACTTAACATTCGTGTCCTTAGTTTGATGATTTTCAAATTAAATTCTTGCTATATCGACTATAACTAGTATTGAAATAGTCATATGGAAGCAATGAGATGTTAACTCGGACGTATCAAGTTGAAATATTGGCGACCGTAGAGGTCGTCTGGCATGTACTAACAGACAAGCATTTGTATCAACAATGGGCGAAAGCTTTTTCCCCACGGTCTCAATTTGAAGGTGAGTGGGAAGAGGGGAACAGTATTTGTTTCTTTGACCCTGATCTTGGTGGTACTCGTGCCGTCATCGACAAGATAGAGAAATTGAGAGAAATTCAATACACTCATGTTGCCATTTCCAATCCAGAACATGTTCGAGATATCGACAGTGATACGGCGCAGAAGTGGATTGGGACGAAGGAGCGCTATGAGCTTACGTCTAATCCAGAATCTGTGACACTGAAAGTAATGATTGATACGCATCCTGATTTTGTGGACATGCTTGATGATGGATGGAAAAAAGCTTTTCCATTGATAAAGGTAATATGCGAGCAGCAAGATCTTTAGTCTGGTAAAGTGCGGGTTTGTACCGCACATTAACCAACGAAGATAAATACAATGAAAAAAGCAATTTTTGCCTTGACTTTGTTCCTTTCAATTCAAGCTTTGGCATCAGATTTTGACTTGAAAGCCACTATGAAACAAATGAAAGTCGAATTTAAGCAAGCTTCTCAAGCGACAAGTGTCCCAGATATGAGAGTCCCGGTGGAAAAGCTGTCACAGCTAGTTGAAGAGGCTAAGCGAGGAGATTACCCACCAGAAAAGTTTGACACCTATCTTGAGGGCTTTAGCAAACTCTCTGTGGCTTTAGATAACATTGAATCACAACTTGATGCTGGAGATCTTGTCTCGGCTAAAGAATCACTGCGTCACGTCGACGAGCTTCGTATTGAGTATCATGATAAACGCAATCCAAGCATCTGGACTCGGCTATTTGGTTAGCACCATTCACACTATGATTAGCTAAAATCACGGAACGAACTGACCAAGAGTAATGATGCTTCGGCGAACAAGATTTAACCGGACAATGCTAACGATCAGTGCCCTTTGTTGGGCGCTGGTTGCTCTGATGCCAGTGATTAATGCTCATGGTCCAAATGCTGGAGTTTGGGCTAGCTTATGCACACTCAACGGCTTTAAGCTTGTTCAAATCGACGAAGGAAAGCCCGCAGCGCAACATGCTAAGGCTTGCCCATTTGGTCATTTTTCTTGCTTCCATCACGATGCTCTTCCCATACCACATCGCTTATTACGCATTGAATATGTAAGCAATGATTGGTACGTTTATGTGGCGCTAAACACACGCTATCTCAGCGCATTTCCAAGAGCTCCACCCGTTTCCTTAGTGTAAACCAAACAACTCAAACTCAATGATAAATTTCGCACTGACGAGGTACTTAGAAATATCTTAAGGGCTTTGCTGTGCACACTCAAAAGGAAAGTAAAATGTTGGGTAGTCAAACTCAGACTCCACCTAAGGAAGCGTCGAGCTCAATCACAGACAAGACGAAAATAAAAGCTCGCTATTTTATGATTTGGCGATGGCATTTTTATGCTGGCTTATACGTTATTCCATTCATTCTCATGCTAAGCATCACTGGGTTAGTTATGCTATTTGATGATGAAATTGAAATGATAACTTACCAAGATGAATTGGTGGTGATGCCCGAAGCGATGACACTTCCAGTTTCAATACAATTGGACAAAGTTCAGACCATGTATCCTCATGGTACTGTCACCCAGTTCATACCTTCTAAAGCGATTGATCGGGCAAATAAATTCGATGTTCGTCTAGCGGACGGACGCTCTGTATTGGTGACCATCAATCAATATACCGGTGACATACTGGGTGAAATTGATCGAAGTGACAGTTGGTACCAGCTTGCCAATGATATTCATGGCACCCTGCTTCTGGGGCAATGGGGTGACTACTTAATTGAGATAGCAGCAAGTCTTAGCATTTTGCTGATTGGTACAGGTTTGTATCTTTGGTGGCCGAGGGACCATGCGAGTATAGCGGGCTTTTTAAAACTGCGCTTTTCGAATACCCGTTTGTTTATGAGAGATTTGCACGCAAATTTTGCGGCGCTATTTTCTATCGTTTTGCTGCTCTTTTTACTGTCAGGTCTTGCTTGGACAAGTGTGTGGGGTGGGAAGTTAGTACAGGCTTGGAATACCTTTCCAGTGTATTACACATGGGGAGACAAACCCGAGTCACATTTGACACATGCAGATCTCAACCACGGCAGTGAAAAAGAGTTACCTTGGAACCTTGAACAGTCCGTTTTACCCGAGTCGAACCAGCATATTCATGGCGCGTATACCTCTTCAGAGACAGACAAAGGTTACGTTGCGACGCAAAACAATATAAACATAGATTCTATTGTTAAACAGGCTAGAGGGCTTGGATTTACGCAGTATAAGTTGTTTTTGCCACAATCTGAGAAAGGAGTATATACATTAGCAGCCAATTCAATGGGCGGGGACATTACCGACCCACGTTTGGACAAAACCACGCATATTGATCAATACACAGGTGATGTTTTAGTGGATGTTACTTGGGATGACTACACTGTGTTGGCTAAATTGATGGCGGCTGGTATATCCCTTCACCAAGGAGATGTCAGTGTGTTTAATAAGGCGTTAAATGCCGTTTTCTGCTTGGTTTTTGTGCTGATTTCGCTTTCAGGGATGCTCATGTGGTGGATTAGAAGACCGTCTGGAAAAACTCGTATCGGCATTCCACCTCATTTTGAAAGTGAAGGTTTATGGAAAGCGGGTATTGCAGGATTATTTGTGGTTGCTGTGTGTTTCCCTTTGGCTTCAGTCGCACTTGTGCTTTTTGGTTTGGCTGACTGGTTGATGTTCAAACCTCGAAGATAGGCCGTTCAACAATAGAAAAGGCCACTCAAATGGGTGGCCTTCTCCATATAAATTATTGAACTTTCCAATTGATCGTTTCACCGGCCCGGATGGGGACAACAACATCGTTACCAAACGGCATTGACTCTGGTACATGCCACTCTTCTTTTATGAGTGTTACTGTGTCTGAGTTTCGCGCAAGACCATAGAAGTCTGGTCCATTATGGCTAGCGAAGGCTTCCAAATTCTCTAACTTACCGGCTTGCTCAAATACTTCTGCGTACAGTTCTAGTGCCGCATGTGCCGTATAAGAGCCCGCACAACCACATGCCGACTCTTTCATGCCTTTGGCGTGTGGAGCCGAATCTGTGCCTAAGAAGAATTTCTTACTGCTACTGGTCGCTGCGGCAATTAGAGCCGCTTGGTGGGTATTGCGCTTTAAAATAGGTAAGCAGTAGAAATGGGGTTTAATCCCTCCCACAAGCATGTGATTGCGATTGTAGAGAAGGTGATGGGCAGTAATGGTTGCAGCCACGTTGTCACCGGCCTTGTTTACGAAATCCACTGCATCTGCTGTTGTAATATGTTCCAAAACAATTTTTAGATTGGGGAAGTCATTCACGATCGGAGAAAGAACGGAATCAAGAAATTCTTTTTCACGGTCAAAAATGTCGACATCATGGTGAGTGACTTCTCCGTGAACCAGCAGCAACATCCCGACTTCTTGCATTGCTTCAAGCACGGGGTAGATATTTTTTGCAGAGGTAACGCCAGAATCTGAATTGGTTGTCGCCCCTGCTGGATATAATTTTGCTGCGACGATTTGCCCACTTGCTTTAGCTTTTTTTATTTCATCGGCAGACGTATTATCTGTCAGATACAGCGCCATCATGGGTTTGAATTGATGGCTTGGCTTTTGAGCCATGATTCGCTGTTGATAGGCAATGGCCATTTCAGTATTGGTCACGGGTGGGATGGTATTGGGCATGATAAGAGCTCGACCATTATAGCGACTTATATCTCGTACGGTGTCCGGTAAGACATCGCCATCGCGTAAGTGTACGTGCCAGTCATCGGGACGAGTGATCGTAAGTGTTGTCATTGTTGCTCCCACCATAATTTTAGTTGTCTGATTGGAGCCTAGACGAGCGTTGTAAATGTGAAGGCAAACGCTTACGTATAGGCGACAGGATGATAGAGCAAAGCAGTCGTAATTGCATCTGTTTTTTCTGCATAGCCATTGAATTTACGAGGTAAAGAGACGCATATTGTTAGTTATTTATTAATATCAACATCGAGATAAAATATTTTGCAAGACTTAGGTATAATAGCGAAAACAATTAAAATCATTAGGGATTGTAATGTCGGCACCAAGTCTTTCTCAAATTAATGTTTATCCTGTCAAATCATTAGGCGGCATCACACAGTCCAATTGTTGGGTAGAAAAGCAAGGCCTTATGTTTGATCGCCGTTTTATGCTGGCGTTATCCGACGGCTCTATGATCACAGCACGTAAATATCCTCAAATGGTGACCATACAATCGAGTTTGACCGCTGATGGTTTAATCTTTATCGCAGAAGGTAAGTCACCGCTTAAACTGCGATATGCTGAGTTTAAAATGCAAGAAACACCCGCTCAGGTTTGGAAAGACAGCTTCATCGCATACACGACAACAGATCAAGCAAATGATTGGTTTAGTGATGTCTTGAATTTGAGAGTTGAGCTGCTTTTTAGTGGTGAACAATCAAATCGAATACCTGAGAAAGTAGGACACAATGTCAGCTTTGCCGATGGTTATCCTATGCTTGTGATTGGTCAGGGTTCGCTCGACGAGCTTAATCGTCGGAGTCCCCAGCAGCATTCTATGGATCAATTTCGCTCGAACCTTGTGGTATCAACAACCGAGCCTTTTGAGGAAGACAGTTGGAAGCGCATCCGTATCGGTGATGTAGAGTTTGAAGCGGTAAAACCTTGTGAGCGCTGTATTATGACTACAGTCGATGTGAGTAAAGGTGAGTTGAGAGAAACCAAAGAACCACTAAAAACCTTGTCTCAATTTCGAGCAAATGAGCGAGGAGGTGTCTTCTTTGGACAAAACTTAGTGGCAAAAAACGAAGGTATGATTCGACAGGGTGATGTTGTTGAGGTTTTGGAGTACAAAGAAAAAGAGTTTTACCAAGATAATTCTCCTACGCAACTTGGCATGACCTGCGTTGAAAAAGAGCCTTTGGCACGAGATTTTGTCACCTTTTGGTTGGAGCCAGAAGCTGGGATAGCACCCAAATACTTACCCGGACAACATTTACCAATTTCTATAAAAATAGGCGATGAACGTGTCGCGAGGCGCTATACATTGTCTTCTAGCCCATCACGACCAGGAAGGTTGGCGATTTCAGTCAAACGTATCAATGATGGCAGAGTCTCTAATTGGCTCCATGACCATTTGCATGTGGGTGATACTTTGGTGTGTGAGTCTCCACAAGGTAGTTTCCACCTTGATGATCAGTTTGATAAACCCATTTTATTGTTGTCAGCAGGAAGCGGTGTGACACCTATGTTGTCGATGCTTAGATACCTATCCGACAATAACCAAGCGGATGACGTGTTCTTCTACCATCAGTGTAGAAGTGTTGAGGACATTCCATGCAAAGAAGAACTTGATGACTTTAAGCGTAAGCACCCAGGACTCAGAGTATTGATTTCCTTATCTCAACCCCCTGTTGAGTGGCTTGGTTTAAAAGGGCGTTTAACTTTGTCGCATCTCAAACAAGTAAAAGAGGTAGAGAACAGGCAGGTATTTGTCTGCGGCCCTGATGGGTTTATGCAAAAGGCAAAGAAACTATTGCTGAAAAAAGGTTTACCTGAAGAACACTATCATCAAGAAGCGTTTGGTGTATCACAAATCAGTTTGAAACCATTTAAGTCACTTCAATTGACGGTCAATGGGCAGGCTTTTAAAGGCGATAATCAAAAACCACTGTTGGAGCAAGCCGAAGAGGCAGGAATCAATATTGCAAATAGTTGTCGTGCTGGGCTATGCGGTGCTTGTAAAGTGACGATTCAGTCAGGCAAGGTACACCAACCTGACGTTCCAGGCTTGCAAGATACTGAGCGAAACATGGGGATTGCACTCGCATGTTGCTGTGTGCCTGAGACGGATGTTGAAGTTTCTAGTTAAGTTGTTTAGAACTTAAACTGGGTAGAGCGCTTTGAAGCGTTCTACCGTTTTTAGTTTGTTATATGACAACTTGGAGCGTTGTGTCGTTATCTTTGGCGTAGCTTTCAATTTCTTTGGGCGCTTTTCTGTCTGTGATAATCAGGTCAACGTCGGCAATAGTGCCCAGTTTTACCATAGCGTTACGGCCAAACTTACTGTGATCGACACCAAGGAGAACCGAGCGACTATTTTCTATAATGGCGCGTTTGACTCGCACTTCGTGGTAATCGAAGTCAAGTAAGGAGCCATCATAATCAATACCTGAAATACCTAATATGCCAAAGTCGAGTCTAAACTGAGAAATAAAATCAAGCGTTGCTTCGCCTGTTACTCCGCCGTCTTTACCTCTCACTTCTCCCCCAGCCAAAATTACCTTGAAGTCTGGTTTGGACATCAAAATTGTCGCGACATTAATATTGTTAGTGACGATACGTAAGTGGTGGTGGTTGCTCAATAGCGCACGAGCTATTGCTTCAGGTGTCGTTCCTATATCGATAAATAGAGTTGCGCAATCAGGAATGTGTTTCACCAGTTCAAACGCGATCTGCGCTTTTTCTTTTTGATAAGCGATTTGGCGGGTTTGATAAGAAGAGTTTTCTGCACTTGACGTGATGGTGGCACCACCATGATTTCTGCGAATCTTATTTTCATCCGCCAACTCATTAAGATCTCGGCGAATGGTTTGAGGGCTGACGTTGAAACGCTCAACCAACTCATCTGTGCTGACAAAACCTTGCGTCTGCACAAGTTCGATGATTTCTTGATGACGTTTAATGGCTTTCACTAACAATGTCCTTGTGTGAGGGAATGGGGCAATTTTACGTCTTGTAGCAATGAAAGCAATGTATTATGCGCGTTAATGTTCGAATGGACAGATTTGACTGACATGTTCACTCAGTCAATGTTCACTCAGTCAATGTTACCCAATTTAATATAGACTTTTTGATTTGTTACTCGTGGCGCTTTTTTAGGATCAAAGTTTGTCATCTCCTCCATTTGGAGAACGAATACTCGACTACACTGTAGATATAACAACAAATACACGGTGTTTGTATGACATCGATTAACCAGCGTCAGGTAATGCTATGAATCAGATAACTACGAATACTCGGCCCAATAAGGTGTCGGTTGCAAATAAGGTGTCGGTTGTTGCGAGGCAGCCTATCATTGATGTGAACAAAGAACTGTTTGCCTTCGAACTTTTGTACCGAGAAGGTGACATTAATGCGTTTAATTCTCCTTTTGAAAAAAGGGCAACTATGCGCTTGTTATCGGAACAATTCCTCACGTTGCAAAAGCGTAACCTGAGTGAAAAAAAGGGATTTGTTAATTTTGAATATATTGACTTAATAGAAGGCCTGCCGTTTGATTTTTCTCCCGATGACATTGTGGTTGAAGTATTAGAAACCTGTGCTCCAACTCAAGAACTCTTTGATGCCATCTCTAACTTGAAAGCAAAGAATTACCTTGTAGCATTGGATGACTTTGTTCCAGCGCCTGAATGGGGTCGTTTTTATCCATTAGTTGACTATATTAAGCTCGATGTGAGGGAACTGTCGTTTAAAGAATGTGCGAGTATTATCAGAGATTTTAAAAATACGGATATCCAATTTATCGCAGAAAAAGTCGAAGATCATAAAGAGTTTATCCAAGCACAAAAATGCGGTTTTCATCTATTTCAGGGCTATTTCTTTCAAAAGCCCGAGGTAATCAAAACGCAAAAACTATCAGCGTCTGCTATGGATATATTTAAGTTGTCTGCTTTGGTCGCCAAAAGAGATATCGATCTTGTCAAGGTGAATCAAGTTGTTGGCCGTAACCCTGTGTTATCTGTTCAATTACTCAAATTTGTTAATAGCGACTCAAGAGTCAGCTCAAAAATTGAAAGCACTCAGCAAGCGCTCTCATACCTTGGAGGGGATAGGGTACGCAAATACGTAACTTATACAATGGCTTCAGCGCTTTCTCCAAGTAAGCCTTCTATTTTGCTTAGAAACTTACTCATGCGGGCCAAACTTATGGAGTGCCTTGCTCAACATATGAAACTCCCGTCGGTATCAGAGTCGGCGTATTTGTGCGGCATGTTGTCGCTGATAGAAGGTTTACTCGATATGGCATTAAAAGATGTGCTTGCATCACTCACGCTCTCAGATTCAATTGTTTCTGCACTAGTCAGTAAAGAAGGTGCACTGGGAGATTTATTGTTGATCGTAGAAGCGACAGAAACGTCCGATTGGAATGCTCTCAGGCAATTACAATCTAAGACATCGCTTGATGATGAAACCATCATGGCATGCTTAGACGAAGCAAACACTTGGATTAATGACTTTGCCGCGTGAAAAAATACTCTGATCTATGGGTCGTTAACAACAATAAAAGCTCACTTAACCATTAAGTGAGCTTTTTATCTGTAATGAATTTCTATTGCTGAAAGGGTTATGCGACCTTGAAGCGGTTGACTAACTCTTGTAGGCTGCCAGACACTTCAGCCAGCCCGAGCGCAGCACAGTCAATTTCTTCAGACGCATTTCTTAGATCACCCGATGAATCTTTTACACTTGCGATGTTTCTATTGATTTCATCACAGCTGACTTTCTGCTCTTCAGTCGCTGCGGCGACGGTGGCGTTAATTGTTGCCAGCTCATCAATTTTGGAGCTTAAATCCCGCAAATTGTTACTCACATCGTTAACAAGATTGATACCTTCTTGAGCGGAAAGATTGCTTCTCTCCATTGAACTCACCGTTGTACGGGTGACTTCTGACAAGCGAGTAATATTGCTTTGTATGTCGACCGTGCTGTTCTGTGTTTTGGTCGCAAGCTGGCGTACTTCATCGGCCACAACCGCAAATCCGCGTCCACTTTCCCCTGCTCGAGCTGCTTCAATGGCCGCGTTGAGCGCAAGCAAATTGGTTTGCTCAGCAATGCCAGTGATTATTTTAAGAATATTATTGATGCTCTCGACTTCATTTTGCAATTCAGAGAGGGTTTCTGCGGAAGCTTTGACTTCCTTACCGGTTTGTTCGACAAATTGGGCGGCTTTCTGCGCCTGTTCCGAATTGACTAGGGCAGTTTCACGGCATTCACGAGTATAGTCGGATGCGGCCGTACTGCTTTGAGACACTTCCTGTAGCGCCTCATTAAACTGAACCATGGAATCGGTTACACCCTTAGCTTGGGAGGTTTGATCTTCTGCAGCCTTGTAGGAATTGTCTGTAATTTTACTCAGTTGTTTACTTGAATGTGTGATGACACTAGTACTTGCTTTTACCGAGTCAATAATGAGTTTTATCTGTTCAATAAAAGCGTTCACATTGGTTATGACTGAGTCAAACTCAGGAATATTGGACATCTTAAGTGTTGTACTGAGATCCGCATCGCCTGAGTTGAGTTGACTAAATTCCCGTCTAAGTGCATCCAGTGGCTTGAGCAAGTATGTCACCAAAGCAATGGATATGGCCAAGAATATGATGATCATAACAACTGTGGTTGCTACGCCAGCAGAGACAATGTAGTCACCGAGCAGTTTTGTTGGGGCAAAGGCTTCTTGCTCGTCAACTTCAGACAGGATGGCCCAAGTTTGATTAGGCACTTTCACTGGCCCATAAGCAGAGAGTACAGGTATGCCTCGGTAATCATTGAATATGTCGAAGCTGCTGACGCCTCTTAGTGCTTCTGTGACACCGCGAGTATTCACTGGCTGTAACGAAATACTGGTGTTTTTCAGCTCTATATCTTTAGCTGCGGAAACTCCTTTGCTACGAAGAGTATCTAGATAGCCGCTTTTGTCTTCAACAAAAAATCGACTTTCATTGCGCAAAGTACCATCTGAGCCAACGAGATAAATTTCTCCTGAACTCCCAAATCCTCGACTTTGCCACTGGCCGTTTTGCGTCATGATTTGATTGAGTTTATCAATGGGCATTTGGAATATCAGTACACCAACCAAGTTACCTTGATCAAAAATTGGGGTGGACATAAAGCTTGCAGGCGCGTTGTAAGAGGGTAAGTATGAGGCAAAATCAGTTAGAAAGACTTGGCCTTTGTCGAGGGATAGCGCTTGTTTGAATGCTTGCCCTAGCCCTGAGCTGGCATAGGGGCCTGTTTTTAAATTTGTTGCAAAATCGAGCTCCTTAAAGACGGTGTAAACCACATAGCCACTTTTAGGATCTACAATAAATATGTCATAGAAACCAAATGTCTGTAGGAACTGACGAAACGAGTCATGGTAATGCTCATGCTCTCGAGCATACTTGGAGGAGTTTTCCAACAGGGTCAGTTTATCTTTATTACCAAGTGGGTTTGGGTTGTTGGCAATAAAGTCAAATTGCATGTTGTAGGTCAAATCAGAGAGGCTTGAGAACATGTTATTGACGTTAGCTCTATCTTGATTTAACTGGTTATATTGGGCAGCAAACTCCTTGGTATAATAATCATTAACCTTGGACTTAAGCTCTGAAGATGTCACCTTTCTTATTGGTTCGTATTCTGAGAATGCCTCGGCAAAATCAACGGCTGCTTCTTTTGTCGCTACGTTGTTAGCGAGAGAGACGATTTTTCCTTCAATGTCGGAGAAATAGCCTTCTACTTCTGCTCGAACGAGCTCTTTTGTTGCCGTTAACTTGTCCTTCGATTGTTTGAGCAACACTGAACGCATTTCTTCCATCGATAAATAGCTACTGATCGAGGTGCTTGCTCCAAGAGAAAGAGCAATTGCACCCAGTATAGCGAGTATGAACCTTAGCCTTAGTGACATCGTAAATCTCCATTTTTCTGATCATGGGTTTATCAGAGCATTAAAAGAAATATAGGCGTCAAGTTTCATATTGAATGTCGAACACAAAAATTTTCGTTAAAAAATGAGATGTTGGATTCGTTTTAGAAGGAGGTTTTAAGTAACTGGGGTTTAGCGATGAGTTTCACTTACCGATATTTTTTATTTTGATCCAAATTCACATGTAAATATGAATTTCATTTCATACTATAATTGAAGGACAAAAACAAATTTCTGTGGAAGTACAGCGATGAATACTACGGAACAAAAAGAGGCAGATAGCCAACAAGAGCCAAGATCTGAAGTAGCCAACTCTTCCTCGGAAAAGCTAAACGAGTTTGAGCGCTCAACGGTAGATACCTCAAGTTCAATTCGTTACGGGGAGGATGCTTTTGATAGTGTGATGCCACTTTGTGATGTTGCATGTGTTGTGTCCACGCCAACCGGAAAAATTCTTAAGTGCCGTACGAAATACATAGGGCTGCATTCACAAAGTATCCTTCTCATGGAGATGCCAGTGGTTTCGCCGCGAGAAAAATTGGTGTTTATGCGCCAAGGTTATCCTCTACAAGCTTGTGTGATCTCTTCTAAGGGGGAAGGGGCTAGAGTGTATTTTAAGTCAAAAATTGAATATGTTGTCAGCGGCAGAAATACCGAGCTGTTACTCGTGACTTTGCCTTCTGCAACACAAGTTGTAGTTGGGTTACGTGAAAGTGCGCGGCTCGAAATCAATTTGGTAGGCATTCTTGACCCTTCGGATAAAAAGTACTCGTGCCAAATAAGAGATATTTCTCAACAAGGGTGTTTGATTGTTGTGGATAGAGATTGCGCAAGTTATCGGATTGGGTCGTCGATAAATCTCAATATTTGCAGTTCAAACCAAGAAGTACAGGCTGTCGAAGGCACGCTTCAGGCCGTAGTAAAAAATGTATCGAAAATAGGGCGTTACTATAAATATGGTGTTCAATTTGAACAGCAAAGTTTGCAAGCTGTTGGCAGTCTGATTGAAAGTTTAGACTTTTGCGCGCTGCAACATAAATTTACACTTTAAGCTTGTGGCATGATTGATCAGCGCGTATGTAGTATTATTAAAATGACTGATATCTCGGTGTTTACATATGTAAACCAAATAAAGGTGTGATTCACGCGCTCCTATTGAGTTTTAAATATTCTTTATACTATTTTTGGCTTTACGCGAGTTGATGTGTGTCTTTATAATGATAAATATCTTATAAACGTCACTTCATCGTTAGGTTAAAATCGTGAGAAAGTCGGTCAAACACCGTCATCCGTCGTTACCCATTGATCGAGCACCTTCGGATGTATTCATGAACTTCGAAGCTTTTCTATCGAATACAGAAACGAGAAATCATAGCCATCCTTGGGGACAAGTTCAGTTGATTAGTGGTGGTATTCTTGAAATGGAGGCACAGGGTACACGGTTTCTTGCCCCGCCTCATCTTGCAATATGGGTTCCAGCTGGGGTCATGCACACCAGCTATAATCGTAAACCTTTATCGTACTGCTCATTAAATATCGCGCAGCAATTAACGGCCCATTTTCCGTCTTGTACGAGTCTGATAAAGATTACGCCAATTGTCTCTTCGATTATTGATGATTTTAGAAGCAGAAAGGTTAGTATTGCTCACAGTGTACAAGATAAGAGGTTGGTTCAGGTATTACTCGACCAGTTGGCGACTCGAGATATTCAGCACCACTTTTTGCCGTCGTCCGACAATAAATATTTGGCTCAGATATTGGCCGCGGTCGAAGAGAATCCACTGGACAATACCAGCCTTGCAAAGTGGGCCGAAAAAGTTCATACCACAGAGAGAACGCTAGCAAGACATTGTCAGTCTGAGCTGGGTATGAGTTTCACCGAGTGGAGATTAAGAGTACGTTATCTCTACTCGATGGAACTGCTTAGAAAGGGCCATTCAGTAAAGGAAGTAGCGTTAACCTTAGGTTATCGCCAAGCCAGCCCATTTATTGCAATGTTCAAAAAGTACGCTGGACACACACCTGAGCAGTATAAAAGTAAACTTCGTTGATCTACTGTCATCACTCCTTGACTAGAGTACGGTAAGAACATAGTCCAATCCACCGACTATCGCGGCAACTTGAGCTTGGTTACACTGCTCTGCGGTAACGTTTGGGCTGTCAGGGTAAACTTCGGTTGTTGTTCCATAGACACACTGGGTCATGCCGCCGCACAGGCCAAGTTTTACCATGGGATAATTGATCACTCCTTCTTGAACAACTGGCGAGCCAATGATTTCGCCTTGGTCATCTTGTGGTGCAATATGCATGACACGGCTCACGGATTGAATCACCGCTGTTTGAAATTCAGGCTGGGGATTTTCACTGTTGCCAACGGTATAAAATCCATCTGGAATGGTTCCTGGTATGAAGTTGACTCCGTCGCGTGCTGCTAAAGCTGGCCTAAATTCAGTTTCATCTGTATCAGTCGTCTCATGCAAATCGAAGTGAACTAGGATGGGTTGCTCAATTGAATCGACTAAACGGATGAGATTGGCAGACTCTTGTGCAGGACTATTTGGATAAAATGAACGGTTTGGATCGATTGCAAGCGGATTCCATCGGTTAATAGTCTCGTAACCCCATGGACTGACGCAAGGAACGACAATGATATTGAAATACTGGCTATAGTTTTCCATTTCCGTGTCAATAAATTGGAGGGCTCCGTGAACACCACTGGTCTCATAACCATGTACTCCGCCAGTAATGAGTACCACGGGTTTGTTCACGCTCCAGTTATGACTCTTTACATAAAACAAGGGATATTGTTTGGCGTCGTAGGATAATGTGCCGTATTGTTCGACGGTAAATCGACTCGCAAGCGCTTGAACTTTAGTGACTACTTCATCGTGGTAGTCGCGCTTTATTGAGGTTTGTTCCCGCCAAGCCTTGCACTCGGCCTCTTGCCATTTTTTGCCCGCGGTTCCGATTGGATATAATTCCCTTGTATTCATAGCTGTTCCTGTGTCCTTGGCGCGATATGCGTACAGGATAAAATGTCTTGTTGTCGGAAGCAATGGCAATAGCTTCGTAGGATAATATTAAGATAAACGTATTTATAACAGGAATTGAGTTTGAGTATTAAAGTCTAAGTGATACATTTAACGACATATCATTATATTTGAAGAGACCCTTATGGCTGGCGCGAGCTTATTAACCTTGTTGGATGATATTGCTTCTGTACTGGATGATGTCGCTTTGATGTCAAAGGTTGCAGCAAAAAAGACGGCAGGAGTGCTGGGAGATGATTTGGCTTTAAATGCTCAGCAAGTATCAGGTGTTGCCGCTGAGAGAGAGATCCCGATAGTGCTCAGTGTGGCTAAAGGATCGTTTCGTAACAAGTTAATCTTGGTACCTACAGCTTTAATTATTAGCTCGATTGCTCCGTGGCTGATTATGCCTTTGCTATTGATCGGTGGGCTGTTTCTTTGTTTTGAAGGTGCAGAAAAAATTGCTGAAAACTTATTTCATGCCGAGCAAATGGACGAAGATGAGGAGCTAACAGGACCGATTGATGAATATGAGAAGCGCAAGATAGCAGGCGCAGTGCGTACCGATTTCATCCTATCGGCTGAAATCATTGTTATTGCCTTGGGCACAGTGCAAGGACACTCGATGACGACACAAATCCTGGTCGTTAGCTTTATCGCCGTACTTATGACGATTGGCGTCTACGGTTTGGTAGCGGGTATTGTTAAACTCGATGACCTAGGGTTTTATCTCAATCGCGTTTCTCAAGGAAAGGGAATAAGAGCGTGGTTTGGTCAGAGCCTAATTACCTTTGCTCCCAAGTTAATGAAATGCCTTGCCGTAGTTGGCACGGCGGCTATGTTCTTAGTTGGGGGAGGCATTGTGGTACACAATGTTCCAGCGATTCATCATTGGTTAGAGCCCGTGGTTATGAATTTGCCGAATTTACCATTAGTGAGTGCTCTAATTCCTACACTCTTAAATGGCCTGATAGGTATGTTGGCAGGGATTATCGTACTTGGTGTCTGGACAGGTATAGAGAAAATTCGCCACAGAGCATAGAGTCTTATAGCTCTGCAATGTCTAAAAGGGTGTCGACCAAAATTTCGGTCGGCTGAGCGCCTGAAATTAGGTGCTTTTTGTTGATGATCATAGTTGGGACTGAATCAATACCGGCTTCAAGCCATTGATATTCGGTCGAGGAGACGGCTTCAGCCCAGCTTTCATCATCAAGTATCTGTTCACACAAGCTTCTTTCAAGGCCAATGGAGTCCGTGATGCTTAGCAAAACGCCTGAGTCACTGATATCTCGGCCATGAGTGAAGTATGCGCGAAATAATGCAATTTCTAATTCTAGCTGCAGATTGTAGGATTGAGACCAAAGTAGAAGTTGGTGGGCTTTGCGAGTATTGTAAATCTTCATATCATCTGAAAAGTTAAACTTAAAACCCAAGCCCAGACCCAGCTCGGTAATGGTTTGTCTCGCCGCTATACTCGCGTCGAGAGAGGTACCATATTTTTCTGCAATATGCTCTCTGAGGTTTTGGCCGTCTGGTTTCATCATCGGATTGAGTTCGAAAGGATGCCAATAGATCTCAGCTTTGAGGCTATCAGACAACGTTAACAGTGCGTATTCGAGATTTTTGTAGCCGATGATACACCATGGGCAGACTAAATCAGATACGAGGTCTATGCGGATACTTTTCATCATTTTTGTATACTCATTCCTCGCTCGGTAAACAGCAAAACATACCTTTATCTTGTGTTTGACCAAGCCCTTCAGATGAGAAGGGCTTAACATACTGCTAGAGTTTAAATTTATTGAGTATTGCGTCTTGCTCTCTAATGTTTTCAGTTTGTGCTTGCATCGCGATATTGGCGTTTTCAGCGGCACCGGCAACTTGCTCGGATAAATCCTTGATCTTAACAGTGTTACTGTTGATTTCTTCAGCCACTAGGCTTTGCTCTTCTGCGGCAGACGCAATCTGAATGTTCATGTCACTGATACTCTGGATGGCATCACGAATACTGCTTAGTGCATTGTTGGCTTCTTCGGCACGTAATACCGCACCGCCAGCCGTTTCTTTGCTGGTATTCATTGCGTTCGCGACCGAAGTTGCACCAGCCTGCAATCGCTCAATCATGGTACGTATTTCTGTGGTTGATTCTTGTGTTCTTTGAGCAAGGGTCCTCACTTCATCGGCAACAACGGCGAAACCACGCCCTGATTCTCCCGCTCTTGCCGCTTCTATTGCGGCGTTGAGGGCTAACAGGTTGGTTTGGTCAGCAATATCATTGATAACTTTTAGGACGGTTGCAATATTGTCGGTTGCTGACTCAAGCGTTTTGACTTCTTCGACCGCTTCATCAATTCTTTGTGAAAGTTCACTAATGGAAGCCGATGTGTCGCTCACCATTCGTGTACCAACTTTGGTTGCTTCATCGGCATCTTTGGCCGCGGATGCAGCCCCTTGTGCATTATCTGCCACATTCCCTGATGTTGTTGCCATCTCATGCATGGCGGTGGCTAATTGTTCTAGTTCATGCAATTGATCTTGCATTGCACTAGCGGATTCTTGAAGCCCCCTTGAGGTCATTTCAGACCCACGAAGAATTTCTTCACCAATAGATTTTGACTGAGTCAATAACTGTTGAAGAGTACTTGTGAATGAGTTAAACCCTTCCGCTAATTGAGAAAACTCTTGATCAGTGTTGGTATCTAGGCGTTGTGTGAGATCCCCTTCACCAGAGGCTACATCTTGTATCGCATTATTTAGCGCACCTAAAGGACGCATCAGTGCCGTCATTAACACCAGCAGTACTGCCACGCTAATACCCAATGCAACTAGTGTATAGACAATAGAACTATTGCGTAGGTCGGCGAGTGACTGGTAGGCTATCTCTTCGTCAAGTATCACACCTATGTACCAGTCTTCACCGGGAACTTTTGAAAAATCAAGAGTGTACTCTTTGCCGTCTATGGATACTTGTCGAGGATCTTCATGAATCTCTACATCACCAAGGAAGTCTTTCATTGGTTTCCCGTTCATTTCGGTATTGGGGTGCGCTATGGTTGTTCCATCTCCTGAAACGATAAAAACGTAACCAGCGTTGAAAAGGTGGACTCTATTGACCAGTTCAGCGAGGCCAGCCAGACTGACATCGTAGAAAATAGCGCCAATAAACTTGCCGTCATCATAGACAGGAGTGGCAATAGAAACCAAAATCTGGCCTGTGGCGGAGTCTGCATATGGAGCCGTTATAATGAGTTTGCCTGCTTTTTTTGCGTCGATATACCATGGACGAACCCGAGGGTCCCAAGTTGGGCCGGGATTCCAATTAGGATCATTGTTAATATTGGAACCGTCCTTTTCAAACCCCAATCCGGCCAACAGGAAGGTTTCTTTCACTACAGGACGAGTGATGACCATCTCCATGGCACTGGGTGTAAGATTGGCCTCGAGCATACTGGTCGCATAATTAGCGATAGTCTTGCGGCTGTTAATTTCTGCCTCTGTAGTATCACGAACGCCGTCAACAATTTCGGCAACACTAGAGGTAACTAGAGATTTGACCTCAGCTTGTACGGTGTAGTACTGCTGTAGAGTCAGCAAAGAGACTGTGGCTAGAAATAGAAGAGATGATGCTGCCACAATTTTATGGCTGAATTTCATTGTCGACTTCCCATGTGATCAACGTTTATGTTTTCTAGTATAGTGTCATAGTGAGCAAATGCTTATTAATCAGTGGATAGTGTGAGGTATTTTCTTATTTGGATGATGAGTATTGTGTGTCAATTCATTAAAGTGAACTTGATTTTTGTATGTTTACGCTTGCCGAGTTAAATATTATCTTGTTGATTTATTGGATGTAATAGCGCCTTTATGACGTTTTTCTTCCAAGAATAGCCTGTTCTAACTGGGTGTAGACAAGTTCATTCCCTTCAAACAGTTCGGTAATGACTTGGGCTCGTTTTGCACCGGATTGAATCCGTTTGGTGGCTTCTCGAAGCCTGAGCGCCAGATGTTGTTCTGCCAAAAGTGTGGTATCGCTTGTCGAGGGTGACCACTGCTTAAGTTGAGTTGTGAGCGTGCTCTCTGATAGCTCAGGACGTAAAGTACTCAGTTCATCAATTAACACAGCAAGAAGCTTTTTTTGTGACTCTCTGGTTTGTGGGAGCACGGATAGTCTATTTAGGATCGCGGTGGCTAAATCATTTAGTGCAACATAGCCACCGTTCTTGGGGAAAGGTGCTTTGACTCGAGAAGAAACCTCAATTTTTTGTATCTGAGTATTGGGAAAGAATGTGAGGGCGGTTAACGAATCAAACGGTATCCAAACATATTGACCTGCTTCTATGGCGTACTCAGTTTTGCCAAATTTTATTAACGCCAGTCCTTGAGTCACTTTAAGCAAAATATGCTTGAGACTTTTTCTTCTCGGCTGCATAACTAGGTAGGGAAAGTCATTATTATGGTATGATATGGAGTAATGCATCGGGTAGTTTGGGCTCTCTGGTTTGCATGAGGGGGTAGGGTAACGTTTATGGTGAAAAAAACCAATAAAACTGTGATGTTTTATCCATTCATCAAAGCAATGCTGGTCTGACCTTGGATATAATCAATCGAGTATAGCTGCTAATCCTGAGATCTCAGCGTAGAATAGACTTGTTTTCTAATAGATTAAATAACACATGACTGTTGATAAAGACCCTTATTTTGATATTCGTCCATACAATGATGATGAAATCCCAGCGGCGATCAATCGCCTTATCGCCGATGAAGAATTCATTAGTGCTATCCTTCAATACAAATTTGCTAACCACTCTGCTTGGTTTAAGACTTTTTTGTCGCCACTGGTGAAAGTCTACCTCAAAATGAAATGGTCTAAGCTCAAGTCTGTAGATAGCATTCAGATGGAGGTAAAAAAATACCTTGAGCAAACCCTGAATAATACTACTCAAGGTGTGACCTATTCAGGTTTGGACAAGTTAGATCAGCAGCAATCCTATCTGTTTATATCCAACCACAGAGATATTGCGATGGACCCCGCTTTGGTTAATTTCGGATTAAATCAAACCGATCACAAGACAGTCCGAATAGCGATAGGCGATAATTTGCTTAAAAAACCTTGTGCAACAGAGCTAATGAGACTTAATAAAAGTTTTATCGTAAAGCGTTCTGCCAAAGGGCCTAGAGAGATGATGAAGGCTTTAGGTACGTTATCGAGTTACATCAAGCATTCACTGGACTCGGGTAACTCAATATGGATTGCGCAAAAAGAAGGCCGAGCAAAAGATGGCAATGATTTTACTGATCCTGCCATTTTGAAAATGTTCCATGTTGAAGGCCGCAAGCAAAAAATAGAATTTTCTCAATATATTCAGTCGTTAAGAATTGTTCCAGTATCTATTTCATACGAGAACGACCCTTGTGATATTTCAAAAGCCTTGGAACTCCACCAACTTGAAACTCATGGCCGTTATGAAAAGGGTGAGTTTGAGGATATTGAGAGCATCATTCAGGGTATTGTGGGGGAAAAAGGACGTGTGCATGTAGCGTTTGGCGATGTCATTGACGGCGAGTTTGATTCACCTGAAGCGCTGGCCGAGGAGATTGACCGGCAAATCCATGAGAATTATCGGTTATACCCAATCAATGAGTTGGCAGCAGGTCAAGAGGATGTGGCTCAAGAAGTGAAGGAGCGACTGTCGAGTAAACTGAGTCAGCTGCCTGAAGGGGCAAAGAGTCACTTGTTGGCCAGTTACGCTAACCCACTTAGAAATAAAGGCACTCAATGAGTGCCTTTATTTTATCTGTTTTGTTAGGGGGCAACAGCACCACCCAAATCTAGATTTTTGGGCCATTTGGAAATGCGATTCCCACCAAGGAAAATATTTCCCTTAACGGTCATTTTGTCGGGAAACTCAGTGATTTTAGAGCCCCCAATATATAAGTTGCCTTCAACCACAATCCCTTCAGGCAAGGAATTTAGCGGAGTTCTAATGACGCTCAAGTCCCCTTTTACTTTTAAACGCGGTGGCAGTTTTGTTAAGGGTGTGTCAGTTAAATTGATGTAGCCTCCCACCTTAACACCGCGAGGCCATCGGGTAATCTGCGAAGCAAGCAGATTAGCGTAACCTTTTATATTGACACCCTTAGCTATTTTTTTGAGAGAGCTGTTTGATGCATCAAGGCTGCCTTGAATATCGACATCTGCAGGGATTTCCTTGATGCTGGTTTTGGCAATATTGAGGTTCCCTTTAATGACTAATCCGGCTGGCAGTTCCGAATAAGGCTTATTGCGTAAATCTAAATTTCCGTAGTTATCAACATGATTCAATATATGGTAGTGATTGATTGGTTCACTCAATACAATGTTGGAAAACAATCCGACTGTGAAAATGATGAGCCATTGCTTCATATCGTGACCCTGACAATGATTTGGGATAAGTATTAACGACAGGCAAGCAATGGGTCAACATCAAGAGTTCAGACCTTTTCGTAAAGCGGACGCATCGCCCGCTTTCTCACTTGTTAGCGAGTCAGTGAGCGAGTTTTAAGCTCAAAAATTAATTTTTCAGCACTCACACCAAATTTAAATTTGGCCGTTAGCTGAGTGGAGCCTTCGGTAATGTCTGAAACATGATATTCCACATCTTTGGATACTTGGTAAGCTAACTCAACGTATTTTTCCAATTCGGCTTCGAGCAATGTTCGATTTTCAGCATGAATGATAACTTCTGCTACATCGTCACCTTCTTTTATAATAAATCCCATCTCTCCAGCGCAGCCGCACGCTTCACAGACTTCTGTGTTTTCCTGTTTTGTGCTCATCATGACAATCCTCTTACAAAAACTGTGGTTATTTTATCGATATATTTGACAGTGATCCACAAAAACAACCAATACTTGGTAAGTCTTATACTCGATATGATGTTAAATTAATGTTGTTATTTTTGGTCGATGATAAACCTGTCAAATAATGTGATGAGAGTCATATTGTAGATAAATATCATGCATTTATCGGCGTAGGGCTAGGGATACAGAGTTGTCAGCAATGCCAATTTATATGATTATCGGAACTCAATAATATGAATTAGATATAATGCCTGTTGTTTTCATGTGTTTTGATAATCCTTTGCTATTAAATTGTCTGCGTAACATGCTAATAGTGATCGGTGTAGTAAGATTCCTGTAGTCTTTCTTTTTGTTATGCTCCCAAAAATCATATTGATTACCACATAAGACAGCTTATTGGCGTAATAGTTAATTTGTAAAGGTTAGATGGATTTACAAAGAGAAGAGCCTGAACATGCCAAAGCGTAGTAAAGAAGATACCGAAATCACGATTCAGAAGATCATGGATGCAGTCGTGGACCAATTGTTGCGTTTAGGGTATGACAAGATGTCATACACCACTTTGAGCAAGCAAACTGGCGTGTCTAGAACGGGTATTAGTCATCATTTTCCTAAGAAATTGGATTTTATAACGGCACTGGATGAACGAATTTTTAAGATGTTTGTTGAACACCTCAATGTGGAGGAAAGTCTGCAAGATTTTTCTGAAAGTTGGAACAGCGCGCTGGACAACGCGGAATTCTTGGCGATATTACGTTTACTGTTCCACCATATTGTGACGTCGCAAGATGCCCATGATTTTGCGATGCGTGGTATTGATCGACTGTATCAAACTGCAGAAGCGAGATTTGGCCAGACTAGTGCCAAGGAAATTGAGCTATTACTCGGTAGGTCGCTCGTTCGAATGTCAAAGTAACAGGTGTTGATTTTTGCGAAAAGAAGCCTTCCGTTTGGAAGGCTTCTTTACAGTTATAGTCTTCTGAATTGATTAACCAGTTGACCTTGCGATCTCAAGTTATCAACCAAAGTTTCGCATTCGTCTTTTGTATCACTTGCCAGAATATTGGTGGCTGAGCAGACTTCGCTAATGGATTGAACGCTAGAGTTCATGTCTTCAGTTACTCTGGCCATCTCTTCAATTGCGGTGGCGATTTGATTGTTGCGGTCCGATATATCAGTGACTTGATCAAACAGCGCGTCCAGTTTTTCACCTGAAGTACTGGCACAGCCAACACATATATCAGAAAGCTTATTACCTTCATCCATGGCTTGAACTGCTTTATCGGTACTGGTTTGAATCAAGTTAATGATATTTTGAATTTCTTCGGTTGATTCATGGCTTCGCTGAGCCAGTTTACGAACTTCATCTGCGACCACGGCAAAGCCACGGCCTTGATCACCAGCACGCGCTGCCTCAATTGCGGCGTTAAGTGCAAGAAGGTTCGTCTGCTCAGCAACACCCTGAATGACGACCAGAACTTCTCCGATGGTACGGCCATGTTCTGACAGTTGTTGCACCACTTCGGACGCCACTCCCAATTGACGAGACAACTCGTTCATCGAAGTCACGGTCTGTTCAACAGAGTCTTTTCCTTCCACAACGGCCGAGTTCGCTCTCTCGGTTGCATCTGAGGCATTTTGCGCATTTTGAGCAATTTCATTCGCCGTTGAATGCATTTGATTGATCGCAGCGGCCACCTGTTCTGTTTCGGACGTTTGGCCAGCAAGATTATCGGCGGTTGTTTCACAGTTCTTAGCCGAAGACTGTGCTGCCCCAGCAATTTGGTGGTTGGAGTCTTGTATCCGACCAACTACGGCGTTGATTTCAGACTGTCTCATCTTCATCGCTAAAGCAATTTCGGATATATCATCGATATGACCATTGTAAACAAGTTCCATCAATGGGTTATCGAAAATCTCTCTCGCTTGTTTGGAGAGGGCTTCTAAACGCCGTGTCTGCAAAAACGTGGCAAGAGTGGCCAGTACGAAGAACGCCCAAACTGCCGCAAGTCCCGAGACAGTGGCGATTGCACTTGAAATAGCGCCAGCAACTAAGAAGGTGAGACCGAGTCTTTGCCAAAGCCGAGTTCGAGGTTGTTTTAGCTTACGAGGGGTTTTACCCGCCTTAATTTGAGCGTAAATCTTCTCCGCATTGGCGACATGTTGACGGTTGGGGCATAAGCGAACGGATTGGTATTCCGTGACTTTACCATTGACAGTGATGGGTGACGCGTAGGCATCAACCCAGTAGTGGTCGCCATTTTTACATCGATTTTTTACAATGCCCATCCAAGATTTGCCGGACTTTAAAAAGTCCCACATATCTTTGAACGCTTCTGGCGGCATATCTGGATGTCGAACAATATTATGAGGTTGGTCTATCAGCTCATCGAGTGTGTAGCCTGCTACGTCGCAAAATTCTTTGCTTGCATAAGTAATATGACTACTGGTTTTTGTTATTGAGAGTAAGTTGAACTCTGGCGGATAGGTGACTTCTTTTTGGGTAACGGGTTCATTTACACGCATTGGGCTAACCTTGCTTCCTTCAAACAACACAAGAACTAATACATTTGTCATTAGTATATGCACAAAATTAGATAAGTGTGAAAGTTGAAAAATTTTTACTTTACGTTGGGGACATTATTGCCTTGGATTTCGTGCATCTTCTTTCTAATGTTAATATTAACCTTTATTTTTGTATGGGTTTTTTGATCGAATTTGACCTTACCTCTCCTTGACGAGGGTCAGTTGCACTCCGATACTTATAAAATTAAAAATAAGTGGATGTGGCTAATTGCAGATAAAATTCAGCATCATGTTAGTTCACTTGTGGCGATAGTGTTTTTTAGATGCTCGTAACAGCTAGGAGCAAGCATGGTTGAGCGTTCTACAAGCGTCCTAATTGTTGACGATAATGCTGAAAGTCGGCTAACGATCAGCAGTTTGTTAAAGCCTCACTATCGTGTGTTTGTGGCCACTGGGGGCAAACAAGCGCTGGACATATGTGCCAAAAAACGCCCCGATATTGTTCTGCTCGACATAATGATGCCAGAAATGGATGGTTACGAAGTGTGTGAGCGGTTAATGAGTGACCCGAGTACGACTGACATACCCGTCATTTTTTTAACCGCAAAATCTCAAATAGAAGATGAACAAAGAGGCTTTGAAGTTGGGGCGGTTGATTATATTCAAAAACCCGTCAGTCCACCGATACTTTTATCTCGCATCAATACTCATCTCAAATTAAAGCGAGCGGTTAGAGAACTTGAAGAGCAAAATGAGCATCTCGAGGAGCGCGTAAAAGAGAGGACTTATGAGCTTGAAATGCTGCAAGATGCGACGATAAGTGCCATGGCATCACTGGCTGAAACTCGTGATAATGAAACTGGAAATCATATTCGTCGTACACAGAATTATGTAAAAGTACTCGCAGAAGAGCTGGTGAATATGGGGCATTACGCTGATGAATTAACGCCAGAGGCGATTGAACTTTTGCATAAATCAGCACCACTGCATGATATAGGCAAAGTAGGAATTCCAGACGAAGTATTGCTAAAGCCAGGTAAGCTCACACGCGAAGAGTTTGAGGTCATGAAGTATCATACGACTCTGGGACGTGCTGTGTTAATGGCGGTGGAGGATTCGATTGATTTTAGCTGCGAGTTTTTGACATTAGCAAAAGAAATTGCCTACAGCCATCAAGAAAAATGGGATGGTAGTGGCTATCCTGAAGGGTTATCGGGAACAGACATCCCGCTCAGTGCTCGTTTAATGGCGCTTGCTGATGTTTATGATGCATTAATCTGTGAACGCGTTTATAAACCTGCCTTTCCTCATGAGAAAGCACTGGAAATCATTGCAGAGGGGAGAGGTACGCACTTTGAACCTCTGATTGTTGAAGCTTTTCTCAATGTCGAGCATGTGTTTGGAGAAATTGCATCAACATATCGGGATGAAGGATTTGATGAAGAGACGTTCAATTTTCATTCTGAAGAAGAATAGACGTGCTGGGTAATATTCTCTGATTGAGAGATAGTCGAAGCACGGCTTGTTAGCAATAAAAAATGTTCTGCTCAGAGGTCTGGTATTTTTTGGTGCTCAGGTCCCTCGATAATCTGAGCATCTGTTACACTGAATTTATTGGCAACTCTATTAGTGGTAGGTGTATGCATGTCTTTACCTGTTCTCATTTGTGATGATTCTGCTCTCGCCCGCAAGCAAATGGCGCGTTCATTGCCAGCCTCCTTAAACGCAGACATCACGTTTGCTGTCCATGGGCTTGATGCGCTGGAACAATTGGCGCAAAAAGAATTCAAAATTATGTTTCTTGATTTGACCATGCCTGAGCTTGATGGTTTTGGCACTTTAGATGAGATACAGGCTCGCGGTATAGATATCAAAGTGGTGGTGGTTTCGGGGGATATTCAGCCGAAAGCCAAAGAGCGAGTGATGGCCTCAGGCGCGAAAGCTTTTATCCAAAAGCCGATTGATAAAGATATATTGAACTCGGTATTAAAAGAGCTTGTAGAAAGGCCAGCTCAACCACAATTGATCACACCCGTTGCGCTTGATCTTCCGGTTCTTAAACGGCGGGATATCTATCGCGAGGTAGCCAACGTTGCCATTGGTGTCGCGGCAGATGCCCTTGCACGACATTTTGATGTGTTTGTTCATCTTCCCTTGCCGAACGTCAATATTTTAGAGGTCAGTGAGCTGCAAATGGCCCTTCGCGACTTGGCTGATAATGACCAAGTGTCGGGAGTGTGTCAGGGCTTTAGTGGTGAGGGCCTTGCTGGGGAGGCACTTGTGCTACTGAGCGACTCAAGTGTGTGTGATTTGAAAAAGCTGATGAAAGTGCCAGCAGATAGTGAAGAGCTGGAGGAGTTAGAGTTATTAATGGATGTCTCTAATATTTTGGTTGGCTCTTTTCTTAATGGGCTAGGTAAGCAAGCGGAAGTTCGATTTTTTCAAAGCTCACCAGAGCTTTTAGGACAACACATCTCGATTGACTCTATTATTAAAAATACCGCAGGCTCATTTCAAAAAACCATGACGTTTGAAGTGAGCTACAACATTGATGGTACGTCAATACGTTGTGATTTATTGTTTATGTTTGTTGATGAGTCGCTTCCATTACTCGACGACAAGTTATCATATTTAATGGAGGATTTCTGATGGTTAACCTTCCAGCCGAGTTTGAGCAGTTTCACTGGATGGTCGATATGGTGCAAAATGTCGACTTGGGTCTGATAGTCATCAATCGAGAGTATGAAGTGCAAGTGTGGAATGGTTTTATGACACACCACAGCGGCATTCATGGCCATGATGCGATAGAGAAAACCATCTTTGAAATCTTTCCGGAAATCCCTGAAGAATGGTTCAAACTGAAAGCGAAACCTGTATACGATCTCGGTTGTCGCAGTTTTATTACTTGGCATCAACGCCAGTACCTGTTTAAGTGCCGAAACGTTCGCCCTGTGACTCAGCAGGCTAAATATATGTACCAAAATATTACGTTGAACCCAATGAGAACGCCCACTGGCCAAATAAAGTCACTATTTTTATCTATTCAAGATGCAACCTCTGAAGCGTTAAGCGTACTGAGTCGAAGTAAATGATATAACACCTATGGTTTAATAAGGGTCAGCTTTCGTCTGGCCCTTATTCTATTTAGGAGGACAAATGTCATCAATGAAGCCACTTTACAGCGCAGCGCAAGTTAAATCGGGCGAAGTTAAGGCTGCAAAAGCCAAATCAGTCGCTATGTATGAACTCATGCTTAGAGCTGGAAGTGAAGTATTTGAGGTAATGCGTCACCAATACCCCAATTGCAAACGACTGTTGGTTGTTTGCGGTGGAGGCAACAATGGTGGTGATGGTTATGTGGTGGCAAGGCTTGCTCTTGAGGCAGGAATAGAAGTTTCGGTTTGGCAAAGTGTCGCGAAGGATAAACTTTCGGGCGATGCTTTAACCGCCTATCATGATTATCTGGCTGTCGGAGGCTCAGTTGAAGCACCTGATTTTTCGAAGGAACTAGACGCAGATTGCATTGTGGATGCGATACTTGGCACAGGTCTGACGGGCTCTGTGCGAGCAGACACGGCGCAATTAATCGAATACTTAAACCATAGCGGCATTAAAATCATTTCAGTCGACTTACCCTCAGGGTTATCGAGTGATACTGGACGAAGTTTAGGTGTCAGCGTTAAAGCTTTGCATACGGTGTCTTTTATTGGTCTCAAATGCGGGTTATTTACCGCTCAAGCCAGAGACTTCACTGGTGATGTTCATTTTCGAGGTTTAGGTGTAGATGATGAGTTTGACAAGCAAAATACGCCTAAAGCGCATCTTTTAACTACAGTTAGTGATTTTGCTCCCTTGCTGAGGCGAAATAAATCGGCCCATAAGGGGCATCATGGCAAAGCCCTCATTATTGGTGGCCATCAAGGTATGGGTGGCGCTAGTTTGCTGAGCAGCCAAGCCTGTATGAGGGTAGGTGCAGGGCTAACCGCCTTATTGACTCATCCAGATAACACCATCGCGTCGACTATTGCTTGTCCTGAAGTGATGGCGTCATCTTGGCAAGATAAAACATCGGTAGAGTTTAGGCTGAGCCAATGGTGTGATTGTGTGGCAATTGGCCCAGGACTGGGAACAGATAGCCATTCAAAACGGATGTTTGATAAGGTCTGTACATCCGAGGTTAACAAAGTGCTTGATGCGGATGCGCTCAATCTGCTTGCGGCCAATCCGAACAGAGATAACCAAAGAATTCTTACCCCACATCCCGCAGAAGCGGCGCGATTATTAGAGTGTTCAGTTGATAATATTGAACACGATCGCTATTTGGCGGTAGAAAAACTTTATGGTCGATATGGTGGCGTGATTGTTCTAAAAGGCGCGGGCACGTTAATTTTTGATGGTAAGCATACTTATGTTTGCAATGCGGGTAATCCTGGGATGGCAACAGCGGGTATGGGGGATGTCTTAACGGGCGTGATTGTGGGCTTGTTAGCTCAAGGGGAAAGTCTCGTTAGTGCTGCGGTAAAAGGAGTGATGATTCATAGTCTTGCAGCAGACAGAGATGCCCGACACAAAGGTGAACGAGGATTATGTGCCAGTGATTTGTTGCCACATATACGGTTTTTGGCTAATGATTAGAAGAGGTAGACAGGTGTGATTACAATGCGATCATGAGGTGAAATTTGGTTTGCAGACATTCGAAAGGGTACCACAAAAAAAATGCAAATATCAGTCTTGCGGGAATTAAATCACAACCTATAATGCTGAAAACCGGAGCGTCTGCCAACGCTCCGGTTTTTTTGTGTCCGAAAAACAGTAATCGCGTCTGCCAACGCTGTTACACCGCAGTTTGTCAGTGACACTTACACTATCGAATCAAGGAAATGCACAATGCGTATCGAACAAGAACTTAAGTTAGGTTTTAAAGACGTACTCTTTCGCCCAAAGCGATCAACGCTCAAAAGCCGTTCTCAAGTTGAATTAACCCGCGAGTTTACCTTCAAGCATAGCGGTCGTCAATGGTCAGGCACCCCTGTAATTGCAGCCAATATGGACTCTGTCGGTAGCTTTGCAATGGCCAAAGCCCTTGCCGAGCATGGTGTGATGACTGCGGTTCACAAGCATTACACGGTTGATGATTGGGCTGCGTTTGTCAAAGACGCCGATACTCAAACACTGAAAAACGTCATGGTTTCAACGGGTACCTCGGAAGCCGATTTTCAAAAGACCAAAGACATTATGGCACTAAGCGATGAGCTTATCTTTATCTGTATCGATATTGCTAATGGTTACTCGGAGCATCTGGTTGAATACATTGAAAAAGTCAGAGTGGCCTTTCCAGATAAAGTGATTTCGGCTGGCAATGTGGTTACAGGTGATATGTGCGAAGAGCTGATTTTAGCCGGTGCAGATATTGTTAAGGTTGGCATTGGTCCTGGTTCTGTGTGTACCACACGCGTGAAAACAGGTGTCGGTTACCCTCAGCTGTCAGCCATTATTGAATGTGCTGATGCAGCTCATGGTCTTGGCGGCATGATCATCGGTGATGGCGGCTGTTCATGCGCTGGGGATGTCGCAAAAGCCTTCGGCGGCGGCGCGGATTTTGTGATGCTTGGCGGCATGTTAGCCGGTCACGAAGAGTCAGGCGGCGAACTGGTTGAAAAAGACGGCCAAACTATGATGAAATTTTATGGCATGTCGTCAGAGTCGGCGATGAAAAAACATTCCGGCGGGGTGGCCCAGTACCGCGCAGCTGAAGGAAAAACCGTACTATTGCCATTTCGTGGTAGTGTTCACGGCACTATCTCAGACATCCTTGGCGGCGTACGCTCAACCTGCACCTACGTAGGCGCAGCCAAGCTTAAGGAGCTGACCAAACGCACTACTTTCATCCGAGTACAAGAACAGGAAAACAACGTGTTCGGGAAAGAGTAATCTGGCTAGCGAGTGAAAGATTTGGTTTATTAAGAGCCGCACATGAACTAATCCAATAGTTTGCTCCTTTACTATCCGGATTAGCTCAATTTACATAGCTTGAAAATTCAGATTAAGGGATTGTTACGCTAGTAGTTGGGCACTGAGGCGAACGAGTTTTTTTCCTCTTATATAGTGTTGAAGTAACTCCCTCGGACATAAGTAAATGCATTGAATGGGAGGATAGGCGATATCCTCCAAATTCTTCGTTTGTCGGTTCTTCATATGGGCACTTTCTATAACCCCTTCAGTGCCTGGAAAAATAAAGGCGTTATTCACTTGAGAAGATGGGCGATAAGTCGTGAGCGCTTTTGCATAGAAAAACTGCTTTACTAGATCAGGCCATCCAGGTGCTTCACGTGTAGTTTCGGTAACACCATAGTACTTGGCATCAACCACGGCAAAGTTGTCGCTGTCTGGGCGGTGTAAAATAATATCGGTCCTTTGGCCTTTTCGAGCCGCATCCGCAAAACTTCCATCCGTTAGCTGATATGTCGGAGTAGGGAGCAGATGGTTTAGTTTTACGCCAAAGCTGAGAGTTTCCGAGAGCATACTCTCCCACATACCATGAAAGTGCTTGACCCCGATGACCAAAATCTGTTCCTCTTGTCCTTTAATTTGCTCGAGAAATTCTATTAAGTGAGAGATTAACTCTAGCTCTCGAGTTGCGAAATAAGAATGGATTTGAGATTTAAGGTGAGAGATTTGAGAATTAATCTTCCTTGATGGAGGGCTAACAGATTTCAAACTTTCTGATATGTGGGAGGGCTTAGTTGATATCAGCCAACTGAACTGAGCATCGAGCTTACGAATAACTTCAGCATGGATGCGCGTGATTTCTTCACCGATAAACCGATAGCTGGAAGTCCCGTCGACTTCTAAATAAACTGGGCCGTTATCACTAACGAAAGCTGTTCGCCTGCTGATAGTCTTTTTCCAATCTGCTTTCCCACTGTTTACAACATTTCTTTTTTGACGCTTTGAAAATAGGCCATTGATTCTAAAGTCATTAAGTAACCACATTATAGAGCTGAGTTTACTAATTCCTATACAGTCATCACCTTCATCATCGGCAGATATCTCATTCTTCTTTGTTGTTGAATATCGATGAATAGCCGCCAACATATCAGATGCAAGCAATGTTTTGTCTTTATGTTTATCGAAGCTGATGCGGGTTTCTCTGGGAAGAAAAGCATGCAAAACATCTTTATCTGAGATTAGCCCACAGAATGAGACACTTTTTCCTCCAACCGTTACGAGCCCTTTCTTACGCAGAACTGCCTGCAATGACTTATCAAAAGATCTAAGCGAATCTCTGTCATTGTGAAGCTCTAAAGAATAATTCATGTCGAGCCTCTAGTGTGTTTCATCTCTGGCTACTGTCATCTGAATGAGTTCAGAGGCCAAGCTGTCCTTTAGTACATTTCGAGAAGCATCATAATTTTGAATTAGCTGGCCGTAAGTGGTGAGCTCAACTTCTTCACCGCCTGAGTTGGATACGTACTCCGCAAAAATGACACTGCGTTGGCCATGTCTGAGCACATCATCCCAAAGGTACGTGAATATCTTTCCTTTCAGAGCAGCCTCGCCATTCTCATTGAGCTCGTTATCATCCAAAAAACGATGGCCTAACAGTTTATCCTCGGGGATATGGTCTAAGGCGAGGGCTTTGTTAACTGCTTTAGCGAAATCGACCCAAAGAACATCGTAAACTTCAACTTCACCATCATCATCCTCTAATGGCAACGGAAGAGTACCTTTTGGCGCATTTGAATACTCTATCGGCAGGTATTCAAACTCCCAACGCCTTTTAAACGCGGTGTCTAGAGGCATAACCGCTTGGTCACTACTATTCATCGTAGCTAAAATCGATAGATTTGAAGGTATAACTAGTTTCCCACTTGCGAAGTAGTTATCAGTCTTACTATTTAAGTATGCTAGCCAGTCTGGATCTGAGATATTGACTGGATATTTACTTTGTCTAGTTGGTAGCCTGTCTAGGAGTTGGAAAATCTCGCCAAAAGCAGCGGCGGCGGCGGCGCGGTTTATCTCTTCTATAACCAATGAACACTCTTTACTCGGATTGTTTACCGCGAGGATGATAGCATCTGTCAAGCAACTCGGCCTAAATTCATAGTGTATAGTTCGATCAACCATTACTGGCTTCAAGCAACCTATGAAGTCACTGTATTGAGTATCTGGGTGAAAGACTGTTCTTATTGTAAAATCTGTTTCTGTTTTCTGTTCTATCGCGTAACTTTTACCTGTACCTGGAGCACCGAAGTAGATTTTGTTACGTCCTGTCTGAAGTCGACGGTCATTACTACTTCTTTGAGGTTGCAATAGTTCTAAATAAACATCGTCATTAGGCATCTGGCTATTTAAATACATGATACTTGTATCCAAATAGTCTTTGGAAAGTTGAATATCTTTTTCAGAGTAGTTATCTAGGTTGTTTGAGATGGTCACTATTTTGTTGAGTAGCGAAAACATTGGGAATGTTTGAACTCCTGCAAGCGCTATAGTTACTTCATCAGAAATATAGTTTGAAAATAGATATCTCCAATCAGCTTCTACATAGTGAAGATAATTACTAAAGGTAGCTAGATTGCTGTTTATATCCTCAAGGGCTTCAATGACATGCTTTAGGGAAATTGCGAAGTATTTTTTACCTCGCCTTCCAGTGTTAGAAAATTTGAAGGAGGGAGAGACCTCTAGATACTCTAAGGAAGTTTCACTGGCTAGTGTGTTACATTCTTTGATAAAATCATCAATTCTCATTCTGAGCCTTTAAATTTGCCTGTTTAGATGTACAGTGCTACTATCGCTTGGTGAAAAAGCGGATAAGTGAAAGTAAATTGGATCTAATTAATCAATCAGTTGCTGAATATATCAAAAATACTCGTGAAAACCTTGGTTTAGGCCGTACTGAGTTCGCAAATTTGCTAGGAATGTCATCAACTGGAGAGAGAACAATCAGAGGATGGGAAACTGGTGAACACAAACCGACCAAAACAAAGCTGGATGCAATTGCCAATCTTGAGTCTGAACTGAAAGAGCGCTTTGAAAATGCACCTTTCCGACAAAAGCAGGAAGAGGATTGTAATTTCAGATTTATCGATCTGTTTGCTGGTATTGGTGGAATCAGATTACCATTCCAGGAGCTGGGTGGTTACTGCGCATTTACTTCGGAGTGGGATAAGTTCGCCCAGAAAACCTATCTGCATAATTATGGCGAAATGCCAAAAGGGGATATTACTCAGATAGAGTCAAAGCGTATTCCTGACCACGATATTCTGTTAGGTGGGTTCCCTTGTCAGGCCTTCTCACAGGCAGGCCTAAAGCAGGGTTTCAGTGACACTCGCGGAACAATGTTCTTTGAAATTCAGAGAATTCTTGCAGAGAAAAGACCAAAAGCATTTCTTCTTGAGAATGTTAAGCAGCTGAAAGGCCATGACAAAGGCAGAACACTAAAAACAATTGTCGATATTCTTGAAGGCAAACACGAGCAGGATATTCCTGATGTTGTTCCTATTAGTGAAGATGCTCGTCATGCTCTTAGCGAAAAGCTTAACTACTGGGTTGATTTTAAAGTTCTTCGAGCGGCTGACTTTGGTGCTCCACAAAACCGCGAAAGAATCTTTATCATAGGTTTTGATAAAGATTACTTTAAAGGTGTTAACTTTGATGAGTTGTTCTCATGGCCAGTACCACCAAGAACACCTACTCTTGTAGGCGACATACTTCAGTCTCAGGAAGAGCTTCAGGCGGACATTGTTGCTGTAGGTAAAGACCGCTTCACTATCTCAGACAAGCTTTGGGAGGGGCACCAGAAGCGTAAAGAAGGCCATAAAACAAAAGGGAACGGCTTTGGTTATACGCTTTACAACGCTGATAGTGAATACACCAACACAATCAGTGCACGTTACTACAAAGACGGTTCAGAGATACTGATTGATCAAAGTCACATTGGCAAAAATCCTCGTAAGCTTACCCCACGTGAATGTGCACGGCTTCAGGGGTTCCCTGAAGAATTCGACGTAGATGCAGTATCACAGGGGCAAATCTACAAGCAGTTTGGTAACTCAGTTTGTATGAAGGTAATCAGAGCAGTAGCAAAACAAATTATCACGGCGATTAATCTTGCAGAGCAAAAGTCTCCTGCTAGGGCATTAGAAAAAATAGTCTAAATAATAGAAGGTGTTTGCAAATGCCATCTAATTTTATTTCAGGGCTATAAGTAGCAATTAAGGACAGAGCGAGGTTGCTTATCGACACTAACGCTTCGTGGATATTTGCAACCTCGGTTGGATATGTTTGGTAGCGATTATACGGTGTATCGAATTTCCACCACCTTGAGTAATGTTGGGCTAACTGGTTTACCTGTATTGATCTTGTTGGCATTCCAAGACTAGCTTGTGGATGCCTGACCAGCTCAGTTTGGCGCAAGGGTTTAAATCATGAGATGTAACTTCGGCCTTAGCGCCAATGAGCACACAGTATGATAAAGTTAACCTTTCTCCTCCGGAGACAAAAATCCTTTATTTGCGCCAGGGGTGACTCTTGTTGCTCGGATTTCATTTTCTAGGGCGATGGAGGTTTTGGGGAAGAAAGTGCTTTCGTCGGTCTCGGTGTTGATGACGGGTTGAGCTTTTATTTCAGCTTCGTATGCCATTGAGTTTTCGGGGAATATGATCTTAGATTTGTTCATGAAATAAACCATTTTTGCATTGAGGGCGTCGAGCCGATTGTAGACGCTTTGTCTGATATAGTTTGCCTAAAATCGTGGTTGTTTTCACTAAATCACTATTTATGTGCAAAGTATCACATTGATATGGGATGAATAGTGGATAACAAAACACGTTTGGGTTGCTGATTTACACTAAATCATCCCTAGAGCACGGTGGCTGACGCGGCAAGAACTGAGTTAATCTTGCCGCTGATATAGGTAAAATTCTAATATGAAACGAACGACTTTCTTGGCGTTGTTGTCATTATTAATAAGTAGATTACTGACACTGATTCAGCCTCCAGTTAATACTAATATACATACGTCACGTCAGTAAGTTGCATCGATCTCAGACATATTTGGCTCATGATAAGATTGTGTCTGTTGTGATTTTTTAGAACATAGTAACGGTCGTACATTATCAATAGATAGGAGATAAACTTCATTGTCTGATTCTATTTCAAGTGCATCTATCAAATCTTCTTCACCTTCGATTATGAGGTCTGGGAATGATTCAGACATTTGATGTTTTAGGTTCATTGGAACTCTCACGCAGATACTTTGACTTAAGTCAAGAAACTCTAGCCCTTGCCTTATTAAACTCCTGATCAAATCTTTTCTATCGCAGTCGTGGATGATATTGGACAATATATCGGAGACTATATTCTCAATTTGTTGTTCTAAGGATGAAATTGAATTCTTCCAATAGGCACGCTGTTTGTTTTCAAGGCTGCACTCATCAAGTTTTTGAACGGACAAAGCTTGATTTTGCGCTTTGTTAATTATTGCCTGCTTTTCGCTTAGCGCACTTTCAATAATTTTTTTTGCTTCTTGCCTTGCTTCATCAAGTAGCTTTTCTATTTCATTTTGCCCATTTGTCTTAGACTCTTCTATATGAGTCAGCGTGCTGAGTTCGTCAGCAGAAATTATTTTGGTATTTTGAAGAGAGGTGATCTCTTCTATGCCGATTTTGGTAAAAATTTCTCGTGCCATTCTTTTGATATCCTCTCTAAACATATAAATAAAGTGGACTCTACATCCTCTTTATTTAATGGGACAATGCCAATCTTTTCGTTTACTTTTGTGTTTATTTCTTTTTTTGGGAGTTTTAACGTTAATAGCTTCTTGTATACATGGGGCCAGTCTGCCGTCAATATATTGATTCCTAACAGAGATATCTGAGGTAGATGATCAAAGAGAAACGAGTCTAGCGGCAAAAACGTTTTTGGAACAGGCAAGGTCTGCAGTTTATCTTGAAACGGCATTTTCGAAACATCATCATTTAGACTTGATTGTCGCGTTAGCCATCCATAATGTTCGAGGAAATACTCTTTTATAACTGTGATGTCCTTTTTGTTAATGTAATTATTGATATTTTTGTTATAAATATATCCTGACCATAGTGTAAGAGTTTTACAAACTATACCGGATGGAAGAAGAGCTAGATGCTGTGCAGTTAAGTTTTCTGTTCCTTTATCTACTCCAGTCAGTTCAAAGTCAACGGTAGAGAGATCTAGCTCTAAGCATTCCAATAGATATTGATTCAACAAGGCTTCCTGCCGAGAAGATGTTATTGATGGCACACAATCTTCGTACAGGCGGTGTAGGTAACCTTCGATATGAGTAGGATGTACATTTGCTCTTATGTTTAAAACTTGATCAAGAAGCTGACTCTTGTACAACATTTTCTAACATCTCCAAATTTTTATTTTTCAACTTTCTGATTGAGAAAAATGAGTAGCAAGCTATTGCTATTGAAAGCATGATCAATATGACAATTGCAATATAAAGGTAGGCTGATGAGCTACTCTCCTCGACTTTTTTGATTATCGGTGGCGGAGTGCTTGATTCAACCAAAATAACTTTAACATTGTTGTACTCTAGACCTTCAATACTGCTTTGTACCAAGCTTTTTATCTGAGGGGTTAACTGTGAAATTTCAGCTTCTTGGGAATGTTTAACAAATACTGCGGCAGAAGACGGTTGTTTGGTTTTCATGCGAGTTTCTGCTGGGATCATTAAATGTACTCTGGCAGAAATCACACCGTCGATTTGATTTAGCGTTTTAGCTAATGATTGAGAGATAGCGTATTCAAACCTTGCTTTTTCTTGCGTTGGTGTAGAGACTAGGCCATCCTGTGGGAACAACTGCTCAACGGTAGCAAACTCTTGCTTGGGGTATCCATTCTGTTTTAGCAGCTCAACTGCTGAGGAGAACTGAGAACCTTCCACTTTGAGGGTAATGCTTTTTCCATTGATCGATTGCTTTTCTGCATCTATTCCTTCACTAAGAAGTAGAGCCAACATTTGGTTCGCTTCGGATTCCGATAGATTGGAATACATCTCTTCTTTACAGCCCACTAAAGCTAAGCTGAATAGTAAGAGGGTTAGTTTGAGGAAAATGTTTCGCATATCTTTAATATTCATGGGCACGATTCTGTCTAAATAGATTTGCTAATGCCTGAAACTGAAGACAGTTTCAGGCCACGTTGGTTACTGGCTGCTTAGCAGTTTATCGAAACCTTGGGTAAATTTTCCGACAAAAGTTGCTGAAGTTAGTGTGTTCAATACAAGACTATTTATTTCCGAGTGAAGGTTTCCGTAGTCGACCACAGAAAGATCTTCCGTCGCTCGTGTCAATGTCTCGTTATAGTGCTTATCTACCTTTGAACTGAAGCTAACTGCACCTTCCAGCCAATCTTCCCCCATAGGTTTAACTGGCTCTTGAATATGTTTGTCGAACAGCGATTCTAGGCTAGCCCTTGATACTGGCTGTTGAGGCATGGTGTAGGCGCTTGCGACCGGAGATATTGAGTCTACCATATGAGTTCCTTTTGTTATGTTGGTTGAGTATCAAGCAAATTTGATTTGATCAAATTTGCGATTGAGCAAAGTTTGAGTTCCGCCTCTTCAGAGTGATGCTCCGCAATACCTATGAAAGCTAGGAAGAATTTTCCTAACTCTGAGCTATCATTGATAAGCAGCTTTCGTGCTTGTAAGAAGTGGCTATGTCTACATAAACTTATTGCATAGATAATCTGTGCGACACGTTTATGAAAAATCTCTTCTTCTGATTGACCTTCGGCATATAGAAAAGGCATAAGTATTGAACGCACGTTATCGGTACTACCTTCCTCAGCCACACTCAAGGCGATATTTGCAAGATGCTTAGCTACATTCGGTCTAATAGTCCTTTTAGTACATCGAATATTGCTTTTTGTGTTGTGCTTTGCAGTTGAGTTGATAGTTGCCAATCGTTGTTTAGCTTCTGAAATACTGCTAGGTCCATACTGTCGTGAGGATCCATTGTTTTCATGTGTTCCTCCAGCTTTGAAGTGGTTGACTGAACTGAAGCTCCCAATATTTGATGTACTGAGCCTAAATCCATAATGATTCTCCTGTTGTTTAATGATATGTTCGATAGCACACTCTAATGCTACCTTCCAAGTATTTAACTCCGCATACTCACAGGGTGTATTGAGCTGCTTCATTTGCAATGTTATTTTCAAAAGCCAGTCTTCGAGCAAAGGTTGGCCTTGAAACATGAGAGATGTGTTTGTCAGCATTTAACCGGCCGCTCCAATCCAAATAATTTGTTTATCCTTTAATAGAGATATGCCATCTTCGGTTATTTCTTTGATAGTAAATCCATCACCGATTATCGAGTTCTTCAAATATTTTTGCCCATTGGAGAGCTCAAGATAAGGGGTGAAACTTGTACTAACAGCCCGAATGGGAGGTAACATCCCTTCTGGATCAATAAAAGGTTGATATTGTATGGGCACTTGGTTGCCGAATTTTGAATTTGCAGAATCAATCAGCTGATGGATTTGTGCTTTTTGCAATGTGTTTGTCTTACCACTAATGAGTATATGTTTCTGATAATTTGAAGCCCCAGTAGTGTACAAGCCCATTTTGTCAATGCTTTGGTTAAGCCACAAGATAACTTCTGAAGCTTTGGTCGTGTTAAAGGTAACTTTAGATAACCCAGGAATTTCTTTTTTTATTGATGTGGCCAATGTCGCTGTAGACAGTTGGTCGGAAACTACACCTTTAATTGTGGCTCTTCCTTCGAGATCCACACTGACATCATAGCCATACAAGTTATGTTCATTCAGTAATGTTTGTATTGAAGTCGTTAGTTTATCTATACGGTGCACTTTCCATATCAAGGGAAACTCACTGTTAGCTTCGATTTGGCGTCGAGCAGTATTTGATGTTGACCTATCTTGTATATAACCAGTGACGAATGTGCGTTTATCCTGCTCTGAAACAATTAAACCAAAGTTCTTGCTATCTGTTGGAGAAGTAGATGACTGTTCGAGCGCCGGTCTAATATCAATAGTATTGTTTTTAATAGAATTATTTGACGAATAAAATGATGCGTTCAAGCTTCCTATACAAAGTAACCCAGAGAAGAGTACTCCCGTCCAAGGAAACCGAAAACGGGGTTGCTGTGGAAGATTTATCGTGGGCCAAGTTGCATCGACTTTACCAACAGTAAAGGCAATTGCCCCAATTTGAACGACATCATAGGGAGCAATACTCGACAACGAGGTTCGTTGAACTTTGCCGTTGATGTACCATTTAGCATTGTTTAGCTCTTTAAGCGCGATAATTTTGTCATTAACCGTAATTTGCATTGCGGTATCTGCTAAACCTATGTCTGTTAGGACACAGTCTGCACCTTCATGGCATGAGCCGATAATAATGTGTTTCTTATCTAGTACCATCTCTGCCCCCGAATGCTTACCAGAGAGCACCTTTAATGTCCAAGTCATAACTATTCACTCCATGCGCTTTCAAAGGCTTCTCTAATGAGTCTTAGTTCTTCAACTTCGCTTGTAATTTGGTTGTTGAATAACTTAGTTGCATCAGACTGTTTTGTATGGCCTGATACTTCATCCAATATTCTTGGCCGAATGAGAAACATGCGCACTGAACGACTATCGTCAGAGCTGTCATAAGTAAATAAACGTCCAAGAAGTGGAATGTCACCAAGAACAGGAACTTTTGAACTTCCTTCTAGATTACGCTGTGAATAAAATCCTCCAATGAGTAGGCTTTGATTTCGTGCGACCGTCGCTTGCGTAATAATGGTACTGTCTTTAATCACAGGGAGATCTGAAATAGTCTCACTCTCTCGTTTGCCATCTGTAAGTGTGATATCTAAGCTGATTGCAAGCCCCTCTTTAGAAGGAATGATTCTTGGGATTACAATAAGCTCGGTGCCTGCTGAAAGTGTGACCAATTGAGCATCTTCTTTTGCCTCAACTTTTGCATAGAACTCTTCTTTATTGCTGATCACCGCTCGAGTATTTTCTCTTGCAAGTAAAGTGGGTCTTGACAAGGTGCGTGCTTTTTTCTGTTGCTCTAAGGCTGTAAGCGTGAACTCAAATTGACTAAGGGTTCCTAGAGGTAATGTTGTCGCAAAGCCAGTTCCTCCATGCCACGCTCCTTCAATAATGCCACTGAGTGGATTGACGCTTAAAGAGCCATTGCTTCCTTTAGCTTTCCAATCAACACCAAGGTCTTCTAAAGCACTCTCCGCTACATCAATAATCGAAATGGATATTTCCACTTGGCGTTTGGGCTTGTCCATTGAATGAATAAGAGGAATGATCCTTTGCACTGAAGATTCTGTGTCATAAATGAGTACACTATTCATGTCAGGGTCAGCAACAATGTTTCCTTGCGTAATTACTTCGCCACTATAGCCAAGAAGGCTGCGCAACTTTGTCACCATTCCTGGTGTAGTGCTACCATCGTCAAGTTTTCTATCTTCAGCGTGACTATAAAGAAGAGGGATAACGTAGGGTTTCATTTGGTAGTTGGGTTCTTTTGCTGCACTATCATCGACAGCTTTGGCTGCATCAATTGCGATTTCCAGAAATTTGGGTGGACCTGAGACAAGTAGCATTCCTGTGTCAGGTAAAGCGCGCATACCAAAACGATTCGGATCCAAGCCGATTTTCTTCATTTTGTTTGAAAATCTTTCAGATGAAGCATTGTTAAGAGTAATTAACTTGGTTTGAATTTCACTAGAGCAGTTGAAATAGATAGTAGAGTCGATTCGAAACCAAACAATGTTATATGCTGATGAAAGTTGATGAAGGAATGCCTCTCCGGATTCTGCTTTGATGCTTCCGCTGAACGAATCTTCAAAGCATTCACTAACCACTCCAAACAGTCCATAGTGAGCAGAGAATGCGTTTAAAACATCAGGTAAGGGTGTGTTTTTTGCTCTATAGCTATACTTTTCATTGGGTAATGTTGAAGCATAAATTGGCTGTATTAGCATTACTATGGCAAATAGAGCGATAAAGTTAGAAAAGCGATTAAGATGAATACTAATTTTCATTTTTTACACCATATATTTCATAAAGTTGTGAAAGTGATTACAGGTGTTGTTATCTGATAATGAATGAACAAGTGAATGGGCCCATAGCAAATCATCAATAGCATTAGAAAATGCATCAGTATCACCAAGGTAATCTGACATTCTAAGTCGGAGGCTGTAACTTATTTCTTGGTTGTCAAAAACTAACTCAACATTTGTATGTAAAGATATAGGTATCATTTTTCTCATCGTGTATTCCAAAATGCTATTATCTATACTTACATCCATTTCTCCTGTCCAGAAACATATTTTAGACTCATTCAAATCTATATTAAACTGAATGATAGAGTTTGATATTTTTGTTATGTATAGATTGCTTTCAGCTTTTAATAGCGGAAGCATGGCATTACTCGTATATGTTTTAATATCTTTATACACGTTATCTGTTCTCTATTATCCGAAGGTTGAGCATACTTTCCCATTTTCGAGATATTAAATCACAATAAAATGATAAAAAAGACAGCAATAACCATGATAAAATTATCACGTTGGATTTTTTATCAATTTTATATTTTTTTTATCAACGTACATATTTACACAATTTAGAGTCGATAATTGACACTAAGTTGTTGATATTTATATTTTTTATTGCTTTTCTTTGATTTGTTTCTCAAACGTTATGTGTCAAATTCCTGATAAAATTATAAATAAATGGTTTTAATGATGATATTTAACTAACGTCTGTTGTAAGTTTATATCAACGCATGATTTAGAGGTTTCATTGCGGTACAGATTAAAGAAATTTACTCACAGCAATAGGATGAGTTACTTAGGAGATAGACTAGAAATGAGTAGTAATAATGAATACGTAGATTATGATGATATTCTGCTAAAACAAGCTATAGAAATAGAAGAGAGAGAGGCATTTACATCTGAAGCACTAAAAACTCTAGAAGAAAATAGTCGGAAAAGGAAAAGTCTTGATGCTATGTATCCGTCTATTGACGATATGACAAGAAATAAAATCAAAGAAAATAAAGAAATAATTAATAAAGAGCTGGAAAAGCAAGGTATTACATCAGATGATAGTTTTGTAGATATTGTTAAGGAAAAAAACAAAGTAAATTATAGGGCGAGGCCTGGGAGGGTTTTAATATAAAAGATAGTGACTAATTATCAAATTAAATATAGATGTAACATAGATTTTTTCAATATTAAATGAATAACTTAAAATTTAAAGGTAGAAGATATGACTACAGTAACGGGTACTAACAGCACAACGCTATTTGCGGGCATGGAGCAAACAGAGCAAATGTCGCTATCACAACTAAAAGCCGCAGTTATGCATGATAGAGCAACAGAAACTGAAGAAAATGTGCGTTATAAACTGGTGGATATGCAGCAGCAAACCAATGAAATGAAGGCAATTAATGACGTTATGCAAATGCTGCGTAACGACATTAGTAATATCAATGGTAATAAGGATGACAGCAAGGGCACCATGTCAGCTGAGGTAAAGCAGTTTCTATCGGACAATGTGAAAGGGTTTAGCGCCCAAAGCGAATACACAAGAGCGGATATGCAGCTGCAATTGGATAACGTGAAGGCAGTTTACGACAACCTAGCGTCACAAGGTTCAATTGACATGATTCGTACCAATGACGCAATGTCTAAGAACAAAAATGCTGTCGATGCTTATAGCACTATTGTTAAGAATGACGGTGATGCGAAAGAAGGTATTATTCGTAATATGTAATTTATTCCATAAATTATTAAAATTTAAATTAATGGAAGTGTTTAATAAATATATTAATCCATCCAATAATGTGAATTGTCATTTTGGTTTTAATATGTAAAAAATAATTTTTATAAATAAAAGGTAGAAGATATGACTACAGTAACGGGTACTAACAGCACAACGCTATTTGCGGGCATGGAACAAACAGAGCAAATGTCGCTATCACAACTAAAAGCCGCAGTTATGCATGATAGAGCAACAGAAACTGAAGAAAATGTACGTTATAAACTGGTGGATATGCAGCAGCAAACCAATGAAATGAAGGCAATTAATGACGTTATGCAAATGCTGCGTAACGACATTAGTAATATCAATGGTAATAAGGATGACAGCAAGGGCACCATGTCAGCTGAGGTAAAGCAGTTTCTATCGGACAATGTGAAAGGGTTTAGCGCCCAAAGCGAATACACAAGAGCGGATATGCAGCTGCAATTGGATAACGTGAAGGCAGTTTACGACAACCTAGCGTCACAAGGTTCAATTGACATGATTCGTACCAATGACGCAATGTCTAAGAACAAAAATGCTGTCGATGCTTATAGCACTATTGTTAAGAATGACGGTGATGCGAAAGAAGGTATTATTCGTAATATGTAATTTATTCCATAAATTATTAAAATTTAATTTAATGGAAGTGTTTAATAAATATATTAATCCATCCAATAGTGTAAATTGTTATTTTGGTTTTAATATGTAAAAAATAATTTTTATAAATAAAAGGTAGAAGATATGACTACAGTAACGGGTACTAACAGCACAACGCTATTTGCGGGCATGGAACAAACAGAGCAAATGTCGCTATCACAACTAAAAGCCGCAGTCATGCATGATAGAGCAACAGAAACTGAAGAAAATGTGCGTTATAAATTGGTGGATATGCAGCAGCAAACCAATGAAATGAAGGCAATTAATGACGTTATGCAAATGCTGCGTAATGATATTAGTAATATCAAGGGCAATAAGGATGACAGCAAGGGACAAATGTCTAAAGAGGTTGTTCAATTTCTCTCCGACAATGTTCAAGGCTTTGAGCCCCATAATGACTTATTACTAGGAACTGGCAAGTATGGGCCACTAGGCCGTCAATACTTTACTGGGACTCGAGTATTTACAAGAGCAGATATGCAGCTGCAATTGGATAACGTGAAGGCGGTGTATGACAACCTTGCATCACAAGGTTCAATCGATATGATCCGTACCAACGACGCAATGTCCAAAAACAAGAATGCTGTGGATGCTTATAGCACTATTGTTAAGAATGACGGTGATGCTAAAGAAGGTATTATTAGAAATATGTAAGAATATTTCTTTATATGTTAGGCGTTTCCCAGTCATATTGTTCGTATATGATTGTGAGTTTATTAAAGCCAAGTTTAAATTAATTAAAATAAAATTGTTTTGAGCATTTCATGTTGGGGTTCAATGCAACTTAATTTTACTTTAAATTAATTTTTAATTTTTAATTTTTAATTTTTAACTTTTAAAGGAAAAATATGACTACAGTAACCGGTACTAATAGCACAACTCTATTTTCGGGCATGGAACAAACAGAGCAAATGTCGCTATCGCAGCTTAAAGCCGCAGTAATGCATGATAGAGCAACAGAAACTGAGGAAAACGTGCGCTTTAAATTGGTGGATATGCAGCAACAAACCAATGAAATGAAAGCGATTAATGACGTGATGCAAATGCTGCGTAACGACATTAGTAATATCAAGGGTAATAAGGATGATAGTAAAGGAACAATGTCTGCAGAAGTTGTGCAATTTCTTGCCGACAATGTTAAAGGTTTTACACCCAATGACCCATCGGTGATAGGCGGAAATCTGATCACAGGGGAGCTTTTTTATGGTGAGGCCAAATATACAAGAGCGGATATGCAGCTGCAATTAGATAACGTAAAGGCGGTGTATGACAACCTTGCATCACAAGGTTCAATCGATATGATTCGTACCAATGACGCAATGTCTAAAAACAAAAATGCCGTGGATGCATACAGCACTATTGTCAAGAATGACGGTGATGCGAAAGAAGGTATTATCCGCAACATGTAGTGAATGGTAATAGACATATATTTTGTGCTTAATGCTAAAAATTAAAGGGTTGTATAGACATCGACCTATATCTTGAAAATGATATTACTAAATATTTATAAGGATGAGAAATGGAAGAAGAATCAGTAAAAAACTGCACTCAAGAAGATATTTTGCAATATCTGAAAGGTGGAGGAACATTAGCTGAGCTTCATGAGTTTAGCCCAACAACATTAGAAACAGTCTATCATGCTGCTTTTAATTACTACAATATGGGTAGCTATGAAGAAGCAGTTAGTATATTTCAATTTCTATGTGCGTTCGACCACTTCAAAGTGAAGTATTTTATTGGCCTTGGTTCATGTCTATTTATGCTTAAGCAATATGACTCTGCTATAGAGACATATAGTTATGCAGGCCTTATAGACGGTGATGACCCTAGACCTCCCTATTATTCTGCTAAGTGCCATTTAATGCTGGGCAAACACCAAGCAGCGGCAAGTGGATTTTTCGCGGCAAGCCAAATGAGTGGAAATTACAATCAATTTGATGACATTTGTGCGGATGCAAAAAGACGTTATAAAAAAATGAACTTAATTGAGGGATAAATTATGGAAATAACTGGAATGCTATCAAGCATAATCAAGAATAGCCTTGATAACGTGCAAACTGAGGCCAGCAATGTAAACGTTGTACCAACGAAAAGCCTTAGTCATGATATTCCTGTGACTGTGAGTGAGAGTCATGTCCAAGAAAGTGGCTCAAATGCACCAGTTTTAGAAGAACCTGCTGGTCAACAAACCGATATCTATGCCGCCTTGATGTTGGCACGAGCTGCAATGCAAGACAGTCAAGTCAAATTCTCGCAAACCGATGTAAAAGCGGCTCGAGATCAGAATAAAGCGGCGCATGAAGACCGAATTGCCCAGCAAGAAAAAGCCATTGAAAAAATGGAAAAAGCGAAGAAAGGTGGCTTGTTCAAAAAAATATTTGGTTGGATAGCAACAGTTGCGGTTGCGGTTGCTGCAATAGCTACAACGGTAGCCACTTTTGGTGCTGCTGCACCAGCTGGCGCGGCAGCGATAGCTGGAGCTGTTGGAGCAATGGTAGGAGCTGGATTAATGGTGGGACAGCAAGTTGCTGCTGAATTTGGTGTGTCACTAACAGAAAAAATAGCCGTTGGACTCACTAAAGCTTTTGGCTTAAGTGAAAAAGTAGCGCAATTAATTGCGGACATAGGCTTTGGTATAGCTGTTACTGCGCTAACACTTGGTGCAGGTGCTGCAGCAAGTGCTACTAAAGCAGCGACCAACACACTAAGCACTGTCGCTAATACTGTAAACAAGGTATCGCAAGGCATCGCTGGTGTCGGTGCGGTTGGTCAGGGTAGCAGTCAAATTGCGACCAGTACTCTTTCTCACCAAGCAGCCAAAGCTCAGGCAGATGCGAAAGAAACCCTTGCAGAAATCGCCAAGAATCAGGCACAGATGGAAGAAATGGAAGAAGCGATAAAAGATGCTTTGTCTAAGCGAGGTGAGATTATGGATTTGGTGATCGCTGCCATGAATGAGAATACAAATTCACAAAATGGGATCATCAGACATGGTCTAACAGCATAAGGATATTATTATGACAACGATAGTTAATGTTAATCTTGCAAGTAATACATTGTTCCTCGAGGGTTTAGACACTTTAGAAGCGAACAAAGCGAACGATGTAAGGCATCCTCAGGTTCCTGTAGTTGCAGTAAAAGGTGCTGAGCGAGATATTAAACATGAAGTTGGTGATTTAGAGTTACCGCAGGATAACTTATTTTCTCAAGCCCATGTGAAAGGAGCGATAGCCGCAATTGGTGGTACTGAGGGTTCTGAAGTTAGCCTTGCTGAAACACTAATTCTATTCCATCAAATGTCTATGGAGCACAAAGAAGCTGAAAGGCAAGAGCGTAAAGCGAATGTCGCGGCCATTCAGACATCGATACATAGTCAGGCAGATAAAATTCGTGATAGTGCGAGAAGTTCGTTTATCGGAGGCATTGTATCAGGCGCTACATCAATCGTTGGAGGTTTGGCAACTGCTGGCGCATCATTCAAGTCAATCAAAGGCAACTACAGTGAAAAGCAGACTCAACAAATTATGGGTCTTGCAAATGGTTCAGCTCAGGTATACAACGCAGCTGGAGGTATGGTTAATTCTGTTATGGAACTTCATGCGGGTAATGCGAAAGCAGAAGGTAAGGAACTTGAAGCAGAGCAAGCTGGGTATGAAGCGTTGAAAGAGGACTCCAAAGCAAGGTTTGACTACTCCAAACAATTGATGGAAGAAGTCAAAGACGCTTTGAAGACTTATTCTGAAACAAACAATCAAATGATGTCAAGTATTGTGCAAAGCATGTAAACAAAAGTAGCCACTTGTTTTAAACAAGTGGCTACTTTTTTATATTGTTTGGCCTGTTTAACTTGTTTAGGTTTTTAGAAAAACCATTACCTACTTTACAGAGATAACAAAAGTGATATTTATCTAAATTTAGTTTTTTATGAGTTCTTTTCCAACGTGCTTAGATAATCTGATGTGACCAGTTCTTACGCCGATGATTGATGAAAAATGTCACAATATAACCAACCACCATTTGGAGAGTGCGATATCTCCTCCAAACTCAATCAACTCCATGAACGTTTATCCGTTCCTGTGAACTTTCAAAAAGCAGGTAAGGTAGTTGGTGTTACAGGCAATATGATAAAAGCCTTGATGCCAAGCGCAGCTATAGGACATATGTGTTATCTCAAAACACCAGGTCAACCGGTTCTGTATGCTGAAGTGATTGCTATTCAGTCACCTTATACACTGCTTGCCCCTTTGGGTGAGGCTCGGGGACTTTCAAATCTTACTCGAATTATAAATACGCGTAAGCAACATGAGATAGAAGTAGGTGATCACCTTCTTGGTGCGGTGCTAAATGGTCTTGGAGAGCGTTTTCCATCGACCGCATTTTCTTCAGTATCACCCTCAAAAAGCACTCAGAAAACGATGCGGGCTGTATTTCAAGGTGCGCCAGACCCGATGACTCGACCACCAATAAGTTCCCATATTTCTCTTGGAGTTAGAGCTATAGATAGCATGCTGACTATGGGTGAAGGACAGAGAATGGGTATTTTCGCCGCCGCAGGCGGTGGTAAGAGTACTTTGTTATCAATGATCATCGCCAATACAGAAGCAGAGGTTGTGGTACTGGCATTGGTGGGTGAACGTGGTCGAGAAGTCCGAGAATTTATTGAAATGCATATGGATGAAGAAACGCGCAAGAAAGCTGTACTGGTTATCGCGACTTCAGACAGACCATCAATGGAAAGGGCAAGAGCAGCATTGGTTGCGACAACCGTAGCCGAGCATTTCCGAGAAAAAGGGAAAAAGGTCCTACTCATGGTCGATTCTTTAACCCGTTATGCTCGAGCACTTCGTGAAATGGGTTTAGCTGCTGGTGAACCCCCAACTCGAAGAGGCTTCCCTCCATCTGTATTTGAACAATTACCACTCCTACTAGAGAGGCCTGGTATCACTGAACAAGGTTCTATAAGTGCTTTATATACGGTGCTTGTTGAAGGTGATGATATGACGGAGCCAGTCGCTGATGAAACTCGTTCTATTTTGGATGGGCATATTATTCTCTCCAGAGAGTTGGCTGCAGCTGCACATTATCCGGCAATCGATATTCTCCGTAGTGCTAGTCGAGTGATGAATCAAATCACTTCTGAAGATCATTTGGCGAGTGCCAATAAAGTCAGGAAATGGATGGCTACATATGAGAAAAATGAGATGCTGGTAAGGTTGGGAGAGTATCAAAAAGGGAGTGACCCTGACCTAGATATTGCCATCGCAAAGCGTTCGCAAATTCAAACTTTACTGCAGCAAGGTACACACGAACCTTCTGATTTTTCTGAGAGCCTACGACAACTGGAATTAACGGGACTTGGATAATGGACTGGAAGATTCTCGAAGATATCAAACGTAAACGTAAAGATACCGCAGCTAAAGAGATGAAAGAGAGATTATCTGCCTATCAAAAAAGTGAGCAAGACGTGTCCGAACAAGAAGCTATTCATACTCAATTGCTTTCCTCTCTACAGCAGATATCTCAGTCGCCTTTTAGTGACAATGTGCCACTTAGTAAAGAGGCGCTGAATAACTGGCAGCAACAAGTTGCCGCTGCAAAAAATAAAGTAAATGAGTCTGCCAACACTATTGTGAAGCTAAAAAAAACCTCACAAGAACATTTTTCACAATGGGAGACCGCACAATCGTGTTATCAATCTGCTCATAAGAAATACGAAAAATGTGTGGAGATCAGAAAAGAAGATGACAAACACCAATTTCAACTTGAGCTTCTCGAAGCAGACAAACAGCTTGACGAATTCTTACCCAAGCAAAGCCAAAGCAACATGCAGCTCTAAATGCGGTGATCATAAAAACGTAGAAGAAAGAAACGATTCACGCGATAAGTTTGGAGAAGGAAAAAAGCGCCAAGAAGAGGAACTTTTGTTTAATGAGTTGGTGTTGGGGCAAGTAAGTACTTTTGAAAAGCATTCGCCAATTGCGCAACCAAGCAATGGAGAATCAAGAGATTTGAATAACGTACGTGCTGTCGTTCGTGAGTGGGCCGAAAAGCTTTGGGCTAGCCACAATGGTGAGATGCTTAGGGTTACTGCCAGAGCTGGTGAAATCCCAATTACGATCACTTCATGTCTTGCAAATGGGATGGCCAATATTTCTATTTCATGTACTAACCCCGTTTTTTTTGAACGAATGAAACAGCATCGAGCCGATCTAGATCGCAAGCAATCAATTGCAAAAGTGAGTTTTGAGCTGATTACTGACAGTCCATTTTCTCTTCATATGGACCAACTTCAAGATGAGGAACACTATTATGAATAGTACAGCACTAACAGCCTCTGAGTGGTTAGCCCAGTACAAGAGCAGCTATGAATTTGTTCATAAGTCTTGTACATGGCGACTCTCACAATCCTCAACGCAAGCAGATATGAAGTTAATGGGCCTATGGCAAGGTAGCCAATTCGAACTTTTTTGCTCGGCTCAACAGGTTTTAGCGTGTGTATCTCCATCAGTTACACCTAAGGTGTTTGAAAGCCTTCCGCTAACAGCAAGGCAATTGCTAATCCAACCAGTATGTGAACAATGGTTTCTTTTAGTTGGTGATGACTATCCCGATATTTCAAATGTTGAATTAATTACTGAGACTGAATTTGATTCTCAATTAATTTGCTTGTTGCCGACCGATGTGGAGGAAAGCGGTCAGCAATCTATTGGCTGGTTTTTTAATTCTGATTGCCCCGAAAATCTTCCTATACTCGATGTGTTACTCTCCAGCTGGCCTAAGACAGAGATCATTGACCAACCTCAACCACCCCATTTTTTGAGGTTTATATCTGGTCTACAGCCACTAACAAAAGAAGAATTATTGACCCTTCATACGGGATCTCTAATCCGTCAAGGCTATGTTTTTTATCCTAATATAGCGCTTGCTGATTGTTCCTCAAATAACCATAAAGGGCTACCTAAAGAAGTGACCCTTTGCACAGGCACGGCAGAAAAAAACTATTGTGCTGACAATAGTCTAGACATATCGATGATACATGAAGGAAGCCCTTGGCTTGTATATGAAGTCGCAAGTATGACAGTGACAAAAACCCAGTTTGAGAACATTCTCGAACTGGGCATTGATGATGACGCTCTCATGCAGCAACTAAGTGGAAGTATAGTAAATATCTACCTTTTCGATGAACAGAAGAAAATTGTTTATTGCGGGCAAGGAGAAATCGTACTTTTTCTTAATAGTTACGCTGTGCATATCTCTCATTGGACTAACCCAACAGAGCAGGCCGAACATGTTTAATACACCAGACGCTTTCACCCTAATCGGCGGCTTAACTTTGGTAGGCCTGCTTCCATTTATTACTGTGATGGCAACTTCTTTTGTGAAAATATCGATCATTTTTGTTCTGATCAGGAATGCTCTTGGTGTACAGCAAGCACCACCTAATATGGCCATGAACGGACTTGCATTGGTACTGACTATTTTTATCATGGCTCCAGTAGCATATGAATGTCATCAAATTGCCCTTGAGTTGGGAACTGAGTGGGAAAACAGTACGGAAGCGATGCAGGGCATTGGCCATATACTAGAGCCGTATCGCCAGTTTCTACTCAATAAAGTCAGTCAGACCGAAGTGGATTTTTTTGCCGATACGGCGAAACAACTCTGGCCGCCTGAGCATAGAGACATTATAGATAACGAAAGCTTTCTTGTGTTGATACCAGCTTATACGGTAAGCGAACTTACCTCGGCATTTGAAGTGGGTTTTATTCTTTACCTTCCGTTTATCGCTATTGATTTAATCGTTTCCAACATTTTGCTAGCAATGGGGATGATGATGGTATCACCTATGACTATCTCACTTCCCTTTAAGTTACTGCTTTTTGTCTTGCTAGATGGCTGGACACGATTAACCCACGGCATTGTATTAAGTTACCAAATTGGGTAGGACACGAAGATGGAAGAGTCACAATTGATTTCCTTGACAGCTCAGGCTATGCATCTGACATTAATTCTTTCGCTACCAACGATCGTTACAGCAGCGGCAGTAGGTGTTCTCATCGCACTAATCCAAGCACTAACGCAGGTTCAAGAGCAAACGCTAGCATTTGTGGTAAAGTTGGTTGCAGTCGTAGGTGTAATGTTTGCTACCGGTCACTGGTTTGGCAGCCAAATATACCATTTCAGTCTACAAATTTTTGAATCTTTACCCAAAGTGTTGTAGTGCGATATGGATGGGTTAAATGAGCTTCTAATCTCTTTTGGTCTTTGCTTACCAAGATTAATTGGTGCAATGATACTTATTCCAGGTTTTTCTACTCGTGTGCTTGGGGGGCAAATGGTACGTAATACCATTGCCGCGGTACTTGCTCTGCCATTATTTCCAGTGGTATCAGCAGATATGAATCAGCTTGATACCACGAGTTTTCTTGCCGCTATTGCAATAAAAGAAGCATTAATTGGGTTACTGATTGGTTTTATAACGGCCATTCCATTCCAAGCAATCGAAAGTGCAGGGTTTATTATTGACAACCAACGTGGGGCATCAATGGCGATGACAATGAATCCTCTTTCAAATGAACAGACAAGTCCTCTTGGAATACTTTTAAACCAAGCAGGCTGCGCGATATTTTTTTCATTTGGCTTTGTACTCATATGGTTAGGGGCAATGTACCATTCCTATGTTCTGTGGCCCGTTAACGATATGCTGCCACCATTTGCCCAAAACGCGACTTTAACTGCATTACAAGCTTTTAGTCATATTATGGAAATTGCATGGCGCTTAGCTGCTCCAGCGGTGATTGTTATGTTTTTGGCTGAATTTGGCCTAGGGTTAATGAATCGATTTGTTCCCCAAATGAACGTATTTATATTGGCAATGCCAATAAAAAGTGCTTTAGCCATCTTAATTCTTATCTTATACCTGAACCTAATGTTCGAGGCGTTTCTCGAGGAAATGCTTGTTTTTATTGACTTCACCTCATGGATGACGGCGTTTTTAGGAGGCTAAAACATGGAAGAAAAAACCGAGAAGCCGACCCCTAAAAAAATCAAAGATGCACGAAAAAAAGGTCAGGTCGCAAAAAGTAAGGAAATACCTTCGCTAGCCCTTATGCTCACCACTCTGATTTGGCTACTTCTAGATTCTGGCCGAATTAGCGTAAAACTAGAAGAACTTTTTTCTGTGACTGGCTTTTTAGAAAGCGAGAGCTTTTCCAAAGCGGCTGAAGGCGCAATAAACCATTCGTTCGGTATTGTTATGGAAATTCTTTTGCCTTTTTTACTGCTAGTCGTTGTGGTTGGTATTTTTTCCAATATTGGTCAATTTGGACCATTGTTCGCACCTGAATCAATGAAACTAGATATTAAGAAAATAGATCCAATATCGGGAGCAAAAAAAATATTTGGCAAGAAAAATTTCATCGAGTTTTTACTTTCGCTCATAAAAGTGATTATCTTTTCAATCACTGTTGCATTCGTGATATATACTGAAATCCCCAACATTTTGCAGTTGCCATATGCTTCGGCCAATTCCATTCTTCCCGTTGCAGCGCAACTATTCATCTCTCTGTTTGTTATTGTTACAGCACCTCTTTTTGTGATCGCTATTCTCGACCTGCTATTTCAGAGGCACAACCATGAGAAGGAACTGAAGATGAGCAAGGACGAGGTAAAGCGAGAATACAAACAAAGTGAAGGAAATCCAGAAATAAAGCAAAAACGGAAAGAGTTTCATAACGAAATTCAATCTGGTGGAATGAAAAAGCAGTTAAAGAAAACGTCGGTCGTTATTGCTAACCCAACCCACATAACTGTAGGTCTTTTTTATGATAAAACAGAGGCTCCGATTCCCGTTGTCTCTTTAAAATATACGGGTAAACAAGCATTACGTCTCAAAAAACTTGCCCAAAAAAACAACATTCCTATTATTGAGAACATCCCCCTCGCAAGAGGCTTATACGCAGACGCTGATCTTTATGAATCAATTCCTAGAGTACATTTCGAAGCCGTATCTGACGTCATAAAATGGGTGAATTCTCTGAATCATCACGACAACTAATTCTATTTAACCTGAACTCGGGATAAAAATAGACGGGAACTGTTATGACGATGCTTTTGTTGTGAAAGTGTTCTGTGCAACTTTTTCAGGACACTTTTCTAAAGGACTTTCATAGTCGATCGGTGACATATCGCCGTTAGTCGTATGTAGCCGATCAGTTACTGGTATGGCTATCTATAACGCCAAGTCTATGGCTGATATCGTCGACCGAAGAGGTAAGCCATTTGCGTTACCCAGCGCACTCACTCAACTTAGAAAAACTTGGGAAGCCGATCTAAAGCTCTGGCTACCATCAGCCGTATAGGCGCCTACAGATAATTCTTTCGTTGGTTTTTTGATTTTTTTATTACTATTTTTGGTGTTTTTATCATCATTTTTATCTTTTCGGGTGTTATCTATAGCTTAGATAAAACTCTCGCATTAAATGATAAAGGCAGTAAACGATGGTTATTGAGACTAATAAACTTAATCCTACAACAGTGGTAAATAGTGGTACAACTCAACTCGAATTCAAGAAAAACCCGGTTGCACGTTCACTGACTCGGGCGTCTAATGACAGGAACGCAACACCGAAATCAACTAATGCAAAGGCAATAGCTACCACTCCTGATGGCCCAGCAGTCGGTAAAACTGTCGCGGCTGTAGAAAAAAAAGTAGGTTTTGAGCAAGAATCCCAGGCAAATACTGATGTATTGGAAACTGAAACTCAGGAACATATAGAAAGCTTCTTACAAAACTTCGAGAGTATCCACCGCGATTGGGAGGAGTTTAAATTACTTGGTTACAACAGAAAATCTCCGCAAGTCAATCAAGAAGCGATTACTGAGCTGAAGAAAACTGCAACTGAATTGCGCCAACACAAAGATCAGCAAGTGATTGATAAGGCAACGGAAGTATTGAGTCTTTTAAAGAATTTCCCTCAAAAAGATATCAACGCACTGGTGTCTCGGAAGTTGGCTCATGACAATGAAAAGGAGCGAGGAAAAGCGGTCGTGATGGTTGCACATGTCAATGCTTCTATCGCTATGTTACAGGATGGCTTAGAGACGCTTGCTCATAGTCGCCAAAGAAACCTTTCGCAAAAGGTAAAGGAAAAGACACGCGACGCCGTGATAGCTCAAACATTGACACATCTCTCTCAAGGAAAAGAGGATCAAGAAGCGCTGACAGTATCGTTGCAGACGATATTAGATGAGGATAAAGGACCGTTAGCTAAAAAATTAACCAAGGCACAATCGTCTGAATTTGAGGCAACTTGTATCACTGAGGCTGAGAAGCTTAGGGAAAAAGCACACAGCTTGCAAGAAACAGCGACGCGAGTATCTCGACCGATGATTAAGGTAAGAGGGTTTCTAGGAAATGTACATAAGTCGCCCATATCTATTGAGAATCGAGTTAAAGCTGAGAAATTTTTAGCAAATTCTTCGAACTTGTTGAAGGAGCTGAGTAACGATATTAGTGACAGCGCTCAAGCGCTTTCCCCTCAAAAATCGACTATCAGTAAAGTGGGTGCCTCCGTGGGGAATTCGTTAATAAAAGCCCTCGTTGCCTTTGATAACCCTGATTATGCGTTAGAGTCCGCAGCCAACATGGTAGAAAAGGGCGGGAAATCAATTGCGATGGGAGCTAATGCACTCAGATCCACAGCAATCTATGGCACGCATAAAACCACACAGGCAGCGAACACAAAGAAAATTAATCACTTAGAGACTGCTGAGCAAATTGTGGATTCCACTGCCCGGGCATTTCTAAACCAGATGTTAGGAGCGCAAGAACATATAACGCGTTCGGTCGACCCACTCCTGTCCACATTGACGACCTTGATAAAAGAAGATGAGAAGTTAAAAGAGAAATTAGGTTGGAATTACGCAGAAGACTTTGCTTTGAGCGGCGATATTTCTACCAAAAATATGCAGAAAGCCTTGCAAAGTAAAGAAGGAGAGAGCAGAGAAAGGGCGGTATTGAATGCAGTTCTAGACGAGAGTTTAAGGATAAGCCAAACTCAGAAAAGCAAGGAGAGTCGAAGTTGGTTTCAGAGCCATGAAAACCTCAAACAAAGTGTTGTTACAGTAAACCAGTCGATAAATCGAGCTTTGACTATGATCTCTGATAGCAATCTTCAAGCTGTTCAAGAAAGGATACTCGATCGTGTACCTGTTGAATTAAAGCCTGAGGTGACGAAAAGTCTAGCTGATCTGACTTGTCAAATGGCAGATTACAGAACTCAGTTAGAGAAGTCAGTCAAAGCCCTAAAAACGGCGGTAAATTTGTCTGGGCATGGTGATTTTGAAGATGCTAGGAAAAATGCACTTGCGGCGAAAGAAGAGGCGGGCAAAGTTAAGCAAAAGATCAAAACAAAGAGTACCGAACTCACTGGAGAATCTCTTCACACATACTCACGTCATGGGCGATTAGCCAAGTCAATCGGTGAATGGATCAATAACACCAAACTAGAGTTTTCTGACGAACCGAAAGAAGTGGGGGAGATTATTGATCGTGTGCTACAGGGGCTTGAACATGATGGTCTAGGTAAGTTGCTGAGTAAACAAGGGGACCCGTTGGCTATTCTTGGCAGTGAACGGGTAAAAACCGCAGAATCTGAAGCGGCAGAAAAGATGTTACTTTGGGGGAAAAGTGCTGCTGAAATCATGAAAGAAAGGGGCGACTTAAAGGATTACTTTTTTCGCTGGGGAGAGAAAAATGTTTCCTACGCGGCGGCGGTAAGTCTTATCGGTGGTGCGGTCGGTGAAGGAGTCGCCGCCTTAGAATATCTTGCTGATTTTGATCCGAGTCTTAAGCCTAAAATGGGCCTCTTAAAGGTAGCTTTGGCTCCCCTCACTATGGAAATTGGCATTCGCAAACTTAAAAACTCAGTCAAGCCAGGACAAGATTTACCGTTTGAAGAGATCAATCAATATGTGCGGGAGGAATCCTTAAAAGCGGCTTTTCGTTTGGCAACTGGGCTTATGCCTCGCGGGGCTAAGAGTGCCTTAGGTGCTGCCATTACTGTTGGCGGGTTAGCGACTGGGAATAGCAACCTAGGTAAGACGGTTAAAAGTCATTTCATTCTTGATACCGCATACGTGACTGGCTTTATGGGAGCGAGAGCTGTAGCCGATGAAGTTATTGGAGAAGTGTTGAAAGGAAAAACGCTATCAGAAGATATTCAGCCAACAGAAGAGCTTTCCAATGCTTTTGAACAGTCGAGCGCAACTTCTAACACCTATCCAGCTATTGCTCGAGGTAAAGGTGAATATAAAGAGGCGGTCGTTGATGCCCAGATGGAAAATCATACAGAAGAAGTTGCTGGTAATGATTCTGTTGGGGGACATGATAACACGGATCTAAACATACAGTCTTTGGTTGATAAGGTCAAAGTGAACGGTAGTAGTGACGTTCAAGCAAAGACTCGCGAAGCTCTCAATACGCTATGCCAAACAGAAGACGGGCGGGCAATGCTCAATATACTCATCAATTCTGGTATGGAGTTTGAAATTCGCTATGCAGGTGAAACAGGCGACGAGCTTAGACAAGAGGGGGGCCGAACGTTTTTCGCAAGCAGTACTGATGTCGACAACGGCATAATCTACTTTGATCCATTTAATACGCTGTCAGCGACAAGCGGGGAAGATATTGAAGATGATGAATGGCGTGAACGCGATCCATCCATAGCACTGTTTCATGAGTTGAAGCATATATACGATCGACTTGCATCCCAAAATGCTAATCTTGATGCGGATGTGTTTACTGAAAATGGGTATCGCCAGCAGTTTTATGCACTTAGAGGAGAAGAGGCAGTACTGAGGGATGATGATAGCCACGGTACTTATGCTGATGGCAGAGTCGGGTTTTGGGATAATGGTCCACGAGCAGGCGAGTTTGACGAAATTGAACTTGATATGTACGGTCATCACCATGGAGACGAAGGCTTTCCGTCTTTGAGAGAGCGATTTCGGAATGGAATATTCTCAGAGGAAAGAGCAGGGCGTTATTCTGGCTCGCCACATACCCCCGAAGAAATCGCAGAGAAAGCCAATATTGTCAATGAACTCTTGCAGAATTCAGGTCAGCCTCCCTTATCTTTCGAGGAGCGTCTGCTAATAAGGAATTATCCAGGTTTAGAGCCCTACCAGATTACAGACACAGTTAAATACTGCCGTGAAGAAAACGATAATTGGTACTTCAATTCGGGAGCGTTAGACAGCGCAAGAGAAGACTTGCACCATAGTGTTTTAGCTAATCGAGGGATTTTTATCGACGAATTTCTTGAAAGGGAGATATCCCAAGACATGGGTTATAATCTACGCCAGAAGTATTCTGGGGATAGCCCTAATTCAATTCTTGACCAAAAAGTGACCGTCGTTTACGACAAACGTGTAACTACTCGCGAGAAAAGTACAAACGGGAAGTCTGGGGATTACAAAATTACCGATACTACACCTAGCAAAACCTTTACAATCAGGCAGATTGCCAATGATGAACATTTGAAATACGCACGGGAGAATGATCCTGCTGGTTTAGGAAACTATATGAATGTGAGCCGTTATCAGGCCGAAGACTCTGATCTTGCTGATTTGGCAAGAAAAGTGACCGACCGTGATTTCCAAACTGCCTATGACACACATATTCAGGCACTTAAGAACGATTCAGAGTTTATGTCGTCACTTGACTATTTTTATCAACAGGCTTTTGAAGCAAAGTTGGAACAGCTAGGTATATCCGAACGTGATGTTTTTCAAGTAGATGTAAAGATGCAGGTCAATGGAGGGTGGTCATGGAACAGTGAAGACGTAGAAGATCACTCGTTGTTCGCTTTCTACGACAAAGATAACAAACTCAAGCTTTTCTCTCCCCATGATAATAGAGAGCCATTTACATTTGATGATGTTTCCGCTGCAAATAATGCAATGCTGGATAATGACAGCGAGTTTGCAACGTGGGTTAGGCAGTCTTCTGACCCGAAGTGGCAAAGCTATTTAGACAAGCCCAGAGAGGGAAGCTTCTGGTCTTTTACCGATAATGATCACGCAGAACTGGAATTGGTAAAGTGTGATGGTGGAACTGCCAGAAGAAACACGAATGCAATGCTGGACATGCTCAACAATTATATGGACATAGCCGCAGAATCAGACCTTGAACAAGTTGGGCATAAAGTCCTCAGCATATATAAAGATACTATCGGTGTTGTAGCCTTGGCTGCAACGGAGGGATTTCCTCCAGGATTGAAGTTTTTAGCAAGAGCGGCAAATGCGGCGATTCAAGGTGGGTTGGAAACAGGACTGGCGGAAACGGTTGCTGATAAACAAGAGGCAGGAGCAAAACTCGGAGTAAGCGTGCTGGGAACTGCGGCGTTTCCGGCCGGAGGTGGGGCAGCTAAGAAAGCGGGAGGGTCGTTAGGCCAGTTAATGGGGCAGGGCAAGGATGCAGCTCAGAATACTGGGGCATCAATGGGGGGAGCAACGCGCTACGGCCCATACGCTGCAAATAAAGGGGGATTAGCGGGAACCATTGCCGGAGCAATGGTTGGAGAAAAAGGTGAAGAGCCAACTCAGCCACCGAGCCTAGGTTCATTCCTCCAAGTTAGCCCGGCTCCTAGAGACTTGTCTCCAGATGACAAATTAAGAATGTTGAATGATAAATTTGATGAACAAATGTATCAAGCATTGAGTGAAGATCGCTTTTCAAATCAAAATGACCCAAATCACGAACGATTAAGGCGTTTTCTTACCAATGTATTAAGTAGGCCTTCAAGCCAATTCGGCGAGCTGAATACAAGGGAGTTTCTTGAGGGTGCGATTGATGTTGCGAGTGATTCTGTAGTAAATCACATACTACCTAAACTGCAACAGGCGATGGAAGTTCTCAGTTCTGGTGGTACAGTTGAGAATGTTAGAGCTTTATTTGCTTAACCTTCAGTAGCTGAATAGTAGCCACTATTTTCCAGATAGAGCACTTATAAACCACAAGATGGGAAGCCTGATAGCTTCCCATTGTGGTTTAAATTCTGGATAACAACAGCGATTACAAACCCAATCAAGTAGAGGTGCTCGCAGATCTACTGCCAATTGAATTCATGAATAATGCTTACGAGCTTACTGATACCGCCACCCTCAGAAAAAGAAAGCTGATTTTAGAATTAATGGCATGGTTACTGGTTGGTATGGCTATCTATAACGCTAAGTCCATGGCTGATATCGTCAACCGAAGAGGTAAGCCATTTGCGTTACCCAGCGCACTCACTCAACTTAGAAAAACTTGGGGAGCCGACCTAAAGCTCTGGCTACCATCAGCCGTATAGGCGCCTACAGATAATTCTTTCGTTGGTTTTTTTGATTTTTTTATTACTATTTTTGGTGTTTTTATCATCATTTTTACGTTTGCGGGTGTTATCTATAGCATAGATAAACCTCTCACATTAAATGATAAAAGGTAGCGAACCATGTCTAGAGTAGATAAGAATCCTCAATTTCCATCAGTGACGAAAAGCGGTGGCACTCAACATGCTCCCGAGCAAACTTTTGGTGCAGGTTCATTGACTCGGGCGTCTAATGACAGGAACGCAACACTGAAATCAACTAATGCAGAGGCAATAGCTACCACTCCTGATGGCCCAGCAGTCGGTAAAACTGTCGCGGCTGAAGAAAGAGCAGTGGATTTGCCAAAACAGTCGCTTGTTGAAGCTTTAAAGGACAAGCAACAAGAAGCAATAGAGTTTATCGAAAAAGGCTACAACGAGCTTATCATTGAGATTGACAAAGGGTTAGTACCATCACTGCGTGAAAGGATTGCCGAGATAAGATCGAATCGAGATTCGCAGGCCTCTAATCTGGGACCAAGTGAAGAGACATTAAAAGGAATTGAGCGGTTTTTAGATAAAATTAAAGACAAAGCGAGCGTTAATTCGGATGATAGAGGGTTAGCTTATCAGTTTGCACGCCACGTAAAAACAAGCATTCAAGCCGTAGATGAAGCGTTAAAGCTGGGCCAGATGAATGCGAGTATAGGTTCTTTATCTCAGTGGGAAGTGAAAACGACCGATGAATTCCTGCACAGCGACGACTTTTTCAAAAACCACAAGGGTAAGTTTGAACCCAAATTGGCAATGGATAAACTCTGCAGCTCTTCAGGGCAAAAATTGATGGCCCAACATTTGGTTAAACAGCGTACTGAGGTTATGAAGACTCTGACGGCCAACAACAATCAGCTATGCAATTTATACGTGAAGTTAGATAGATACGATAAGGATGTATTGGGCACCGACTATTTTTCGATGCCAAGAGACATCATTGGCGATATCCAAAGTTTGGTTCATAAAAGTGCCAATGAGTTCCGTGGAAAAGCGGGCGTTTTTAACAAGCCCAAAGACGCATGGGAGTACAAACCATCTTACGTCACTCAAAAGCCGCCCCTTAAAGAAACAGTGAGTCGTTTTTTTGTAGATTCAAGTGGCAAAACACGCGAAGCATTCAAATCACTCACGGGCACGGTTGCCGAAAAAGTTAAAGGCTTACCTTCGAGCACTCTCGGCGTATTACAAGAGCTTCCAAAGCAAGCTGAACTTACATCGTATACGCTTAATCACTGGAGAGATGTTGGTCATAAAAAAGCGAGAAAAGTTGGATTTGATAGGATCAGAGCGCCTGCTGGGTTGAAAACTGAGGAGCCGAAAGTAAAGTCTATTGTACGCAGCATGTATTGGCTAATGCAGCAGCCAGCTTTGCGTATGCAATATGATTTAAACCCCTTACAAGCAGCAGCAACAAACTTGAAAAAAGATAAGCCTTTAGAAGCGGATTTTGCCGCTGAAGCGATGCAAGATTTCGCACAGGCCGTGATTGATGATTTTTCTACTGGAAAAGCCAGTGGGAAAGAGCAAACAAGTTCTGATAGTAAAAAAGATAAAGCGGGTCAAATCAAAGAATTCCACCAAGCTTGTGATAATGCATTAGAAATATCCAAGGATATTGAAGAACAGATTGCCAACTTGCCTAGTGCGTTGCAGGAGCTTGTTAGCTCGCACTCAGATAGCTTATCAGAGTGGGGACAAGCAACACTGAAGACAGAACTTAAGAAGATCATTGACTCCAAATTCTATGATCCTGTAAAGAAAGAGTTAGAAGGTATTTCTAACAAACTGAGTGGCAAAACATCATTTACGGAAAATGAGCTAGGTGACATCATCCACCAAACCCGTATTGCAAGTCTCTCAGGCCAAAGTGACTTGGACAATCTCGATCTTAAAATTACTTCTTTAACAAGTAAGCGTCTCGACCCTTTTTCTCGCCATGCTAAAGTTGCCAAAGACTGGGGTATGAAGGCTAATGAGATGATGCCTGAAACGGACATTCCGACGGCTGAATCACTACGTCAGACATTACAAGCAGAGGACTTGCTTGATGCCGTTAAGTCAGACGATGATCCGGAAGGGATTCTATTTGCGACCCGAATGTGTCAAGAATGGCACTACGCGCGTAAAGATAAAATCATTTTGCCCAAAACACCAGAGCAACACCTTGCAGACGAAAAATCGTTTGCTGAATTTGCGGTAAAGTGGGGGCAGAAACAAGCGACTCGAGGTGTGATCTACGCGGTCATTGAGGGCGGTGTTGACCTCGCGGCTGGCGCTACTGTCACCCTAGTAAAAGGAACAGTCAAAGCGGGGGTTAAAACAACGATAGCGTCATTTAAAATTCCGTATAAGGTCCATCAGATAAAAACGGGTGTCATGCCTGGGGAAGACTACCCATACAAGGTTGTGCAGGACGTGGTTAATAATAGGTTGAAGCAACTTGGGTTTAAAGCCGCTATGTCTTTTGTACCCCGTCCGATAAAAACAGTCGCTGGCGGTGCCTTGGTGCTGAGTGCTTACGCACATAACGCAATGGTGGATCCTAAAGATAAAATTAAGACAGATTCTTGGTTGAAGACTCTAGCTGTAGAAGGTGGAATTACCGGCGCGGTTATGCCGGTTTCAATAGCGGCAAGGGCCGTAACAAACAAAGTGATGGAAGCCAAATTAAAGCAGGATTTGACCAACAAGCATATCCCCGAGCAAAGGCAAAAGCTTCTCCAAGCATACCAAGACTATACCAATGGCATAAAAACGCAATTTGAGCAGATGAAGCAGCAGTTTAGGGATGAAATGAAGGACAAACTGCCCGAAGCTGTCATTAGCGAGATGATTGAAGCTCAAGATCTTGCATTTAAGACTGACCTAGCTGAACTTCAAGAGCAATGTAGACAAAAGTTGTCAGATAGTTTTGATAAGGATATGCAAGATCTTAAAAGTAAGGGGTTGATTGATAGTTGGGACCCTTTGTTTACCAAGGAAGAAGAGGTAGACCTTGAAGGCAAAACAGACTCTATGGAGTCAGTTGAATCTGAAGCAGAAAGGACTGATGTGCCAGAACATGTGTTGCCATCATCAGCCGAAGCAACTCAATCGGAACCATTTCCCGGTCCAGTAAGAGATTGGCAATACAAGGTTTCAGAACATCACACCATTGAGATAAAGGGTACTCAAGAATACTTTGATCATGTATCTGCAGTGTTTAAGCAACTTTCTGAGACTAAAGAAGGAAAGAGATTGCTCGAGGCATTGCAAGGAAAGGACTTCTCGATTCGTTTTCCAGAGCCTGAGTCATATCACGGTATGACCATTTATCCTGCTACCACGGATTTGGAAAAAAATGTAATCTCGTTTGACCCTTTAAGTGTCTCGTCTTTTGACTCTGACAGTGCTGCTACACAGCAGCCACTACTGAAGCTTGCCCATGAGTTGATACACATCCTAGATAAAGACAATCTAATCAAAGGCGGCTCAAGGTTTACAGAAGAAGACCTGGAACGATTAGAGCATATGGCGGTAGGCATCCCTTATGTTCAAGACGGTCAAACACACGATTTTAGCAAGACAGAGGTGAAACAATCCCACCTTAAAGAAGGCGCCCCTATCTTCACGGTTAATCAACTTCGGAAAGAATTAGGATTGGACCCTAGAACTGAGTATAGCGAAGGAGTTGGTATTGATGATGGGGAGTTGCATTATCAATATCAAGACAACCCGAGCATGGAAACAGAAGTTCAATTCTATAAGAATTTCTTCAAAATGAGTAAGCAACTTACAAAACAAATCGAAGCGGCCGAAAGAGAATTTAACAAAGCAAAGGCAATGCCGAAGTATATTACCAAGCCGCTAATGCAGGGGTCACTAATACCTACTCGCGAAGTGAACACTGAGAGATTATCAAAAATGAACGCTAGTCGCCATAAGCTATCTGTCGCTAATGGTCAATTATCTCGACTTCGTACTCAAGAAAGACAATTTAGAAGTGCCCTGCCTAATATGGAAAGGTTGACCTATGCAAAACTCTGGGTAGCAGAAGTTAAGGCTGAACAACCTGGAATGATAGGACGTCAGGGTATAATCCGGCGTGTGTCAGATGACGTTCTTATCGCCGAACAGTATTTAAAACAAGTAGAAGATGATATTAAGAATGGTCGTGGTGCTCAATTAGAACAGACCTACGCCCCTGAAAACTCGATACAGAATGTGAGTGATTTCAAGAAGACAATGGTGGCTGAGTTGCAGCAAGCTTATGCCTCAGGTGAATTTGTTAAAGTCTATGCCTTGATTTTATCCAAATTGGACTCTGTGAACCAAATTCTATCTTCAGGGGAGGCGCTTTCACCAGAAGATAGGCAAGCTCTAGAAGAGCAGAGGCAGTTATTAGGGCAAGCAGAACGTATACTTTTCAACCAAGCATTTTCTTCATACGTGCCTGAAGTGCGTGATCTCTTTTTTGACCCAACGCCTGAAGAGACACAGCGATTGGTGATGGATATAAGCAGCACTATTTCTAATGATCCTTCTTTTGAAGGTTATCGCTGGCCGCTGCTACCTAGTGAAAGGATATATCTAGAAAAATACGGATATGGTGAACAAGAAACTCTAGCTGATACCATCCTTCAATATCGGCAAGGCCGATGTGAACTGCATGAAAACACCGAACAAGTTGAAGCGCAGTTTTATGCATCGAGAACGGATATTGTTCAGCCCAATGGAGAGATCTATACCGCAGAGCAGCAAATTCTTGATATTAAGGAGCACGGTGGCCTGATTCAATATGAAAAAGAGGTCATGAATCAAAACCGCATGACTTACTTTATGGATAGAGTCTCTCCAGACAGTGCTGCACAAAGGTATTGGAAAAAAAATGGAGTCGATGAGCCTAGAAAGGTCAAATTTGCAATCCGTCATATGGAGCGTACTCCAAGACAAGTCACAGACTATATCAGAGAACATAGAGGAACGGGCTATCAAGGCTTAGAACAACTGATTGGTAAATCTATAACTTATAATTCAGGCGGCCACCAAGAGCATTATACAATTGGTTATAGGGATCTCGAGTCTGCTTTGGGTAAAGAACATTTGTATTCGGTTAATGCAGATGAGTTAGAAACAGCAAATTGGAGCTCCGAGGAGTATGCTCAGCTATTACGACAGCGTGCGACTGAGAAAGTTGGAGCCATTTCTGATAGTAATGAGAGAGCGGCGACAGAGAGCTTATTAGATAGAGTCCTACATCCTAATCTATACATAGAAGAACCAATCAATACTCCTTATATAATCAAGCCTTTTATCGGTGACTATCCATTAGAGAACATGATAGTAATCGTTGATGGTGACCACTATACCATGATCAGCTTAATGCCTGATGGAGAAGTACACAACTTTTCTTCTAGGCAAGAGCTGAACCAGTTCTTCGGTGATGCAAATAATCGTGAGTATATTCTCTCTCATGCAAGCCTATACAATCAAATGGATGGGCGTGTTAAAAGAGGGATGGTGACGATATTGGAAGAGCTTTCTGCATCAGGAAACAATGCTAATCAATATATTTTAAAAGATGCATTCAAGCATAAAATGAACGCAAATAATCTCTTCGATACTCTCGCTGAAGATGCGAAAGGTTATTCTCAAAGCAGACTTTATAGCGAAGTAGACCTAGTGACCGGGTTAAAAAATAACTATGATAAAGGCTTAGGTGATACGGTGACTGTCAATACCGAGCCAAGCTATGAACTTCCTAATCACTACCAAACAGATAGCTTCAATAGGCTTTATAAGACTCTGAATGATGCAGATCTCCAACCTATGATCACAGATGAAATTGATGATTTTAAAAATAACCACCTAGGGGTATTTACGCAATACCTTGAAAATCAGTATAAGAGCCAAATTGAAAAAGCAGAATCGGATGGTGTACTGAGCTCTCAGGAGGCCGACGCACTACGTAATATTCCAGATAATGCATACGTTCCATCATTGAGCAATGGTAGAAATCATTATCCTTTAGAAGGTATGTTGTTGACTCGGCAAGGAAACGCGATCATTCTTGTGAGTTTGCAATCCAATGGGGGCGTGCATAAGTTCAATAGTGAAAAAGAGTTTAATCTATTTTTTGCTAACCCTGCGAATAAAGATTACATCTTATCGCATATGAGCGAACGCAATAAGCAACCAGGGTTGCTCTCTAGTGAAACCCCAGCTCGCTCTTTAGAAATTCTGGCTTCATGGACTAATAAATATTATGGTACTGACTTCCCCGCACGTGAAGCACGTCAATATGAAGGGGTGGTCGTACTCTCAGAAAATAAAAGAGCCAATGTTTCCCATCCTCAAAACATCATTGGTCAATCACATGTTAAATTAGATCAAACTGATGCCTTTGAAACCATGGCTGGTAGAATGCTGGATAGGCTAAAGAGTGATGCTGATACGCTAATCACTTCGGATGCCGAGTGGGCGACGGATAAGTTTTTCGAGATATCTGGTTATATACTGGGTGCAGCTTCAATAGCGTTGACGGGGGGCGCTGCAGCTGGGATCGGGGGTGTTTACGTTGCGGGTGCCGCCGTTGTGGTTGATGTAGTCAGTGGGGTACACGGTGTTGCTGAGGGTTTATACGTTATTACTCAAGGTGATACGGCTGAGGAAAGAAATTTTGGCCTTCTTCCGCTCGCGCTCGCTCCTTTAGATATGTTCGGTGCCGCAGGCAGTGCGGTAGAATTGAGGCGATTAAATCGGATGGATGGTAATGACTTTGGTCTGACTGGAGGGCGTGGTGCACCACGTAATGCAGGGGAGGTATCCCCCTCTCAGCGGTTGGATGAATCTGATGGAATTCTGAAAAGATTAGGTCTAGGAAGGCGAGACCCAGAGCCATCTAAACCAACGTTTGAGCCTAATGAGGCTCTTGATAGATTTAGACATGTTGACACGCCATCCCAGCAGCAGTCAAAGATTGATGAAATCAAGGATATTGTATCTGAAGACAGTGAGATACAACGTTATATCAATGACCCGACAGAAAACTGTGAAAATGCGGCGAAAAGAATAAGGACTCTTCTGCGTGACAATCCAGATGTTGAGAACATCAGGGTTGTCAATATGGCTTTTTGGGATAACGCTCTTGGGAATGAAGCGGATGTGTATACGAATCACTGGGTGATCTTTGCCGAATATAAGGGGGTTGATGTGGCATTTGACCCTACAGCAGGTCAATTTAGGCAACGACTCGGGATAAGTGGACCTATTTTTGATACTAGAAACAACTGGTTTGCGACCTATCAGGATGCCTTATCGAGTAAAAGAAATACATTGGCTAAAATAGCGGAGGTTGACAATTTTGCGAGTGCTCCATTCTTATCCAGTGGGCAGTTTTCAGGCTTTCAACATGTAGAAGGGGCGCAGGTACTTTCAGATGCTCATTGGTATACATCTACTGGCTTCGATCAGAACCTCAAAAAAGCGGAGGAGTTGGTCAATAAAAACACTGAGCAAGCGAAACGCGCTCAAAAGATGAAAGAAGAGGCGTGGCGTAGGTATCAAAAAGAACACAAGAACACACAAAAAGATAACCCACAAGGTATAAACTCCCGCGACTCTGCTTTTGGAAGTGGTCACGTAGAAGGGTCTAATCCAAGTGGGCCCCCACAGGACTTATTTCTGAATCAACCGCATGACGGTGAATTATCGAGTTTTTGTGGCTATTACGCTCTTAGCCATTACGAAGGCAGGGAACTTGATTTAGATGTTTTTCGCGAAAAGGTATATGAACAGTTCAGAAGTATAGGAATACCAGACAGTGACATTCCACAGTTTGTCAAAGACAATGGAACGGGCATGGAAAGTATTGCTGTTGCTGAATATAATTTTATCGAATCAACAGACCCCACAAGAGCCATAGAAAGTGGTCGGTTTATGGCGGCGACGAACAGGAATGGGGGGCATTGGTTAACATACATACGTGATAATCAAGGTAATTGGTGGGAATATGACAGCTGGACAGAAAGAAGCCTAGTTGGCAATGAACAACAGCTCCGGAGCCGCTTACAGGCTGATAACATGACGAGTGTTTATTACAAGAATGCGCCCAATAGCAGAGTCGCTGAAGGTTTGGATGCGGTAGGCACTTCGACTCACAGAGTTAATGGACAGTTAGTGTCGTCTACCGATCTCCAAACTTCGGGCGGTTTTAAGCCATATGTGAAGCCTAGCGGCAAACAGTATATCTATTTCCCGTTCATGAATGATGAACGAGTGAACAAAAGGCTTATTCCTCTGCTTCGTGATTTAAGCGATAAAGGTGCCGATCCATATGAAGTTGTATTTAAAAATCAAGAGCAAATAGAGGAGTTTCGACGAATTCTTATCGATACATATGGTCCAGCTGATGCATCGTCTTTGGAGCCGAAGTTTCATTACCTTTATGGTCTCGAAAAAACCGATTTAAGTGATCTCAACTCAACAGATATGTTATATGTGAGTGGTCATGGGCAGCCGGGTGAAGGATTTATTTATAGTGCTGCTTCTGATACTGCTCCTAAAATGAGCGCTGGGGATGTTGCTCATGACATTGACGGTATGTTATTACCTGAGGATGTCCCCGTCAAAGTGGCTGCATGTAACAGTGGTGTAGGGAACCCTGAAGAGATAAGAGTGTCTTCGTCAAATGCCGATCATGGCGAGCTCTACTCAGAGATCACCGATAGGAGGAACATGGGAGATTTTGATGCATCACTCACAGGAAAATTAGAAAATGCATTAATGGATCTCCAACCAGAAAGACAGCCAGGACTAGTTTACGGTTTCCTCGGTTTTATTACTAACAGACGAATTCGGACAACTATGGGTAGAATTGAGAATGGTCAACTAAAAGTAGACGTCTCTACACACGCATCTGCTGGTTTTGAAACTCCGACTGGTAGCTTAGTCGATTTTAGAAGAAGTGACATGATGCGTGGTCGATATTATGAGCCCAACCCAATGTTGGGGAGACATGGCCCACAGGATCTATCTTCAGAAATACCGCCGATTGATCGTGATGCATTGAAGGCAAACCATAAAAAAGTGAAATCTAAGGTAACACGCGAAAACGGCCTCGTTCTTATTCAAGCCCAAGGTGGAGAGCCGAGTAAAAAACTCTATTTGGCTTCAGGAACGGACAGAAATTCAATTAGAGAAGCCGCTTACACGGTATGGGAAAATAGCGCGAAAGGTAATGGTGTACCATCAACAGATGTTTTACTAGGTCCTGAAAGTTCGAGCCCGAGTATAAGCGCTATAGTAAGACAGATGAATGGTGGTGACCTAAGTCAATATGATGAAGTGTCAGGCTATTTTGGTGGAAGTTTCGTTAGAATTGTTAGAGTGGCGTCTGATGACCAAGCAGAAGATAGATATGAAATAAGCATTGAAGAGCTTGAAACAAAAGTATTGGAAGACGATACGCAAGACACCAACAATCCGGAATCACAGAGAGAAGAGCCAACTCAGCCACCGAGCCTAGGTTCATTCCTCCAAGGTAGTCCGGCTCCTAGATACTTGTCTCCAGAAGACAAGTTAAGAATGTTGAATGATAAATTTGATCAACAAATGTATAAAGCATTGAGTGAAGATCGCTTTTCAAATCAAAATGACCCAAATCACGGACAATTAAGGCGTTTTATTACCAATGTATTAAGTAGGCCTGCAAGCCAATTTGGCGATCTGAATACAAGGGAGTTTCTTGAGGATGCGACTGATGTTGCGAGTGATTCTGTAGCAAATCACATATTACCTAAACTGCAACAGGCGATGGAAGTTCTCAATTCTGGTGATGGTAATACAGTTGAGAATGTTAGAGCTTTATTTGCTTAACCTTCAGTAGCTGAATAGTGGCCACTATTTTCCAGATAGAGCACTTATAAACCACAAGATGGGAAGCCTGATAGCTTCCCATT